>NZ_JBKIXB010000019.1:0-56322 GCF_051362515.1 Chitinophaga sp. ARDCPP14 | reverse complement strand
ACTAACGGATTGATAATCATTCTCAACTGCCATCACAATGGCTAATTTTTGCTCAAAACTGTATTTTCTGCGTTTATCCATAAAAATGCCCCCTAAAAGTGTCTAACTTTTAGGGGGCAGTACATATCCGCTTCTATCTCCCTTAATCCTTTATAAAATCCAAAAGTAAAAATCCAGCTAATCAGTATAATCAGCGTAATCCTGAGCCAAGACAAAATCCGCCTACAACTCGGGATACAGCGGGAACTGCTGCATAAACGTATTCACTTCGCCTCTTACCTTGAGGATCAGCCCTTCATTGTCTGCATCCAGCAGCAAGGCATCGATCCAGTCAACGATCTGCCCCATATGGCTTTCGTTCATACCACGGGTGGTGATAGCGGGAACGCCAATACGGATGCCGGAAGTAACAAAGGCAGATTTATCGTCGAAAGGCACCATGTTTTTATTGACGGTGATATCGGCCTTTACCAGTGTTTGTTCCGCTTTTTTACCAGAGATATTTTTATTGCGGAGGTCAATCAGCATCAGGTGATTGTCGGTACCACCGGAAATGATTTCATATCCTTTGCCTACAAAGCTTTTAGCCATGGACTGCGCATTTTTCAGGATCTGATTGGCGTATACAGTGTACTCGTCAGACAGTATCTCGAAGAAGGAAACAGCTTTAGCGGCAATTACATGTTCCAGCGGACCGCCCTGGATACCAGGGAATACAGCGGTATCAATGAGAGAGCTCATCAGGCGGGTTTCGCCTTTTGGTGTTTTCAGACCGAACGGATTTTCGAAATCTGCGCCCATCATGATCATACCGCCGCGGGGACCACGGAGGGTTTTATGGGTAGTGGTAGTTACGAAATGGCAATGAGCAAACGGAGAGTTCAGTAAGCCTTTGGCAATCAAACCTGCCGGGTGCGCAATATCAGCCAGTACAAAAGCGCCCACCTGGTCAGCTATTTCGCGGATACGTTTGTAATCCCAGTCGCGGCTGTAAGCAGAAGCACCACAAACAATCAGTTTGGGCTTTTCGCGGTTGGCAATTTCTTCCATTTTATCATATTCTACCAGGCCTGTTTCTTTGTTAACACCGTAGAAATGAGGTTGGTAGAGCTTTCCGGAGTAGTTTACGGAAGAACCGTGGGTAAGATGGCCTCCCATGCTCAGATCCAGTCCGAGGATTTTATCGCCCGGTTGCAGAATAGCCAGCATAACAGCGGCATTGGCCTGTGCCCCTGAGTGAGGTTGTACGTTCACATAAGCAGCGCCAAATATTTCTTTAGCCCTGTCAATTGCCAGTTGTTCGCTCTGGTCCACAATTTCACAGCCCGCATAATATCTTCTGCCAGGATAACCTTCGGCGTATTTATTCGTCATCACATGTCCCATCGCCTGCATTACCTGTAAGCTGGTAAAGTTTTCAGATGCGATCAACTCAATGCCGTGGCGCTGACGCTCCAACTCCTGGCCGATTAAATCAAATATTTGCTGGTCTCTTTGCATGTTGCCTTAAATTTGGTGCAAAAATAAATTAAAGCCGGATCAATTGCAAGCATAAAGGCTTCTGCTTTATGCTTTCCGCTTTTTATGTTAATTTCGCCGCATTCGAGCAGCAATAGCTAATCCTAACTACAACACTAAATGAAGGCAATAATACCAGTGGCAGGGGCAGGCACCAAGCTTCGTCCACATACATATACACAGCCTAAAGCATTAATACCTTTAGCCGGCAGAACCATTCTCAGTATCATTATTGATCAGTTGGTGGATGCGGGTATCACAGAATTTGTTTTTGTGGTAGGCTATCTTGGTGAAAAGATCCAGCATTACGTAGAAAAGAAGTATCCGCAGCTTACCTGCCACTTTGTGCAGCAAAACAGCCGCGAAGGTACCGGTCATGCTTTATCCCTTACCCGCGATGTAGTGGGTAATGATGAAATACTGATTGTACTTGGCGATACCATCTGTGAATGCGACTTTAAAGAAGTGATCGCCTCTCCTTACTCGATGCTGGGCCTGAAGAAAGTAGACGACCCGCGTAACTTCGGTGTTGCCGAACTGGATGAACAGGGAAAGATTACCCGCGTAGTGGAAAAGCCACAGATCCCTAAGTCGAACCTCGCACTGGTGGGACTTTACAAGATCAAGGAAACGGAGCAGCTGTACGACTGCCTCCAAAGCAATATCGACAACAGGATAAAGTCGCACGATGAGTTCCAGCTCACGGATGCCCTGGAATGTATGATTGAGCACGGTGTGCAGTTCAACGGCTTCAAAGTATCCAACTGGTTCGATTGCGGCCGGAAAGATACGCTGCTGGAAACAAACGCTATTCTCCTGAAGAAATATAAACTGGCCAGCAATCCCGTATTACCATATGAAAATACGATCATCATCCCGCCGGTAAGCATAGGGGAAGGCTGTAACATTAAAAACGCCATTATTGGCCCTAATGTGGCCATTGGTGATAATACTGTGATCAACTACTCTATTGTAAAGGATTCTATTATCGGCTCTTTCAGCAACCTGTATGAAGTAGTATTGAAATCTTCCCTGATAGGCAGCGACGCCAATATCCGCGGATTGAGCCAGAGCCTGAACATAGGCGATAATACCGAAATAGACCTGGGATAATACCGGCAGCATCAAGCTATAGTATATTCGCTTATGAACAACCGTATCACTTCCTTATTCAATATTCAATATCCTGTTATCCAGGCTGGCATGATCTGGGCGAGCGGATGGCGTTTAGCCAGCGCAGTTAGTAATGCCGGCGGCCTGGGCCTCATCGGCGCGGGAAGTATGTATCCTGCCGTATTGCGGGAGCACATTCAAAAGTGTAAACAGGCAACTGATAAGCCTTTCGGAGTGAATGTGCCGTTATTATACCCGGATATTGACCAGCTGATAAATATTATCCTGGAAGAAGGGGTACAAATTGTGTTCACTTCTGCCGGGAATCCAAAAACATGGACACCGGTATTGAAAGCCGCAGGTATCAAGGTAGTGCACGTGGTATCCAGCGCAGCCTTTGCATTAAAAAGCGAGGCCGCAGGCGTAGATGCAGTAGTGGCCGAAGGATTTGAGGCCGGCGGGCATAACGGCCGCGAAGAAACCACCACCATGGTATTGATCCCGGCAGTATGCGAACAGGTAAAAATACCGGTTATTGCAGCCGGGGGCATAGGCTCCGGGAAAGCAATGGCAGCAGCATTTGCCTTAGGCGCATCCGGTGTGCAGGTAGGCAGCCGTTTTGTAGCAACCCCCGAAGCATCTTCCCATATAAATTTTAAACAGGCGGTGGTAAATGCCAAAGAAGGCGATACCATGTTAAGTTTAAAGAAGCTGGCGCCCGTGCGCCTTATCAAAAATAATTTTTACCAGGCGGTGCGGCAGGCGGAGGATAACGGCGCAGATATAGATGCCCTGAAAACCTTGCTGGGACGCGCCCGCGCCAAATCAGGCATGTTTGAAGGTAACCTCGAAGAAGGGGAACTGGAAATAGGCCAGGTAAGTGCACTGATACATGATATAAAGCCTGCGGCAGCTGTATTGGCGGAAATATGGACGGAGTTCAGGGAAACCATCCGCCATTTAAATAGCTTCGATATTTGATTGGTTACCGGAGCAACCGCCCCGGTAACCATCTCACAAAATTTTTATGGTTTTCTTACTACCCACTTCATCGCTTCTTTCAGCGTAATTTTCTTTCCATACATCAGGATCCCTGTACGGTATATTCTGCCGGCTAACCAGGTAGTACCCAAAAAGCCACCAATAAGACAAACAAACGACAATATCAGCTGCCAGTAAGGTACTGTGCCGGGAACGCCATAAGGCAGCCGCGCCATCATCACCATAGGCGATGTGAATGGAATAATACTGCCCCATACCGCGAGCGGACTACCAGGGTCCTGTACTGCCTTCATCATAATCATGATACCAATGATGATAGGCACTGTTACGGGAATGGTGAGCTGCTGCACGTCGGAGGCATCTTCGTTGACCAAACTGCCAATGGCGGCATACAAGGCAGAGTAAAAGAGATAACCTCCCAGGAAGTACAACACAAAGCAAGGTACCAGTAAGCTCCAGTTGATACTGCCTATCACTTCCCGCATTCTGTGCACCATTTCAGCCGTTTGCGCCGGGTTGCCCTGGGCGGCAGCTGCCTGCATACTTTCAGGTGAAAAGAACAGCGGTATCAGGGAGTATATGGCTGTAATGAAGATACCCCATATAAAAAACTGCAGCAGGCCCACGGCGGCTATGCCTACAATTTTTCCCATCATCAGCTGAAAAGGCTTCACGCTGGAGATCATTACTTCTGCAATGCGGCTCACTTTTTCTTCCATCACACCCCGCATAACGGAGGTACCAAACAGTAACAGCACAAAGTAGATAATGAACCCGCTGGCGTAGCCTACTCCATAAGACACCCAGGAGCTGCCTTTCTTTTCGTCCTTACCATTTTTAAAGGTTACTTCCACATCCGACCTGATTTCATCCATTTTAGAGGGTTCAATCCCCTGCAGCTGCATGCGCTTCTTTTCAATGATGCTGTTGATATCCTTGTTGATACTGTTTTCTATGGTGATGCTTGCCTGGCCGCTGCTGTAAAATTCAAAGCCGGAGGGCCTGTTGATATCAAACTCGGGGATATACAGCACTCCTTCATAGCCGAGATCACTGTAATGCAGTTTGAGGCTATCGATGGGCTGGTTTTGCACGTATTTGAAATATACGCCTTTGGAATCGGGGAACTTGTTTTCAAACAACCCGCTTTTGTCTACCACCGCAATGAGCTTATGTTCGCTGGAAGAAGTAGATAAAAGGATGGGCACAATGATCATGGCAGCAAAGGCCAGGGGGACCAGTATAGTGGTGATGAGGAATGATTTTTTACGCACGCGGGTAAAGAATTCCCTTTTTATAATGAGCCAGATTTTCTCCATAAGTAGCAGGTTAATCAGGCCAGCGGCAAAGCAGCTACGGGGGCGTTGCTGTTTTCGGTTTGCTGTACCTGGGTGATAAATACCTCGTTGATAGAAGGAAGGATTTCTTCAAAATATGTAACAGGAATGTCCTGGCGGATGAAATGCAGCAGGATATCGTTGGTGCTGCTGTCTTCATTCATTTTTACGGTAAACGCCTTATCATGTGTTTGCACAATGTTAAAGTGATAAGTAGCCATTTGTGCAGGATTAGGCATCGTGCCCAGGCCTACTTTAAAAAGGCCCTGTTTAAAATCCTGCTGGATTTGTTTTACGCTGCCGTCCAGTATTTTATGGCCTTTGTTGATCAGCATGATATGGTCGCAGATTTCTTCTACCTGTTCCATGCGGTGGGTAGAAAAAATGATGGTGGTACCTTGCTGACTGAGGTTGAAAATTTCCTGTTTAATGAGATTGGAGTTGATAGGGTCCAGGCCGGAGAAGGGTTCATCGAGGATCAGCAGCCTGGGCTGATGCAGAACAGTGGAGATGAACTGCACTTTCTGCTGCATGCCTTTACTGAGTTCATCGACCCGTTTGTTGTACCAGGAGTTGATATCGAATTTATCAAACCAGTATTGGATCTTCTGTACCGCTTCTTTCCGGGAGAGTCCTTTGAGCTGGGCGAGATAGAGTGTTTGTTCGCCTACCTTCATTTTTTTATAGAGACCTCTTTCTTCCGGCATATACCCGATGTACTGCACATCGTTTTCCGGGTTGAATTTTTGCCCGTTGAAAATGATCTGGCCTTCATCGGGGTAGAAGATACCGGTAATCATGCGGAGCAGGGTTGTTTTACCGGCGCCGTTAGGCCCCAGTAATCCAAAGATGCTGCCCTGCTGTATATCAAAGCTAACATCATCCACCGCTTTGTGGGTGTCATAATGTTTTTTCAGGTGTTTGACTTCGAGTAGGTTCATGGTGAAAAATTAGTGATTAATCCCCAATAAATAAGTCGGAATATCGTTACGACAACTTTGCGGCAATGATGGCGGCCACGCGTTCGCCATCCATTGCAGCGGATACGATCCCTCCGGCATATCCGGCGCCTTCCGCGCAGGGATAAAGACCTGCCACCTGCGGGTGTTCCAGCGTATCATTGTTGCGGGGAATGCGTACCGGTGAAGATGTGCGTGACTCTGTGGCCACCAGTACAGCATTTTCGGTGTAGTATCCTTTCATTTTGCGGCCAAAGGCTTTAAAGGCGCCGGCGAGGCGCTGGTGTACTACTTTGGGTAATACGCTGCGCAGGTCCACGCTGTTGAGGCCAGGTACATACGAGCATTCAGGCAACGAGGCTGAAACTTTTTTATTGACAAAGTCGGTCATACGTTGTGCGGGCGCTACGAAATTGCCGCCACCGGCATGATACGCCTGTTTTTCAACCGCCTGTTGAAAGTACATCGCTGCGAGCGGGCCGTGATGTACGAATGGTGCAAAGTCGGATTCATCAACGGTAACCACCATGCCTGAATTAGCGAAGGGGTTGTTTCGTTTGGAAGGCGACCAGCCATTCACTACCAGTTCGCCGGGATCGGTAGCTGCGGGGGCGATTATGCCACCGGGGCACATACAGAAAGAGAATACGCCGCGGCCTTCCACCTGTTCTACCAGGCTGTAACTGGCTGGCGGGAGATATTCGCCACGCACCTGGCAATGATACTGTGCATTGTCGATGAGTTCCTGCGGGTGCTCCACGCGCACACCGAGGGCAAAGGGTTTGGCTTCCAGCAAAATGTTTTGCTGGTGGAGCATGATAAATATATCGCGGGCGGAGTGGCCTGTGGCGAGAATGAGTTGTTTGCCTTCAAATATTTGCCCGGTGGCGGTTTGCACGCCTGTAACTGCGCCGTTGCTGATTTGTATGGCGTTTACTTTTTGTTCGAAGTGTACTTCTCCGCCGCTGTTGATGATTTGTTCGCGCATAGCGGTGATGATATGCGGGAGTTTGTTGGTGCCGATGTGCGGGTGTGCATCGATCATAATCTTATCTTCTGCACCGAAGTGTACGAATATGTTGAGGATGCGGTTAATATCGCCGCGTTTATTGGAGCGGGTGTATAGTTTACCATCGGAGTAGGTACCGGCGCCGCCTTCGCCGAAGCAGTAGTTGGAGTCGGGGTTTACGATACCTGTTTTATTGAGGGCGGCGAGATCACGGCGTCGTGCGCGTACATCTTTACCGCGTTCCAGTATAACTGGTTTTACGCCTGCTTCTATGAGCCGCAATGCGGCGAAGAGGCCCGCGGGTCCGGCGCCTGCAATCAGCACCCGTGGTGCATTGGCTGGCAGGGATGGATATACCGGATGGGTGTGTTGCCTTTCTCCAAAAGGTTCGTTAATGAATACCTGTATGGTAAGGACAAAGAATACCTGCTTGGAACGTGCGTCTATAGAGCGTTTCAGCAGATTGAATCCTGTAATCTCGGCAGGCTTTACACTTAGTGCGGCAGCAGCGTGCTGTATGATATTTGTATGAGAGGCGGCATCGGCCGGCAGTAATTTGAGAGATATTTGTTGTATCATATTAGCGGTTAGGTGTTTATCCTAAAACTGCGGCAAAGATAGCAAATGCGGGGTAATGTATAAAATGAGTAAAGCGAAGACATAAGGGGATGTAATCCGCTTATATCTTCGCTTCAATAGCTTTTGTGTGATGCTTTCAGCTTAGAAAGGCAGGTCGTCGCCGCCATCTCCGCCGCCTGCAGGCATCTGTGGAGTATTGTAGTTAGGCTGAGGATCTGCGCCCGGAGCAGGTGCTGCCATTACAGATTCCATACGCCATGCGTCCAGGTTGGTGATGTAATTCACTTTACCATCTTTCTCCCATCTGGTGCCTTTGATATTGAAATAAACTTTAACGTTTTCACCTTCATTGAACCGGTCTACAATACCAGTGCGGTCTTGCACCGACTGAAACTTTATATAGTTGTTGATAACACGGCCATTGATGTCGTCGGACTTCTCAATAACGAACTCTCTTGTCTTAAAAGTTTCGCTACGTTGTACCGTGTTGTACTTCACAATCAGCTTTCCGGTAATTTCAAAACTCATAGAAAAATTATTTTAAATTCAGAAGGGTCAAAGATAAGGTATTCGGCTTAGTGCGGACAAATATTTTTTATTAATCCGGTGCGCGTGGATATAAATAAATACTTTCACAATTACTATCCCCTAATACATTTTTTTAAATGGAGATACTAACATAGTTTTGCACCCTCTCCCGAAAAAGTGTGAATATCTCATGACTTATCAGTGAACGGTTTTTTTTGAGAGAAAGGATACAATATTATTTTATCAATTATATATCCATATTTATGATAAAAAGGAGAATGGAAAAGATAAAGGTGCTGTTAATCAATGGGGTTTATAGTAATGAAAACCTTGTCACGTCTGGGCTGTAAAGCCACAGCAGTAGTGGAAAAAGGGGTTTTGGTACTCTGTAATCAGGAGAATATAAACAAGGGTAGATAAATTTTTTTTTTCAACATTTTCTACAGATATTCGTCGTCCTGTCTGAAAATTTTTCAACTTCCTGCGTTGGGGAATTTCGAATTCGAGAACTAAGCATCCTTAATTAAGAAACAACTAATTTTTTTTATCTCAATGAATAAAACTTGCGAACAAGTTTGGGAAAAGTGTCTTAATATAATTAGGGATATAGTAGAATGGCAGCCGTTTAAGACATGGTTTGAACCTATTAAACCCATTAAACTTGAAAACAATGTTTTAACCATCCAGGTCCCCAGCCAATTCTTTTATGAATACCTTGAGGAGCATTATGTGGGATTGTTAGGAAAAACCATCAAGAGAGAATTAGGTAAAGAAGCCCGGTTGGAGTATCGCATTGTAGTAGAGAACGGTACGCCACATCAGCATCCCAGAACAGTAAACATGCCCACGCAGTTTACCAAACCTCAGAAAGACAATGAAGTAGATTTTCCTTTAACGATTCACAACCCGGTTAAGAATCCCTTTGTTATTCCGGGCATTAAAAGGGTACAGATTGACTCGCAGCTCAATCCCAATTATACGTTTGATGCGTATGTAGAAGGAGACAGTAACCGTGTGGCAAGACGTGCAGGTAAAACAGTGGCCGAAAAGCCCGGTGGCACCTCTTTTAATCCGCTGGTAATATATGGTGGAGTAGGTTTGGGAAAAACGCATCTTGCACAGGCAGTAGGCAATGATGTAAAACGTATACATCCGAACAAAGCGGTGTTATATGTAAGTGCAGAGAAATTCATTAACCAGTTTATAGATCACTCCAAGAATAATATCATCAATGACTTTATCCACTTTTACCAGTTGATAGATGTGTTGATCGTAGATGATATCCAGTTCTTTGCCCGCGCAGAGAAAACACAGGACGCCTTCTTCGCTATCTTTAACCACCTGCACCAATCCGGCAAGCAGCTGATCCTAACGTCTGATAAGGCGCCTAAAGATCTGGATGGCGTACAGGAAAGATTACTGAGCCGTTTCCGCTGGGGACTGAGCGCTGATATCCAGATCCCCGATTTTGAAACCCGGATGGAAATCCTGGAAATGAAGATGCGGAACGATGGACTGGAAATGCCGAAAGAAGTAGTGAAGTATGTAGCCTATAACATCCAGACAAACGTACGTGAACTGGAAGGCGCACTGATTTCCCTGCTGGCACAATCATCGCTGAACCGTAAGGAAATTGACCTGGAACTGGCGAAGCGCGTATTGAAATCTTTTGTAAAAACATCTTCCAAAGAAATTACAATCGAGAGTATCCAGAAAATGGTCTGCGAATATTTTGATGTGCCTTATGATAAGCTGTTGCAAAAAACACGTAAACGTGAAATTGTGCAGGCCAGGCAAATCACCATGTATCTCGCTAAATCATTTACTAAAAATTCCCTGAAAACAATCGGTGAACATTTTGGTGGACGCGATCATACCACCGTTATCCACAGCTGTCAAACCGTAAAGGACCTGATGGATACTGACAATAACTTCCGTGACAGTGTAATTGAATTGCAACAGAAAGTACAACTGGCGGCCATGTAAAGCCGGCCTTAGCCCTGAGAACCTATTTTAAAAAGCCGTGCACAACTGCACGGCTTTTTCATGTTCACCCGCATGGGGACCGCCTTTCAGCGGATTTTTATATACTTAGGGCAAGTTTTTTTGTAAAAAACCGAATTTGCTTTTGGAGAATATAAAACTTTTCCTATTTTTGCAACCCCTTCAGGGAAATAATGGAGAGATGCCTGAGTGGCCGAAAGGAACGGTTTGCTAAACCGTCATACGGGTTAAACTGTATCGAGGGTTCGAATCCCTCTCTCTCCGCAAGGAAAAAGCCTTCAAATCGAAAGATTTAAAGGCTTTTTTGATTTGAGGGATTGAGACTGGATGGGCAGCAATCCCACTACCAAACCTTATCCGATCTTACGCGCTACCATCATATGTCTATAAATCTGGCATGTCGATTTTGATGTTTCGCTAATCTTAGGTGCTTGCTTAATAACATTCTCCAAAAAGCTGCGATTAGCATCACCCCATTGGTTCATGGCATCAATAATAGGCATCAGTGAACAGCCGATCTCCGTAAGCGAATACTCCACTTTAGGCGGTAGTTGCGGGTAGGTTTTCTTCTCTATCATGCCATGTCCTTCCAATTCTTTGAGTTGTACATTCAGCACCCTGCGGGTGGCGCCAGGAAATAAGCGTAGTATCTCGCTGGGACGCTTTACATCCATCGAAATAGCACGGAGGATGGCTGGCTTCCATTTGCCATTCAGCACTTCTTTAGTCAGGTGCAGTCCGCAATCTATTGTGAGGGGAGTCTTTCTTTCATACATATGCTGTTCACTTTATTCAAAAATAGGCATTGTATTTTAATTCCTTAATGGGATAAATTTATCCCTATGGTATTAGTTTTTCCCATATTGTAACGCTGGGGCATATGCCCGAAGTTTGCCTTAAAAAAACAATGGGAAATACAGCACAACCTCTGTTAGAGGAATATCAGATAGGTGATTTGAAATTGAAAAACCGGGTGGTAATGGCGTCACTTACGCGTGGACGTGCCACCAATAAAGGCCTGGTTCCTACACCATTGATGGCCAGGTATTATGCACAACGCGCTTCAGCAGGCTTAATTCTGAGTGAAGGTACCTGGGTGAATCCGAAGTCTATTGGTTTTATTAATGTGCCAGGCATTTATACGCAGGAGCAGATTGAAGGATGGAAACTGGTGACCCAGGCAGTACACAACAAAGGAGGACTAATCTTCTCTCAATTAGGGCATATTGGTGCTGCATCTCATCCGGATTTTTTTGATGGTGAATTGCCGGCAGGCCCTTCCGCCATTAATCCGCAAAATCATTCTTATACACCCCAGGGCTTTAAAGATACACAAACGCCCCGCGAGTTCACCGTTGCTGAAATTAAACAAACTATACAGGATTACAGGCAGGCGGCTAAGAATGCGAAAGAAGCAGGATTTGATGGCGTTGAAGTACATGCACAGGCTGGCATGTTAATTCCTCAATTTCTAAGCCTGGCCACTAATCATCGCACCGATGAGTATGGCGGCAGTATTGAAAATCGTGCACGTATTATATTTGAAATACTGGATGTCATCCTGGAAGTATGGGAAAGCACAAGGGTAGCGATCAAGTTTACACCGGTCGCATATAGCCATGTAGGCATTGTGACGCCGGATGAAGAAACTATCCCCATGTTCCAGTACATCCTTAAAAAACTGAATGACTACAATCTCGCTTTCCTGCACATTGTTGGGCCTGCAGAAACTTTAACAGGTACCCCGGTAGAAGTATTGCAGGATAATTATTTCAGCCATTTCCGCTATCACTACAGCGGCAGGTTGATGGCTAACCTGGGCTTTACGCAGGAAAGCGGGAATGCCATCCTGAAAGAAGGCATAGCCGACCTGGTATCTTTTGGTGCACCATTCATTGCCAACCCCGATTTGGCAATCCGCTTTAAATATAATTTGCCATTGTCAGAAATCAACCGCGATACGTTGTATAGTGGGGGTGAAAATGGATATACCGATTATCCTGAAGCGGTGTTTTAATATTCCGGACATTGAAGTAAATACTTCTTATATCAATGCAAGAAGTATTTACTTCAATGTTGTTACATGAAGACAACTAGTCTTTGTAAAAAGACTATCATTTCATGAAAGAAGCGAAAGATTTAGAGGCTTTTTAATTCCAAACATAGTACCCTGACAAAATAACTTAATCTGTTTAGGCTTATAGTTAAACCCTGGGCTTGTAATACAAATGGTACCTCGTCGGGAACATAAATACTTTTCCTTTTTTACGATACGCTCTTATAGAAGAAAGAAGCCATTTTGAATAGAAGGAAAAGTCTGCATCATTGTAATCGGAAACAAGCTCAAATATTTCACCGTGCCAGTCTACGACTACGTAGGAATAATACTCGCCAATTTTTCCTGTGCCCCACAAGAGACTGTCTGTAGTTCGATACATTGGGTAGCCAAAGGCTTCTGCCATGAATTTTTTATAGTTATCATCGTTCCAGTTGTAATCGCTGTCATATGCTCTGAAAAAGAAATGCATTTGAAAAACATCTTTCCCATTAGAGTACCTATCGTCTTCTCCGGTAGTATTGTCACCTTTTATTAATTTAAACCCCTTAGGAAAGGATGCTTGTCCTAGAGTAGTGATTGCGTAGAGCAAGAAGAGAAAACTAAATAAATATTTCATAAGTCGGATTGTGTTAGTTACTTGATAAATAAGTTCAATTAGTAATATTATCGACTATTCATTAAATAGCAAATAATCTCTCGTAAATTTTCATTAAACAGGTTCGAACTTTGCCCCTCATAGCCCGTTAAATAAATCGAAAGATTTAGCACATAGTTAAAAGCCTTTAGATAATGTCTGCTGCATGGTTTTGATCCTTTTCATCCCAAATATTTCCACTTACGTAACATTTTCATAGATCATTGGACTCATTCGTGTATTTTTAAAATCAATGCCAGGCGCATTGATTCAGGACACATTTAACAAATCTCAATGACTAGAGTAAAGTTGATCCATACCCTATTGTTACTATCGCTGATAATTTGCACTTCGCTCAATATTGCTTCAGCACAAAGCCTTGAAAGCAGGATGGATAGTTTGATTCTAACATTATTCAATGACAAAGATGGCCCCGGTGCTGTATTTATGGTTGCTCAAAATGGGAAGCCCATTTATCAGAAAGCGTTCGGCAAGGCTAACCTGGAATCAGACGTGAATTTAACGCCGGAGAACGTGTTCCAGTTGGGTTCCATGACCAAACAATTTACGGCTGTAGCGATTCTCATGTTAGAGGAACAAGGTAAATTAAGTGTAAAGGATCCTGTCTCCAAATACATAGCCGATTATCCTTCGGGAAATAAAATAACGATCCATCATTTATTGACCCATACTTCAGGCATTAAGGACTTCACCAGCATGAAATCTCTTTCGACGATTGCGCAGAAAGATATGAGTCCTGAAATGATGGTCAATTTTTTCAAAAGCGAACCAGCTGATTTTGCACCGGGAGAAAGGTTTGCGTATAATAATTCGGGGTATGTGCTGCTGGGATATATCATAGAATTGGTTTCCGGAGAGACATATAAGGATTTTATCGGGAAACATATTTTCGATAAAGTTGGGATGAGTCAATCTTACTACTGCAGCGACAGACAAATCATCAAAAAAAGAGCATACGGGTATCACAAAAAGGAATATGGATACGTGAATAAAACGATGATCAGTTTCAGTGTTCCTTTTTCATCTGGTTCGCTCATGTCCACCACCGGCGATATGCTGAAATGGCAGAATGCTTTGAATCAGCATCTGTTACTCAATGCAGCAACAACCCAAAAGGCTTTTACGAAGTATAAATTGAACACTGGAGAAGAGTTTGCCTATGGGTATGGCTGGCACATCAGGGAAATAAAAGGGATGCCGGCCAGGGAACATGGCGGCAGTATATTCGGGTTCAAAACAATGGGCGTTTATATTCCCGGTGAAGATATTTACGTAATTGGAATGAGTAACTGTGATTGTAATTCACCGACGAAAATAACAGAAGACCTGACGGCATTGGCGCTGGATGAGTTAAGAAAGCAGAAGTGACGAATGAAAATTTGTTATACCCTTAAGGGTATAACAAATAATGAAACACTCCATACAATACACTCAACCCAATCAGGTATAAAATATTCATTTTAAACCTCAGCATCAGCACCAATGATACGATCATCCATACCAGCGCCAGGATATCCGGCTTGCTGAATAAAATGCCACCCGGAAAAATCACATCTTTCCCGAGATATAAAGTAAGATTTAGTATCACACCCACTACAGCGGCGGTAATTAATCCAAGAATGCCTTCGATGATGTCAATACCGTGCGTTTTCTCAATCAGGGGAGCCCCGGCGAAAATCATAAGGAAACAGGGCAAAAAGGTAAAGTAGGTAGTAGCGAGCAGTCCGGCTGTACCCATCCACAAAGAGCCGCCAAAATGGTTATAACCGGCCATAAAACCCACGAATGATAATACAATGATGAGCGGACCGGGTGTTGTTTCCGCCAGTGCAAAACCATCGATCATCTGTAGCTTACTGAGCCAGTGCAGTTTTGTAACACTGTATTGCGCCACATAAGGCAGCACCGTATACGAGCCGCCTACAGTCACAAACGCGGTTTGTGTGAAGAACAACCCCATATTTTTCCAGAAAGTAAAGTCGCTGAAAAACAACAAAAACAGTCCAAACGGAAGCAGCCAGGCGATAAAGGCAATACCCAGTAATTTCAGGAGCCGCCGTGCCTGGAAGCCTTCTCCGGGCGATACGGTGTTTTTATTCAGCACATACATATGTTCTTCATCTCCGGTTGTTGCTGTATTTTTTTCCTGGTGTTGTAATGCGGTGGGCCATATCATGCGCGTGACGATACCAATAACAACTACGCCGCCAATGATGGCCAGTAAGGAAATATTGAAGAAGAAAATACATACAAATGCCAGCGCCGCCACGCCGTAATGCAGTGGTCCGTGTAACGCTTTCTGCCCGATCCTGAACATGGCGATAAGGATGAGGGCAATCACAGCAGGCTTTAATCCGGCGAACATAGCGGTTACCCACGGGATATTGCCAAAGAGCACGTAAATAATGCTTAGCCCAAGTAAAATGAACATCGATGGCAATACAAACAAGATACCGGCGGCAAGCCCCCCTTTTCTGCCATGCAGCAACCACCCGATATAAATGGATAATTGCTGTGCTTCCGGTCCGGGCAGGATCATACAATGATTCAGGGCATGCAGAAACTTACTGTTGCTGATCCACTTTTTCCGGTCCACTAAATAATCATGCATAATGGCAATGTGGCCGGCGGTACCTCCAAAACTTATCCATCCTAATTTAAACCAGAATTTAAGCGCTTCTCTAAACGCCGGCTTCTCTGTAATAATTTGTTCTTCCATATGATTATTCTTCCTGCCACTGCTACTTTAAAAGCAAATAATCCCCTCCTGTATCCGGAGATACCGTTTTTACATGCAATAAAAGCAGTTGAAAACAACCGGGCAATAACCACCGGCTGAGTGGCAAAAAAAGTAGCTGTTTTACGATTAAAAAAGACTGTCTGATGGCTTCCGGTAAGCAGCAACGAAGATACGAAAATGCTCCCGGTAATGCAAGGATTTTAGCCGGTAAAAGACTGATTTATTTGACATAGCAGGATAACCGTAAGTCCAAAAATAAAGAGACTATTTACCCGTGGAATTGCTCCTGATTTTATGCATGTATTGCGAAATAATATTTTTATCGGCAGCCGTTTTTGCCAGTTGCAAAGCGCTGGCAAAATATTGCAGCGCCTTTCCATCATCGATGCCGGCAGACTGCGGTCTTGTTCTTCATATAAAATATACGCGCCGGAATCACTGGTCCTGGCTTCAAACCGAGAGGCGTGGAAACACATCAGCGACATCAATGCATTTACGGCTGGCGTATTGGTAGGCGTATTTTCCAACAGAAAATAATTCAGCCGCATAGCTTCCAGGCACAACTCTTTGCGCAGCACCTGGTGTTGCGTAGTGGAATAATAGCCTTCATTAAACAACAGGTAGATAGTGGTCAGCACATTATCCAGCCGTTGGGCGATATCCGCTTCTTCCGGCAATTCGATGTTTATTTTTTCTGTTCTCAGCTTTTCCTTTGCCCTGAACAATCTTTTGTTGATCGTTTCCTTGCCGGTTAAAAAAGTGGCCGCTATTTCCTCGATACCAAAGCCGCACAGGATACGGAGAGAAAGCCCTATCCGGGCTTCCGCAGGGATAGCCGGGTGACAGATGGCAAACATCATTTTCAACTGGCTGTCCTGAATATTGGCGGCGGAGAGATCAATATCAATTTCCTCCGGTGGTGGCCGGTGCAGTTTCAGATCGGCAGCTATCTTTTCGCTGAAAATTTTATTTCTTCTGAGGTAATCTTTTGTTTTGTTTTTAGGCCGTTTCCATGTGCGGAAGGCCAAATAGTTTACAGAGTACAGCAATAATTTTGCTGTACTCTGTTTTGAATAGTTGAGGAAGAAGATCGTTATACACCGGACCTGATGATTGTGTTAATTCATTTTTATAATGTCCCTTACTTCCACATGGCCGCCTGCAAGAAGAATAGGACAGCCATCAACCAGCTGCATCGCTTCTTCCAGTGAAGTGGCCTTTACAATCAGGTACCGCCTACTATTTTCTTTACTTCTGCATAAGGGCCGTCGGTGATCACGTTATCGGCCCGGAGCGTTTTTGCCTCCTGCCCCAGTTGACCAGTGCTTAAAACTTCCCCTGTGCGGCGATACCGCCGATCCAGTCCTGCCGCTGCCGGAGGATGGCCTGCATTTGCCCGGGGCTTATCACCCGGTTGGGGTCCGGTGCATGTCGGAAGATCATCATGAATTCTTTCATTTTTCTGAATTTTAACGTTGAATGATGTTGTTTACGACCTTATGACGAATGACATCCGGACTATTGGACAAATATTTTTTGCGGAAATTAAGAGGCAGATTTTTGCAGCGGATTATGCCGGCAATCTGCTGACAAAACAGCTTTAAAAATGAACATTTTATGGTTTAAAACCGGACACATTATAAATACTTTAAAGTATAATTATCTAGCATAAAGATATTTCATATCTGGCACCTTGTTGGCTTTTCACAAAACAGATCAATCTTACACCCGTATGTTCAAAAGTTATCTGAAAACAGCCTTCAGAAACCTTTTCAGGAATAAATTATTTTCCGGCCTCAATATTTTTGGATTAGCTACAGGCATGGCCTGCAGCATTCTTATTTTCCTGTGGGTGCAGGATGAACTGGGCTACGACCGCTTTAACACCAATGCCGGGCATATTTACCGCCTAACGGCCCGTGTAGGGGATATAGCAGCAGCAGTGGTGCCGGTACCGGCTGCAATGGCCATCAGGGAAGCTGTTCCGGGCGTAAAGAACGCCACCCGGCTGGCCGCCCTGCAAAGCATGGTAACAGTAAATAATCAAAAGTATGAGGAGAAAAACATTTACTACGCCGACAGTAATTTTCTCCGCATCTTCGATTATCCCCTTTTGCTGGGAGACGCGTCCAGCCTGCTCTCCAGGCCCGATGGCGTGGTACTCACCGCCAGCAGTGCAAAGAAGTACTTTGGCAGCCCGGAAAATGCCATGGGCAAAACCCTGCACATTGACAATGATTACAATGGCAATAACCTGCTGGTAACGGGTGTACTGAAAGATATTCCCCGTAATTCGCACCTGCAGTTTGATATGTTGCTTCCCATTCAGCTCTATGAAAGAACCATCAACCTGGAACAGGGATGGGGTAATTTTGATGTATATACTTACCTGCTGATGGATGATCATTTCAGTGGCACACCAGCAGCCCTGGCATCGTTACAGCAGCAGATCCAGGCGCTTTACCGCCGCCTGGATATAACGAAAACAAATGGATTCCTGTACGTTCAGCCGCTAAAGGATGTGCATCTGCGCTCCCGCCTGATGCTCGATGTAGCCGGCCAGGGTAACTATCAACAAGTAAAGATCTTTTCCCTGATCGCGGTTTTTATTTTACTGATTGCCGGCATCAATTTTATGAACCTGTCCACTGCTTTGTCCGGGCAACGGGCCAAAGAAGTAGGGATGCGTAAAACAGTGGGCGCTTTGCGGTCGCAACTTGTAATGCAGTTTTTAAGTGAGGCGTTATTATTATCTTTTATCTCCCTGATTATCGGGCTGGTGATAGCATGGGCATTGATACCATTGTTCAACCAGCTGGCAGCGAAATCCATCTCCATTAACCTGTTGAATATAAAATTCATGGCGGGTCTTTTAGGAATAGCAATAGGTGTAGGTTTGCTTTCCGGAAGTTACCCCGCGCTGTTCCTTTCTTCTTTTAACCCGGTGAAAGTGCTGAAAGGTGTAAAGATGCTGCATGGCAGGAAAACGTTTTTCAGGAACAGCCTGATCATCGTGCAATTCTCCATTGCAGTGATCCTGATAGTGAGCACTATTGTAGTGTATAAACAACTACACTTTATCCGGACCATGGATATCGGTTACAACAAGGAAAACCTCCTGTATGTACCGATTCCCCGCCTGGGCGACCTGCAGCGGAACCAGGTGGCGCTGAAAGCTGTAATGAGCCAGTATCCGGAGATAGATGATTATACTTTTATCAGTCACCTGCCTACAGATCTGCCCACCGGTACCCGTTCGGTTGAATGGGAAGGAAAGGACCCACAGGCAAACCTGGTATTTCCGCAAATGTGGGTGGATGATCATTTTGTGCATACTTTCAGGATGCAGTTAAAGGCCGGCAGGTTTTTTTCCAAAGATTTTAAAGGAGATGAAAATAACTATGTGCTCAATGAAACGGCCATAAAAGCAATGAAGCTAAACGTGGAAACTGCGCTGGGAACGAGAATAACCATGGATAGCCGTACAGGCATTGTCATAGGAATAGTAAAAGATTTTAACTTCAAGCCAGTGCAACAGCCCATACAACCGCTGATTATCAGGAACGGCAGTTCCGGCAATTTTAACGGGAACACAGGGTATATTGTACAGCGGACTACGGCTGCCAATATGCAGCAAAGCCTGGCGACGATGAAAAAAGTATTTCAGCAGGTATATATCGATTTCCCATTTTCTTTCGGTTTTGTAAATGAAGACCTGTCGCGCTTATACCTCGCCGAGCAGCGCATGGGAAAGCTTTTCAATATTTTCTCTGTGTTATCTGTAATGGTGTCTTGCCTGGGACTTTTCGGCCTCGCTACTTTTGCCACACAAAAACGTATTAAGGAAATCGGGGTCAGGAAAGTGCTGGGCGCCAGCGTAGCGGGTATTGTAGGGATGTTGTCGAAAGATTTTTTAAAGCTGGTGGTATTTGCTTTGCTGATCGCCTTCCCCGTGGCGTGGTGGGTAATGAATAAATGGCTGCAGAATTTTGCCTATCATATCAGCATCCGCTGGTGGTTTTTCGCGTTGGCTGGTGTTATTGCCATTGTCATCTCCTTTATAACCGTCAGCTACCAATCGATCAAAGCGGCCAGGTCCAATCCGGTAAAAAGCTTGCGTACCGAATAAATTTTTCCGGAAAGGGATGCGCTTTGAGCGATCTTATTTCACAGGTTTGTTACTTTCTTGAGAAAATTGTCACCTCGTGTAATCCAGCGTAGCAGGGCATTCTATTATATTTTGCGTCTTTTTGTTAAAAAAATTTGTTTTTATGTTAAACATTTTCCTACATTTGCACTCCGCAATTGAAGCAAAGGTATTGCCGCAAGGGCAGCTGTTAATGCAGAAGATGCGGACTAAGAAGGGATTTCGGGGCGTAGCGTAGCCCGGTATCGCGCCTGCTTTGGGAGCAGGAGGTCGCAGGTTCGAATCCTGCCGCCCCGACTTAGCATTTAAAAGGCTTTCCGTTTACGGAAAGCCTTTTTTAATTATGTATACTCTCATAACCGCCTTACAGCACTATTTCAAACAAGCTGGAAGTCCCCCCCTTATAATGCGCAGGTAACTCATCGCTCGCCACCGGCGCCACCACGCCAAGATAATTAAAGCCACAGCTTACATAATAGTTATTCAGCTTATCATTGCCGCTGCCGGTATCCATCCTGATATAGTTTTTCCCGATACTTACCGCATATTCCCTGGCCCACCGTACAATATGCTTTACATAACCATTGCCCCTGAAGTCCGGATGAGTGGCGATACGGTGAATGTAAATGGCCGGATCTTGATCTTTCTCTTTCCAGATAAAGGGATCCTGGAATGTAAGAGAAAAGATGCAGGCAATCCGGTCGTCCTCCATTATCTTCCATAACCTCTTTTCACGGATATCTGTTTCCACCAGCGCCTGGTCAAATCCCTCCCAGTGCTTCTGTGCAATTTTCTTTTGAAGTTGTGTGCCGGCTTCATAAAGACTAAAGATTACATCGATATCTTCCTGTGTACTGTTAATTATCTGCATCATAGAACAAATATTGAGACCGTAAAATTCAGCTATAAAAGGCAAATAAAACAGATTCAGTTTTGTTTATTTTAACCATATCAGATTTGTCGTTATACCTACTGGTGGAGAGTCTGTGAAATATGTCTATCTTTATAACATAACTAAGAACCACTGATGAAGCTAACGATATCAGGCTACTCTACCGCCTTATTTTCCACCTGGTACTTCCTGGAAGAACTGGGTATTTTAATGGATGCGGGAGATGGATTAACGGCTGCACTTTTGCAAAAAAGCAGGAAGATCAACTATGTATTTATTTCTCATGCGGACAGGGATCATTTAACGGGCCTGCTGCAGCTAAACCAGCTGAATGCACGGGATGGACTGCCGGTAATCTGTTATCCAAGGGACAGCAGTTCTTTTCCGGCGATGGAAGCATTCTCCAAAAATTTTGATCCTCATATTGCCAGTACACAATGGAGGGCGGTAGCGCCGGGCGATGAAATATGGGTAAAAGACGATGTAGTGGTTATTCCTGTGCGTAACGAACATGTAACTACCGATGCGCACATCATCCGGAGCCTGAGCTATAAGGTAATGCAGGTGAAACAAAAAGTGAAGCCGGAGCTGGCAGCGCTTCCCCCCGAAACGATCCGGCAAATCATTATGGAGCGAGGAAAAGAAAGCACCACAATGGAAGTAAGAACCAACCTGGTTGGCTATTCGGGCGATACGCCTGTGCAGGATATGGAACGCTGGGATGGCACCGATATCCTGATCCATGAAGCTACGTTTCTAGCCAGTGAAGGGGATGTGAAAATAGTAGCGCATAAGAATAAGCACAGCAAACTGGAAGAAGTGATGGATATGGTAAGCCATATCCGCGTAAAACAGCTGATCCTCGGACATTTCTCCTCCAGGTACAGCGCGGAACTCATTGACCGGAGCATTAAAGAACTGTGCAATAAATACGGCATCAGTATTCCCGTATTCCGTTTGTTACCCGGCCTAACGGTGAGGGATATACTTTCCGGTGCGCCTGTCAATAAATGAATATCATCACTGAAGTTTTTTTCAGGAGGATTTGTTTTTGTGGATATTTATTTCCTACATTTGCATCCCGCTACATAGCGTCGGAGACGGGGCGTAGCGTAGCCCGGTATCGCGCCTGCTTTGGGAGCAGGAGGTCGCAGGTTCGAATCCTGCCGCCCCGACTTAGAAAAGAAGCCTTGCAGTTATGCAGGGCTTTTTTGTTTTAGCAATTCCCGGGTAAGAGAAAATTGGTGAGAGAATTTTTATTAAGAGTTAACTTCAAGCTTATATCCTTTTCCTCGTATAACCACAATTTTGATATTCGGATCAAATTCCAGTTTTTTTCTAAGCTTTGATATGAACATATCCAGGCTACGCCCTACAATAACACCTTCATCTTCCCATATCTCTTTCTGCAGCCGGCTTCTCTCTATAGTCTCGTTAGGAGACAACGCGAAAATTTGTAGAACACGGGTTTCAGTTCCGGTTAAGTCTATCGTCTTTCCATCAATTATGAGCTTACGATTCTTCGCATCAAACAAAACCGAACCTAAAGTAATGATGCCCGTATCCTGATCATCCCCAGGTAAAGCGCTTTTCTCAGGTAAAGGTCTCCGCGGCTTAACAGATCTCAAAAAAAGAAAACCAACAAATGCTAAAAACGGCAGGCTGCCCAGGAGATATCCATTCTTTGCAGTATTTATACCCACCGGTTTGAATTTAACATTGATCATGTAACATCCTTTGGGCTGCTTTCTTCCCATACAGGTTACAATATCATCTTTTGTATTTTTGGAGATAGCGTATCCATAGGCTACACTGGAGTTGCTACAGTTCAGCACATTAACAACATAATCACGTGCGAGCGGGTCTTTGGCCAGCAAACGCCGAGTGGTATTCACCAGGGAGTCCGGTTGAAAAGTAAGATCATTCTCAAACGTGATCCGGTATTCATTTTCAGCGATCTTTTTTACCGGGAGCACCCTTGAGGTACTGTCGCCCGACTGTAAAAGTAGTTCATGTCCGATCCGGCGAAGTAAAACCTCCCTTCTGGAAATATCAAAATCGTCACTTCCACCCATCATGAAAGCCACGCAGATGACGGAGACAAACAAGAATAGGATCAATCCCAACAGGTATTTGCGTTTCCCCAGGAGGAGATTTTGACCAAGGTGCATAGTGTCAAGTTATTATTTACAAAGTTTACAATTTTATTTACAATCCAAGCTCCCTGTACTGAAAGATATCAAAGTAATTTCGCCGGATCAACTTTGAGCCCCGCAAAGGCGAAATCGTGGAGCTGGTTGCCCACCAGAAAGACAACCTGGTTGATACAATATAAATACATTATCAATAACAAATTGACATAATGATGTATAAATCTAACAAAACAATTATTCAGACAATCTTCCTTGGCGTCTTTATTGTCGCAGGCATCTTTAAGGTTTCCTACGGACAACCTAAAACCGGACCTACATCCATCACCCGAAATATCATGCAAGATAGAAAGGGCAACATCTGGATTGCCTCGTGGGAGGGAGTTTTTCGATACGATGGAAAATCTTTTACCAATATTACCAGTAAAGTGAGTACGGCCCGTTTTTTTTCTGTTTTAGAAGATAGTAAAGGCAACTTGTGGTTCGGCTCTATTGGTTCAGGTGTTTATTATTATGATGGGAAATCCTTTCAAAATTTCACCACCAGGGATAGACTTCTCAATAATGATGTTGGTAGTATTTATGAAGATAAAAAAGGCAACATCTGGTTCGGTGTTTTTGGAGGAGCAAGCCGTTACGATGGGAAATCCTTCCGGAATTATATCATCAATGGAGATGTAATGAATGAGGACCGGACGGGGAAAACTTTTCCGGAGAGGCCCCCTTATGAAGTTACTGCTATTATTGAAGACAAAACAGGTAAGTTTTGGTTTGCTACAAGAGGCAATACTTTCGTGTATGATGGAAAAACATTCTCCGTTTTTACCCATGAGGACAAACCTTTTAAGAATGTTCGTTCCATAATCGAAGATAAAAAAGGTAATATCTGGCTTGGCGGATCTGATGGTCTTTGGCGCTATGATGGCAGTACATTTACAAATTTCACACAGAAGTTTGTTGGTTATATAGTTGAGGATAAAAAAGGTAATATCTGGACTAGTTCAGAGAGGGATCATAGCCAGGCTTTGGCAGTTCCCCGGTACGACGGAAAGTTCCTGCGCAATCAAGCCTGGGCACTTTCCCGGTATGACCAAAGGTCTTTGCCTGATCAGAGGCCAACGGTAACCGAAATAACGTATAACCCAATGTTCTTTGGGATTCTGGAAGCTAACGATGGAAGTATTTGGTTTGGATCTGTAAACGGAGTGTATCGTTATGATGGAAAGACCATCAGGGATTTTAAAGGTGAAGAGGGGCAGAAGTAATGTGTAGAGAGCAACCTGTGATTACACCCTGACTACCAGATATACGAGCCGTTCAAAACAATAAGTTAACTTATCTTTGAACGCGCATAAAAAAATAATGAAGCCTGATATCCTTAAACAATGGTGCATCAAAAAAAAGTGGTGGCTCGCAGCGGCCGCTGTTGTGCTCATTGCCTACTATTTTTGTTTACCCAAACAACTCTTTACCAGCCCAACCTCCTATGTGCTGGAAGACAGCAACGGCGATCTGCTGAACGCCAGCATTGCACCGGATGGCCAATGGCGGTTTCCGTACAATGCACATGTGCCGGATAAATTTGAAAAGTGTATCGTCGCATATGAAGACAAACGTTTCTATTATCACTGGGGCATAGATCCTATCGCCATAGGCCGGGCTATTAATCAAAACGCCCGTGACAGAAAAGTTGTAAGCGGTGGCAGCACCCTCACGATGCAGGTTATTCGCTTGTCGCGCAATCAGCCCCGCAATATCTGGCAAAAGATGATGGAAGCGGTGTTGGCCACGCGGCTGGAATTTGCGGCCTCTAAAAAGAAGATTATCGCGTTATATGCTGCTAATGCACCTTTCGGGGGCAATGTAGTTGGACTGGAAGCCGCCGCCTGGCGGTATTATGGCCGTAAGGCCGATTTATTGTCGTGGGGCGAAATGGCCGCACTGGCGGTATTACCTAACAGTCCCGCGCTGGTACATCCCGGCCGCAACAGGGTAACGTTGCTGAATAAACGAAATCAACTGCTGAATAAATTATATCGCCAGCGCACCATCGACAGCATTACCTGCCAGCTGGCGAAATTAGAACCCCTGCCGGATCAGCCCTTACCATTGCCACAGGAAGCGCCGCACCTGCTGGACCTGTTCCGCCGTGATTACCTGCAACAGCAAACGGACGAACCTACCCGCATCAAAACAACCCTGCAGGCCGACCTGCAACATAACGCCACCGCCATCGCCGAACGTTATCACAATGCTTATAAGGCGAACGGCATCAATAATGCAGCTGTATTGGTACTGGACGTAGAAACCGGTAACACCCTGGCGTATGTAGGCAACATCTATCACCCTTCAGATCCCGAGCTGGAAAGTCATGTAGATATTGTGCAGGCGAGAAGAAGTCCGGGCAGTACATTAAAGCCCGTGCTCTATGCCGCCATGCTCAACGACGGCCTCATATTGCCCAATACACTGATCCCCGATATTCCTACGCAGATAGCCGGCTATTCGCCGCAAAACTTTGATCTCGGTTACGATGGCGCGGTACCGGCTTCCCGCGCGCTGGCCAGATCCCTCAATATCCCCGCCGTACGTATGTTGCAGCAATACCGCTACGAACGGTTTCATTCCCTGCTGCAAAAAATGGGCATCACCACCCTCAACAAACCAGCCGACCACTATGGCTTATCACTGATCCTCGGCGGCGGCGAAACCACCCTGTGGGAAATGTGCGGTATGTATGCCAGCATGGCCCGTACACTGCTACACATGGATCAATATAAAGGTAAGTACGATATGGATGATATTCATCCTCCCAATTACCGGCTTAATATCCAACGCCCGTCGAAATACGGATTGAGTAAAGACGGCCTGCTGGATGCGGGCTCCATCTGGTACGCCTTTCAGGCAATGACTGAAGTGATGCGGCCGGGCGAAGAATTGTTGTGGCAGCAGTTCTCCTCTTCCCAACGTATCGCCTGGAAAACTGGCACCAGCTTCGGCTTCCGGGACGGATGGGCGATTGGCGTAACGCCGCAATATGTAGTAGGGGTATGGGTAGGAAACGCCGACGGAGAAGGCCGCCCCGGCCTGATAGGGGTATCCACCGCCGCGCCCATTCTCTTTGATGTGTTCCGTTTATTGCATACCAGCGGCTGGTCTAACACGCCTTATCAGCAACTGAAAAAAATTGAGGTATGCCGCAAAAGCGGCTTCCGTGCAGGCGAACTATGCGATGAAAAAGATTCCATTTATGTACCGGCCGCCGGGATCAGGGCAGGTGTGTGTCCGTACCACCAGTTGGTGCATCTCGACAGAACCGGCCAGTGGCGCGTAACGGAAGCCTGCGAATCACCCTCGCTCATGCAGCATAAATCCTGGTTTGTATTGCCTCCCTCACAGGAGTATTACTACCGCAGCAAAAACTATTATCAGCAGCTGCCGCCGTATAAGCCGGATTGCCTCGCCTCACTGGGACAGGATAAGGCGCCTATGGAACTGATCTATCCCCGGCCAGGGGCGCGTATATTCGTGCCCGTTGAAATCGACGGAAAGCCTGGTCAAACCATCTTTACCGCCACTCACCGGAACAATGCCACTAAAATATTCTGGCACCTCGATAACAACTTCATAGGCGCTACCACAGAGTTTCACCAGATGGCGCTACACCCCGCAGCCGGGAAACATATTATTACACTGGTAGATGAAAACGGCGAAAGGATAGAACAATCATTTGAAATTTTAGATAAAGAAAGAGAGTAGTATAAGCATACTATCTTCCGGGAACCAGTAATACGGCATCCGCCACAATCACGCCACCCGCTTCTTTATTGGAGATAGTGATGCCGGCTTTTTTGCCTGCCGGCAGATTAAATTTCCCTAAATGTACCCATTCACCGCTGGTCTGACCGTTTACAATCACCTTCTCTTTAACAATAGTTATCTCCCTGGATTGACTGCCATCAAATACCATTACTTTGGTAGCGGGAGATACATTATTTATCCGCGGCAACACATAGGTATAGATGTCATAGTTTCCACCTTTCTTCACTTCCGGTATAAATTTTACGGATTTAGGCTCGTCATTTTCAGAAGAATAAAGAGCAGAAGGACCGTAAGTGCCTCCTTTTTTAAGCGACCACTTACCGGTGATTTCCACATGGGCAGCATCATCATTATCCACCAGGATCTCTGGCGTGCTGCCATCCATCAATGGATTTGCAGCCAGCAATGTCTGTATCTTTTTTACATCTACCTGCTGCACCGTGGTGTGCCCGTCAACCGCAAACGCAGCAGCCACCGCGGCCGACTGCCCCAGTACCATGAATACCGGTTCCATTCTTATGGAGCCATAACCAATATGACTGGCAGACAAACAAACAGGCACCAGCAGGTTTTTACATTCGTTCTCTTTCGGCGTCAGTGACCGGTAAGCAATAGGATACGGACCGGCGCCGCCTTTTTCCACATCTCCCTCATTCTTTACCATCCCGTTAATAACAAGACGCTGGGTATTGTGAGAATCCATGCCATATGCGGCCATCCCTATACCATCCGTTACCACTTCCTTCCGCTCACAATTAGCCTGCGTCATTACATATACGCCGCGCATTCTGCGGGCTTCCCTGATGTACATTTGCGGGCTCCAGTGATTGTTATCAGCGTATTCATCTTTAGGGTATCCCCAGTTCAGCATAAACCGGCGCACACTGTCCGGTATACGGGGATCATGCCCGATAAAATACAGCAGCCCCTTGTTGTACAGTTCATGTTCCTTTTGGATTTTTTCCCTGGTAGCGTAATTTCCATCCGGATATTCCCAATTCCTGCCTATCATGTCGGTAGAAAAGCCGCCACCATTGTTGATGTCTGTTTTATGATTAGGCATCAGGTCAAATTTCAGGATCTCCCGGATATCATTAGGTGTAGTGAGCTTTGCTATATAGCGGGGCAATATTTCATACCGGCTGGAATCATAATCTTCCGGGCGGGTAATAGGTATAAGATTAGCAGGATCGTCGGTTAAACAGATCCGGAAATTATAAGCCTGCACATGGTTATCGCCGCTTCCTATTGGCGCCAGCCTGGCGTTGCTGATGCCCCACAGCAAGCCACTGGATGGATTGCCGGGTATCTTATACGGGTCTACGCCGTCGGGTACCTGGTTACCATGCTGCGGTGTAGCAGGAGGCTGCACCTGCACGCCATTGTACGATTCGTTGTAAACAGCGGAAGATTCCCTTCCTACCGTATAAGATACACCGGCCCTTGCCATCAGGTCACCTTCATAGGAACAGTCAATAAACACGGTTGCACGGATATGTTTTTGTTGCTTCGATGGAGCCGCTGTGCTCTCCACTGAGATCTCCTTAATAAAACCATTTTCCTTTACCGCCGCCACCATCTTCGACTGGTAAAGCACCGGCACATTGGCTTCCCTGATATACTGCATAAATACATCCTCTGCCACATGCGGCTCAAATATCCAGGACTCAAACTGCCCGTAATGTTTACCCACCCTGCGGTAAAAATCAATACCCAAACCGGTAACCGCATATTTGTTGCCGATATCAGTGTATCCCAGTCCGCCGGATGACATGCCGCCAAGGTGCTTCCCCGGCTCAATCAGCAATACCGACTTTCCCATTTTCTTCGCCGTATAAGCCGCTATTACACCCCCGGAGGTGCCGCCATACACGCATATATCATACGTTTCCTGCGACTTTGCAGCTATCGAAAAAATAAGACCCGCCAGTAAAAGAAAGTTTTTCTTCCTCATTATATATGTTTTGAAGAGATAATAATTTATTCCGTGTAGTTAAGATCTTTGGAGAAAGTTTCTTCCATCTTCCATACTGCCAGCAGCGCAAGTATAATGGTAATAATGCCCACCATACCCGCAGCAACGGTAACGCCTGAATGATTTTTCAGCAAAAGGAATGCAGGCGTAAAAATATTCACGCTGCCACGTACAAAATTGGGAACCGTAGTGGCCACCGTTGCCCGCATATTGGTACCAAATTGTTCTGCGGCAATCGTTACAAACAACGCCCAGTAACCAATGGCATACCCCAGAAAACCGCACAGTGAGTAAAAGACAACAATACTCTGCGACCGCTGACTTAAGTAAACAACTATCGCCGCACAGGTGAGCATCACAAAAATAAGCACCGTTTTTCTCCTGCTTTTTAAATACTGGCTTAACAAGCCACTGCTCATATCTCCCAGCGAAAGCCCGATATAACAGAACATCACCGCTTTTCCTGCTTCCACAGCTGTAGTAAGACCGATAGCCTTTCCGAACTCCGGCGAAAAAGTAATCAGGATCCCGATCACGAACCAGATAGGTAACCCGATCATAATACATCTCAGGTATTTAAAAAATATTTTACCGGAAGAAAATAAGGAGAAGAAATTACCGCGTGATCTTTGTGCTTTTTTTACTTCTTTAAAAATACCCGATTCAAATACATTAAACCGCAGTACAAGCAATGCCAACCCCAGTCCGCCGCCAATAAAATAAGCGATCTTCCAGTCGAAAAGATCTGCTATAAAATAGGCCAGCACTGCTCCCAGCACACCTACTGACGCTACAATGGCGGTACCATAACCGCGTATTTCCTTTGGCAGTATTTCCGCCACCAAAGTAATGCCGGCGCCCAGTTCCCCCGCAAGCCCTATCCCCGCTATAAAACGCAACAGGGCATATTGATCTACTGTAGTCACAAAACCATTCAGGATATTGGCCACCGAGTATAAAAGAATAGAGCCAAACAATACAGACAGTCGTCCTTTCTTATCTCCCAATACTCCCCAAAAAATGCCGCCGAGCAACATCCCCGCCATCTGCATATTGATCAGGTAAATACCCTTTTCCATCAATTCATTTTCTGCCACGTGCAGGGCCCTTAAGCTCGGCATGCGCACAATGCTGAACAGCAGCAGATCGTAGATGTCAACAAAATAACCCAACGCCGCTACAATCACCGGGATGGAAAGCAGCTGGCCTGCCTTTGTACTCTTTTGCATAATGTTTAGTTGATTATTGGTGAATACCGGCCACTTTACGGGTTTCTGCAGGATTATGCTGCATCCTGATCCGCCATAAAAGTTCTTCAATGGAAACAACCTTTGTTCCTTTATCAAGGAGATCCTTTGTCCATTTAACCGGTGTTACGCCGCGTTGGGCGGTAGTAATGCTTTTATCTTTAGTAACAATGGAATGATGTGTGGCACTGTCGCTGAAATGCGACCAGGCATGTACAATGGTCCAGTTCAGTTGTTTGCTTCCTGAAGAAGATGATGCGTTGTCGTTGTTTATCCAGTCTGCCAGCGGCACCGGATCACCGGAGCCTTGCTTGCTCAGGTTGGCCCATAGCTGGTATTTACAGGTAACTACCGGTATCTCTGTTCCTTTTTTATTTTTCACCCAGAAAACTTTTCCATAACCGCCATTATAAGGCGAATACTGTACGGCTATCATACCGGTGAGGTCTTCTATCTCTTCCCCATAGATCCTGTAGGCTTCCAACGCCTGCTCACCCGAAACATCTTTACAGATAAATCCGAAAACTTTTGCGCCGGTTCTTTTCATCTCTGTGTTGATCATACCGGCATATTCCCGGAGCAGCTTAGCTGGTTCCGGTCTTGACCTGGCAAAGAGATCCGGGTAATAATAGCCGGCGCCATACTCCACTATGGAGTTGTGTTTGGGCTGGGACTTCGCCAGGCAGGTATATACATCGCTGCCCGCCTGGGCAAGGTTAAGCACGCAAGTGGTAAACGACATCGGGATATCTTCATTATAGGGGTTACTCCAATAGTCTTTATTGTGTATAAAATTGCCGAATGTCCACTGCATGTTATCACCGTCGCTCATTACAAAGGCATGATAGTTTAGCTGCTCCTCCCAGTTAATTTTCCGGGGATCAAGAGACCGGATCTGCGGCAATTTATTTACCGGCGGTATCGATAACAATGCCAGGTTCATGCACCAATCCGAAGCAGTATTGATCAAACCCCATCTGGTGCAAGGTTCTACGTGTTTAAATTCTTCTCCCTTATTCCATCCTATTACCGGAGAAAGCGGCTTCACCCACCTGATAATGGATTGGAAAATAGTATCCACGCCATAATAAACCATAGTTTTCTGCGCAATCGCGTAATCCCTGTTATTGGAATAAGCCGGGTTGGCAATCACCAGCGCATGGGGATTCAGCTCCGGCAGTAAGGCATGAAGAGTGGCTTCCTTAAAATCTGCTTTGGTGGCATCATATAATTTTTTCAGCCCCTTACTGCTGACCATGGCTTCCTGTGTAATATCTATCAGCACTCCTTTTTTAAGGGCAGCGTAAATGGTAGCAAGGTTAACGGAGTTATCATTCCTGTTGAAATCATACAGGATGTAACCTTTGATAATTCCCCTGGCCTTGTATCTTTCTACCAGTTGCCAGGGAGTAAACGTACCCGGCACGTTAGCCTTTAATCTTGCTACCAGTGAATGAAAATAAACGCTGTAGTCGGGATTGGATGTTTCAATCCACACACCTTCATCGCCGGCGCCTTCATTCAGCGCCTGTGCAGCCAGCCCGGCAACAGATTGCGCCAGGTTCATTTCACGGATATCCGAAGGATGTTTTATGGCAGCAATTACAATTGACCGTGGCGCTTTTTGCCCTGGCCACCAGCCAGCATGGGCCGGCAGCCAGAACAGCAATAAAAAGATAAATACTCGCATTTTTAGTCTATTGACGCTGGTGCAGGCAAGTCGCTGAGTTGCTTTATTTTTGACTCCAGCTTAGCTCCCTGTGCTATTAATTTATTACCCAATACTTTCGTATCCACATCCTGCACGGCTTTATTTTCCTTGACAGCCAATGCCGCCGCTGCGCCTGCTGCCTGCCCCATGATCATATACTGCGGCTCCATCCGGATGGTGGCATATACCACATGACTTACCGATATACACACGGTTACCAGTAAATTGCCGGCTTCTTTTTTCTTTGGCAACAGCACGCGGTAAGGTATCTGGTAAGGAATATGCTTCATCCGTTCAGGTTCGGTACGTTGTAACCCGCCCTCATATTTGAGACGGCCTTTACTGTCGGCGTACCCTTGCACACGATGCACATCCAGGCCATAGGAGCCCAGGCCAACTGGATCGGGTTTCTGCATTTCTGAAATCACATCTTTCTGTGTCATCACCCAATCACCAGTCATGCGACGGGCCTCACGCACATATAACTCATAAGGCCAGTTATTATTATCTGCAAATTCATCTTTCGATAATCCCCATTGATTAAACACATTCCTGAATTCGGCAGGCAAACGTGGATCATTTGCCAGGAAATAAACATACCCCGCTACATAATCAATATGGTCCTGCCATATTGCTGCCCTGCGCTTATACGAACCATCAGGATAATCCCAGTTGCCACCAACATAATCCGCCATGTTAAGATCTACTTTACTGTTGGGGATTTTTCCCATGCCAGGGAACAGCTTTGCAGCGGCTTCCGCAGCGCCCAGTTTTTCAATGGCATCCATAGTTGAATAATAAAGTTCAATGTACCTGGCAGGATCATATTTGGCCGGTTTAGGATAAGGTACCTGGTTCGCTTTATTGTTGGTAAGGGAAAGTCTGAAGTTATAAGACTGGGTTTTCTTATCGCCGGCGCCTATTGGCCCCGGAGGTGTTGGCTGGATGCCAGGCAATAATTTCCCGTTTTCAAAAGCGCTCCTGGTACCGGAGCCTTCCCTGATACCGGCAGAATACTCATCGTACAAACTCTGTGCTTCCCGGCCCACGATATACGATACGCCTGAAAACGCCATCAGGTCGCCTTCATAGGTGGCATCAATAAATACTTTGGCAGAAAAAGAAGCGCCGTTCTCCATGGTAATCGCGGTTATTTTTCCCTCTTTCTTTTTAACGCCGTTCTTTTCTTTCAGGCGGTGATTAAAAAATACGGTCACGTTGGCTTCTTTCACCATATCGTTTAATATTTTTTCGGCTACATGCGGTTCAGGAAACCAGGCAACCGTATCAGTGAGACCGTAATATTTACCGCAGCGCTGGTATACTTCTTTCGCATATCCGCCGATCACGTCTTTACGCCCGAGATCAGTCGCAGAAAGGCCGCCGGTGACCATGCCGCCGAGATGCTTCTTTGGTTCCAGTATGGCTACTTTAAGCCCTTCACGCGCCGCTGTAACCGCCGCCATTACGCCCGACGCGGTGCCGCCGTATACTACCACATCATATTCAGCCGGCGCCATACTATTCGCGCTAACAGAAAATGGCAAGATCATTCCAATGATCCATTTGATTAATACGCTTCTTACTTTCATTTTAGTAATTCGGGTTTTGTTTAAAGTTTTCTTTGTTGGTAGACAAGTCTATTTCAGATTGTGGAATAGGAAACAGGTAATGCTTTGCCGGATCAAAACTGGTGGCTGTATTTACAATTTTCGTATTGCCGGCATCCCGGTTCTTTTTCAGGAATGCCTCAAACCTGCCTGTACGCGCGAGATCGAACCAGCGTTGAAATTCAAAGCAAAGCTCCCGGGCTCGTTCCATCAGTATTTCATCGGTAGTAATATCTGCAGCGGTATAGTCATTAAAGCCCGGCGTTTGTGCGGCGGTAACAGGAACACCGCTGGCATCCAGTCCGCGGGCGCGTTGCCTCACTTTGTTGATCGCAGCCAGCCCTTCTGCTGAAATGGTTCCGTTCATTTTATAATCCGCTTCCGCAAACATCAGCAACACATCTGCAAAGCGCAGCACAATCACATTGTTGGGACAATTGGAATACAGGTATTGCGAAGTGGTTTGCCATGAAGCCCCCCAACGGTATTTGGTAACGCCGCAGCGTCCCAGGATAGTTTGGTTGTAAGCATCCGGCGAGTAGGGCGAAGTCCAGATATACGTTAATTTAGACGGTGCATTATTCGCCACATTGATCATGGAATCGGAAAGGTTCCATACCCTTCTTTTATCATAATCCACGTCTTTCGGCGTTTTCTTGTAGTAGGTGTAAAACTTCGGCACATACACGAGGTTATTCACGCCGGCCATAGAATTGGTATAGTAGAGCGGGTTACCATTCACCAGGCCGCCTGTATAAGCCATACCATATTCCTTGGTCCACTGTGTGCCATAAGGAACGACCGGACTGAACTGCAATTCAAACAACGATTCCCTGTTCACATTTTTATTCTCAATTTTGAACACATCTCCGTACACCGGCAGCAGATCCGCACCACTGTTATCTTTCACGTCCTTCAGCGCTTCCCAGGCTTTTGTATACAACGCTTTTACATCCATTGCTATATCCTTGTAGCCATCTACTTTGCCCGTTTGTTTGGTGAGCGCGGTTTCCTTTGCAGAGGCCATGGTGAGATATACTTTGCCCAGCAACGTTTTGGCGGCCCATTGATTGGCATGTCCGTCGTTTGTTTTTTGGGTTGTCAGCACACCATCCTGCGACGCAAAGGTGAGATCGCTGAGAATGAAGTCGTACACTTCTTTGAGGGGGCGTCTCGGAAGACCGTAATCAAATTTTCCGCTGATTGGCTTCTCTATGATGGGAATATCCCCAAAAGCCTGTACCAGCCGGAAGTACACAAAGGCGCGGATAAAACGGGCTTCTCCTGTAATCACTTTCCTGTCGGCATCAGAGATGGTGGCAACTTTAGCGGCAGCATCAATAACAATATTAGCCCTTGCCGCAATTTCATAGTGCCTGATCCAGTATTCATAGATCGATCCTTCGCTTACAGAAAAAGTATAACGGTCGAAATTAAAACGTACGCCGGAAGTTCCTTTGAACATGGCTTCATCTGTACCTATTTCTGTCATGAACAACGGGGTATTGGTGTATACGCCGAACAGGTCTTTTGCAGAAGAATACATTCCTACAATTCCTGCTTCCAGTGTGGACTTATCAACAAAAAAATTGTCGGTGGTATATTGAGTTTGCGGTTTTTCTTCCAGAAATTTTTTACAGGAAGAAAAAAGTACGATCGTACATGCAAGTATAATAGCTGATTTCATAACATTTAGAATTGAGCTTTTAAACCGAATGAGTATACCCTGGAGCGTGGATAAGAGGCGTAGTCCAATGATGGCATCAGGTCCCCGAAACCTCCCTGGCGGGTGTTTACCTCCGGATCATACCCGGAGTATTTTGTGCTGATCCAGAGATTTTTACCGCTTACAAAAAGCGTGATATTCCCTACATTCCGCGCAGTAAAATGATAGGACAAGGTTACATCGCTCAGGCGGATAAAACTGCCATCTTCTATCCAGTCGGATAACATCAGCAATTCTTCCGGGCTACCGGGCATGCGGTAGCTGTTATTCGGATTCCCTTTTTCAACCAGTTCCCCTGATGTCATATCATATAAAGACGGACGCCAGGCGTTAACGGATCCTTTCGACATATTATTTGTGCTCCTTCCGGCTTCCATTGCCACCCTGTTGGCATTGTACAGTTTATTGCCATAACTGTACTGCACCACCACATTCAGATTAAATGCTTTATACCGGAGTGAATTAGTGAGGCCGCCGGTAAAGGATGGTTGTCCCTGTCCCAGCACCACACGGTCGGCTGCATTGATGATACCGTCGCCGTTCTGGTCAATAAACTTCCTGGTTCCAGGCCGTATTTTACTGATGGCCTGTCCGTTGATAACGGTAAGCCCCGATGCATCTATTTCCGCCTGCGACTGGAAAATGCCATTGGTTTGGTATCCGAACCATTGCCCTATCGGCTGACCGTTCCTGATAATAGCGGTGGTACCAATTCCCGCTACCACGGCAGGATCGAGACCCAGATCCGGTCCTATTTCCACCGCCTTTGAGCGGTTAACGCCAATGTTAGCATCCAGGTTCCAGCCAAATTGCGCCCGGGTAATCAGCGGGGAGCTGATATTAAATTCGAACCCGCTGTTCTGGATGGAACCGAGGTTATTCCATGAACTCCTGTAGCCGCTGTAACCAGGCGTGATTTGTTGTATCAGCAGGTCTTTAGTCCGCTTCAGGTACCAGTCGGCCGTAATATTTACTTTATCATTCCATAATCCGAGGTCCATGCCGGCATCCACCTGTGTGGTGGTTTCCCATTTGAGGGAAGCGTTTTCAGGTCTTTCCACCACTACCCCAAAATCGGGAGTGTTACCATCCATCGGGGAAAAGTAGGTAGTAATCGTAGATAGTGTCAGGTAAGACGGGATCGCCGTATTGCCGCTTTGCCCCAGGCTTGCGCGGAATTTCAGGTTACTGATTGCGTGTACAGGTTTCAGGAACTTTTCATCGCTGGCTCTCCAGGCTACTGCGGCAGAAGGGAAGTAGCCCCACTTGTTATCTTTACTGAAGCGGGAAGACCCGTCGGCCCTCATGGTAAGTGTAGCCATATATTTTTGGCGGTAACTGTACTCCGCCCTTCCCAGGAAAGAGGCCATCGTCCATTTGGTAATGTTATAGGTAGGTATTACCGGCACGGTACCGTTTCCCAGGCCGTATGGTCCCAGCAACTCTATATCGTAATGCTGGTTTTCGGCGGTAACAAGGCTTGCTTTGTTCTGTTCAAAGATAGCGCCGCCCATGATATTAATACTGTGGTCCCTGCCTATATTGCCTTTATAGTACAGCAGGTTTTCATTCATCAGTTTATCAGTGGCGCCTCTCGCCAGCACTGCGCGCCCGCCATACTTGGCGCCGGAAGATGTATTCTTGGGATAATAGGCATCTGTATTGGTATTTACAGCAGAATAATTGGCGGTTGTGCGAAAGGTGAAATGCCTGTTAATGTTCCAGTCCAGCGCCAGGCGTGTTACCCATTCGGCATTGGATCTTTTATTGGTAACATTCTTTGCCAGCGAATAGGGATTGGTGCTGATGTAACCTTCCACCCCTTCATTATCTTCAATATCGGAAAAGGTGAGCGGCTTTACCGGCTGCTGGCTGAACATACTGGTGATAACACTATTGGAGGTGATGCCGCCGTTCTGTGAACCGGAGATAAAACCGTTGATAGTAGTCCGGCTGCCGGAAATATTGCTGGTCAGGGTTACCGCGGGTGATAGTTTCTGTTGAAAATTAAACCGCCCGTTAAAGCGCTCATAGCCGCTGTAAACGATCAGTCCTCCCTGGTTGAGGTAACCGCCCATAAAAGAAAACTTCGTGTCTTTTGAGCCTCCGGAAGCGATAATACGGTATTCCTGTATGGCGCTGTTCTGAAACATGGCCTTTTGCCAGTCGGTATTTGTTGAATCGGGGTTATTATAGTTGTACCAGTCGTGATACGTTTCATCGGTGGCTACTCCCCAGAAACCGGCGGGACTGCCCAGTGGGGCATCCCGGTAATAGGTGTAGCCGGTGAGTTCTGTGCCCGGCTTATTGGGATCTGTGGCATCTGCGGGCGTATAGGTATAGGCCGAAGCCAGGAAGCGGGCATGCGCGTACTCCGAAGCGTCCATTACGCCTACCAGGTGGCCGGGTGTCTGAAAACCGGTGTTGGCGTACAGTTCCACCACTGTTTTTCCTGCCTTGCCGGTTTTGGTAGTGATCATGATAACGCCGTTGGCGCCCCGGGCCCCGTAAATAGCAGTGCCGGAAGCATCTTTCAAAATCTCAATGGATTCAATATCTCCCGGGTTAATATCATTGGCATTTTCCTGCATCACCCCATCTATTACATACAAGGGTGTGCTTCCGCCACTGATGGAGCTGGCCCCGCGGATGCGGATGGTGCTTTCAGAACCAGGCGTGCCATCGTTCTGGGTGATCTGCACACCCGCTGCTTTGCCTTTCATGGCATCTGCCAGGGAAAACAATGTTCTCTCCGACATGGCTTCCTTTGAGATAGAGGATACAGATGCGGTCACATCTTTCTTCTTCACCGTACCATAACCTATTACCAGTACGTCGTTCAGGGTAGATCCTTCGCCCATCAGGCTTACATTGATCTGCGAGCGGTTTTTGACGGCTACTTCCCGGCTTTGAAACCCGATATAAGATACCACCAGTATCCCCGCGCCGTGCGTAACATCGGGGATGTCAAATTCCCCTTTTTCATTGGTAACGCCACCCTTGTCGGTGCCTTTCAGTTTCACGGAGGCGCCGGGCAGCAGTACGCCTTTCTGGTCTGTGATCTTCCCCGAAATACGCATAACAGTATCCGTTAATGCAGGCGCATTGCGCGTGGAATCCGGGGGCAGACCTTCCTTTTTTTTAATGTAAATGACCTTGTCGCGGTACTGCCAGGTAAAACCGTTTCCCAATACGGCTTTCAGTACTTCCTGGAGAGCCGCCTCCTTCAGGTTCAGCGACACCTTTTGCTGGTCGTTGATCTGCTGATTGCTGTAAAATAAGTCGTAGCCCGTTTTTGCGGTAATCTGATTAAAAATTTCCTTTAACGATACATTCCTGACATTCAATGAAATTTTGTCTGACGGTAATTGGCCACTGGCCGGGATAAAGTAAAAACATGACAATAGAAAAATAAAAGCACCTCGTACATAATGTGGCATACGTTCAGTTTTTCAAGTACGTGAAATTTGTTCTATAGACAACTTTTGTCCGTAACGGGTGACAAATTTTTTATACTGTTTTGAATATTTTTTTTGTTTAGGTTTGTAAGAGAAATTCCAACCTGTTCCTCGTTAGATTGCTGCTATAAGATGTCAGAACAAAACCAGAAAGCATTCGGTGAAATATTCTCTGTTCATTACAGAAGAATGGTAATGGAGGCATTTTACCTGCTGAGGGATGAGCAGCAGGCTAAAGATGTGGTACAGGAAATATTTATTGATCTGTGGCATAAACAAAACCTGGAAGATATTCTATCCATAAAAGCATACCTGACCCAAAGCGTCCGCAACAGGTGTCTTAATTTAAAAAAATCAGAGAAGTCGCGCGAGCAGAAAGAATTAGGATATCAATATGCGGTACAGTCAGATACCGCTGTAATAAAAGTACACGGAGACGAAGATCAGGCCTTGCAATATCAGCAGAGGGCCGATCATTTATTACAGGTAATGAGGGAATTGCCGCCAAAAACCGCGCGGATCTTCCAGTTGTATTACATAGAAAAGAAAAGCCGTAATGATGTAGCGGCAGAGTTAGGGGTGAGCATTAATACTGTTAAAACAGTACTATCCCGCGCCCTGCAATTTTTACGAAAGAAAATGCTTTGAGCTCAAAATATATGGACCATACTGCAGAAGAAATAAAAAGCCTGATGATAGATAAACTGGACAATCATATTGATCCGGAAGATGAGCTGTTGCTACAGCGCCTGATTTCGGAACAGGAAGATGTACAGGTGATGTGGGAGGAAATGCAGCAGCTCTTCTCTGTTGGCAAAGGCAAGGTAATGATGGAGAAACTGGATACGCGCGAGGAATGGGCCAACCTGCACAATGAGTTGAAAAAAGCACGGAGAAAAAAAATCACCCGGTATATCGGCATGGCAGCCGGCATTGCTGCCGCTGCAACAGCCGTTTTGCTGTACCTGAAATTGCCCGGGGCTACTCACCAAAAATCCATCGCCGCTACGGCGCCGGCCAAAGCCATTCTGCTGAAAATTGACGACGGCAAGGAAATTGATCTTACTGGTAGCGGCAGCCAGGCTATTGTAGCCGGAGATGCCCGCTTTCATAACAACGGGAAGGTATTAACCCTGCAGGGAGGCGCCAGCAATCAATGGAGTACGATCAGCGTTCCAACCGGAATGGATTACCAGGTAAAGTTATCCGACAGCTCCATACTTTGGCTGAATGCAGCTACCACCGCGCATTTCCCGGTGAATTTCACCGGCAACACCCGTGAAATAGAGATCAGGGGAGAAGCTTACCTGCAGGTGGCCAAAGACGCTTCGCGGCCTTTTATCGTGCATTTGCCCGGCGGCGCAGCCATTGAAGTACTGGGCACCGCTTTCAATATCAACTCCTATGACCCCGCAGCAGTAAAAGTTGCACTGGTGGAAGGAAGTGTAAACATGCGCACGTCCACGCAAACCGTAGGATTGAAGCCCGGTTACCAGGCACGGGTTACTGCCGGTGCGCCTGTACAAGTAGCTGCTTTTGATGAGCGGCAGGTGCTGTCGTGGATGAAAGGACAATATATATTTTACAATACGCCCGTACAGGAAATTGCACTGACCCTTCAGCGCTGGTACGATGTACAGGTAGTGATAGATAACCCCGCAGTAGGGAAGAAGTGCTTTACAGGGATTATTAACAAACAAAAGAAACTCCAGGACTTCCTCGACAACCTCATTTCAACTGCTGAAGTGAGTTACTATTTCCAGGAAGGTGTTTTGCATTTCAAATAGGGGAAGTGTATAGGGAGTGTATGAGGAGTGTATCATGAGTGTATGGGGAGTGTATCGGAAGTGTATAGGGACTGTATGGGGACTGTATGGGGACTGTATGGGGACTGTATGGGGACTGTATGGGGACTGTATGGGGACTGTATGGGGACTGTATAGGGACTGTATGGGGACTGTATAGGGAGTACGACACATACGCTACTCCTAAGTATCTGAGAAGTATCCGAGAAGTATTGGAGAAGTATCCGGGAAGTAACGCCTGCATAAAGACAAAGCGGCCTGTTCAGCAAACTGAACAGGCCGCTTTGTCTTTAATACTTTATCTTTAATAATTATATTTTTCCTTCCACAAACTCTTCAGGTAATTCCTCAATTCATTTTCACGCGGGTTATTTCCCGGATCATAAAATTTCGTTCCCTTGATAGCATCCGGCAGAAATTCCTGTATCACAAAATTGTTTTCATAACTATGTGCGTATGCATACCCTTTGCCATAGTCCATCTCTTTCATCAATTTCGTAGGGGCGTTCCTGATATGCAAAGGCACGGGCAGGTCGCCGGTTTTAGCGACTACCGACTGCGCCGCGCTGATAGCAGCAACCGCTGCATTGCTTTTGGCAGAAGCAGCGAGATAGGTAACGCATTGCGACAGGATAATCCTTGATTCAGGAAAGCCGATCAGGTTTACGGCCTGGAAGCAGCTGGTGGCCAGCAACTGTGCATTGGGATTGGCGTTGCCGATATCTTCCGACGCCAGGATCACCAGCCTGCGGGCAATGAATTTCACATCTTCTCCGCCGTCGATCATCCGGGCGAGATAGTACAATGCCGCATTGGGATCGCTGCCCCGGATGGACTTGATAAACGCGGAAATAATGTCGTAGTGCTGTTCTCCCTTTTTATCGTAGATAGCTACCCGTTGCTGGGCGATGTCCATTACTTTTTTATCGGTAATCACAAGCGGATCTTCCCGTAAAGTAGTCACCACCAGCTCAAAAAGATTGAGCAGTTTACGTGCGTCTCCGCCGGAAATATTAAACAGGGCGCTGGTTTCCTTTATCTCGATATTTTTACTGCGCAGCCACTCATCCCGTTCCATGGCCTGTTGCAGCAACTGCATCAGCTGATCGTTGCCGAGAGGTTTCAATACATACACCTGGCTGCGGGATAATACCGCCGCATTTACCTCAAAAGAGGGGTTCTCGGTAGTGGCGCCGATAAGCGTAATGATCCCTTTCTCTACAGCGCCCAGCAGGGCATCCTGCTGTGATTTATTAAACCGGTGGATCTCATCAATGAATAACACCGCATGCTGTTGCCGCCTGGCCATTTCTATCACTTCCCTCACTTCCTTCACCCCGGCCGATATAGCACTGAGTGTGTAAAAAGGCACCTGTAATGTATGTGCAATGATATTGGCAATAGTTGTTTTTCCAACACCGGGAGGACCCCACAAAATCATGGAAGGAATCATTCCCTGCTCTATCGCTTTTCTTAAAATACTGTCCTTGCCGGTAAGATGCTCCTGCCCCACCAGTTCATCCAACGTTACCGGTCTTAACCGCTCCGCTAATGGTTGCATACTACACTTATTGGTTTATTGTTTATTGCCCGGGTTAACGAGCGGAATTTGATTGCCGGTACCAGGATGATTGATCTGGTTCATTTTAAACGACATGATCCCTTTTACAGACCGGGCGCGGGTAACTGCCAGTGCGGCTTTTTCTCCCGTAAAATTTTCGGCGACGGTGGCTTCAAACAGTTGCAGCCAGCGGTCAAAATAGGCAGGCTCCAATGGGATCAGTTTATTCAGTTTAAAATGAGGATCCATCACATTTCCCTTGTAATTACCGCCGTCCAGCAGAATCCCTTCCCAAAAATTATACATAATGGGCAGGTGATGCGGCCAGTCTACCTTTGCTACATCATTAAAAATAAAGCCGATCAGATCATCCGCTTTTACTTTATCGTAAAAACTGTTTACCAGTAATATGATATCATCCCTGTTGGCTATCTCCCGCTTTTCCATAACTCCGTTTTTTATTCTTCATGTTCTTCGCTCCTCCCGCCCTGCAATTGCAGCCACTGACGGAGATACCGGAACGACAACCCTATATTCAATGCGATCAAACTTCCCACCACCAGCAGGAAAACGCCTATCGGCGCTATCAGGGTTTGTTTAACCGCCGCCTGCTGATCCGGCGGCAGATTGTCGATCTCCGCCTTCATCTGCTCCGGCGTAACCAGCAATATGGTTAACCCCGACAAAATGAGCAGAACAGCAAATATCAGCCCTATTGTACCCATAAATCTCATGCCACCCGGCGTACTCTCTTTCAGCGGAATTTCCGGTAATAGCAGGCTCCGCTGAAGATATAATGATAAAACGCTATGAATAAAACAGGCCCCCATAGAAAGCAGGAATACAATTGACCCGAAGTTGGTACCCAGAAAAAGTATGCTGGACAAGAGCATGAATGTGAAAATACCGGATATCATCAATACTATAGCCGTGGTAACCCTGTACAATTTAAACCTGAAATCCATTTATATGTTAATTTACGTAACACAAACCTACCTAATTATTTAGAGATTCCGGGATTTGATCGGCAACAGCCATCATGGCGGCGATTGCCGTTCATAAAAAACCTTTCATGCAACCTGACCCGTTTTCCATAACTTAGGATACTAAACCTGTTTTAAATATGAACAAAACCAATGCGGTAAAACTACCGTTGCTGGCTGCCATGGTTACATTTGCAGCCTGCAATTCCAACAGTTCCTCGCAGCAGGCGGAAACGGCCGACACCACCAAGGTGCCCGCTTTTAACTTGGCTGATATCGATTCTTCCTACAAAGCCTGTGATGATTTTGACAACTACGTGAATGGTAACTGGAAAAAAAACAACCCCATCCCTTCTACAGAGAGCCGCTGGGGAGCGTTTAACGTTCTCGATAAAGAAAACAAGGAAGTTCGCCTCAAAGGAATCATTGCTGAAATTACCAGCAAAACAGACCTGAAAAAAGGCACAGAAGAACAACAGATCGCCGACTATTACTCATCTTTCCTGGATACCGCTACTATCGAACAACGCGGCATCACTCCGCTGCAACCCTACCTCGATAAGATTGCCGCCATTAAAACACTCGCCGACTGGGCCAGCGTAACCGGTGAACTCCAGAAAATCGGGGTATCTTCCTTTACCGGTTTTGGTGCAGACGCAGACGCCAAAAACAGTAAAATGAATGTGCTTTACCAGGCACAGGATGGCCTGAGCCTTGGTGAAAAAAGCTACTACGAAAGACAGGATTCCGCTACCAAAAATGTGCGCAGCGAATTTGTTAGTCACGTTGATAAAATGTTTAAACTGGCAGGTTTCCCTGAAGCAAGCGCCGGACAAACCATCCTGGATTTTGAAACCAAACTCGCCGCTATCCAGCTGAGCAATGTAGAACTGCGCGATCCGGTTAAAACGTACAACAGGGCCGCCTTCTCAGAACTGAAAACACTGGCGCCCGACTTCGACTGGGAAAACTTCGCCGCTAAACAGGATATCAAAACCGATACCCTCGTGCTCCAGAACAAGACCTATCTCACCAAAGCCAACGCTTTGCTGAAAGCTACGCCACTCGAAACACTGAAAACATATTCCAAATGGCAGCTGCTCGGCCAGTTTGCCGGTTATTTACCTGCTACTTTCGATAATGAAAATTTCCATTTCTACGGTACGGTAATGACAGGTAAAAAGTCGCAGAAAACCCGCGCAGAACGCGCTATCCGCTCCACCGATGGAAAAATGGGCATGCCGCTGGGTAAACTGTTTGCCAAAAAGTACTTCCCGGAAAGCAGCAAACAGAAAGTATCTGAAATGATCGAAAACGTGCGTAAAGTATATGGAGAAAGAATCGATAAACTCACCTGGATGGGCGATTCTACCAAACAAATGGCACACAAAAAACTCGCTTCCTTTACCTATAAAATCGGTTACCCCGACAAATGGAAAGATTACTCTTCCATCAATATAGAAAAAGGTAAACTGGTGGAAAATGTAATCGCCGCAAGCTTATACGTACACAAAGAAAATGTTGATAAAATAGGCAAACCGGTAGATAAAAGCGAATGGGGTATGACGCCTCAAACTGTAAACGCATATTACAACCCGTTAAACAACGAAGTAGTATTCCCTGCAGGTATCCTCCAGCCTCCTTTCTACAATCCTAATGCAGATGATGCCATCAACTATGGCGGTATCATCGCCGTTATCGGCCACGAATTTACCCATGGCTTTGACGACCAGGGCTCACAGTTCGATGCAGAAGGTAACCTGAAAAACTGGTGGACAGAAGCCGACCGCAAGAACTTCGATAAACTGACCAAGCGTTATATCGACTACTTCGGCGGCCTTGAAGCGCTGCCTGGTTTCAAAATCAATGGCGCCTTAACCATCGGTGAAAACGTAGCCGACCTGGGTGGTTTAACGCTTGCTTATCACGCCCTCGTAAAATCGTTTGAAGGTAAAGGGGAACCCAAACCTATTGATGGATTTACCTGGCAGCAACGTTTCTTCCTGGGCTGGGCACAGGTATGGCATGGCAACATCACAGATGCTGCCCTGCGCAACCAGATCCAGACAGATCCGCACTCACCGGCAAAATTCCGCATCAACGGACCACTGCCTCACCTGGCTGAATTCCAGGCTGCATGGGGCTGCGCTCCGGGCAATAAAATGGTGCTGCCGGAAGCAGAACGGGTAGTGATCTGGTAAAATAACTGCTGCAATTACTATATAGTATTACGGATTTGTTGGAAGAAGTGTAATCAGTTCACTATCTCCCGCAAATCCGTAATTCTTTTTTATCTATACCTTCGTTAAAAAATTCTATGAAATATATATTCATTACGTGTAGCGCCTTATTCCTGTTTGCCTGCGCACAAAAGCAGGCGCCCGCTGAAAATACTACTGCTCCCGCTGCCGAAACACCAGCAGCTATTGCAGTCAATAAACTTCCGGACCCCGTTTGTGAAATGCCCTACGATACCAGTTATAAAGAATGGGCAGTATATAAAACAGATACCCTGCATTTTTGCTCGGCTACCTGCAAAAATGTGTTTGAAAAAGCACCGGAGAAGTATATGGCTAAACTGGGCAAATAAAAAATAGCCGCCTGGGTAAAAACCCGGGCGGCCTAAGATTACAGTTTATGAAATTTAAATAAATACTATTTATCTGCAAATTTGGTCCAGCCTTTAAACCAGGTGTCACCTGCTGCTGCTGCACCCACATAGGTAGTGGTAGTAAAAGCGCCACCACCTAATTTCGCGTTGGTGAAATCCGCACCAGCCAACAGCGGAGAACCAGCTGCGGGGCTTGGATCAAAAGTAGTATACCCAGTATTGGTCAGTTTCACATCAGTAACAGCAGCCAGTGTTTTATTGGCAAATGCTGCAGTGCTGAACCAGGCCAGGGAATTAAATGTTGCGGTACCAGCAGCTACCACCAGTGGGCTACCGGCAATGGTGTTATTCTTGTACTCCAGTGCATTGGAAGTAGCATTTGCTTCTGTCAGCGCACCATCCACAAACAAGCCAACAGGCCAGCCAACAAATACAGAGTTGAATATTGAAATTTTACTGTTCCTTCTGATATGCGCACCTCTTTTGTAAGGAGCAGCAGTAGCAGCCGGAGCGGCGTTAGCGTAAGGTCCTACAATAGTCATGTTGCTGAAAGTAGCAGCAGTTTGCGGCGTTTTGGTAGTACCGTCCGCATCGTTGTCAGATTCAAAACCGTTGGAAGCACCGCTCGGACCGAAATCAGCGATAGCAGCATCACGCAGTACCAGGCCAAACTGGATCTTTCCGGAGAAACCGTTATCAGTATCGAAATCGTCATCTGTGCCGCGATAAGCGATCAGGTGCTTACAATTTACTGTACCACCAAACCATTCGAACGAATCATCGCCGGAATAGCTTACCTGTACATAATCAATGGTAGTTCCGGAACCAACGCTACCAAAAGTAACACCGTTGATTTCATCGTTTACGGCAAAGGCAATACCTGGATATTCTACTCTGACATATTTCAGTATGCCGGAGTTATCATCAGCTTTGGTACCACCATGTAAACCGTAACCAGTAGCCGTTTCATTTACACCGCCTTCAATGGCCTGTAAGCCGGCAATACCGTCTTTTGCACCATTGTTAGGCGCATTACCCAACAGGATAATACCACCCCAGTCGCCACTGTTAGGAGTAGCCTGGCTGGATGTAAATACAATCGGAGCGGCAGCAGTACCCTGTGCATCAATCTTACCATTCCTGGTAATGATCAGCGCACCTTTATTCGGAGACTTGGATCCTTTAATGGTAACACCTGGTTCTATTTTAATAGTTGCACCGTTCAATACAAAAGTAAAATCAGTCAGCAGGTAAGTTTTACCTGTTTTCAAAACAGTATTGGAAGTGATCTGCTTTGGCAGTGTTTCAGGAGATTCCTTAAATTCACTGTTATCGCTGGTTCTTTCAATAGTAGCCTTAGTCATGTCTACTGGCTGAGCCGGTGGCGGAGTTGTAGGATCATCGTCTTTGCCGCAGGATGAGATAATCACCGCCAAAAACATTACAGGAAACAGAATTTTTTTCATGTCAGATGGATTGAAATTAAATGCAATTTTTAAAATCTACTATTCCTATTATTACGCTTCTCTTTATCAGAATTTATAAGAGAAAGAAAGATTCACATTGGTACCGCCTTTGGTACTTATTCTCAGGAAGTCTGATGTTTTGTCGTACTTGCCGTTGTCGTCATTATCCTGGTAAAAATTAGCCGGCTGATTCAGGATATCACTTACGGTCAGCTTGATTTCTCCTTTACGGAAAACCTTCTGCGCTACCATGAAGTCCAGTAAAGATCTCGGCGCTTCATATACATCAGGCTCCGTGTCGTTACCTACAATGAAAATCCTTCTGCCAATTCGGTTAAATAATACATTCGCCACAGTACCGGTAGATTCTTTTTCAAACTGTAAACCTACATTGATCACATAAGGAGATTGACCCTGCATAGGCCGTGCTTTCAGCACTTTATCTTTTTCGAAAGAAACTTTATTATAGATATAGGCCACATTAGAAAACACCGTGAAAGAATGCCAGAATCCTGCATTATCAGGATTCAGAAAATCGAGATTCTTTCTAAATTCTACTTCGGCGCCGGCGCTATTCGCCTTAGGAGCATTCAGGTAGGTTAAACCAACAGAACCCGCACCACTATTGTAAAATCTTTCAATAGGAGATTCAAAGTGCTTGTAGAAACCAGCAATGGTTAATACTTCTCCGGAGCGGGGATACAGCTCATAGCGCAGATCTACATTGGTCACCTTACTTCTCTTCAGGTTAGAGTTACCGGATTCGGTAGCCATGAGATCAAAGTTGTAGAAGGCAAACGGCGCCTGCTCACGGAACTCAGGCCGGATAACGGTTTGAGATGCGCTGAAACGGATATTTGTTTTTGCATTCAGCAGGTAGGTCAGGTTCACGGAAGGTAATATATCCGTTACCGTAGTTTTATTATTCTGTGGTCCGTTCTGGTTATATTTAATCGACTGGTCAAAGTTCTCCACTCTCACCCCCCATACCAGTCGCCATTTCTCATAAATATTGTTATCAAACTGCAGGTAACCTGCGTTGAGCAGCGCATTGGCGCCATAAGCATCCGGCGTATTGGTAATTTCATCCATCCGCAATAAGCGGTCGGTAAAGTTTTCCGGTGCAAATAATTTATCGGGAGTTAAGCGCACCAGGTCATGTGCATAAGGATCGCCGGCATCAAAAAGGGTGTAGCCAAGCGCACGTGGCGTGAAACCACGTTCCTTACTCTGAACCAGGTAACCCATCTTTACCTGTTGTTGCCGGCCACCGATTTTCACAAACCGGCTCAGGTCTAGGATACCACCGTAAATATTATCATTCAGTTTGGAATAGAAACGGCCGGAACCAGTAAGGGTAGCGGAACCACCGGAAGATATATTGGCATAAAAATCATTCTTACCGGCAATGCTGTTATAACCCAACCGGCGAAGATCCGGCACATCCTGTTTCATGTTGGTGTAGCTGCCGTTCCATTTGATCTTCACCTTTGCTTTCTCCCAGAAATGCTCACCGGATAATTGCGAAGTATAGATGCGGTTGCTGTTGAATCCCAATTCATAAGCGCGTACATCTGTTTCGGATGGAATATCGTTACCAGTTCTTACTGTGGTAGCCACGGTAGAATTAACACTGTACAGGTTTTTGAAGCTGATCTTATTCTTGCCAAACTGGTAGGATAAATTAGCAAGTCCGCCCCACAATACATTCTGAGTAGATTTTTTATCGTAATAGTTGTAGATCCGGGATCCGTCATTATCAAAGTCGGTACGGTAAGTATCGAAATTACGGTTGTTACGGTTGTAGCTTAGCGACAGTACCGCACCAAAACGGTTACCTTCTTTTCCTTTATTGATACCGCCGGCAATCTGGAAATTAGAGTTAAGCGGTGTTGTTTTTGTATTTACCGACCATATATCCGGGAATGATTTGGATACAGCAATTTTATCTGCTGTTGACAGTTGATCATAACCGGCTTTGGTAGATGGAAAGGAAGACGGGAGCTTTCTGGTATCATCGTCTACCCCAAGCCAGTCTTTGTTGCCGCCTTTATAAGTGTTAAAGTCCTTTCCGGCCGACATGGTATTAAAACCCGTACCGGCCAATACTGTCAGGAAATTTTCGGAAGGGATATCTTTTGTATTTACCTGTACAAGGCCACCCGCAAATTCTGCCGGTAATTCAGGTACAGCTGCTTTATTGATGACGATGTTTTCAACAATATTGGATGGAAACAGGTCAAAGGAAAATGTTTTCCGGTCTGGTTCTGTACTGGACAACAGGGCGCCGTTAACCGTGGCCTGATTATAACGGTCGGCGAGTCCGCGTACAATGAGGTATTTACCTTCCTGCAAAGAGGCGCCGGATACTCGTTTCAATACTTCTCCGGTATTTCTGTCCGGCGATTTACGGATGGCTTCTGCAGATACTACCTGTGCTACTGTGTTGGTATTCTTTTGCAGCGTAAGCAGGGAATTGATGGTTTCCTGTTTGGCCGTTCCGGTGATTACCACTTCCTTCAGGCTTTTGGAACTTCTTTCTTCCATTACAATGTCCAGGTACGTAGGTTTACCTGCACTTACGATTACTTCCGAAACTGATTTCGTCTGGTACCCCATGAATTTAAACTCCAGGGTATAAGTGCCGGGTTCAACTGAAATCTGGTACCTTCCTTCCACATCTGTTACTGCGCCTTTGCCGGTACCAGCTACTACTACAGTTAACCCGATGATGGCTTCACCTGTTTTCTTGTCGGTAACCTTACCGGTGATTTTGGCGGGATCAGCTGCAAAGGAAGCATTGGCGAAGGAGCAACACGCTAACAGTGTCCAGATAAGTATAGAAGAGATTCGTTTCACAATAATTTTTTAATCAGATTTTAATACGGTTTTAAGGCCGTTTTAATATTTGATGGCAAAAGTATTGGCACTACATTACCGCAGTGTTAACGGGGCATTACGAGAATGTTAATTGATAAAAGGTTTTTCGCGTAGTTAATTTTAAAGAGAAGATAAGCCGGGTCAGCTGAGAGGATATAAAAGAGGGCGAACAAATAATTACCACATATTTTGCTGGGGCGACTGACGGTTATTATTCGTCAGCATGTCAAGGGAAATATCCAGCTGGTAATTACGGTCTGTGTTTCTGTCGGCTACCGGGCAGGCAATCTGGAATAAGTGCTGGCTTTTATTCATGAAGGGTTTGTTGTCTTTGTTGCACAACTCCAGTGAAAAATTGAACCTTTCTTCCACTTCTTCCTCAAACTCCCGCAAACTCAGTGTTTCATCGATAGGATATTCAATCAGAACATCTTCTTCAAAACCTGCGTCTTTTAATGTATCAAATGTATTGGCAAGCGAATTACGCACATACACGGCCACATTACAATAAAGCAAACGCTGGATCTGCATTTGCAATAGGGAGATCGTCATTAAAGGATGTAACTTCAATACTTTCATCTAGCTGTTTTTCTTGCTTATCTAAATGTGCCACTATCGTCACACTTAATTATTTCTCTGGCAAACTTAGTAGTCTACTTTTAATTTAATATTAAGCGCTTGTTATGATTTTGTGAAAATAGTATTTAAATATAAATATATTTAAAATATTTAAATGTAATAATAAGAAAGAAAAAATCAGGAGCCGGGGAAGGTAATAATACGGGTAGCATCCCAGTCGGTGAGTCCATCATCGTCGTCCTCTGCAAGTACGGTGCCCTTCCGGGTAACGGGGTGTTGGTACAGGGCCCATTGCTGGTTGGTATATTCAAGGGAAGTAAGACTTTCCACCCAATCGCCCGAATTCAGATAGGTGATTGTTTTATCGCCCACCTGCATTTCTTTGATCAGGGGCTGGTGGATATGACCACAGCACACTACATCAAACTCTTTATCGGCGGCTATTTCGGCAACGGTTTGTTCAAAATCGGAAATGAATTTTACGGCCGACTTCACCCCCTGTTTTACTTTTTTGGAGAAAGACATCTTTTCCCTCCCCATGCTTTCCAGCACATGATTGACCAGCCGGTTGAGGATAATCAGCAGATCATACCCTTTTCCGCCCAGCTTGGCCAGCCACTTGGAGTTTTTCATGGTTACATCGTACACATCTCCATGAAAGAACCAGTGTCTTTTGCCATCTACGTCCAGCACCAGCTTATTATCGATCGTAAAGTTACCCAGCTCAAACCCTGCGTATTTACGGAGGGCCTCGTCGTGGTTACCTGTCAGGTAATACACCTCGGTGCCTTTGCCGATCATCTTCAGGATTTTGCGGATCACTTTGGTATGCGCCTTTGGAAAATAGCGTTTGCTGAATTGCCAGATATCGATAATATCCCCATTCAGCACCAATATCCGCGGGTCGATACTATCCAGGTACTGAATCAGCTCTTTGGCGTGGCAGCCGTAAATTCCCAGATGAACATCTGAAATTACGGCTATATCTAATGGGCGTTTATCCGACATTATAGGTTTGTATGTACAGGTTGTAGGCAGCCTGTTTATGAGTATAATTTTCTATGCAAAGGAAAAATCGCTATATTACTTTTATATTAATCCAGTGTTAAGGAATTATTAATTCACGTTTTTTACTGGCTGGGATAGATTCTGAAAGCTATTTTTGCGGCAAATTTTATAAACTCAAACGTATGGGAGGCTTCAATTCTTTTGTTAAACTATTCATGCCGAAAGACCGGGTATTTTATTCTTTGTTTGAAGACGTAGCTTCCAATCTGGTAGAAATGGCGACTGTGCTCAATGAGCTGGTAGCCACCACAGATCTGGCTGTGAGAAAGGATAAGGTACACCTGATAGAACGCCTGGAACACAAAAACGACGATTACACACACCGCATATTTGTAGAGCTCGGACAAAACTTTATCACTCCGTTTGACCGTGAAGACATTCACTACCTGGCGGCAACACTGGACGATGTGGCAGATTACATCCATGGTTCTGCCAAAAGAATGGATCTCTATAAAGTACATTACATCAACGACAGCATCCGCAAACTGGCGGAACTGATCCACCTGGGTGTACTGGAACTTGCCAAAGCAATCCCCGAACTGCGCAATATGCAGAATATGCGCATCATTACCGATGCCTGCGTAAAGATCAACAGCCTGGAAAACCATGCTGATGATATCTACGATATGGCTATCGCCGACCTTTTTGATACAGAGCAGAACGCCGCAGAACTGATTAAAATGCGTGAAATCTACCAGGCCCTGGAAATCGCTACCGATAAGTGCGAGGACTGCGCCAACGTAATAGAAACCATTATTATCAAGTACTCCTGATAAAGGGGAATACAGTTCTGAACGCATAATTCTCCTGATGTCATGACTTTACTAGTAATTATTATCATACTGGCATTCATTTTCGACTATATCAATGGTTTCCATGATGCCGCCAACTCTATCGCCACTATTGTGTCGACCAAAGTGCTTACGCCTTTCCAGGCAGTACTCTGGGCCGCAGTATTCAACTTTGTGGCCTTTTTTGTTGCCAAATACTACATCGGTGAGTTTAAAGTAGCCAATTCCGTAGCCAACTCGGTATTTGAGCAGTTTATCACGCTGAAAGTAATCCTTTGCGGCCTGGTGGCAGCTATTACCTGGAACCTCTTCACCTGGTGGCTGGGAATTCCCTCCAGCTCCTCGCATACCCTGATAGGTGGTTTCATTGGTGCAGCTGTAACCGCCTCCGGTGGCAATATTGACGTAATCAATTTCCACAAAGTTTTGCCCACAGTGTATTTCATTGTACTGGCGCCTCTCATAGGTATGGTGGTGGCCTTTATAATAACACTCATCATTGTAAATATCTGCCGTAAGGCAAATCCATACCGGGCAGAAAGCTGGTTCAAACGCCTGCAGCTGGCCTCCTCCGCGGCATTAAGCCTTGGTCACGGTAGTAACGATGCCCAGAAAGTAATGGGGATCATCTCTGCTGCAATGGTATCTGCCGGCTATATCGGCAGCCTCAAGGAAATGCCGGACTGGGTACCGCTGGCGTGCTTTACCTGTATCGCACTCGGCACCATGAGCGGTGGCTGGAAAATTGTGAAAACAATGGGAACCCGTATCACTAAAGTAACCCCGCTGGAAGGCGTGGCTGCTGAAACCTCCGGCGCCATTACCCTCTTCCTCACGGAACACCTGGGTATTCCCGCCAGTACCACCCACGTTATTACGGGTGCTATCATGGGCGTAGGGGCTACCAAAAGGTTATCTGCCGTTCGTTGGGGGGTTACCGTATCACTGCTGTGGGCCTGGGTTTTAACCATTCCCATCAGTGGATTACTGGCCGCAGTCACCTATTTCATCGTAAACCTGTTCATTTAAAAAAGTGAACCAACAGATACTTTTAAAAGCTCTCCGTAACCTCCGGAGAGCTTTTTTTATAAAAAAAAGACGCCAATTGAAAGAGAGCCGCTATTTTTGTGCGGTTTTCTTCTGATCGGAAGAGTTAAGTTAGTGACCATCAAAAATTGATCTTGCAAATGAAAGGAATAATCCTGGCCGGCGGCTCCGGCACCCGGCTGCACCCCATTACGTATGCTATCAGCAAACAGATCATGCCGGTCTACGATAAACCAATGATCTATTACCCGCTGTCTACCCTGATGCTGGCGGGCATCAAGGATATCCTGATCATTTCCACCCCACACGATCTGCCGGCTTTTCAACGGCTCTTCGGTAATGGTCAACAACTGGGACTGAATTTGACTTATACGGAACAACCCAACCCCAATGGGCTGGCCCAGGCTTTTGTAATCGGCGAGGAATTTATCGGCCAGGACACAGTAGCACTGGTATTGGGTGATAATATCTTTTACGGGGCAGGACTCGGTACACAACTGGCTCATAACACTAACCCCGACGGCGGCATCGTATATGCCTACCAGGTATCCGACCCGGAAAGGTATGGAGTTGTGGAATTTGGTCAGGACATGAAAGTACTGTCCATCGAGGAAAAACCCACACAACCGAAATCCCACTTCGCTGTACCCGGACTCTACTTCTACGATAATGAAGTAGTGGAAATCGCTAAAAATCTGCAACCCAGTCCACGCGGCGAATATGAAATTACAGATGTAAATAAAGAATATTTGCAGCGGGGAAAATTAAAAGTTTCTATCTTACCACGCGGAACAGCATGGCTGGATACCGGCACATTTGACTCGCTGATGCAGGCATCCCAATTTGTACAGGTAATAGAACAAAGACAAGGAATTAAAGTAGCCTGTATCGAAGAAATCGCCTACCGTAAAGGATTTATTGACGCCGGCCAACTAAAGGATCTGGCAAAACCTTTACTGAAAAGCGGCTACGGAGCTTACCTCGAAACGGTGCTCAATCAAAAAGTTTTCTGAAATATCAAATAAACGTAAATCTGAAATATCATGAAGGTTCTTGTTACGGGTGGTTGTGGCTATATAGGCGCGCATACTATTGTAGATCTGATCAATAATGGATTTGATGTAGTATCTGTAGACAGTAATATCAGGAGCAGCACCCAATTATTAGATGGTATCGAAAAAATTACCGGAAAAAAGGTACGCAACTACAAAGTAGATCTTTGTAACCTGGAAGACACCAATGCGGTATTTCATGAAAACCGGGATATCGTTGGCGTCATCCATTTTGCTGCCCTGAAAGCAGTGGGAGAATCTGTAAACGAGCCCCTGATGTACTTTCAGAACAATATCACCTCGCTGGTCAATGTGTTGAAATGCGTGAAAGAATACAATGTACCCAACCTCGTATTCTCCTCTTCCTGCTCGGTTTACGGCAATACCAAAGCCCTCCCGGTAGTGGAAGAAACACCGCTCGGCGAAGCCCAGTCTCCATACGCCCGTACCAAACAAATGGGTGAACAAATCATCGAAGACTATAGCCGGGTAAATGAAACCAACTCCATCCTGCTCCGCTATTTTAACCCGGTAGGCGCACACCCATCTGCACTTATCGGCGAACTGCCGCTGGGAAAACCAGACAACCTGGTTCCCGTAATCACCCAAACCGCCATCGGTAAAATTCCAAAAATGACGGTATTCGGCACCGATTACGATACCCGCGACGGCTCCTGCGTACGCGACTATATCCACGTAATGGATATCGCCGCCGCTCACACGAAAGCGCTCCAATACCTTATAGAACACCACAATACCAGCAACTGTGAAGTGTTTAACCTCGGTACCGGCAACGGCGTAACCGTGCTGGAAGCTATCAAAGCATTTGAAAAAATTTCCGGCATCAAATTAAACTACACCACCGGCCCACGCAGGGAAGGAGATGTGATCTCTATTTACGCCAATAACAGTAAGGCGAAGGAAAAGCTGAACTGGGAGCCAAAAATTGGTATCGAAGACAGTATGCGCACCGCCTGGCAATGGGAAGTGAGCCTGCGTAATAAAGTACTGAGTAACTAGGATCCTCATTTTTTAATGTTTACATTTACGCTTCATTTTTAAAAAGACCACAATGGTAAAAGATATTCAACCACTAAATGAAAAAGAAACCCGTGGCGGGTTTGGTGAGGGCATACTCGAAGTAGGTCGTAAAAACCCCAATGTAGTTGCACTGACAGCAGATTTGCTCGGTTCTATGAAACTGAACGCTTTTATTAAAGAATTCCCCGATCGCTTTGTACAGGTAGGTATCGCAGAAGCCAACATGATTGGCATCGCTGCAGGCTTAACCATCGGCGGTAAAATACCATACACCACTACTTTCGCTAACTTCTCTACCGGAAGGGTATACGACCAGATCCGTCAGTCTGTTGCCTATTCCAACAAGAACGTAAAAATATGTGCTTCCCACGCAGGACTTACCCTGGGTGAAGATGGCGCCACCCACCAGATCCTGGAAGATATCGGCATGATGAAAATGCTGCCCGGAATGACTGTCATCGTACCTTGCGATTTCAATCAAACCAAAGCCGCTACCATCGCCATCGCCGACTACGAAGGACCGGTATACCTCCGTTTCGGTCGCCCGAAATGGCCCAATTTTACCGCGGAAGACCAGAAATTTGAAGTGGGTAAAGCACAGATCCTCCACGAAGGAACAGATATCACCTTATTCGCCTGCGGTCACCTGGTTTGGATTGCCATCGAAGCCGGTAAAGTTCTGGAAGAAAAAGGCTACAGCGTGGAAATCATCAACATCCACACCATTAAACCACTGGACGAAGCAGCAGTAATCGCTTCCCTGAAAAAAACCGGTTGCGCCGTTACTGCCGAAGAACACAATGTACTCGGTGGCCTTGGCGACAGCATCGCACAGGTAGCCGCCCGCCATACACCCGTTCCCATCGAATACGTGGGCACCAACGATACCTTCGGCGAAAGCGGTAAACCACTGGACCTGCTGAAAAAATATGGCCTCGATTCAGATCACATCGTTGCAGCAGCAGAAAAAGCCATCCAGCGCAAGAAACAGGCGTAGCATCGCCTTCGGCGATTTTAAATTGTCTTGGAGCAGGATTACGCTGATTATACTGATTAGCTGGATTTTTACTTTTTGATTTTATAAAGGATTAAGGGAGATAGAAGCGGATATATGTACTGCCCCCTAAAAGTTAGACACTTTTAGGGGGCATTTTTATGGATAAACGCAGAAAATACAGTTTTGAGCAAAAATTAGCC
>NZ_JBKIXB010000018.1:0-59323 GCF_051362515.1 Chitinophaga sp. ARDCPP14 | reverse complement strand
ATTTACACAATAACTTCTGGTGCGTAAACACTTACAACTTCCCTTTTTTTCAACTGCAAATTGTGGATAAAACCATCCTTAAAGCCTAAAATGAAAAAGCTGCCTCATTTATTTATGAGACAGCTTCATGTGAATGTTTGTTCATCATTCTCTACAGTGCAATCTCCTGTACGGGGGAGAAAAGCATATCTTCTACGCCTGCTATCTTTAAACCAATCCGTGCAAATACGGAAGGCTGTGCCGGCACCACGTCCGGTATATCCAGCTGCAGACTGATATTCGCAGGATTAACGATATCGCCACCGGCCATATCGGCTGTTTGAATGCTATTGCGACCATCCACAAACTGCGTTTTACACACATACAGGAATACCCGCTCAATATCCCGCGCATTAACATCCTTAATGATCTTTTCCGCACTAAAGGTAGCCGTGAGCTTTTTCGCCACTGCTGTAAATTTCGGAGAACGGATCATGTAATACGGCATTACCTCGATATCCTGTTGCAGGCTGCCGGAGATCGTCAACGGTATGGTGTCTGTATTGGTTGTTTTGTCCGGAATGGACCTGAAAGGGCCCTGTGAAGCGGGAATCACCAGCTTATAGGCCGCATTGAACAACAATGCGGAAAATGAACCATCCTGGCTTACATTAACGTTGATGGGTATGCTTTTTCCCCAACCAGGTTCCCAGAGTTCAAAATATACATCGTTGTAACTAACATTTACCGGCTCTCCCTGGTATACCAGTCTTCCATTAAAAGTACTGGAGGGTGCCTTGTAGTTATCTTTCTTACAGGAGGCAGAAAATATACCTAATGCAATGAGTATGATATACTGAATTTTAGTTCTCATAATAATTCGCTTTACTGGTTAGGATTCTTTACTATTTTAGGATTATTATTCCGGATATCGTCATCGATATACCCATAATAATTTCCCATCCGGAACAGATGCGCGGAAGTAACCGCTCCCGGCAATACCTGCTTAAATATATACTTACCATTATTGGCGCCTCCCGGATCGTATACCTTGTAAGGCCACAGGGCAAATACCCGGTTACTTACCGCAGTTGCAGTGCCAGGTGTAGTAGTCAATGGTGTTTTCACACCATTCCATACCTTATGTGCCAGGCGCCAGCGTTTCATATCCCAGAATTCGTGACCTTCAAATGCCAGTTCCACTTTCCTTTCATGCACAATCCGGTCGAAGGTGATTTGCCCAGCCGTCAGCGGGGTTTTGAACCCAGCCCTTTCACGTACTTCGTTGATATAACCGGCTGCCACACCTGCCTGCCCCAGTTCAAACGCTGCTTCCGCAGCATTGAGCAACACTTCTGCATAACGGTAACGGATCCACCATACTTCGCTTTGAGTGCCTATACGGCCCGATCCAACGGTGGGATCCATATACTTGCGGATAATAAAACCGGATTGGGCGCTGAACTCCAGGTTATTTACCGGCCCGTCAAATCCAACTACCTGCACATCCGGTCCATTCGGCTCCAGCTTGGCTTTTGCCCCGAAGTTGTCACCCGTAACAATGCTGCCATCCTTCTTAATATAACCGGCCCATATATCTACTTTCTTGTCCTTAAATTCAGATCCGGGTAACATAACAGTAGCGGCTAAACGAGGGTCTCTGTTGGCAAACAAATCCATCGGATCACTATAGTACATATAACCGCCACCTGCCGCATTGATGGGAAGCGGGGCAAAAGTATTATCCAGTAACTCGAACGACTGTACGAGATTCAGCGACGGGTTTAAACGGCCGCCCTGCTGCTCTTCTGCATTGGAACGTGGCTGGCTCCACAAGGTCCAGGGTTGCACACGTCCGCTCTGCAATTTGTAATCCTTTGCAAAAATCACTTCCGGATTGGAACCTTTGTCGATAAACAGACTGACAAAATTCTGCGTGATGTTATCCGAATTCTTTTTGTACAAAGAATAACTGCCGGTGGCAATCAGTTCCTGTGCTGCCTGCAGGGCAGTAGTATAATAAGCATTTGCTTTTGAAACGGGGATACCTACTTCTCCACCGGGCAATGACACCTGCGGTGTTTCTGCGCCGTGTTTTGCAATAGAACCGGCATACAATGCCGCCCTGACTTTGGTAGCCAGCGCCAGCCCTACAGTTACACGGGTTTTACTCACGGGGCTTGCAGGCACATATTTCTTTACCGTATCCATTTCGCTGATCACAAAATCATAGATCTCTGATTCTTTCGCACGCGGATGTTGCAGATAAGCAGGATCGTTTTTGTAGTCATACTCCATTGCCTGCAATATCAACGGCACACCGCCCACCCTTTTTACTTCTTCAAAATATACCACCGCTCTCAGGTAACGGGCTTCGGCAACAAACCTGTCTTTTACCTCCTGTTTCAGTTTTGTGGAGGCTCCACACTTTTCGATGAATATATTCAACTCCCTGATATACGCATAATCCCAATAGGTCACTTCGCGTCCACCTTTTACAATCATACCGGGAAATACATAAGGATAGTCGCTGGCGCTATGCCGCCAGTACTGGCCGCTTTCAGATGCGAAGGCCTCATCAAAGCGGGCAAACTCGCCCCAGTTATCTATGGTTTGTACCACCATTGAAGGTATCGGCGAATTCTCAACATCTGTTTGCCTGTCCGGGTAACGGTCGTACAGATCGGCGAGTACGGAAAGGATGAGCCCTTCATCATTCCATAACTGCTCATTCTGCAGGATGTTGGACGGTGGCACGTCCAGGAAGTCTTTGTCCCTGTTGCAACCCGTATTCAAAGCGAGTACACAAAGACCTATATATAACAAACTTTTTTTCATAACGAATCTTATTAATTACTTAGAAAGTAAAGTTCAAACCAATGTTTACCAGCTTATTCTGCGGATATTGCAACCCGTTCTCGTCTGCTATTTCCGGTTCTATTCCAAGGTCTTTTACGTTATCGAACGAGAATAGGTTGTAGGTATTTACGTATACCCTTACCTTCTTAAACCTAATTCTGTCCAGTATTTGCTGAGGAATAGAATAGCCAATTTCCATTGTTCTCAAGCGCAGGTAACGTACATTATGCAACCAGAAAGTAGATGCCTTGTTATAGTTACTATGACCGCCCTTGTTGAATCGCAGTGGTGGGTTTTTACCGGGAATCCATTTGCTGTTCAGGTCAAAAGGATCTTCACGGTGCCAGCGATCGTCGTAGAACTGTTTAAGCAGGTTGCCGCCATTCTGATAGGGCCATCTCATTTCCCAGTTCTGATTGTAGGAATACATGGAACCACCGGAGAAGTCGGCTGCAAAATCAAAACCATTCCATCTTACGCCGAAGTTTAAACCAAAGTTAACGGTAGGGTTACCTGTTGTTTGATAGCCAATAGGTCTTTCATCCAGGTTATTGATCACGTTGTCACCGTTCATGTCTTTATAGATGATATCTCCCGGTAACAAAGTTTTGTTGCCTTGTCCGTCCACATTCACAGGGTATTTATTGATTTCATCCTGCGACTGGAATTGGCCGATGGCTTCATATCCCCAGTAGATCCCATTCCAGCGGTCTTCAATGGAATTCCGGTAATGATCCCAGGAGTTGCCCCATATCGGCTTATAGGTTTCGAGCAGCCTGCTTCTGGAATAAGATACGTTACCGCCAATCATAAAGCTCACTTTACCTGCCTGGCCGTTATAGGCAGCAGAGAATTCGCCGCCCCGCTGTGAATCGCTGTTCACATTTTCATCCGGCAGGTTGTAGCCAATTTCACTTGGCACCAGTACATCGTACTTGCGGCCACGTAACCCGGAACGTTTACGGTTGAAGAAATCGAGCGAGCCGGATATTTTTCCATTCCACAACTGGTAATCCAGCCCTACGTCAGCAATTTTACTGGTAAACCAGGAGAGACGGTCGTTTGGAACACCTTTATCGCGGGAGCCCCTGATAATGGTGCCATCCAGGATTACAGTAGACGTGCCGTACGTATAGCCGGGCAGGTAGTCGTAGGCGCCGATACCAATATCATCGTCACCCAGTTCTCCATAGGAAGCCCTTAATTTCAATTCTGTGAGAATAGAATTTCCTCCCAGCAGGTTTTTAACAAAAGGTTCCTCTGTTAACCTCCATCCTCCGGAGATAGACGGAAAGAAGCCCCATCTTTTATCTGGTGTAAACTTCCAGGAGCCATCGTAACGGCCGGCTACTTCCAGGAAATATTTGTCACTGAAACTATAGTTTAAACGACCTATATAACCCACACGGGCTTCTGTCCAGTCGTTGTCATTGTAAGTATCCATATCGGAAAACTGGATCAGTGGCAGCAGGTTGCTTTTAGGCACTGCATGCACCCACACATCCAGCTCCCGGCGTTTGATGCGCTCAGACACCAATGTAGCGCCGATGGTATGTTTACCAAAAGTGTTGTTATAGTTGATCTGGCCCTGCAATACGTTTTCCAGCACTTTATGCGTGCCGCGTTCCCTCCAGGGATTGGAGCTTCCGCCGGTACGCAGGTAAGTATCCGTAGCCTCCTGGTAGGTGTAGGTATCGTACGTATATTCGTGACCGTTCATCAGCTTGTCAGCGAAATAGTAGGAATACATTCCTTTCAGTGTGAGCCCTTTGATAGGTGTTTCGTAAGTAGCGTTGAAGTTGGTTTGCAGCACGCGCCAGTCTTCCGTCCAATAGCCGGAGATGGCTTTTGACTGTACCGCCCAGTTCTCCGTGTTGTGGCCGATATCATTCGGGTACAACGGGTTATCATTGGCGTATGCCCTTTCTGTAGGCCTGTTGCGGAACAGTGCGAAGCGGGGCGCCCAATAGTCGTCGCCGCCGGGAACGCCGGGGTTATCGCGTTGCTCAATACGACCGTTGATCTGTACGCCTACTTTTACACGCTTCGCCACTTTGGCATCCACGTTACTCTGGATATTGGTACGGTTAAAATCAAATTCTCTTCCCAGCACCGATTTTTGATCCAGGCGTGTGAGGGAAAGATAGTAGTTGATATTTTCAGAACCGCCCGTAGCATTCACATTAATAGAATTCTGCGGGGCATTTTTCTTGATAATAAAATCGTACCAGTCGAAACTCCTGTATCCCTTTTCTGTTCCCGCTTTCCACTTCTCCAGTTCCTCCCTTGTGATATCTGTATGCGGGTTTTCGTCATTCATTTCGGCATCGGCTTTACCGAGCATCCACTCATAGGCATTTACCGTTTTGGGGAATCTCGACCAGTTCTGCCATCCCGTATAGGCATCTACGTTAATGGTATTTCCCGCTCCCATTTTACCTCTTTTGGTGGTTACCACTACTACCCCATTTGCGGCCCTTACGCCATAAATAGCGGCGGAAGCATCTTTGAGTACGGTGATGCTTTCAATGTCGTTGGGGGAAATGTTGTTGAACTGGCCGGCATCTTTCTGAATACCGTCAATTACATACAGGGCATTTCCGAAATTACGGATCTGGATGTTGGCGCCTGCGCCGGGTCTGCCGTCGGGCATACGGAAAGACACGCCCGGTATTTTACCCGCCAGCGTGGCGCTCACGGTAGAAGCGTGTACCCTTTCCAGGTCTTTGCTGGTTACGCCGGAGATAGCGCCTGTCAGGGATTCCTTTTTTTGTGTACCATACCCTACCACTACCACTTCTCCCAATCCTTTGCTATCCGTTTCCAGTTGTACGTTTACTACTTTTTTGCCCGATAATGGTACTTCCTGTTTCAGAAATCCTACATAGGAAAATACCAGTACGGCGTTGTTTTCCGGAACAGAGAGCGAGTAATTTCCGCCGCCATCTGTGGCGGTTCCTTTATTGGTGCCTTTTATATTCACTGTTACTCCTACCAGTGGTATTCCTTTATCGTCTGTTACCTTACCGGTAATCACCATGTCTGCAGGCGCAGCATGGGCCATCAGGCCCAAGGAAAGCAACAATACCGTGAATAGCCGGCAATAGCCGCCCGGTATCACCTTCCGGATTAAATTGCGGAAACGTAATCGTTTTTTCATAACAAATGTTTGTGTGGTCTTATTAAATTATCAGTCTTACATGCTGTCTTTTTGGTTGAAATATGCTACGCTATTGTTTATTTCACTACCGGGAATGCTACAATTCTCACTTTGGTGCAACCATAGGGCACCAGTGTAATACTGGTTTCTTTGTCGTTTACTTTACCTTTATAAATACCGTTCCGGTCTGTTACGGGTTGGGGCGCCACATCATCCACCAGTTTCCACTCAGGGAGTTGTTTACCGGTGGTGGTGATCGTTACCGGCGCATGTGCCAGGTTCCATACGAATGTGTCTGTTACCGGTTTCACGGTGCTCACCTTCAGGTACTTTGCCGGCTCGCGGATGATCTTTTCAGGCAGGCCGTAGTTCCATTCACCTTTGGGGTAAACACTGAAATAATCGCCTTCCACTTCATCATGTCCTTTCTCCCACTGCTCTTCTAACTTTAACGCATATACGAGTGGTCCTCTTTCCACGGTGCGTGAATTACGGCCCCAGTTGGAAGTGCGTATCTGCATGGGCAGTTGCAGTACCAGCTGATCATCGTTGTTCCAGCTCCGGTTCAGGGTAATGATCTGGCCGCCTTTTTCGGAACGTAATTTCCGGCCGTTGAGTAGTATTGTTGCTTCATCGCACCAGGCGGGGATACGCAGTTGGAGGGGAAAGGCAACTGGCTCCCGCATGTTCATCCGGAAACGGATCTGATCTTCAAACGGGTAGCCGGTTTCTTCGTGAATGGTAACAGGGGTATGATTCTTTCCTACTTGAGCCGTTACTTCATTGGGACTGTAAGTAAGCGCCGCGAGGCCGTTACCGGCAGCGCCATACCACAGGTGTGAGGCGAACTTCGTCCAGCCCTGGTGCATATTGGCCAGGCAACAGGTATAACCGCTGCGCATACCCAGTACATTATTCATTTCCCGGTCGAACGGCAGGGAAAAATTGAATACGCCTCTTTTGATATTCACCTGGTTGGCTACCTGGAAATATTGTTTGTTGTTATAATCGTCGGTTGTTTGTGTAGGCAGTGCGTTAAAGGTCATGCGTTCCAATGCTTCCATATATAAAGGATCGCCGGTGATACCGATAATTTCCTCCAGGGAAAACATGGCTTCCACAATGGCGCACAGTTCAGTTCCCTGCGTAGGTGCGTTACCGTGAAGGTCTTCATCGGCGGAAAAGATGCCCATCGGCAAGCCGTGGAGGTTCATCAGGTCGGTAAAGCCGGTGTGCAGGTCCTGCAGGTATTTTTTGTCGCCGGTGCGCTGGTAGTTCATCACGGGATCTTTCAGTCCCATGCCTACGTTTACACCGTGACGGCGCATCCAGTGCTGGTCGTTTTGCTGTGCAGCCGCATCTATTACCCAACTGCGGTTGCCGAGCCAGCTGCTCCAGGTAAATGCCTGTGATTGCAGCAGTGCTGCCAGTTCCAGCAGTTGTTTGTCTTTATTGATACTGTACAGCCATTGGGCTACCATTACGTTTTCAGCGCCACGGGAGGTGGCCCATTCTGTCCATTTGCCCAGCGGGCAGGATTTCAATACCTGCAACTGGTAGTGAAAATACCGCGTCATAAAAGGTAAAACACGGGGATCATTTGTGGCCGTATAATATTGTTGCAGTACTTTCAACATCACCATCTTTGGCCACCAGTCGTCGCCGTCGGCGGCATTACTAACGCCAATGGCTATATTCTTTTCCCGCTCGGTTTTGGTGAGCGGACCAAAATAACCGGAAGGCCGCTGGTGATCGAGGGTCCAGTTGATATAGCGGAGTACTTTACTTTTCAGTTCTTTGTCGTTGAGCAGCCAGGCCAGGGGTACTGCGCCATCCAGCCAGTAGGGTGTTTCCTCCCAGCCGTCGCCTTTTCCGCCCAGCCAGCCGTTGTCGTTCTTCACTTTACCATATACTTCATCGAGATGGCCGCTGGTTCCGTTGCGCATGATTTGCAACTGGTGCAGCAGCCAGCCCTGTGGCTTTACTGCGCCGAGTGGAAGGGCCTGGTAAACGGGGGCCACAAAGGTATTGGTGTCAGCCCTGGCACCCGGCGGATGCGCTGCATCCGCCGGGATAAGACCAACAAAAAAAGCAGAAAGCATCAATAAGCCAAACAACTTTCGCTTTTCCATCATTATGGTTTTATAGTTACCAAGGCCGGGTTATACAATTTCTGATGAATCAGTTTCAGTTTGTCCAGTGGCATCTTCTGCACTTTCCGGTCGTAGGTCATCAGGCCGTTTGTCTCCACTTCCACATCGGTGGTTTGTGTGTATACGGCGGCTGATAGTCCTTGTTTGATCAGTGCTTCCAATCTGTCGGTGAACCCGCTGTAGCGTTTAAAAAGATCTTCCTCGTTTTTAAAGCTCTGGTATCCCCAGTTATCTTTTTGCTGCCATACATGTCCGTTCACCGGCAATCCCAGTCCGCCGAATTCACCCAGCACGATGGCGCGTTTATCGCCATATATGGCCGGATCCGGCATTGCTGGCTCGGGGTAGTTATGCAGGTCGATGATATGTCCTACCGGGTAAAAGTTACCGCCGCTGGCAGTATTCACGAGGCGGGACGGATCTTTCTTCATGGTCCATTCTGCAATCTCCACTGTTTTGAATTGTCCCCATGCTTCGTTGAATGGCGTCCATACTACAATAGAGGGATAGTTATATAATTCATCAATGATGGTGTTCCACTCTTTCCGGTAGTAGCTTTCTGATTCAGCTGAGCGATGCTGATCGGTGCCACGCCCGATAATACCGGGACGTGGCTCCCAGCCGTTTCCGAGATCGCCGCTCGGCATGTCCTGCCATACCAGCACACCCAGCTGATCACAGTAATAGTACCAGCGTGCAGGTTCAACTTTAATATGTTTCCTGATCATATTAAAGCCCATTGCTTTGGTTTGTGCGATATCAAACTTCAGGGCTTCATCTGTGGGGGCGGTATATAATCCGTCGGGCCACCAGCCCTGATCCAGCGGGCCATACTGGAATACGAATTTATTGTTCAGCAGCATGCGTTCTACGCCATTGGCATCTTTTCCAATGGAAGATTTACGCATGGCGAAATAGCTTTTCACTTCGTCTACTACCTTGCCTTTTCGTGTAACCGTGAGGGTGAGGTTGTAGAGGAAAGGGGATTCCGGCGACCATAACTTTGGCGAAGCTATTTTCAATACAGCATTTTCTCCGTTGATGGCGCTTTCTGCTACTTTGGTACCACCATCGAATGCGGTTACTTTTACTACATCACCTGCTTTTAAGTTTTCCACATTAGCTGCTACCGTAAGTGTTTCCTGGTCGATATCGGGTGTTTGTTTGGTAGAAGTGATGTAAGTATCTGCTACGGCTTCCACCCATACTGTTTGCCAGATACCGGTTACCGGGGTATACCAGATTCCTTCCGGACGCTTCACCTGCTTGCCTCTTGGCTGATCGCCATCGTCGGTGGGGTCCCATACTTTTACTGCAATTTCCTGTTTACCCTTTTTTACTAATGACGTGATATCGAAGGTAAATGGATCAAAGCCGCCTTCATGGCTGCCGGCTTCTTTGCCATTAACGTATACGGTAGTACGCCAGTCGGATGCACCAAAGTGCAGCAATATCTTTTTACCCTGCATACCGGAAGGCAGCGTGAGCGTGGTGTTATACCACAGTATGCTGTCTTTCCCCACAGTACGGCCTACGCCGGAAAGTGCTGATTCAACAGCAAAGGGTACCAGTATTTTGCCGTCCCAGATGGTAGGTTGACTTTCCTCTTTTGCTTTGATGGCATAATTCCACAATCCGTTCAGATTTTTCCAGTTGCCGCGAACCAGCTGCGGGCGCGGATATTCCGGCAACGTAGCTGCCGGCGATACCTGTTCGCTCCAGGAAGTAGCGATCTTACCTCCCACTATTTTCCAATCCTGTTGTTGTGCTATTGCTGTACTGCTGCCCAATCCAAGTGCCAGTGCAAAAAATAGGTACTTCTTTTTCATATATTTTCTTAAAGTGATTTTACTCTCCTGAAGGCTTAGTGACCCATGTATTTATTTTCACCGGTTCGCCAAAAAAAGGCGTGCCGTCTGTATTCCAGGTGATCTTTTGTATGCGGGGATTACGTTGATTGCCACATCCCTGTCCGGCTTTTGAGTTGGCGTGATAAATGATCCAGTCTTCTTTTCCGTCCGGCGATTTAAAGAAACCGTTATGTCCTGGTGCATAAGCGCCGTTCTCCGGCTTGCTTTGCAATACGGGATCAGGCGATTTAGTCCAACTGGCCGGCAGCAGCGGATCTGCGCCAGGCTTTAATTTCATGATACCGAGTATATAATTTTCTGTCCAACACCCGCATGCGGAGAAGACCAGGAAGATTTCTCCTTTGGCATTCCGGAGGATTTCGGGGCCTTCATTTATCCCGTTTTGTTCCCATGGATATTGAGGCGCAGCTATTTCTACTTTTGAAGAGGCCAGTGTCCAGGGATCTTTCATGCGGGCGATATACAGGCGTTGTACCGCATCTTTTCCGTTATGCCCGCTCCAGATAAAATAGTTATTGCCGTTATATTGTAAGAGGGTGCCATCAATGGCGAAGTGCTCCGGATGGGCGGGATCGGTGATCTGTCCCTTATCAGTCCAGCTGCCGGTGGTTGGATCGGCGGCCGTATTTTCCAGCACAAATGTGTGTTGCGGATGAATGCTATCAGACGATCCGGCGGTATAATACACATACCATTTCCCATTTAAACGGTGCAGTTCGGGCGCCCAGATATCCCTCGCATTGGGTCCTTTGGCTGGTGGTGTCCATATAACTTTTTGAGTGGATTGCGCCAACGCCGACATGCCTTTTGTTTTCCGCATCACCAGGTTATGACCTGTGGTATGCATATAATAATACATACCGTTGTGGCTTACCACCCAGGGATCGGGGCCGGAGCTCAGCAAAGGATTTTTGAACATACCAGTGGTATCCTCAGAAGTGGCACGGCATATCCCGCTGATAAACAGTAAAAATACCAGTGAAAGTAGTTGGCTACTTTTCATAACATGGATTTAGAAGATGGCTTATTTAAGTGTATATTTCACGCTTAACACACTTCTCCAAAGAAAGACTATCCGCTGAATACTTGTTTGCCCATTTATCTCAATTTTTATCTCTTTTGTATCATTTTAGCTTTTAGCCGGATGGTGGTGGGTTTTAGCGGAAAAACCATTAGTTTTAAGCTTTCCACTAAACGAACACATGCCAAAAATCCGCTATTATATCCTGTTCATGTTGCTGCTGCTAAGCGGGGCGCTATATAGCCAGTCGCCCGGTTTTGTACATTACCAGGTAGAGAACGGTTTGTCGCACAACGCCGTTATCTGCACGCTGCAGGACAAACAGGGGTTTATGTGGTTTGGAACGATGTACGGCTTGAACCGGTTCGATGGTTACACCTTCCGGGTATTCAGGCGAACAGAGCAGCCGGGAAGTATTGGTGGCAACTACATCCTCTGCCTGTTCCAGGACGATGACGGCCTGTTATATGTAGGATCGGACAAAGGGGTATTTATATATAATCCGCGTAATGAACAGTTCCGCGAGCTGAGTAGAAAAACGGAGGGAGAAGTACGGTCCATCACAAAAGACAGGCAGGGAAATATCTGGATTATATCCGCAGGCCGCCTGTTTCGCTACCAGGCAGCAACCGACCGTCTGACAGAAGTCCCCGGCTTCCGGGACGCCTCCTCTGTTTGCCTGGATGGCGAAGGACGCCTCTGGTTGTGCTCTTCGGCGGGCAATATGGCGGTCTATCATTACGACAAAAACAATTTTACCACTTATTCCCTCTTCACACATTCTGCCAAACCCAATTCCTATGCTATCCAGAAAATTGTACCAATGGGCAGGGATACCATCTGGGCATGTACCGCAGGGCAGGGCTTAAAACTGTTTAATACACGGACACGTGCCTACGAAGATTTCCTTTCCAGGGATACAGCCGGTATTGAATTGTATGTGAGGGACATTATCCGCCGGAACGATGATGAATACTGGATTGCATCGGAATCCGGTATCTATATCTATAATATTAAAAGCGGTAAGATCATCAACCTGAAAAAAAATTATGATGATCCTTACTCTGTTTCTGATAATGCCATTTATAATATTTGTAAAGATAAAGAAGGCGGCATATGGGTAGGCACTTACTTTGGCGGCACCAATTATTTTCCACAACCTTATACGTATTTCGAAAAGCTATTTCCGAAAACAGGTTCTTCTTCTCTCAGTGGTAACGCAGTGAGAGAGATTCATCCCGATAAATATGGTCATTTGTGGATAGGTACCGAAGATGGGGGGCTGAATAAGTTCATCCCATCGGATGGCAGTTTTTCGGCCATCCGGCCTTTGGATAAACATGCACCGGGTTTATCGCATACCAATCTTCATGGTTTACTGGTTACCGGGGATTCCCTCTGGATAGGCACTTTCGAGCATGGCCTGGATGTCATGGATATCCCCAGCGGAAAATTTATCCGGCACTATGCACCGGGTGACGGGCCACATCAGCTGCACAGTGGTTTTATCTATAGCTTGCTGCGTACCAGCAACGATAATATACTGATATGTACTACCTGGGGATTATATGAGTATAGCCGTTCCCGTGATGAATTTAATACCGTAAAAGAAGTACCTCATTATATTTTTTATACGGCTGTTTTCGAAGACAGGGAAGGCACTATCTGGTTAGGCACGGTGAGGGACGGATTATATTTCTATAACCGCCGCACGGGGAAGAAAGGGCTTTACCTGCATGATGCACATGACAGCACCAGTTTGAGCAACAACCGCGTGAACAGAATTTTTGAAGACAGCCACCATCGTTTATGGCTGGCCACAGATGATGGTCTTTGTTTGTACAACCGGCAGCGTAATAATTTTACGACTTACAACACCCGGCATGGTTTCCTTAGTAATATGATATTTTCTATCCTGGAAGACAAGAGCGACCGCCTGTGGGTAACTACTTCCAAAGGGCTGGCGTGTTTTACACCCGCCACTGAAAATGCAGTGGTATATACTAAAGCCAGTGGTTTATTAAATGATCAGTTTAATTATAATTCCGCTTATAAAGACAGTTGTGGCAATATGTATTTTGGCAGTGTAAAAGGATTGATCCGTTTCAACCCCGAGTCGTTTGTGCGTAACAGTTATCTGCCACCCGTATATATTACCGGCTTCCAGGTGTATAATAAAGAAGCCCAGGTGGGCGACATCCTGAAACAATCTATTTTCCTGACGGATACGATTGTTTTATCGCACGACCAATCCTCTTTTAGCATCAACTTTGCGGCGCTGAGCTACACTTCCCCGGAGATGACGGCTTACACATATAAAATGGAAGGGCTTGACCGTGACTGGACTTACCTGGAAACTAACCGGAAGGCGTTCTTTACCAAATTACCGCCCGGTACTTACCGGTTTATGGTGAAGTCGGCCAGCAGTGGCGGCAGCTGGAGCATTACGCCGCGTGTGCTTACTATTGTTATCCTCCCACCCTTCTGGGCCAGCTATTGGGCATATGCCGCCTACATCGTCCTGCTATGCAGCCTGGCTTATTTTATTATCCGGTGGTATCATCAGCGTGCGCAGCAAAAGCAGAAACGGCAGCTTGAATTGCTGGAGCATGAAAAAGAAAAAGAGTTATACCAGGCGAAAATTGAATTCTTTACACATCTCGCGCATGAGATCCGGACACCACTTACGCTGATCAAGGGGCCGATGGAAAAGGTGATCCGCAAATCCGATGAGGTACCACTGATCCAGAAAAACCTGCGCATCATGGAACGCAATACCGACCGGCTGCTGGAGTTAACCAACCAGTTGCTCGACTTCCGCAAAACAGAGATCAATGGTTTCAGCCTGAATTTTGTGCGTACTGATATTTCTGAGCTGCTGAAAGAAAACCATCTGCGATTTACGCCAGCAGCGGAGCAGCAGGATATCCGGTTTAAAATAGAGTTATCAAGCCTTCATTTTTTTGCTTATGTAGATGCGGAAGCTCTACATAAGATACTGGGCAATCTGATCAACAATGCTATCCGGTATGCCGCTACCAAAGCATCCATACACCTGCAGCCGGTGGATGAAAACGATGCCACTTTTACTATCCTGGTGAAGAACGACGGATACATTATTCCTGCTGAAATGAAGGACAAAATATTTGAGCCATTCTTCCGTGCGAAGGCCACGGCCGATAAATCCGGTACAGGTATCGGGCTATCCCTTTCAAGATCATTAACGCTGCTGCACAAAGGTAGCCTCGAGTTGCTGCCGACCGATGGGACACTAAATGTTTTTTCACTTACTTTGCCTGTTCACCAGGAAATAGAATTTAACCTGAGCAAATGGAAAACAAGCCGCTGATACTGTTGGTAGATGATAATGAAGAAATACTTTCTTTCATTGCAGACGACCTGGAAGATAAATATAAAGTAATCACTGCGCGCGACGGGCAGGCCGCCTTGCTATTATTGCAGGAGCAGCCCGTGCAGCTGGTGATCAGTGATGTGATGATGCCGGTAATGGATGGCTTTGAGCTATGCCGTATTATTAAGTCGGATTTTGTATCCAGTCATATTCCGGTGATCCTGCTTACGGCACGCAATACAATGCAATCGAAAATAGAAGGGCTTGAACTCGGCGCCGATGCTTATATTGAAAAACCATTCTCACCTGAATTCCTGCAGGCGCAAATTGCGAGCCTGCTCAGCAACCGTCATAAAATAAAATCCTATTATGCCAGTACTCCGCTGGTGCATCTGCGCAGCATGGCCTATACCAGCGCCGATGAACAATTCCTGGAAAAGCTGAATGACCTGATCAACCAGCATCTCAATAACATTGATCTCGATGTGGAACAGCTGGCAGATTTTATGAACATGAGCCGCCCTACTTTCTATCGTAAAATAAAAGCGATATCCGATCTTACGCCTCATGAGCTGATCAATATCGCACGTTTGAAAAAAGCAGCGTCTTTATTATCCACCGGATCATACAAAGTGAATGAAGTGGCGGAGCTTTGCGGCTTTGCTTCCCTGACTAATTTTGGAAAGAATTTTCAGAAACAGTTCGGGATACTACCGTCGAGATATGTAGCGCAGATACAGGCAGAGAAGGAGCGGTAGCCAAACTTAATCTTGCTTCCCCGCCGGAAAAATAATATATTAGCAATATTCAAAGGTCCGGAAACTGGCATCTGACACATATGTGCGCTGATTTCTCAGCGCCATAAAAGTACATCACACGAAACATTAAATCGATTATTACTGTATGCATCTACCATCATTGATCATTGACCTGGCATTAATATTAGGAGCGGCGGGAGTTATTACATTACTATTTAAACGGCTGAAACAGCCGATGGTGCTGGGGTATATCATCGCTGGATTTATAGTGGGGCCCAATTTCAAACTGTTTCCTACTATCGGGGATGCAGAAGGGATAAAAACCTGGTCTGAAATCGGTGTTATCTTCCTTTTATTTTCACTGGGACTGGAATTTAGTTTTAAAAAGCTAATGCGGGTGGGGGGTACCGCCACCATTACCGCATTTGTAGAAATAGCGCTGATCACTGTTGCCGGTTATTTTACCGGTAAACTGATGGGCTGGGGTTTTATGGACAGCCTGTTCCTCGGAGGTTTGCTGGCCAGTTCCTCTACCACTATCATTATCCGTGCCTTTGAAGAATTAGGTATCAAGAAAAAGTCATTTACCAAAATAGTTTTCGGCGTGTTGGTGATAGAGGACATTGTGGTGATCCTCATGATGGTATTATTATCTACGATGGCGGTGAGCCGGAAATTTGAAGGAACGGAGATGCTGTTTACCATTGCCAAGCTGATGTTCTTCCTGGCGGTTTGGTTCCTGGCAGGGATTTTTCTTTTACCCACCGCACTGAAGAAAATAGAACGCTACCTCAATGGAGAAACCCTGCTGATACTGAGTATAGCGCTCTGTTTGGGCATGGTGATCCTGGCCACCAAAGTGGGCTTCTCCGCGGAGCTGGGCGCCTTTATCATGGGTTCCATCATAGCGGAAACCACCTCCTCTGAAAAAGTGGAGCACCTCATACAACCGGTAAAAGATCTTTTTGGCGCTATCTTTTTCGTATCGGTAGGTATGCTTATCAACCCGGAGATGATTGTAGAATACCGGTGGCCGGTACTGTGGATAACGTTGTTAACCATCACCGGGAAATTTTTCACCACCACAATGGGAGCGTTGTTATCCGGTCAGCCGCTGAAACAGGCTGTCCAGGTGGGTATGAGTATGGCGCAGGTAGGTGAATTTGCCTTTATTATTGCAACACTGGGGCTTTCCCTCGGAGTAACCAGCGAGTTCCTTTTCCCGGTAGCAGTGGGCGTTTCGGCCATTACCACCTTCACTACACCTTACATGATCAAGTTTTCCGTGCCATTTTATAACTGGTTGGAGAAGATCATCCCTGGTCGCTGGCTAACTACCCTTAACCGGTACAGTGCCAGTTCACAAACCTTACAGGCGGAAAGCGACTGGCGTATTGTATTGCGCAGTTATGTAAAAGTGATTGTACTGAATGCAGTGATCATGTTCGCCGTGATCTTACTCAACACCTATTATATCGGTCCGTTTGTGATTAAATATGTGAAGAACCTGTTCCTGGCGGAATTACTGAGTGTGATCATCGGTATTGCCATGATGTCGCCATTTATCTGGGCCTTGATGGTGCAGAAAATTTCGAGCAATTCCTATAAGGCGTTATGGCTGGATTCCAAATACAATCACGGTCCGCTGGTAGTGGTGGAAGTAGTGCGTAATGTGGTGGCCGTACTGCTGGTAGGTTTCCTGGTAAACCAGTACTTTCCGTTCTGGCAGGCGTTAATGGGTACTGCCGTTATATTGGCATGCGTGCTACTGGTGTTGCGTTCACAACTACAGAAATATTATAACCGTATTGAAAGCCGTTTCCTGACCAATCTGAATGCCCGTGAAACTGCCGATGCAGCCAATAATAAGGCTACGGCAGCAGATTTACTGCCCTGGGATGCGCAGGTATCTGAAGTAGAAATTGATCCCTGGTCTACCCTGGTGGATAAACCGCTGATAGATCTGCAGCTGCGGGAAAAGTACGGCATTAACGTAGGCGCCATTAAAAGAGGCAATGTGACCATCTACGCACCCACCCGCGATGAGAAATTATTTCCGCACGACATCCTTACCGCCATTGGTACGGAAGCGCAGCTGGAGGAATTTAACCGTGTGGTTAACACCCTCAACGTAGAAAGAAGCGACGATGTAGCTGACGAAAACATCGGCCTGACCAGCATCGTAGTGGATGAACACAATGGCCTCAAAGGTCAGACCATCCGCGGTTCCGGCATCCGGGAAAAAACGCAGGCACTCGTAGTAGGCATTGCCCGCGGCGGCGAGAAAATCCTCAACCCCGCTTCCGAAACCGCATTTGAATGGGAAGATGTAGTGTGGCTGGTAGGCAACCGCCGGAAGATCCTGGAATTTTCGCGGGGCAGGTAGCGCGAGTTTTTGTCTTGGCTCAGGATTACGCTGATTATACTGATTAGCTGGATTTTTACTTTTTGGATTTTTTTTGATTTTTTGATTCAATAATAGTTAAGGGAGATAACAGCGAATATATCCGCTGCTATCTCCCTTAATCCTTTATAAAATCCAAAAGTAAAAATCCAGCTAATCAGTATAATCAGCGTAATCCTGAGCCAAGACAAAATTCGCGTTTAAGCCTTCTCAAGAAACGCCCGCAGCACATACTGTAAAATGCCTCCGTGGCGATAATACTCGATTTCTATCAGGGAGTTCAGCTTTGATTTTACTTTGAAAATAATGGGCGGCCCTTCAGCCGGGATAGCCGTTACCGTTAGTATTTTGTTGGGAACAAGACCGGTGGAGATATCGCTGATGGTATATGATTCTGTTCCGGTTAGATTTAAAATAGCTGCATTTTCTCCTTCCAGGTACTCGAACGGGAGGATGCCCATGCCTACCAGGTTGCTGCGGTGAATACGTTCATAGCTTTCCGCAATTACTGCTTTTACGCCGAGGAGATTGGTGCCCTTTGCTGCCCAGTCGCGCGAAGAACCGCTGCCATACTCCTTTCCCGCCAGTATGATCAGCGGCACTTTTGTGGCCGCATATTGCTGTGCCGCATCATAAATGGGCAACACCATTCCGGATGGAATGATAGTGGTAAAGCCACCTTCTTTGGGTGACAACTCATTTTTAATACGCACATTGGCAAAGGTGCCGCGGATCATCACTTCGTGATTTCCCCTCCGGGAGCCATAAGAATTAAAGAGACGCGGATCAATGCCCCGGTCCAGCAGGTATTTACCGGCTGGCGTGTCTTGTTTAAACGAGCCTGCAGGGGAGATATGGTCTGTAGTAACAGAGTCTCCCAGCTTCAGTAACACGCGTGCGTCTTTTACATCTTCCACGGAAGACGGAAATTCAGAGAGCCCTTTAAAGAACGGCGCTTCCCGGATGTAGGTGGAGTCGTTACTCCAGTGATAATCTTTGCCCGAGGGCGCCAGTAAACCGCGCCATTGTTCGTCGCCGTCGAATATTACCTTATAGATGTTTTCAAAGTCTTCCTGCTTTACTGCGGCCGCTACGGTATCATTGATTTCCTGTTGTGTAGGCCAGATGTCGCGGAGGTATACCGGTTCGCCGTTAGGGTCATAGCCCAGCGGGGCGGTGAGTATATCTACATCGATGCGGCCGGCAATGGCGTAAGCTACTACCAGCAACGGCGAAGCAAGGAAATTCATCTTTACCTGCGGATGTACCCTTGCTTCAAAATTACGGTTACCGGAAAGTACCGATGCCACCACCAGGTTGCCTTTTTCCACCGCTTCCGCAATGGCAGGCGGCAGCGGACCACTGTTACCAATACACGAAGTACAACCGTAGCCAACAATATGAAAACGCAATGCTTCAAGTTCAGCCAGTAAACCCGAGCGCGTCAGGTATTCGGTTACCACCCGTGAACCCGGCGCCAGGCTTGTTTTCACCCAGGGTTTCACATATAACCCGCGACTGATCGCTTTCTTTGCTACCAGCCCTGCCCCTATCATTACACTTGGATTGGAAGTATTGGTGCAACTGGTGATGGCGGCGATGGTGATGGCGCCGTCGCTCAGCACATATTCTTCATTTTTCAGTTTAATACGTACGGATTTAAGATAGTCGAGTTCCACCGCTACTTCTTCCACGTGCTTCTGTATTTCGTAGGTAAAGGTGGTGCCGGAACCGCCTTCCGCCAGCCAGGCGGTATCACGCCGTTTGCCTTCAGGCGTGTACATGCGCTTGAATTCCTTGCTGAGCAGGGTTTCAAACTCATTGTGCAGATCACGGACCAGGATACGGTCCTGCGGGCGCTTAGGCCCGGCCACAGCGGATTGTATTTGCCCGAGGTCCACTTCAATGATATCCGTATAGGTGATTTCTTCGCTGCCATGACGCCAGAGCATATTTTCTTTGCAATAGTTTTCTACCTGCGCAATATCCTCTTTGGAGCGGTTGGTGCGATGCATATATTGCAACGTTTGTGCATCTATCGGAAAATAGGTAACGGTGCAGCCAAACTCCGGCGACATATTGGAGATAGTAGCGCGATCAGGCACGGAGAGGAAGTCCAGACCGTCGCCAAATACTTCCACGAATTTGTCGACCACCCCATATTTACGCAGCAGCTGTGTAATGGCAAGCACCATATCCGTAGCAGTAACGCCTTCCGTCAACCGGCCGGTGAGCCGCAGCCCAATCACCTGGGGGCAGGAGAAATAGATAGGCTGGCCTAAGATAGCTGCTTCGGCTTCAATACCACCTACGCCCCAGCCCAATACGCCGATACCGTTAACCATGGGAGTATGAGAGTCTGTGCCCACCAATGTATCGGGAAACAGCCAACCATCACGGTTAATAACGCCTTTGGCGAGGTATTCCAGGTTTACCTGGTGACAAATACCCATGCCCGGAGGCACTACCGTAAAATTATCGAAGGCCTGTTGCGCCCATTTGAGCAACTGGTAACGCTCTTTATTACGTTCATATTCATAGGCCACATTTTTTGTGTAGGAGTAGTCTGTTCCGAAAAAATCTACCTGCACGGAGTGATCTACCACCAGGTCAACCGGTATGGCCGGGTTAATTTTAGCGCCGTCTTTCCCTTTGCGGATCACTTCCGCACGGATGGAAGCGATATCCACCACAGCGGCAACGCCTGTAAAGTCCTGCATCAGCACGCGGGCCGGTTTAAAAGGTATTTCGTTGTCTGTTCCCGCAGGATCCCAGTTCACCAGTGTTTCCACGTGTTCATCAGTGATGGCGAAGTTGTCGTGGTTCCGCAATACATTTTCCAGTAAGATCCTGATCGAGAAAGGCAACCGGGAGATTTTTCTTCCGTCCTGTTCCAGTTTGCTGAGTGATGCGATACGTGGCTGCATAAGCTGAGTTGTTGACATTTTTAATGAAACAATGATGCTACCATTTTGTTTATTAAAGATACCTTATTATGAATCGTTTATAAACGCTTCATATTAAAATAACCCTGCCGTACCTATGCATTGCGCTATATTAGCTTTATTGTAAATGCACCTCAAAATGACCGGAAAATTAAAAGTACCCTCCACTTCCCGCCTGGTGCTGGAAGCAGCCATGCAATTGTACACCTCTCCACTGCAGCAACAATATATGGAAGCGATCGATTTCAGTGAAACCAGTGGTTTATATGATGAGCTGAAACGGCAATATCCATTTGTTACAGATATGATCTGCCTGCGCAAACAGAGCATCCGCAGGATGTTGCACAGGCGCATCCCTGAATTTGCAGGACAACAGGTAATTATGCTCGGCGCCGGACTGGACCCTTTATCTTTATATCTCCTGGAAAACTACCCGCAGCAGATCAGCCGGATCATAGAAGTAGACAATGGGTATATTGAAGAAAAGCAACGGCTATACGAAGAAATTATTCCTGGCAATCCGCTGATCGCTTTCATCAAATGCGATATAACAGATACGGCGCTGCTATGGAATAAATTATTAAAAAATGGCTACCGCGAAGAGATTCCGGCCATCATCATTTTTGAGGGTGTGCTTCACTACATCCCCAACCAGGCGTTTGTGCAGGTGATGCAACTATTTAAAACGCAGTTCCGGCACAACCAGGTAATGCTGGATTATTCTTTATCTGAGGAAGAGGTGCCTGTAAATTTTTTGTCTCATCACAAAGCGGTAAAAGAGGTGCTGGAAAGCTATATTGGCCGGCCCATCAATGTGAATAACCGTGCAGACATAGCAGGATTGCTGTATCAGCTGGATGGCATACTTGAAACAGTGGAGCCTTTGTGCGAAACGGAAAAAAGACTCACCGGGGGCAATCAGCTGTTTCATGCACCCGGTGAAGGCATTGTGGAAATGGTGAGTTTCCGGATATAGGTATTACTCCCACCAGTGTTCCTGCGGATAATGTGCGCCTACAACTACCGGCTCTCCTATGCGGGGAGTAGTAACCAGCAATCCTCTTTGTGCACCGGCGGCGGTCACTCTTTTCGGGGAATCATTCCAGGCGTGCATGGCCAGCACAAATTTGCCCCAGTGCACCGGCAGCAGGGCTTTTGCCTGCAGGTCGACAGCCGCCTGCACGGTTTCTTCCGGTTTCATATGGATGAAAGGCCAGTAATCATTGTATTGTCCGCATTCCAGTATCACGAGATCGAAGGGACCGAATTTATCACCGATGGCTTTGAAATGCGTGTCGTATCCCGAGTCTCCCCCGATAAAAATCTTATACCCAAAAATTTCCAGTACAAAAGAAGACCACAGGCTGCCACCTCTTTTGAATCCGCGGCCGGAGAAATGCCGTGCAGGCGTAGCCGTTAGGGTGATGTCTGTAGCAATTTCACGGGTTTCCCACCAGTCCATTTCCGTCACGTTGTTGCCTGTTGCCACACAGCGCTGTAAGTCGTGACCAACGCCAAGGCTGGTATAAATGCGCTTTGTATGTGGTTTCAGCTGTGCTAATGTTTTTTTATCAAGATGATCATAGTGATTGTGAGTGACGATCAAAAGATCTATTTCCGGCATATCAGCGGGCGTATAGGCATCTGCTCCCGGGAAAGCCTTTACCATAAATGACATGGGGGATGCGCTGCCGCTGAAAACCGGGTCTACCAATATATTAAAGCCCTTTACATGGATGAGGTACGACGAATGACCAAACCAGATGACCACCGGTTTCTCCGAGTATAATGTTTTCAGGTTGGTGTGTACGGAAGGCATCGCTCCCGGGGGGCGAACATCCGCCGGGCGTCGCAGTACTTTGCGGAGCATGGTAAAATAGGTAACATCGTCAGGTTTCATCGGCGTAACGGAGAGGTTCTGAAACGCCCCGTTCCGGAAGTTCTGCGAGTGTTGTATTCTTTCTTCTATGGAAGGTAATTTCCGCTGCATGTATTAAAGTTAAGAAGCTTTTATACGAAGACGGACAGTGCGGAGGAATATTTTACCCGGTATAAAAAAAGGCCCGCTCAAAAGAGCGGACCCGTATTTCAACCTTTAATGCCGGCAGGTTAAGATCGTGCCAGCAATCGTTTTCCCCGGGCCATTAACCGCAGCAGGCGGGTATTGCCATAGAAAGCAGAGTGATACTTTGCGGTGGCCTTGCGGCGTTCACCATAGGTTCTCAGCACGCCATCGGCAGTAACGATGCCTGTCAATTTCTTTCCTTTGTCGAGTACCGCCAGGATATCCGGCGGGTAGCTATCGAAGAGTTCTGTAACGAGATTGATATTATCGGCGGGATACAGGTATGGTGCAGATGACTCCAGGAGCCCGCGGACAGGCGTATTGCTTCCGGCCGACAACTGCTGCCTGTTAACATAGCCTTTAAACTGCCCGGCGCTATCTGTTACCGGCAAGTAGCGGTAGTGATAAAAGACGGTTTGCAATAACTGGTCTGCCTGCGCTTGCGTCATTTGCTCCTGCAATATAACAGGAGGTTGTGTAGCAACGGCCGCCACATTAATCAGCTGCATCATATCGGGCGTATACTCTTCCGGGGTGGCAACGCCTCTGCGGCGGATCTTCTCCGTCATGATGCTGCCTTTCATGAGGAAGAACGATACGAAATAAGCGGCTGTGCAGGCAGCTATCAGCGGCAGAAGGCCATGTGTTTGCCCGGTTGTTTCCAGTGAAAATACGATGGCGGTGAGCAATGCGCGGGAAGCGCCGGCAAACATAGCGGCCATACCGATCAACGCTGCCGTGGCGATATTGATGCCGCTGCCGGGGAATAATTGTATTACGGCCACGCCCAGTAAGGCGCCAAAGGCGCCACCAATGGTAAACAGGGGCGCCAGCGTTCCACCGGAAGTGCCGCTACCCAGGGAAATCACCCATGAAAGATATTTAAGGATACAAAGTGATACGAGCAGTGCCAGCGGTGCGGTGCCGGTTAGCAATGTTTTGATGTTATCGTAGCCCACTCCCATGGTGTGCGGGGCGAAGTAGCCGATCACGCCCACCGCGATGGCGCCGAGTGCCGGCCACCACATCCAGTGGATGGGTAATTTCTCGAACAGGTCCTCCACGAAATAAACAGATTTTGACACGTAAGCGGCGACTACACCTATTACGGCACCCATTAGCACATAGGTGACCAGGGCAATATCGGTTACCGCGGGGATGGGGGGCATAGCAAAAACCGGGTTGCTGTCGAACAACAGGATGTGCATACCGGCGCCGGCGATACAGCCTATGGCCACGGGAATCACTGAGCGGGGGGAGAATTCGAACAATAATAATTCAATGGCCAGCAGGATAGCGGCCAGCGGGCTGCCGAAAATAGCGGCCATACCGGCACAAGCGCCGGCTGCCAGTAATACTTTTCTTTCTGCAGAAGAAATGTGAATCACCTGGCCGGTGAAGGAGCCAATGGCGCCACCGGTGGCGATGATAGGGCCTTCGGCTCCAAAGGGACCGCCCGTACCGATAGAAATAGCAGCGGATATGGGTTTCAGCAAGGTAATCACCGGCGGGATCTTGCTTTCATTGCCAATGATGTTCTCCATGGCTTCCGGGATACCATGACCGCGGATGGCTTTACTGCCAAAACGCGCCATCACGCCTACTATCAGGCTACCTATGATAGGAACTATTATTACGATCATACCCAGGTGGTTTCCGGCCGGCCCTGCTTCTTCAAATGAAAATTTACCGTAAAACGACAGGTTGGTAATAAGACTGATCAGCAACACCAGTGCTTTTGCCACTACGCCTATAACCAGGGCGTTGATACATGCCTGCAGGCTCAGGTAAAATACCCTCCTTGACATATTTCCGGCAAACTTTTGCTCTTTTTTATGATTCATACTATACAAAATGACAATTATATCTTTAAAACAATGCAAAAATATGATTCAAATCATATTAAAACCTATTTTTTCTTCCAAAAACACAAAAAAACACTAGTATTGCAGTCATGAAAAAAGCCGGAACCTGCGATCTGAACACCTGTTTTTTATGCCAGTACAGCATTCCCGAATGGATTGCGGCGGTATCGGATCACAGGCAGCATCTTTTTTATAAGAAGAATGAAACAATTTTCCAGGAGGGCAGCCCGGTAAAAGGGATCTTTTTTTTGTATGACGGCAACGTAAAGGTGCACAAGCAATGGGGCTCTGAAAAAGAACTCATTGTCCGCTTTGCACAAAAGGGGGATATCCTCGGGCACCGGGGGTTAGGCAGCGGTGAGCGGCTGTATACGGTTTCCGCCACTGCGCTGGAAGATACCACGGTATGTTATACGGAGCTGTCGTTTTTTGAGGCATCGCTGAAAGTGAACCCCAACCTGGCATTGAAGCTGATGCAATTTTATGCCGATGAATTACAGGAGGCAGAACGGAAGATGCGCAACCTGGTGCATATGGATGTAAAAGGGAGGCTGGCGGATGCTTTGCTGGAACTCAGCCGGTTGCATAAGGCGCTTCATTTTACGATCAGCCGCCAGGATCTCGCCGCTTTTGCAGGCACCACCTATGAAACGATTTACCGCAATTTGCAGGAATTTATGGCAGAGAAACTGATTACCGCGGAGGGAAGGGCGATTACGATATTAAATGAGAAGAAACTGCGGAAGTATATTGTTTAATGGGGATTGAGGGGAAGTAAGCCCGGCGTTGATACGACGATGAGGTGGACTTGATCCGGGAATGCCCTCAGGCACTGGTTTCTGTGAGCCTGAGCAACTTGTTTTCATTCAGGATGGTGATACTTTTTCCTGAAACTGCTACCAACCGTTCCTCTATTAATTCATTCAACACCCGGAAAGTGGTTTCATAAGTAGCCCCGATGTAGGAGGCTAGGTCTTGCTTACTCAATGCAAGATCAATAAACCCGTCTTTGTTAAAGCCAAACTTTTGTTGCAACAGTATCAGTGCATTGGCCATGCGGCCTTTAACGGACATATGTGCGAGGTTGCGCATCTGCTTTTCGGACGTTTGCAGTTCCTGTGCATAAAACAGCATCAGTTCATACAGCAGGTCGTGATTGATTTTAAGAGATGCCTGAAAAAAGTCCATCTCTATAAAACAAACTTTTACCGGTTCCAGGGCAGTGGCAGATATGGGATAATGGTGTTCCGTACCGCCTATGCCGCGGTGACCAACGATATCGCCTTTTTGTGCAAAGCGGACAATGAGTTCTTTTTCAGAGCCCCAGTGTTTATGCACTTTCATGCGGCCTTCATAAATAAAGTAGATACCTTCTACTTTATCACCTTCTTTAAACAGGGTTTCTCCTTTGTTCAACGAAAAGTTTTTCCGGTACAACGCTGTTGCCGGGGCCCACTCTTTCAGGGATAACCGGCAAAGGAGACAAGTTTTACCATCACAGCCCTGTTTATCTTTCTTCATGTATCGTATTACTGTTTTGTAATTGTTGTAATGTTTCATCTGCCAGCAGGGATTGCAGCTTTACTACCTCTCCTACCACTATAATAGCAGGATTTCCCATACCGGCCGCCTGTGCCCGCCAGGTGATATCCTTTACGGTGCCCGTCACCATTTTTTGCCGCGGCGTGGTGCCATCCTGGATAATGGCTACCGGCGTGGCTGCCTTGCCGTGTGCCCGGAAAATATCCATGATCGCTTCCAGTTTGCTCATGGCCATTAAAATCACTACGGTGGCGGTGGACTGTGCCGCCAAGGCAATGTCTTTCGAAATATCGCCGCTTTGGGTAGTGCCGGTGGTTACCCAGAAGCTTTCCGCCGTGCCCCTGCAGGTGAGCGGTATCATTTGAGATGCCGGTACTGCTACTGCACTGGAGATCCCTGGTATAATAGCCACTTTGATCCCATGCTTCCTCGCGGTTTCAATTTCCTCCACCGCCCTGCCGAATATGAACGGATCACCACCTTTGAGCCGGACCACATGGCCGTGGGCCAATGCCATTTCCACGATCAGGTGGTTTATTTCCTGTTGGGAGAGCGCATGGCAGCCATATCTTTTACCTACAAACTTTATTACCGCGCCTGGCGAAGCATAAGTGAGCAGCGATTCGTTTACCAATGCATCATATAATATAACGTTGGCCTGGCGGATGGTATTAATCGCTTTTAGCGTGATCATTTCAGGATCTCCGGGTCCTGCTCCTACTAAAGATAGAAATGGATTTGATACCTGCATACATATGATATTTAAAATTATGTGATTATTTAACAGCTATGCATGCCTAAAATTAAAACAAAAACGCTTAATTTTATAATTAACATCATACGCCTACCTTAAAAATCATCTCCAAAGCAAAAAATACTATTATATTAATTAATTTATAATATAATTCAAGATTTCTGATCCTTAAATATAATCGAATGAAAATAGTAGTAATAGGAAACGGTATGGTGGGATACAAATTTTGTGAGAAGATCATTTCCAAATCTGCCGACACCCCGATTGAACTGGTTGTATTTGGAGAAGAGCCCCGTCCCGCCTACGATCGCGTACATCTCACCTCCTGGTTTGACGGCAAAACAGCCGACGACCTGCTACTTGCTACCGCCGACTGGTACGTAGAGCAAGGCATCCGCCTGCACCTGGGCGACCCGGTATTGCAGATTGACCGTATTAATAAAACAGTGCAGTCATATAAAGGTATCGTGGAAACCTACGATTACCTCGTAATGGCCACCGGCTCGGCCGCATTTGTACCGCCGGTACCCGGCATGGATAAAAAAGGCGTATTCATTTACCGCACGATAGAAGACCTGGAAATGATGAAGGCTTATGCCCCGGGAGCCAGCAGCGGCGCCGTAATAGGCGGTGGGTTGCTGGGACTGGAAGCCGCCAAAGCCCTCCTGGACCTCGGTATTAACAATACGCATGTGGTGGAGTTTTCCTCCCGCCTCATGCCACGCCAGATAGATGAACAAGGCTCCTCTATCCTGCAGAACAAGCTGGCCAGTCTGGGACTGAAAGTGCTTACCGGCAAAAACACCCGTGAAATACTGGGTGAAGAGGCCATAACAGGATTACAGTTTTCCGATGATACCATCCTGGAAGCAGACATTCTGGTAGTGTCTGCGGGTATTAAACCCCGGGATGAGCTGGCACGCGCTGCCGGCATCACCGTTGGTCCGCGCGGGGGGATTGTGGTAAACGAACAGATGCAGACAAGTGACTCCTTTATATATTCCATCGGTGAGTGCGCACTTTACAACAACATGATCTATGGCCTGGTGGCCCCGGGTTATGAAATGGCAGAAGTGGCCGCCTCTCATATCACCGGTGAAGCCAAAGCCTTCACCGGTTTCGATATGAGTACCAAACTAAAACTCATCGGGGTGGATGTAGCCAGCTTCGGCGACCCGTTCCCGGCCCCGGAAAGCTGTCACAGTATAGTATTTGAAGATAAATTTAAAGGCACCTACAAAAGGATCAACATTACCCATGACGGCCAGTTCCTGCTGGGTGGTATATTAATAGGAGACGCAGCTGCCTACAACATGCTGCTGCAAACCACCAAAAACAAACTGGCCCTGCCGGCTAACCCGGAAGATTTATTGCTGGGTAACAGAAGCGGCAGTGCTGATACCGGCGCCGGTGTTACGGCCCTTCCGGATGAAGCCATTATCTGCAGCTGTGAAAGCGTAAGCAAAGGCGCCATCTGCCAGGTGGTAACCGATGGTTTTGAAACGCTGGACGAAGTAAAGAAATGTACTAAAGCCGGCACCTGCTGTGGTGGCTGTACGCCGATGGTGAAAGACCTGATCACCGCCACCATGAAGGCACAGGGCAAATATATCCGCAACGTGGTTTGCGAACACTTCCAGTACTCCCGCCAGGAAATGCTGGATCTGATCAAAGTAAAATCACTCCGTTCCTTTGATGAAGTACTGGATCACTACGGCAACGGCGAAGGCTGCGAAGTATGTAAACCGGTAGTTGCCTCCATCCTCGCCAGTTTGTGGAACGACATGATCCTTGACAAAGGCAACGACACTGCGCAGGATTCCAACGACCGCTACCTCGCCAATATCCAGAAAGGTGGTACTTACTCCGTGGTACCGAGAATTCCCGGCGGCGAAATTACGCCGGAAAAGCTGGTAGTGATTGGTCAGATTGGTACTAAATATAACCTCTATACGAAAATCACCGGAGGACAGCGTATCGATTTGTTTGGCGCGCATCTCAGCGATCTGCCCAATATCTGGGAAGAATTGATTGCGGCGGGTTTTGAAAGCGGTCATGCTTACGGTAAAGCACTCCGCACGGTAAAAAGCTGTGTAGGCTCTACCTGGTGCCGCTTCGGACTGCACGACAGTGTGAGTTTCGCTATCCGGATAGAAGAACGCTACCGCGGATTGCGGGCGCCGCATAAAATTAAATCGGCGGTTTCCGGTTGTATCCGGGAATGTGCAGAGGCACAGTCGAAAGACTTTGGCATCATCGCCACAGAAAGAGGCTGGAACCTGTATGTATGCGGTAATGGCGGCTCCAAACCGCAGCATGCGCAATTACTCGCATCAGATATCGACAGTGAAACCTGTATCCAATACATCGATCGCTTCCTGATGTTTTACATCAAAACTGCCGATCCGCTGACCCGTACAGCTACCTGGCTCAACAAGCTGGATGGCGGCATGGATTATTTACGCAATGTGGTGTTGAATGACAGTCTTGGTATTGCCGCCCAGCTCGAATCAGAAATGCAGTTGCTGGTCGACAACTACAAATGCGAGTGGCGCGAAGTGGTGGAAAATCCTGAGTTGCGTAAACGTTTCTCGCACTTCGTAAATGCACCGGCTGATAAAGACCCTACTGTAAAATTTGAAACGATGCGCGCCCAGAAGAAAGCCGCAGAATGGAAATAATCTCTTTACACAAAAAATATACTGCTATGTCTACTACTCACACAACTACTACCAGCTGGTTCCTCGCCTGCAAAACATCAGATGTACCTACCAATGGCGGCGTTTGCGTAAAGTATAAGGAGGAGCAGATAGCACTGTTCTTTTTTGCCCGCAGAAATGAATGGTATGCCACTCAGAACCTTTGCCCCCACCGCCAGCAGATGGCGCTCAGCCGCGGCATGACCGGCACTGTACAAGACGAGCCTAAAGTAGCCTGTCCTTTTCATAAAAAAACATTCTCCCTGAAAGATGGCCGTTGCCTGTCTGATGAACACGAATGTTCCCTCACTACCTACCCTGTAAAGATCGTGGACGACATGGTGTATATAGGCGTAGAAGCTGAGATGGAGATGGCAGGTGTATAATAAAAAAACGAAACCCGGTAGCTGGCAGGCTAACCGGGTTTCTGATCCGGAAATGATTGGCTCATTCAAAATCAACCAAAGTTACATGAAAAAATGGTTTCCAGGCAAGGTATCGTTGATACTTCCCGGACTGCTGTTATCGCAGTACGGCTATGCCCAGCTCTCTCTCGGTGCGCAACTCAGGACCCGCACCGAACTACGTAACGGACAAGGCGCTCCGCAGCCTGAAGGCGCCGCACCAGCTTTTTTTACTTCCCAGCGCACCCGGTTAATGGCCGGATTCAGCGCTTACCGGATCAAGCTGGGATTGACAGTACAGGATGTACGCGTATGGGGACAAGACGGATCCACCATTAACCGTACTACCACCCCGGATAATAACGGGTTTATGCTGCATGAAGCCTGGGCAGAAATATTGCTGACAGATACTGTGGTGAAGAATAAGAGCCTTTCTCTGAAAATCGGCCGCCAGGAACTGGTGTATGACGACAGCCGTTTGCTGGGTAATCTCGACTGGCTGCAGCAGGGCCGCCGGCACGATGCAGCGGTATTAAAGTATGAAAGTAATGCGTGGACCCTGCATGTGGGCGCCGCGTTTAACCAGAATAAAGAAAATGCCAGCGGCAGTGTGTACAATGCCACGCCTCCCGGTAATTATACCGCAAATACCAATGGCGGCAACATGTACAAAAGCCTGGAGTTTGCTTATGTATCCAGGAAGCTGAACAAAGGCAACTTATCTTTTCTTTTCCTGACGGATCAGTTTTCAAAATACCACATCGACAGTGTAGAGCATGTGGCCGTAAAAGTATATGAAGGCGCGGTAAATACCCGTATGACCACCGGGTTGTTTTACACACAGGCATTTAACAAATTTACCTATACAGCTGCCGCGTATCATCAGTTTGGTACCAACGGGAACGGACAAACGGTGAGCGGCAGTTTACTTTCCGGTTCTTTCTTTTATAGTGTAAATAAAACTTTCAGCGCCGGCGCCGGGGCAGATTATACCAGTCCTGATTTTGATCCGCTGTATGGCACCCCGCATAAGTTCTGGGGTAATATGGATTATTTCTATGTGGCCAGCGGATTTGGGAATAAGGGATTACAGGATTATTACGTAAAAACAAAACTAAAGCCGGGACCGCGTTGGGCATTGACCGGCGACGTACACGAGTTTTTCAGTGCAGCCGATGTAACGGGCATGAATAAACAGTTTGGAACAGAAGCAGATGTAACAGCAAATTACACACTTACCAAAATGATAGGCCTGGAAGCAGGTTACAGTCACTTCTGGAGTACTGCTACCCTGTCTTCTCCTACTGTTAAAAATGTAAAGAACGCTGCTCCAAACAGTAACTGGGTATACATATCGGTGAATATCCGGCCCGAATTCCTGATTAAATAACCTGTAAAAACGCAACACATGGCTGCTCCTTTAGAAAAATTAAAAATATTCAGTCTTGATACCATACAGATGCGCACGTTCCATATTACGTGGCTCATGTTTTTCGTTTGCTTCTTTGGCTGGTTCGGGTTGGCGCCGCTGATGCCTACCATCCGCACGGATCTTGGTTTAACCAAATCGCAGGTAGGTAATATCATCATTGCTTCCGTATCCGGCACTATCATAGCGCGGCTGATCATTGGCCGGCTCTGTGACACCTGGGGGCCACGCAAAACCGCCATCCGGCTGCTGCTGATAGGTTCGTTGCCGGTATTCCTGGTAGGGTTATCAAAAGACTATACTTCCTTTATGCTGTTCCGTTTAGCCATCAGCGTTATAGGCGGTTCTTTTGTTATTACGCAGTTTCACACCTCCCTTATGTTCGCCCCTGCCATCAAAGGCACCGCCAATGCTATTACCGGCGGCTGGGGCAACCTGGGCGGGGGCGTTACCAACATGGTGATGCCGGTGATATTTGCCGCAATTGTTGGTTTTGGTTATACCAAGCCCGAAGCGTGGCGCTATGCGATGATACTGCCGGGAGTGATGATGCTCGGTGTAGCGTATCTGTATTACCGTTATACAAAAGATACGCCTAACGGAAATTTTGATGAGATTGGTTATAATAAAAAAGATAATAAAACGGATTGGTCGGTGTTGGCCGACTGGCGCATCTGGGCGCTGACAATGGCATACGGAATGTGTTTTGGCATGGAGATCACTTTTGATAACGTTGCCTCTTTACATTTTGTGGATACATTTCAACTTTCGCAGGGCAGCGCAGGGTTCTGGGCCGGCATCTTTGGTTTTATGAACCTGTTTGCACGGGCATTGGGAGGCATTATTTCAGACAAGGCAGGCGCCAGATTTGGCATGAAAGGGAAAGGATGGTTATTGGCTCTGATGCTGCTGGCGGAAGGAATCGGATTATTGTTATTTGCGCAGGCAGGATCACTGGTAGTAGCTATCATAGCGATGCTGAGCTTTGCACTGTTCCTGAAAATGGCAAATGGCGCCACTTATGGGATTGTGCCTTTTATTAACGAAAAAAATGCCGGGCTGGTAAGCGGTATTGTTGGCGCCGGGGGAAACCTGGGCGGGATGATGTTCGGCTTCCTGTTTAAATCAGACAGCATCAGCTACGTACAGGCGTTCACGTATATCGGTTATGTGGTGATTGGCATTTCCTGTATTGTAATGCTCACACGCTTTACCCGGCAGCCTGCCAGCGAGGAAGCACCGGTAAGAACACCGGTAGCGGTATCATAAATCATTGTAAAAACCTTTAGCATGCAAGCATCATTCAAAACCACCTGTTGTTACTGCGGCGTAGGCTGTGGAATAGTGGTACATAAAGACCGGCAGGGCAAGCTGCATGTGGAAGGTGATAAAACACACCCGGTTAACAAGGGCATGCTTTGTTCCAAAGGTATGAACCTGCATTATACCGTGATGGATACATCAGACAGGTTGTTGTATCCTGAAATGCGGTATCACCGTAACCTTCCACGGCAAAGGGTTACATGGGACCAGGCATTGGAAAGAACTGCTGCTGTATTTGCAGCCATCATCAAAAAACATGGTCCGGATGCCGTAGCCTTCTACGCATCCGGGCAATGCCTTACAGAAGAATACTATGTAGTAAATAAGCTAATCAAAGGATTTATTGGCAGCAACAATATAGATACCAATTCGCGGTTGTGTATGAGCAGTGCAGTAGCTGCTTATAAAATGGCTTTGGGAGAAGATGCAGTGCCTGGCACCTATGATGATATAGAGCAGGCCGACTGCATCTTTGTGGCAGGTGCTAATCCAGCCTGGTGCCATCCTATTTTATGGCGCAGGGTAGAAGCTGCGAAGGCAGCCAACCCCGCCATGAAGATCATTGTAAGTGATCCGAGGGTTACACAGAGCTGTGCGCTCGCCGATCTGCACCTGCAGGTGAACCCGGGTACCGATATTGTATTGCATCATGCCATAGGCAGGGCGCTCATCACTGCCGGCTTTACGGACAGCTCCTTTGTAGAAGCGCATACCAATGGTTTTGATAAGTACAAGGATACCGTGATGGAACGCACCATAGAAGAAGCGGCGGCCATTTGCGGTGTTGCAGCAGAAGATATTCACCGGGCAGCAGATTACATTGGCAATGCCACTGGTTTCATGACCTTCTGGACAATGGGGCTGAACCAAAGCTCGGTGGGTGTGCATAAAAATCTTAGTCTTATTAACCTGCACCTGATCACCGGGCATATCGGCAAGCCCGGCAGCGGTCCTTTTTCCCTGACCGGTCAGCCCAACGCAATGGGCGGCCGCGAAGTGGGCGGTTTATCCAATCTCCTGCCTGCCCACCGGGTACTGAACAACCCGGCGCACCGCAAAGAGGTACAGGCTTTCTGGGGAGGCACAGAGCTTTCTGATAAGCCGGGCCTTACTGCCACCGAGATGTTCACCGCACTGAACGACGGACGGTTGAAAGCCATATGGATCATGTGTACCAATCCGCTGGTGAGTTTACCCGACGCCCGCTTTGCCGAAGCAGCACTGCAAAAGGCAAAGTACGTAGTGGTGCAGGAAATTTCCAGCAAACCGGAAACATTGCGCTATGCAGATGTAGTATTGCCCGCCGCAGCCTGGACGGAAAAAGAAGGCACCATGACCAATGCAGAACGCCGCATCAGTTATCTCTCCAAAGTAAATGATGCACCTGGCGAAGCGTTGCCGGATGCCGAAATTATTTGCCGCTTTGCGCAAAAAATGGGGTATCACGGGTTCGACTATACGAATGTATCAGAAATATACGACGAACATTGCCGGCTTACTGCCGGTACCAATATTGATGTAAGTGAACTGAACTATGATATTATAAAGGCGCAGCGCAGCGTGCAGTGGCCCTATCAATCGGGCAACGGCACGCCGCGCCTGTTCCGCGACCACCGGTTTTACACCCCTGATGAAAAGGCGGTGATACATAGTTTTGACGATGACAACAGGTCAGAGCCGCTCAGCCATGAGCTGCCGCTGATACTGACTACCGGCCGCATACGCGACCAGTGGCATACCATGAGTAAAACAGGTAAGGTAAGTAAGCTGAAGCAGCATATTTCCTCCTCCTTCCTTGAAATACATCCCGAAGATGCGCGGCAACGTGGCATTTCGGCAGACGATATTGTTACCGTTACCAATGAACGCGGTACGGTACGGGTGAAAGCCCAGCTTAGCACCACCATCAAAAAAGGAGTTGTCTTCCTCCCGATGCACTGGGGAAAAATCCTTCAAAACGATCTTCACCGCGCCAATAACCTGACTAGTCCACTGCTTGATCCGATTTCCAAACAGCCGGATTTTAAATATGCGGCGGTACAGGTAGCACGCTACCGGAAGCCGGTACAAAAAATTGTGGTAATAGGCGCCGGGGCCGGCGCCTGCGGATTTGTAAAGTCGTACCGGGAACTAAACACTTCAGATGAAATAGTGGTGTTCAGTAAAGAGGACCTGCCGTTTTACAACCGGGTAATGCTTCCGGATTATATCAGCGGTACCCAGCAATGGAAACAGCTGGTGAAGATGACCCGTGCAGAAGAAAAAGCCTATAATATTACCTTGCACAGGGGCGTCAGTATTACGCATATCGACCGTACCAATAAGTTGCTCACCGACAGTAACGGGAAAGTACATACGTATGATATCCTGCTGATGGCCACCGGCAGCCGGGCAGCCACGCTGCGGGATATTCCGCCCATCCCCGGCATTTTCACCATGCGCACGCGGATGGATGCAGATGCCTTCAAACAACATATAGATCCTTCCAAAGGGAAAGTAATGATAGCAGGAGGTGGATTATTGGGGATAGAGCTGGCAGCATCTCTCAAAGAAATTAATATAGACGTTGGCGTTATACAACGCACTTCCCGGTTAATGGACCGCCAACTGGATACACTGGGCGGGCAGCTTCTTTATGAAGAACTTACCGACAGGGGTATTGAGATTTATTACAATGATGAAATTAACCGTTTCTCCGGGCAGGATCAACTGGAAGGCATCCAGCTGAAAAGTGGTTTGTACATTCCCTGCCAGGCGGTGGTAATGTCTATAGGAACGGTGCCTAATATAGAACTGGCCCAGGCGGCGCAACTGGAGTGCAACCGCGGTGTAGTGGTGAATGAATATCTTCAGACCAGTGATCCGGAAATTTATGCTATTGGCGAGATTGCTGCTTTCAATGGCACCTTGTACGGCATCACTGCCGCTGCAGAGCAGCAGGCGGAAGTAGTGGCCCGTTATCTTAACGGCGACATCAGCAATTATTACCAGGGTTCCCTGTTTATGAACATCCTGAAGATGCATGGCACTGATCTTTGTTCGCTTGGTATGGTAGAAACACCGAAAGACCCGGCTTATGAAGAGGTTGTTTTTATTGACAAGGCGAAACGTTATTATAAGAAATGTATTATTCACCAGGACCGGCTGGTGGGCGCCATCCTGATTGGCGACAAATCGGAGTTTGCAGAATTCAGGGATCTGATCCAGCAAAAGATTGAGTTATCAGATAAGCGGCTGGAGTTACTTCGTTCAGGTAAGAAAGGAACACCGGTAATTGGCAGGCTGGTATGTTCCTGCGGCAATGTGGGCGAAGGAAATATTACGGAGAAGATAGCAGGAGGTTGCGATAACCTGCAACAGCTTTGCCAGGCCTCCGGCGCCGGTTTGGGCTGTGGCAGCTGCAAATCAGAAATAAAGACCCTGCTGGAAAAATCGATTCAGAAAACCGTGGCAGCACTTGTATAATTATGGCTAAACACACGCATACTTTACCCGTTAATTTCACCGGTGGCATTATTTCACCGGGATACCTGCTGGAGCTGCTGGAAACAGCTGCAGCAGCGCAGGCTACGCATGTGCGCTTTGGCTTACGGCAACAATTACTGGTGGATATACCGGATAAAAATTTAGCGGCCTTTAAGAAGAACTGCGCAGATAAACAGTTGCCCATAGCAGACCAGCCTAATATCATGAGCTCCTACCCTGCTGCCGGCATCTTTATCCACGACAGCTGGCTGAGTGAAGGAATTTATAAAGATGTATTTAACGGCTTCGACTATACGCCCACACTGAAAATCAATATCTGCGATAGTCAGCAAACATTTGTACCGTTGTTCACCGGGCATATCAACTGGATCTCTTCAGGCAGCCTGCATTACTGGTACCTGTATATCCGCATGCCGGGAAGCCAGCAGCTGTACGCCTGGCCGGAGCTGATCTATACCAATAACATTGCTGCCATGAGCAAGCAACTGGAGCAGAGTATCAACGAAGGCGATACCCCGGAGGAAGTGTACCAGCAGGTGAAACAGGTAGCGAGCTATATTGGCCGCCCGAAGGAGAAGGAACCTGATCTGCCGGCTTTCCATTTACCATACTACGAAGGTTTTAATAAGTTCGAAAATAGTTACTGGTTAGGTATTTACCGGCGGGATGAAGATTTCCCGATAGCTTTTTTGAAAGAAGTATGTACCATTTGCCTGGAAACACGCATCGGGCAATTGTATGCCACACCGTGGAAGTCGCTGATCATAAAAAATATTGAACCGGCTCACCGTAAGCTCTGGGATTATGTGTTGGGGAAATATGGTATCAATGTGCGCCATGCGGCGAATGAATTAAACTGGCAGGTGGAAGACAACTGTGAAGACGGGCTTGTGCTGAAACGTCATATCATCCGTTACTTTGATACGGCCGATGTACGCACCTATGGTTTGTGCTTCAGTGTAAGGATTAACCGGCCGGCAAGTCTTTTTGGAACGGTGGTGATCCGTAAGCAGGAAAACAAGCATGGCAGCAAGCTGAAGTATATGCAGCGTTACGACATTCTGTATACGGCCGGTTACAACGCCAACTCCGCGCAGTTGTTGTTATACCGCGAAGGTGTTTCCAAAGAGCACCTGGGGCCTTACATTGTAGCGCTGTGCAGAACTTTTTACGAACGGGAAAGCGAGGCGGATGTATTACAGCATTATGTAACCGAGCAGCAATCGCTGGCGCCTGTTGCCGCTGTTGAACGGGTAGTACATCAATGCCAGGTGTGCTTAACGGTGTATGATGATGATGCCGGTGATCCGGAACAGCAAATCCCTGAGGGTACTGCCTTCAGTGAGTTACCGGAAGATTATTGCTGTTCCGTATGTTCATCCCCGTTAGACGAATTTAAAGCGATCAACGAAGCGGATTTACATCCCGCTACTTTATCCACACACACTGTGTAAATGCGCCGTTGGCGGCAACGTCCCATAATTCAAACCGCACCCATTTACGGTTTTCCAGGTTGGTATTAAATGTAAATGTAGTGGACCCGAAAGAATGTGTCTGATGCAGTGAAATTTTTTCCCGGTAAACCTCTTTTCCATCACCTGAGATGATTACCGCATAGTTAAGCGGGAAAGTCCAGCTGGCAGTTACTTTCACAGTTCCCTTCTCTGCAGCGGCGATGGTATTGCCGGAAGATTTCCCATTTACCGTAAAAGCGGGTACCAGTATTTCACCGGTGGTTACAAAAAACTTTCCCTGCTGCATGGCATCCAGCACAGGCTGCCAACCCTCTTTAAAAGCAGGCAACCGATCCAATTGAAGATAGTTTACGTTGAGGTGTCCGTACAGTTCATCTTCCGGCGTGATACGGAAAAGATCTGCTTCTGCAATCATTGTTTTGTGCAGGCCCCAGTTGGCCATATCATCGAGCAGATCCAGTGCCCGCTTGCCGAGATAAGGCTGTGAAAGATCACCGGGCAAAGCCTTCCAGGCGGCGCCCATAAACTGGGGCGAGGTAAAAAATGCTTCTTCCTTATATTTATCAGGGAACCCGGTTGACCCTTTGGTGCGTGCGTGGGCAGTCCAGGCCATGCCTTTTTCCGTTTGCAGCAGTTGCAGCATTTCTTCTTTATTGCCTACACGATATACTTTCCCGTAAGTTGGATCATTGGTTACAAAAGGCTGTGCCCGTTTACGATCCATCACCCAATAAACCGGTTTGGGAAAGATGTTCATCCAATGGCCACCGAAGAAGTTGTTGGGCTCTTCACCCGGGAGCAGTAAAAAATTTCCGGCAGACAATCGCTCGCACTCTTTGAATAGTGTTTGCTGTTCCAGGAAGCGTTCACCTTCCGGACCACGCGGATGGCCGGGGCCATGGAATTCGCCCAGGTGGACAATATTCACACCCGTTTCACGAAAAGCTTTTATGAAAGCCGGAATTTCGGGCATCGGCAGCTTATTTAACACATCGGCGGTATGCTCCTGGTGAAAATGGCTGCTCATCGTATAGTATCCGGGAAGCGGCGTATAGACGTCACTGTGAGTATAACGGCGAACATACTGCAGCGTTTGCCCTGCTGGGGTGTTACTGAGCAAACAAAAGAAATGAAGGCGCTGCGCCGTGCCTGGAGGCGCGTTAAACCAGGGCACCCATCTTTTATCTCCTGCCGGTTCCTGCCGGATACCGATACCATAGCCGGGTGCATCTTTATTATAATTATTTCCGTACCAGGTGAAGGACTGGTTGAAGCAATTATCCAGCGGGTAAAAGAACTGGTGCGGCGCGGGGAACAACGCCAGGCTGCCGGCTTTGCTTTCACCGATGATGGTGCGGTATTTAACGGCGACGTTGGTATTTTGTGTGCCCGCTACTGCCGGCACTGACTTCATCACGCCTTTGGGATCGGACCATTGAATTTGCTGCCAGGGTATATCCGTGGCCGTTAGTCCGGCATCGTATAATATCGCGGTGGAATCTTTTTGGGTGGTCATCACGGCGGCTACATTCATTAGCCCGCTGCCGTTGTAAAGGGTTATTTCCACCACGCCATTAAACGGACCGGCCGTAGCACCTGCCACCCGCAATACCGTGCGGGAGCCATCTGTAATAACGGTTACACTGTCTTTCTGCAACTGTACCGGGTAAGTAGTACGTGGTAATTTATCCGTTTTATCAAAGAAGATATTCCATCCGTTTTGTGAAACCAGGTCGCGTTTACCGGTGGTAAGGAAAAATACCGGTTGCAAACCGGATGCCACCTGCTGCCATTCTTTTTTACCGGTGTTCCAGCTGAGGCTGTGAATAAGCGGGTTTTGCTGTTCCATGTTCAGTACAATACGCGCTTGTGTATTAGCGCCGGCATTCCACACAGCGGTGAGCTGTTGATCTGCTACGCTTACCTTTACTTCGCCAGAGGGCTTGTACGCATGGAGGTCAACCGGTACCTGCGCCGCTACAGGCAGGTAAAGAAAGCAACAGCTGATAATATATTTAAAGAAGGACATAACACGTGGACATTTAAATACAGAAAAGGGAGAAATCATTACCTCCACGGTAATCATCTCTCCCCTACAAAATATATAATTGTCCTGAAAACAACCTGCTATTTTTTATAAACAGCGGTGGTTTGTAACTGGTTCAGTAAAATCACCGGCGGTTGTGTGGCAAACTTAATAAAATCTGCTGCGCTCACCTGACCTTCGTAAGGTATGAAAGCGCCTTCCTTTGGTCCATTGCGCCAGAAGAGCGCATAAGACATCTTATACTTTTCCAGTACGGGCAGGAATGTTTTTGTCCACCACTCCGCCTGTGGCGTATTGATGTTACCCACTTCGGTGAGTGCCGGCACTTTGTGGTGTTTGGCGGCTATTTGCTGAAGGATACTTAACCGGTTGTTAAGATCTTTTACAAAATAGGCTACGTCTTTATTACAATAAGCATCAAAGCCCAGCACATCCACATAGGCATCACCGGGATAGCGTTCCAGGTATTCTTTTTCTGTAGCAAAATCCGCGGCGGAATAAGCATACAGCAGGTTATGCAATTGTTTCACATCGCGCAGGTAGTTGACGGTGAACTGCCAGATGGCTTTAAATTCTTCCGGTGTGCAGGACGATTTGCCCCACCAGAACCAGTTACCGGTATGTTCATGAAACGGACGGAACAATAAAGGAATTTCTTTTCCCTTATTATTTTTTATTTTATGAAGATAAACGGCCAGTTTATCCAGGTAAGCTTTGTAAGCCGCGTGATGCGCACCACCGGGGATAATACTTTTCACCGTGTTCGGATCAGTACTCCAGGCGGTGGCTTTTGTAACCGGGTCGTTGAAATGCCAGCTGAAAGTATTGATGCCGCCGTTTTCGTATACCCATTTCATATATACCACAATAGAATCGAAAGGAACACCGTCCAGGTTATGGGTGCTGTCTTTCTCCAGACGACCCAGTTCCCAACCGAACACGCCGGGGTACTGCCCCGTTAACCTTTTCACATCAGACTCGTCTGTTTTGTAGGCCCATTGCATGCCGTAGGCCAGGTCGTCCTGGTGGCCGAGGATGACGCCCTTATCCAGCAGCGCCGACATGTTATGCAGCAGCTGCCTGGTTTCCGGTGTAGCCTTTTTATCGACAGGCTGCTGCTGGGCGAGCGCCGGTATGGCGCCCATCAATGCAGCAGTGATGATGGTTCTTAACTTCATGTTGTTCATTTAAACATTACAGAAATGACTGGTTCTTACTCACCTGTTCGCATATACGTTGTACGGTACTATCGGACGTAAAACCATCTGCCGGTGTATTGATGGCGTAGTCCAGCATTTTATCCACCGTGGTAACGGCAACGTGCATACGCGTATCTGACGAAGCATAATATACAAAGATATTTCCTTCTTCGTCTGTTACCCAACCGTTGGAAAATAAAACGTTGGATACGTCTCCCACACGCTCCTCGCCTTCCGGCGCCATGAAATAGCCGGCAGGTTTATGTATTACCTCGGTGGGTTCTTCCAGCGAGGTGATAAATACATAGAGTGTGTAACGCAGGCCTGCGGCGGTGTTGCGAACGCCATGGGCTAAATGTAACCAGCCTTTACTTGTTTTAATAGGCGCTGGTCCCAAACCGTTCTTTGCTTCATATACGGTGTGGTATACTTTTTTATCCAGCAGTTGTTCTTCGTGAATAACAGCGTTGGTAATATCGTCTGCCAGTCCGAAGCCGATGCCACCGCCATTTCCGGCTTCAATAAATCCATCCTGCGGACGGGTATAAAAAGCGTATTTGCCGTTTACAAATTCCGGATGCAGCACTACATTCCGTTGTTGCGGGGAAGGTGTTTGCAGATCCGGCAACCGCTGCCAGGAGCGGAGATCTTTGGTGCGGACAATGCCGCATTGCGCCACCGCAGCGGATTGATCGCCCGGTGCTGCAGCCGGATCCCTGCGTTCCACGCAAAACAGTCCATAGATCCACCCGTCTTCATGCTGTGTTAAACGCATATCGTATACGTTGGTTTCCTGGTCGGCCACCTGTGGCAGCTCAACGGGATAATCCCAGAAGCGGAAGTGATCGATACCGTTTGGACTTTCAGCTACGGCAAAGAAAGATTTACGGTCGCTGCCTTCCACCCTGGCCACGAGGTAAAACTTATCATTCAGCCGGATAGCGCCGGCATTGAACACCGCGTTGATGCCGATACGTTCCTGCAGGAATGGATTGGTATCCGGATTCAGGTCAAATTTCCAGAAATAAGGTATATGCGCTGCCGTTAGTACGGGATACTTATACCTGTCATAAATACCATTGTATGTACCCGCAGGTTCATTGGTGCGTCGTACCAGTTGCTCATATTGTGCCTGCAGCTGTTCTACCTGCAGGGCTGTGTTTTTCATTGTATACTCCATAAACATGATTTAATATCCACTGGTCTGCTTCAGGTTGCCCTGCGACAGGTCAATTTCTTTTTGAGGAATGGGGAAGGTCGGATATTTACCACCGGCAAATTTGCTGATCCAGGTACCATAGAATTTTCCTTTCAGATCGCCCCTTGCTTCATATCCGTTGGCGCCCCATTTTTTGTAGTAAGCATCCAGTGCAACGGTATTATCTGTACGGATAAGGTCCCACAGACGAACGCCTTCCATGCCCAGCTCTACGCGGCGTTCATGCGCAATATCTTTCAGCAGTTGTACATCGCTGGTATACACGCGCATCGGCAAGGTGTTGGCAGCAACGGTAAATTGTTGCTTTACACGCACCGGGTCGGCTTTAGGTGTGTTGTTGGCACGTTTGCGTATTTCGTTGAGATAAAATACGGCGGTATTTACATCTTTAGCGGCAGTTGACCGCACGAGTGCTTCTGCATACAACAGGTACATATCTGCCAGGCGGACAATTTTTTCGTTCATGCCGGCGCCGCCGGTGGTCATGCCGTCGCGTTCGGCCTGCAACATCATCACTTTATAGGAATGGTACTGATATACGTTGTTGATGGAATTCTTTTCTTCCACCTGTTCCGCAGGTGTTTTTGCCTGGAAAATATCTTTGGAATAGGTAAGCGTATAAATGATACGTGGGTCCCCTGCTTCAAACTCATTGGCCAGGTCTTGTGTTGGCTGGTTAAAGCCCCAGCCCCAGGTGTTGCGGGATGATTCGTATACATTGCGGATAGCGCCTTCTCCATCGCTGGACCAGTTCCAGGTATTGGTATAGTTGATTTCAAAAATATTTTCGGCGTTGAAATCGCCCGTACCCGGACGCCACAGCGAATTGAAAGTTGGCGACAGCTGGTAGCCTCCGTTCTTTACCAGGTCTGATAATACCGGCACGGCTGCATCATACTTCTTCTGAAACATCAGTGACTTTGCGAGAATAGCCTGTGCGGCGCCTTTCGTAGCACGCCCCAACTCCGAAGAAGGAATGGTTTGTTTTGTATAAAGTGCGGGAATAGCTTCCGTCAGGTCTTTTTCCACCTGCGCCCATACATCTGCCACCGGTTTCCTGATCATCATTTTCGGATCTACCTGTGTGTAGTTGGTAACGCCGTTGGTGAACAGGGGCACATCGCCGTAGGCCATTGCCAGGTAATAGTAGCCCAGGGCGCGGAGGAACTGTGCTTCTGCGCGGTAGCGGTTCTTCGTGGTTTCATCTCCTTTAAAATCCGCTTTGGTATCAATACTCTCCACCAGGATATTTGCTTTCGTGACGGCTTTGTAACATTGTGTCCACAGCTTATAGGACCAGTCGTTGGTAGACAGTGGCCGGCATTCCACCAGGGCTTCCATATCCGGGCCGTCGCCAATGGTTTCACCGCCTTTCAGGGCGTCGTCGCTGGCCATATCGCCATATACGAAGCGGGCCAGTTGTGATTCTTCTTCCTGGAAAGCATCATAGGCGTCCATCAGGCCCATGTTTACTTCCTTTGCATTGCTATAGAACTGGTTGACGTCTGTTTTGGCGGGCACGTCGCCTTTGATAAAATCTTTTGAACAGCTGCCCAGTAAGAGTGCTGCCGGTAATGCTATATATATCAGCCTTTTCATTTCTTGTCAGTTAAAAAGTTATTAGAATTTCAAACTTGCACCTACCTGCATCGTGCGCACTTGTGGATAAGTGTAGTTATCCACCCCCATCAAACGCGACATTTTATTCTGGTCGCTGCTGTTTAACTGGTAAGCGCCTACTTCAGGATCCAGACCGGTATACTTTGTGAAGGTGAACAGGTTTTGTGCAGCTACGTATATCCGTAACTGTTGTAGTCCCATGCGTTTGATCAATGCTTCCGGCAGCGTGTATCCCAGCTGGATATTTTTGATGCGCAGGTAGCTGCCGTTTTCCACATACCAGTCGGATGCGCGGTAGTTATCGTTCGGATCGTTCACCGACATTTTCGGATATTCGTTGGAGTGATTTTCCGGTGTCCAGGCATTGTAGGCAGCGCCGGCCTCCACGTTGTTAAAGCCAAGCGGATGCTTTGTTAAATATTTGGTGGCATTGAACAGTTTATTTCCGGAAACGCCTTGCAGGAAAAGCGAAAAGTCAAATGCTTTGTACGACAGGTTGATATTGGCACCGTATGTAAATTTGGGGTGCGGGCTGCCGATGGCGGTTTTATCTGCATCGTTGATCACGCCGTCGCCGTTCAGGTCTTTGAAGCGGAAATCGCCGGGGCCTGCATTGGGCTGGATTACCTCGCCTTTGCTGCTCTTGTAGTTGTCCACATCAGCCTGCGACTGGAAGACACCATCTGTTTTCCAGCCATAGAATTCACCGATGGGATGGCCTTCTGCTGTTCTGGAGAAACTGAGTACACGCAGTTGCCAGCCTACGTCTTCCACATATGGCTGACCACCGCCGAGGCTCAGCACTTCATTTTTATAGGTAGAAATATTACCACCAACAGCATAGTGTATTGCACCAGCATCGCCTTCATAATTCGCAGAAAGCTCAAAGCCTTTGTTGCTTACATTACCGGCATTCACCCAGGGATAAGGCACGCCAAACATGGAGGCAGTTGGCATAGCGATGAGCATATCCCTTGTTTTGCGGTTAAAATATTCCGCTTCAATTTTCAGGCTGTTTTTAAATAATCCGAGTTCCAGTCCTACGTTCGACTGCTCCGCTGTTTCCCATTTGATATTCCCGTTGCCAAGATTATCCATAGAGTAGCCCGGCATTACCACGGATGTACCGTTACCAAGCAGGTAGTTACGACCCAGGCTGTTGGCTACAAACGTGGTGTAGGCGCCGTTGGGAATGTTCTGGTTACCTACTTGTCCCCATCCTGCGCGCAACTTTACATTGGTCAGCCAGGCAAGGTCCATATCTTCAAAAAACTGTTCCCTGCTGATCACCCAGCCACCGGAAACGGCGGGGAAAACACCAAACTGTTTATCTGTACCGAAGTTAGAGGAGCCATCGCGGCGCACACTTGCGGAGAACAAATATTTATCGGCGTAGCTGTAGTTGGCACGTGCAAACTGTGACATCAGCGACCAGCGCGCTGCGCCGCCACCGCTTTTGTCGTTCATGTTACCGGCATCGAGGAACCAGTAGTTTTCTTCGTTGCCCAGCTGGCCTTGTTTGCTGCCATTAAGATAGGTGTCACGGCTGCGTTCCGCGCTGATACCTGCCAGTACATTCAGGCGATGCTGGCCGAATGTCTCCGTCCAGTTCAACGTGTTTGTCCAGTTGTAATAATTATTAGATGCCTTTGAAGAATTGGCCTGCGGCGTTTCCAGCAGGTCGCTCGGCTTCATATAATAAGTAGGGCTGAAAGTCCATTCATCTGCGCGGGAAATGTTCAATCCGAAGCGGGTAGTAAACACGAGGCTTTTGAGGATGTTTACGTTGGCGAAAACATCTCCTACCATCCGCAGTGTATTTCGTTTGCCTACTTCCCTTGCCAGGATGGCTTTAGGGCTGCTGCCGAATACGGTGGCAGAGGTAGCCCATTTGCTGTATGGATCGCTCTGGTCTTTTGATGGGTCCAGCACGGGGATCAGCGGATCGTAGGGAATGATGTTGCCCATGATACCGGGGATTTCATCACCGATTACATTTGTTTGTTCGTTGGAGATGCTGAGGTTTTGACCGATAGTAAGCCATTCTTTTGCTTTCGCAGAAGTGTTGGCGCGGAAAGAGATGCGGTTAAAATCAGAGGGATCGATGATACCTTTCTGATCGAAGTACCCGCCGCTGATGGCATAGGTTACTTTGTCGGTGCCACCGTATACACCGAGGTTATAGCTTTGCACAGGGGCGTTCTTCTTCACCGTTTCTTTCCACCAGTTAGTATTATATCCTTTATTATACTGTGCCAGTGCATCTTTATACTGATCGGTAGTTTCGCCGTACACATTTTTTACCATGTAGAGGTATTCATCGCGGCCGGCTGGTTTATAATCTTTCCACGGACTGTTGAGACCATAATATGCATCCAGCGTGATCTGTGATTTACCGGCTTTACCTTTCCGGGTGGTGATGAGCACAACGCCGTTGGCAGCGCGGGAGCCATAGATGGCGGTAGCAGAAGCATCTTTCAGGATTTCCATGCTTTCTATGTCAGCAGGGTTGAGATAGTTCATACCACTTACCGGCACACCGTCTACCACGTAGAGAGGGTCGTTATTATTTACCGTTCCTATTCCACGGATGCGGACCATTACCGGTGAGCCGGGGACGCCGGATGCAGACGTAACAGTTACACCGGCTGCACGGCCCTGTAATGCCTGTTCCACGCCCGTTACCGGTGCGCTTTTTACACCGGCAAGATCTACTTTGGTAATAGAAGAAGTAAGATCGGATTTGCGTTGCGTACCATATCCTACCACGATGACTTCACCAAGCGCTTTGGTATCCGGTTGCAGTTGAATGTCGATCGTATGGCGACCAGCAAGGGTTTCCTGTTTGGCCAGGTATCCCATGAAAGTAAAGCTGAGCTGCGTGCCATTAGCGGGGATATTCAACTGGTATTTACCAGTGGCATCTGTTACCGCGCCGGCAGTAGTGCCGGTCACCTGTACGCTTACGCCCGGCAAAGCTATGCCGGTGGTGGCATCCCGTACCACTCCTGTTACTGTTTGCTGTTGTGCATAAGTACCCAGTGGTACTATCAGCGTGAGAAAGAAAATAAAAAGAAGGCATCGTTTCATAACGGTCATATTAAATTGTGTAGTACAGATAGGCAAAAAGATTCCCTTTCCGGAAACGGGTGTTTCCGGTGAACTGTTTTTATATGTGAATAATGACTTGGTTGCTGGCTGACTCAGGAGATGTTTAAACCGGTACTTTTTTAATCCGCAGCTTATGCTTACCTGTAATACCTGTTAAGCCCAGCTGATATAATATCAAATGATGCAGTGCTGATCCGGATTGCTTTTTTCTTTGGCAAAGAAGGCTGGAAGTCCCGTAAGTACTGCTTGTAAAAGTAGTTTTGTTCATAACGTTCGTACGAGTGTTATCAGGACACTAAAAGTACGGACGTATAAAATACTTTAATGACACTTTCTTTTCCAAATGTTGTACTATTTCAATCAAATAATGATGTTAAGCATACGCGGAAGAAAAACATCCTTGATAAGAAGCGCCTTTTTTTCTCCAGGAAAAGAACTTTTAATATTTACTTTTATTCCGCAGCGCTTACAATGCGCTGGATTTAAACCTATTCCCGGATGAAGATAAATTTATACTGTAGCATGAGTGTCCAAAAATTACTTATTTCAACCTGCGTAATACTACTATCAGTTCTTCAGGTGACTGCACAACACAAACCCTTCACGTTTGGAGTAAACGCCGGGTTTAACCTGTCGAATGCCAATGAAACAGTGAACTATATTATTGGAGACAAAAAGAGTAAGCCCGGATTCCAGGTGGGATTTATTACAGACTACAACCTGTCGGATGCGGTTTATTTACGATCCGGTGTTTCACTCACCGTCAAAGGGACCATACACGAAAGTGCTGAAAGGTGGATTGGCGGCGGCAATGCGCCGATCACCTATAGCAAAATAATAACCAATCAAACTTATCTTCAGTTGCCTCTTCTTATCGGGTATAAACTCCCGCTTACTTCCAGTACCCGGCTGTTTATAAATGCAGGACCTTATATTGCTTATGGTATCGGGGGAAAAGAGGTAACAAAGAACAAAACAGTTCACTCGTCCGGGAAAACCGATTATGAAAAAACCTCAACGGATACATTCGGGGATACACGACACCCTTTATCAAGAACGGATTTCGGGATAAGCTCCGGTGTGGGGGTGGAATATAAAAGGTTTTCTCTGGGGGTAAACTATGAGCCGGGTTTGATAAATATCGGGGAGATTAAGGAGGAGGCTACTTATTCCGAACGGGATTATAAAAACAGGAATTTATCTGTTACTGTGGGGTATCGGTTGTGATCTCTTATCAATGAGATAACAGTATTTAAGTACCTGTTGCCGAGATAATGCTTCATTCAAAGCCGCCATGGAGAAACAGGCAACAGCGGCTCCCGGCCACTCCCACATCCTGGCGGAAAAAACAGCATCTTAGCAGTTATGGCTGCGGATATATTTTGATCTGCAGCCATAAGTATGTATATTTGTATAGTTATGGCTGCGGATAAAGATATATCTGCAGCCATAACTATCAAAACATTAAACTATTTCAATATGGAAAAACTGATCGGGAGGGAGAGCGAAAAAAAGACACTACAGCAGACGTTAGTTTCTAAAGAAGCAGAACTTGTTGCTGTATATGGAAGAAGAAGGGTAGGAAAAACCTTCCTGATCCGGCAGTTTTATCATAAACAGCTCATTTGCGAATTCTCAGGCGTACATAATGCCTCTGTTCAACAACAGCTGGAGAATTTCAGAAACAGTATTGCCATTGCATTAAATTCCCCCATACCGCCTGCGGTTCCGAAAACCTGGACGGAAGCATTTCTTCTGCTCATAAAATTTTCGACACCGTTACTGGGAAAGGAAAAGAAGGTGATATTTTTTGATGAATTTCCCTGGCTAAGTTCTCACAAATCTGGTTTTTTATCCGCATTTGAATATTTCTGGAATTCATGGGGATCAAAGCAACCTCAACTGATAGTCGCTATCTGTGGCTCCGCAGCATCATGGATGATTCAGAAAATTGTTAATAACAAAGGAGGACTGCATAACCGGATTACAAAAAAAATCCGTTTACTACCTTTTACCCTTTATGAAACATCGGTTTATCTCCACAGTAAATCGGTGAATCTGGATACATACCAAATATTGCAGATATATATGGCTTTTGGCGGAGTACCGCATTACCTCAAGGAGATCACAAGAGGGGAAAGTGCCACGCAGGCCATAGACCGCCTGTGTTTCACAAAGGACGGACTGCTTATAGGTGAATTCAATAATCTGTATCACTCATTATTTGAAATGGCTGACCGCCATATCACAGTTGTAAAGGCACTGGCGGCAAAGCCGTCAGGTTTAACAAGAAAAGAGATCATTAAAGCCTGTAACCTGCACACTGGTGGTACCACAACGAGGCTGCTTGATGAGCTGATCCAGTCCGCTTTTGTGAATATGTATATGCCATTTCAAAAAAATACACGGGATGGGGTTTATAAATTAATTGATGAATACAGCTTATTCTACCTCAAATTCATTGAGCATACCAGGGCAACAGGAAAGGGGACCTGGATGAAACTGTCGACCTCTCAGTCATGGAAGAGCTGGAGCGGTAGCGCCTTTGAAGGTATTTGCCTGAAGCACACCAACCAGATTAAACATGCTTTGGGGATCTCCGGTGTCTATACAGAAGAATCTGCCTGGAGATCAACACCTGAAAAAAAAGAAAAAGGTGCCCAAATAGATTTGCTGCTTGACAGGCAGGACGGCTGTATCAATGTCTGTGAAATGAAATTTTCAAATGCCACATTTTCTATTGATAAATCCTATGCTACTGAATTAGAAAACAAATTGCACGTTTTTAAGGAAAAGACGGGTACAAAAAAGACTTTGTTCCTTACAATGGTGACTACTTACGGTACCAAAGACAATGTATATAAAACAGGAATCATTCAGAACGAAGTAACGATGGAAGACTTGTTTAAACGGTAAAATACAATCCCCTGCATTTCCAAGGCCATTTCTCCCCGGATTTGCCTAATTTTGCGTCGTCAAATGCCACAAACAGGTGTGTGAGCGCAGATCATGTTAGCAAATATTCAAAATGAAACCGATGCCAGGCAATACCGCATCGCTATCTCCGTCTTCTTTTTCATCTCCGGATTAGGTTACTCCTCCTGGGCTTCCAGGATACCCTCTATCAAACAACAATTGCATTTAAACGAGGCGCAGTTCGGATTGGTGTTATTAGCCCTGCCTATCGGGCTGATGCTTACAATGCCCATTACCGGCAGGCTGCTGGGGCTATTCAGCGCCAGGAAGATCATGGTATTTGGCGCGATGGTGTTTAACCTGATACTGAGCCTGCCTGGTTTCACCACCAGTATCTGGCAGCTGGCGCTGGTATTATTTTGTTTTGGCTCTGCCCGTAACCTGCTGAACCTTTCCATGAACTCGCAGGCGGTACAGGTACAGCACCTGTTCCCGCAATCTATTATGACCACCTTTCACGGCATCTGGAGCGTGGCGGGCTTCGCAGGGGCAGCTATTGGATACCTGATGGTGACCATGAACGTGGCGCCTTCCTATCATTTGCTGATGATCAGTGTTTTATTACTGGTATTCACTATCTATTATTATCCAAAAACATTACCGGACCAACCGGTGAGGGAAACAGTAAAAAGAGCGGCCTTTGCGCTTCCTGATAAATCATTATTGAAATATTCTTTGATCTGCTTCGCGTGTATGGCTACGGAGAACACCATGTATGACTGGAGCGGGCTATACTTTGAAAAAATTGTTGGCAGCACTAAATCCACTGCCGTGGCTGCATTTGGTATATACATGGTAGCCATGACCACCGGGCGTTTTATCGGCGACAGGCTCGTCAACAGGCTGGGTATTAAATCAATGCTGCTGTATAGTGGCTGGTTCATCCTCAGCGGGTTATTGCTGGCTATTTTGCTGCCTTATCCGGTTACTGCCGGTATCGGGTTTATTTTTGCCGGACTGGGCGTAGCGTGTGTAGTGCCGCTCGTATTTAGTTTGGCAGGACGCTCGAAGAGCACCAACAGCGGGCAAACGCTGGCATCCATTTCCACCATCGGCTATCTTGGATTTATGATAGTGCCGCCACTGGTGGGATTAGTGGCCCAGGCTACCAGTTTACGCTGGTCGTTTGCCATTATGGCGATGTGCGGCTTAGCGATTGTGGCCCTTGTAAAAGGAATGAAGGAATAAGTAAAAGCGGAGGGAAATCCCTCCGCTTTTACTGCTAAATAGTGTACTTCTCTTTCAGGATCGCCCGCTCCTTTTCCCCGATACCTAATTCTTTCTCAAAGAAATTTTCCACCGTGCCATACTTGCCTTTAATGGCATTAAAAAGGCTGTGCAGCAATTCCGGTTTCAGTTCCAGTGCTTTACGGATGGTTTCTTCATCCATACCTGTACTTTTTTGCATACCCTGGAACATCCGCTTATTCATGGGCAACAGGTATACGTTACTGGCGGTGAAGTCGGCTTCAATTGTTTGTTGCGGTACACCTAATGCATAAAGGAACAAAGCGGTAGCCATGCCGGTTCTGTCGCGGCCACCGGTGCAATGGTACATGATGGATTCATTGGCCGGTAACACCAGCAGTTTCTGAAACAATGGTTTATAACGATCGCCCAGGTATTGGGTGTTGCCGTAAAACTTCTCCAGGAAATTACCCTTCTTAATAATTTCGCCCATTTGTGCAGCACCTGGCAAACTATCGCTGCCGGCGGGGCACAGCAGGTAATCCGTTTTTGGCAGCAAATGATCCGGCGCCGCAGCGGCTTCTTTTACCCCACGGAAATCTATGACGGTATGAATATGTTTCTGCTCCAGTACGGTGAGGTCCTGGTCTGTCAGGTGGCTTACATCAGCAGAGCGGAATACTTTACCCCACACTACTTCTTTACCATCTGTTGTTTTATATCCGCCTACATCGCGGAAGTTAACCGCTCCCTGCATGCGCACAACTCTTTGTGCACTATCGGCCAATTGGGCAAAGGTTGCCATGGGTAAGGCTATAGCCAGTACCAGCATTATTCTTTTCATATTGTATTTGTTATTTTTTTTGAGAGATGATGTTATTTGATGATGTCCCACCGGATACCAGCCTGACCACGACTGCCATACCATTCTTCGGCGGCAACACGGCGCTTGTCACCCATATAGGTTTTCAGTGGTTCGTTGGTGATATTGTTCAGCTCTGCAAACACCCGTATTTTGGAGGTGATGTTTACAGTAGCGGAAGCATCTACGGTAAAGTTCTTATCTGTCCAGATATAAAAATCCTTACCCAGCTGCTGGTTGATCGTTTCCACAGATGCGCCACGGTAATTGCCTGCAATACGGATCATAAGACCATTGCGTTCATAAAAGAGGATGCTGTTAAAAAGGTGACGCGATTGGTTAGGCAGACTTGTTTTATCGGTGATCTTATTTCCGCTCACGGTTCTGGGTACTTCTACCGAAGAACTGATAAACGTGTAGTTCAGCTCAGCGCCCAATCCACCGAGGATGCCCGGTAAAAAATCGAAGCGTTTGTTGATACCCGCTTCCAGCCCGGCGAGCGTTGCATTGTTCAGGTTTTTTGCCTGTGCCACTACATAGTTCACGCCATTCTCCGTGTAATAATTTTTATTGGCAAAAATTACATTGCTGATCTGTTTATAAAAAACACCACCGGAAATGAGACCAATATTTTTGAAATAGTATTCGCCCATCAGGTCGAAGTTATTGGAGAAGGTTGGCTTCAGATCAGGATTTCCTTTGGTGATGGTGACGTTGGAGCCGGTGTTGTCCACAGATTCGCCGGGGGTTAGATCCGTGAAATTTGGACGGATGAAAGTACGGGTATAAGCGGCGCGCAGGTTTGCCTGGTCGCTGATACTGTATTTCAGGTGCATCATGGGCAGCAGCGCGTTGTAATTGTTTTTGACGGTAGCCGGTGTAATGGTGGTTACTTTTGGAGTGCCTTCAGCAGTGGCTTTGGAGCCATGCAATGTAAATGCCGTGTATTCATTTCTGACACCGGCAATCATTTTTAATTTATCTGTGAGATCGATTTCTGCCATGGCATAAGCGGCAGCTACATTTTCTGTACCCGTATAAATGTTGGTGGCATTGGTTTTAGAAGTGTAGTCGGCAAAGCCGTTTTTCCGCAGGGTGGCAGTATCATACAAATCAAACAGCTGTTGTTTGGTGATGGGATCTATCATGAACTGATCATAGTTACCTTTCAGTCCCTGGAAGAAGCCGCCACGTACCGGAAAATCGGTGCGCTGGAGTGTGTTCAGCGGCAGCAGGTCCGGCGATTTGGGAATGCCCAGTGCAGCGCCGGGGAGATATACGATGTTGGAGCCATACATACCGGCGCGGTCTTTATGCCGGTATTTGGCGCCGAACTTCAGGTTTACCCGCGAAGAGGCGCTCACTTTGAAGTTCAGCTGTGCCGTTTTATCTTCTTCTTTTGTATCCAGTTGCGCAATTACTAACTGCTGCAAAGTGAGTTTCGACGGGTCCATTACTTCCCCGCTGTTTTTGATGCCGGCATCAAAGTGCAGCGGATCACCGCCCACACCTTCCGGTGAATCGAAACCCCAGTACCGTTTCCCATCTGCAGAAAGATTATTAAACCCGCCGTTTATTTTCTGACGGAAAGTAGCGATGGGTAATCCTTTATTATTGTTGGTGGGCGGTGTTTCCAGGAAATATTTTGTGTAGTAGTCGCTGACGGTCCAGTCCATTTTCACTTTGGAAGACAGCTGATGTTCGCCCCCCAGTTCACCGCCGTTGAGTACGGTCTGGTAATAAGAGTAGCGGTAGTTGTACTGATAGCGGCTGTTATTGTAATCCACATAGGATTCATATACCGGGCGGATATCGTTGAATTTATCCATCAGGCCACGAAAGAATATTTTATTGGAGGAATTGAATTTATATTCAAGTCCGACGTTGGCGCCATAGGTCTGGCGCTTACCCATATATCGTTTCAGCATGACGGTGCTGATAGATTTTTGTTGTGCGGGATTGGTCAGGCCGGTATTGTAGGCCACTTCATACGCATCTGTTCCCCACTGGCGGTCCCAGATGGCGCCGGCAATCATGACGCCCAGTTTATCTTTAAAAAAGCGATCTCCGTATACCAGGGATGCGTTGTAGGTAGCGTCTTTTGAAAAAGTATTGTAACCGCCTGCCGCGCTAACATTGAGTGTTCTTTTAGCGGGGGCGATGCGGGTGATGAAATTAATGGAACCGCCAATGGCGTCGCCTTCCATGTCTGGTGTGATGGCTTTGGCCACCTGTACATACTGGATAATTTCTGAGGGCACGGCGTCCAGCACCGAGTTACGGTTACCGAGTACGTTGGCGCTTGGCAGGCGGCTGCCATTGAAAAGGGTGGATGTCCATGCGAAGGGCGTACCTCTCACAGTCGCGGCATCGGCTTCCCCATGATAGCGGGCTACCGCCACTCCCTGTACACGTTGTACCGCTTCGGCGGCATTGCGGTCCGGTAATTTACCAATGGCATCGGCCGCGATTACATCCATGATGGCGAGGGAATTCTTTTTAATGCTGAGGGCCTTCACCGTGGAAGGCGCCATGGTTCCCTTTACCAGTACTTCTCCCAGTTTACCGCCGGTGGGCGACAACGTGATATTACCGGCGTCGTTGATACCGGGTTTTACGGTTAGTTCCAGTCGTTGCGTTTCGTGTCCTATATAAGATACCAGCAATGTTACTTTACCGGTGGTGTGTAGGTTGATGGTGAAGGCGCCATTCAGATCGGTGGAGGTGCCTTGTCTGGTTCCGGCGGTTTGTACAGAAGCGCCGGGCAGGTGTCCTTCCCTGCCGTTAATAATTCCCTTGATGGTTTGTGCCTTTGCCGTGCCGGCCATTACCAGTAAAACCAGTAATGTGCAGTAACGGGAGCGTTTTAATGGTATAAAAATGCGATCCATATGAAGGTATTTTTCAACAAAAGTGAGGCTTGCTGATGATGACTACGACCGCATCCAACTACTGCTACGCGTAGGCGTATTTTCTGTTTTAAACGTACTCACTTTTATTGAAACCCAATACATTAACATGTGTTACGAAATCATTACCAAATGGATCACCAGCCATCCGATGCAGCAGGTTTAACATTCCGGTAATATTGGTTTTATACTTTCGGTGCATATCCGCACTATGATATATGTTATTGCCATCGGAGCATTTCAGGCACTTACCGCAGTTGCTTTACTAGGCAGCAGTAAGTTGCGCAGTAAAGCAGATTTTCTGCTGATCCTGTTGCTGTGTAGTATTGCTGCGCATCTCGCTATCAAGTTTTGCATTTATTCATTTGTGAACGACCCCGAAGTGCGTACGCAGATGAATACATTTATCGGTTTTTGCTACGGTCCGTTGCTGTATTTATATGCCTGTCAGCGGCGGGATACCGCGTTTATTCCTGCTTCGCGGTGGTATGTTTTTCTGCCGTTTATGCTTGGCGCGGTGGGCTATCTTACGGTGGTATGCGTGTTGATGTGGTCGGCGGATGCCGGTCATGCTGTATTGTATTACTACAATGAAACCACCACATGGCTGATGATGGTGTTGGGTTTCCTGTTTCCGGTATTATCACTCCGCATTGCGAAACAATTACCTGATATGCCGCAGGAGAAGAAGCTGATCAACAGTATCAGTTACCTGCTGGGCATTATCAGTATTATTTCATTGGGATTTAAAACCGCGCAATCGGCGCATATGCTGGATGGCTCGTATAATATTATCTGCAGAGATATCGTATATTCCTTACTGTTAGTGGTGTGCCTGGTGATTATCAGGTACAAGTATGTGGGGATCATGGGCACGCAGCCGGTGAAAGTAATAGCCGGACCAGCAGCGGAGGTATTGCCTTCCCGCAAAATGCATCTCAGTACTGATGAGCAGCGGCTGCTGTTACAATCGCTGGAAGCTTATCTTCATAAAACAAAAATATTTACGGATGCGGAGCTGAACCTCGATAAACTCGCGCAGGGCGCCGGGATCAGCAAGTATCATATTTCAGAAACGCTGAACAGTTATGCCGGCAAGTCGTTTTACCAGTATATCAATGAATGGCGTATCCGGCGGGCGATGGAACAGATCCGTTTCATGAATGAAAAAGCGTTGCCGGTGAACGTGTTAACACTGGCGTATGATTGCGGCTTTAAAGCCAAGTCATCGTTCAACCAGTATTTTAAAAAGATAACCGGCCTTACACCTACTGAATATATTAAATCACTGGTGGCTGCCAGCGTAACTATTCACGACTGAAGGACTATATAGTTCTGTAGAAAATATCCGTTGTACTTTATCTATTTCCGCCGCATACATTGTTTTCTTCCGTGTACCGAAATACAGGGTATTTTCCATGATCGATTCTCCTTCCCACGCCAGTTTCATGCTGCCTGTTTCAATTTCGCGGGCGCACAAAAAGTCGGGTACTACTGAAAAACCGGTTTCTCCACTGAGACAGCGCACAATAGAGCAGATATTCGGAACAATGTAGTTGGGTTTAAAATCCATTTGATGATGGAAGTTGAACTGCCAGAATCGTTTCAGGTGCTCCATGTCCGCCGCGGTGCTGTACCACAGCTGTTCTTTCAGCCAGTTCTCCGCTGCTTTGAGATCTTTCTTCTTCAGTAAAGCGTTCAGTGGTTTGATATCTGTTTTGCCACCGGCCACCAGTACAATTCTTTCTTTTGAAAAAGGTTTAAACTCCAGGTTTTTCTGATCCCCTTTTTGCGGTGTGATAATAAGATCCAGCAATCCTTTATCGAGGTCGTTGATCATTTGCGGGTAGTCGCCGAATTTGATGATGACGTTAAAGGGCAGGGTGGCAATATATTTCTCCAGTGTATATTGAAATGTTTCAAAGCACATACCAATGCTGATGGTGGCTCTGTCGGCCCTGGTACTTTTATGAAAAAGCTGTTCTGCATTTTCCAGTTTGAGTAAAGGTTCCTCGATAAAATTATAGATCACTTTTCCCCTTTCGGTAGGCACCAGTTTTTTGGCCGAGCGATCAAATAATTTATAGCCGGTATATGCCTCGAGGGAATTGAGGTGCAGGCTTACGCCTGGTTGCGAAATAAAAAGCTCCTGTGCCGCCCCGGTGAGGGTGCCCTGTTCATAGATGGATTTGAAGGTACGGAGCCATTCCAGGTTGAGTCCCATATAATATCATTTTTCTGATACAAAGGTATAAGTTAAATAATTATGATAATAATAAATTTTGGAAGAATTTTGCCTTATCAAAATACGAAGACGATGCTTTTTACAGAATATACGCTAGGCGGACTTCACCTGAAAAACAGGATTGTAATGCCGCCAATGACCAGATCCAGAGCGGCCCGCGGCGATGTAGCCACCGCATTGATGGCAGAATATTACAGTCAGCGTACCGGGGCGGGCCTGCTGATATCAGAAGGCACACAAATCAGCCGCCAGGGCCAGGGCTACGCCTGGACCCCGGGTATTTACAGCCCGGAGCAAATAGCGGGCTGGAAACAGGTAACAGACGCCGTGCATGCCAATAATGGCCTCATCTTCGCCCAGTTGTGGCATGTGGGGCGGGTTTCACATATCTCCATACAGGAAAACGGCGCCGCGCCGGTAGCGCCTTCCCCTATCCTGGCAGAAGGCGTGAAAGTATTTGCCGATCCCACAGGAAAAGGAGCCGAAAACGGCGCCGGGGAAATGCTCCAGCACTCTATGCCCCGCGAGCTTACCAAAGCCGAAATACAGGCTATTATCAGTGATTTTGCGCAAGCCGCCAAAAATGCGGTGGCAGCTGGCTTCGACGGGGTGGAATTGCATGGCGCCAATGGCTACCTGATTGAGCAGTTCATCGATTCACAAACCAATCACAGAACAGATGAATACGGCGGTTCGCTGGAAAACCGCTTGCGCTTCCTGAAAGAAGTGGTAACCGCAGTAGCAGATGCCATCGGAAAGCACCGTGTAGGCGTGCGCCAGGCCCCGTTGACCACGTTGATGGGCGCTATGGACGATCATCCGGAAGAAACTTATATCGCGGCAGCCAAGGTATTGAACGACATAGGCATTGCCTATATCCACATCGCGGAAGCCGACTGGGACAATGCACCCGTGATGCCGGTGGCTTTTAAGGAAGCTTACAGGGAAGCCTTCTCCGGTACCCTTATTTACGCCGGCAAGTATACCGTTGCCAGGGCGGAAGAAGCGCTGCAGAAAGGATGGGCAGACCTCATCGCTTTTGGCCGCCCTTTTATTGCCAATCCCGATCTCCCTTACCGCCTGCAACACCAGTTGCCGCTGAATGAGCCTGACAGGTCGAAATTTTTTGGTGGCAGTGCGGCAGGTTATACCGATTATCCGATTATTAAAAAAACAACCCATGCTATTATTTGAACCATATACCGGCAAAGGCCTGACATTAAAGAACAGGATCGTGATGGCGCCCATGACACGCGCACGGAATCCTAACGGAATACCCAATGAAATGAATGCGTTGTACTACCGGCAACGTACCAACGCAGGACTCATCATCACGGAGGGCACTTCCATCTCCCCTACAGCATCGGGCGTATTGCATATTCCCGGTTTGTTTACACCGGCGCAGGTGGAAGGCTGGAAACTGGTTACCAGCACTGTTCACGCAGCAGGCAGTAAAATATTCACGCAGTTGTGGCATGTGGGCCGCGTGTCGCATACCACCAATCAACCTGGCGGTGCTGCACCTGTAGGCGCTTCCAACATCCAGGCTGCCAACTCGCATGCATGGGCCTACAATGAAAACGGCCAGGAAGCTTTTGTTCCCTGCGCTGTTCCGGTAGCCTTAACTACCGAAGGTGTAAAAGCAGTGGTACAGGATTTTGCCAATGCCGCTGCCAATGCAGTAAAAGCCGGCTTCGACGGAGTAGAACTCCACGGCGCCAATGGTTACCTGATTGAACAGTTCCTGAATCCTTTTGTGAATAACCGCACCGACGAATATGGCGGCAGCATCGTTAACCGCAGCCGCTTTTTACTGGAAGCCATCGATGCGTGCATTGCGAATATTGGTGCGGGGAAAGTAGCGATCCGTCTTACGCCGTATGGTGGCCTGCATGAAATGCCGCACTATGATGAATTGGAGGCTACTTACAGCTACCTGGCCACTGAACTCGGCAAGCGGAACATCGCCTATATCCATATCATGGACCAGCAATCGAGAGGCAGCTTTGCTTTACCCGACGGCTTCCTGGAACGTTTCAGACAACAATACAACGGCGTGATCATACTGGCAGGTGGCATGAACCGGGAAAAGGCGGAGCAGTACTTAACTGACGGCATCATCGACCTGGCTGCATGGGGAGAACCTTTTATTGCCAACCCTGATCTCGCTGACCGACTAAAAAACGACTGGCCATTAAATAAACCCGAACGGAATTTACACTATGGAGGGGCCGCACATGGGTATACAGATTACCCGGTGTACGAAGCAACACGATAAAAAGAAGAAGCTGTCTCATAAATAAATGAGGCAGCTTTTTCATTTTAGGCTTTAAGGATGGTTTTATCCACAATTTGCAGTTGAAAAAAAGGGAAGTTGTAAGTGTTTACGCACCAGAAGTTATT
>NZ_JBKIXB010000017.1:0-78574 GCF_051362515.1 Chitinophaga sp. ARDCPP14 | reverse complement strand
TTACACAATAACTTCTGGTGCGTAAACACTTACAACTTCCCTTTTTTTCAACTGCAAATTGTGGATAAAACCATCCTTAAAGCCTAAAATGAAAAAGCTGCCTCATTTATTTATGAGACAGCTTCTTCTTTTTTATTCGCTTAATTATTGGGGTAATAACAATGAATGGCAGGCCGGTAGCAAATCACTATTACTCTATCAGAAATTTAACAGACAGATAGTAATATTGATCTGTTACCGGCTTATAGTAGAAGTTTTCTTCAGATACTGATTCAGGTGAGGTAAGATCTGTCACGGTAATGGCCGCACCTAATTTTTTATCGATGGCCTTTGCAATGGTGGCAGCCTTTTCTTTGCTGTCGCTGAATGCAGTAGCGTATAGTTTTTCGCTGTCTTTAACAGGTTTATATCTTAACCGGGTGCTTACGATAGTCACCACCACTCCATTTGCCAGTTTAACAACTTTTAAAAGTTCTTCTTTGTTACGGGTTTCAAATGTGTATAAGCTGCCTTCCCTGTAATATTGCAACGCCTGGTATCCCATTTTATCTTCTTTAAACCGGCTTTCTTCAAAGCCTGCCGCTTTCGCTTTGGCAAAAAAGGTATTCTTAAGATCTTCAAAAGCTTTTTTCCCTTCCCCTTCTCCATATTCGGCTGCTATAGCAAAATCTACCAGGTAGGATTCAATCTCCCTGTCTATTTTAGCAACGCCCCTGACTTCAATGGAACTCTCTTTTCCCTGTGAATGGCTGTACAATGCTGCAAACAGCATCATTGCGGCCAATAATATTTTTTTCATTGGTTTTATTTTTGAATTGCTGAAGAATAACTTCCTACGCTATCGTAAAGATCAAAGAGGCAGCAATCATCCATACGCCTACGATAATGCCCAATATGCCGAGCTTACCTTGTTTGGGGGCAATTTTCGCCCGGATCTGTACCGCCTTTTCCATCGCCTTTTCGCTTTTGGAGAGGAATAATTTGGTGATGAGCGGGTATCCGAGTAAAAAACCCAGGCAGGCTTCTACAAGGCTGCCAGCTGTTAATGTGGTCCACCAAATCGGAGCGGCGGTAAGCCAGCCCATATGGAGTACGGCAGTTACTACACCCCAGATCCCCCAGAAGCAGAAAATAATGCCTATCCATCCCTGGTAAGGTTCTACTTTTTCCAACAATTCCTTTGCGTTGGGTTTTCTGGATAGTATCAGGGAAGGGACAGCAATGATGCTTAATAAGATCAGAGAGATTCCGTAAATCATGGTGATTAATTTTTAGTATTAGAAATGAAAATTGCAAAAATGATGAACAGCATTACAAGGCCCGAACCGGTAAACAGGTACCAGGGAACTTTCGCTTGTTTTTTTAGTTCGCGGGCTTTTGTATGTAAGTCCGGAGGCATGGCGTTGCTGGCTAATGCCTGCCGGCAACTGCTGCAAATGCTGTAAGCTTTTTTATAAATGGGAAAGACAGGTATCCAGAACACATGAAGGTAAACGCAGTTCGTTTGTATGTGCAGACTTTTCCTCTGCGAACAATGATTGCAGGAGTGCTGATACACTGGCTGCAGGCCGATCTTTTTTTCCCTCATTCCAAAAAAAACTATCATCCCGTTTTATTTGAAACAAAGGTATACCGTCGCATGCCGGGCAACAACATGGTTTTCAGTGAAAATCAATACCCTGTTTTCAGGGGGTTAGCTGAGTAGTCCCAGCTTTACAGCATACCTGGTGAGGCCTGCCAGGTTGCGTACTTTTAATTTCAGGATAAGTGTTTTGCGGTAGCTTTCAATGGTATGCTTGCTTAAAAAGAGTTTATCGGCAATTTCCTGGGTGGTGTATTCTTCTGCAATTAATTTCAGCACATCCTTTTCCCGCGAGGTCAGCATTTCAAGGGTTTCTTTTTCCTTGTAAAAAGCACTGTTAAGGTAACCCTGTTTTACAGCGTCTGAAAAGTACTTTTCACCTTTCAGGATCATCTTTATCGCTTTAAGAAATTCATCGGAATCTGCATTTTTTGATAGGAAACCATCCACATGATGCTGAATAAGGGCATCAATCATATTATTGTCGGTGTGCATGCTCACCACCAGCGTGCAGATTTCCGGCCGTGTTTCTTTAATGTGGTTATTCAGCGTGATGCCATCCACATCCGGCATGCTGATATCTGTGATTACCAGGTCTACCTGCTCATCCGGATGCTGGTCCAGGTAATTCATCACCAGCTTGCCATTATGCGCATAATACAGGATATGCAGGTTTTCGTCCTTTTCTATCAGCCTGATAAGACCTTCCAGGAATAATTTGTGATCATCTGCTAGAATAATATTATGCTTCATACCATTCTGGTTTTAAGGATATTTCAATATCTATTACGGTGCCCTTCGACGGAAAGGAGTCAATAGAAAGCACCCCATCAAATAATTTTAACCGCTCCCGTATATTCTGAAACCCAATGCCATATTTGGTGGTTTCTACAGGAAAACCTTTGCCATTGTCTTCAAACAACAGCTTTAGCAAACCATCGATCTTTGTCAGTTGTATTTCAACTTTCGATGCCTGGCTATGCTTTTGGGTATTGGTGATCAGCTCCTGCATGATCTTATAGATTTCCACTTTCAGCGTGGTGCCAATAAGATCTATTTCTTCCCTGGGATAAGCTTGGAAAGATATTTTGGCGTTCCCCGGAACATCAAATTGCCTGAGATAACCGGCAATCAGTTCTGTAAACCCGGTATTATTGAACTTCTGTGGAATGAGATCATGTGAAAGATCACGCACCTGGTGATAGGTGTCATCAATCTGTTTTATCACCTCTTTTATTCCAGTCACATTATTTTGATGGGCAAGGCGAAGCTTAATGGCGGCAAGGTTACCGCCAATACTGTCATGCAGTTCTTCTGCAATTCGTTTTCGTTCTTTTTCCTGCCCGCTCACAGAGGCTTTCAGCAATGCCAGTTCCTTATCTTTTAACAGCACGGCTATCTTTTGCTGATTCACTTCATCCATGGTGGCATTCAGCTTGCTTTGCGCCTGCAACTTCTGGTAATACATATACAACAGGCCGATAACAGGTAACAGGATCACCAGGAATCCTATTAACAGGCTATATTTTATTGTTTTTTGATGTTGCAGTTCGTTTTCTTTATTTAAAATCTCTTTTTCTTTCTGAACGGTCTGATATTTTATTTCCAGCTCATTGATCTCTTTTTTATTTTGCAGATCCAGTATTTCCCTGGAAATACCCATGTACTGCGTCATGATGGCATAGGCATTTTTATAGTCGCCAGTGGCTGCGTGTACGGCTCGCAGGCTATTCAACACTTTTAGCTGCGCCTTCATGTCGTTCCATTGGATGGCATTTGCATATACCATGGAAAGTAACCGTTTGGCATCTTCATATTCTTTCTCAGCAATAAGAAGATCACCTAATCTTTGACCTGCGTTAATATATAGATCAAAAAACTGGTTGGCGGCTGCGTGGTTTTTTACTTCGTTGTATATAGAAAATGCTTCTTCTGTATGCTGACTAAGTTCAGCGACAATACCCAGGATTAATTTTGTTTGAAGCTCGTTTTTTAACTGGTGTTCCTGCCGGAAGAATACGATCGCCTTCTCCGCATAGGCTTTTGCCTTCACGAGATCTTTTCTCTCCAGGTAGATAATGCCCAGTTGTTGATACGCAATATGTATCAGTTGCTCATCATGGGAGGTATTCAGCAGATCGTTATATGCCCCAATGGCTTTGTTGTGTTCATTCCGGGCAAAATATACATTTGCGATACCCAGTTTATTTTCGTTGACAGCAGCACCATTGTTCAGCGCTTCTGCATACCGGATGCCTTCGAGGTAATAGCGCAGCGCCTCATCATACAACCCTTTTTCGCTATAAGCTTTCGCTAAAGTGTGGTACAGGGTGGATTGATAGGGGAGCTTGTCACGGGCCTTTATATCACTATTGTTTAGCGCGTCGATCATCTGTTGGGAGTAAAAGATAACCGAATCTGTTGTGCCGTGAGCAGCATGAAATGCCATTAAAGGCTCCGTGGCAAGCATTTTTGCTTTAATATCACCGGCCTGCCTTAGTCGCTGCAACAGCGAATCCGGGGTTTTTACGGGAAGTTGACCAAACCCCACAAAGCCTCCCTGGCTTTGCGCCACGCAGGAAAAAGAAATTATAAGAAGACATATAAAAAGCAGCTCCCGTTTATTCATTCGCTTCATGCTGATATAATACCGTTGGGTTTTGTTTCATACATGAAGGTAATAATATAATTAAATAATTCATTTTTTGAAGACATAAGGCAATAAAACCGGTCATCTACCTGATCAACTCCAGCAGTTTCTCCTCCAAGGCAAAGCCTCTTAAATCCTTAGCAACGATCTTACCATCCTTGTCAACCAGGATATTCCAGGGTATGCCCCGCACGTTGTAATACTTTGCAATGGCATTTTCCCTGCCTTTCAGATCAGACAACTGTGTCCAGGGCAGTTGATCATCTTTGATGGCCTTCTTCCACTTGCTGGCATCAGTATCCAGGGAGATGCCCACGATTGTAAACCCTTTGGATTGGTAACTATTGTATGCTTTCAGCAAATTCGGATTCTCGGCACGGCAAGGCCCGCACCAGCTCGCCCAGAAATCTATCAGTACATACTTCCCTTTAAAGCTGGAAAGGGAAATTTCCTGTCCGCTGCTATCGGCTTGAGACAAATCTGCAATCATTGCGCCTTCGGCGCTTCTTTTCATCAACGGTAACATCCCTGCTATCCTTTTGCCAGTGGGCGTTCCACGGATTATTTCCGGCAGCGATGCATAAAGCGGGTAAACAGTGTTATATCGGGGCCCCGACATATCTTCCGCCATATCCTTTACCAGTTGCAAGGAAAATAAACTGAGGGGATGTTTCTCTACATAGTCCTTAACGCTAGCCGTATACCGGCTTCTTGTCAGGGTAAGCAAGTGTTCTCCTATTTTGGACCTTTCCTCTTGTGAGGCATCCGTGAGTTGTTGCAGCAATTCCTTTTGCTGCGGACTAAGTTCCCTGGTAGTTGCATAAAAGGCATTGGCTTCATCCTGGATATCGGAGCCCTCTAATGTGAAATTTGGCAACGAATCGATATTAGCTGATAACTGCAGGTACCCGATATCGGAGAAGAAGCTAAGCTGTTCACCTTTTGGAAGGATGGTGGCGTTCACCCGCTGTGGCTCCGGCATTTCAGCAAGCCAGGTGAATTTGCCGTTGTGGATAGACACCGTATCGTTTTGGTAACTATTGCGGTTGTAATATTTAAAAACAATGATGCTGTCGTTCTCGCCTTTTATCTCTCCATCCATTCGCATATTATGCCCCCGGTCAAAGATTTCCATCAGGGTGTTCATCAGGTCCCTGTTGCGTTTGTTTTTGGCAATTATCCTGCCTTCAGGATCTATGAGTACATTCTGCGGGATTCCCTTGATACCATATTGGATGGCAGCCTCATTATTTCTTCCTTTCAGGTCAGATACCTGTTGCCAGGGCATATTATCATCCCGGATGGCCTGTATCCATTGAGGGCGGTGCAGCGAATCGTCCATCGATACGCCCAATACGGTGAAGCCTTTGTCTTTGTAAGCATTGTAGGCACGCAGTACGTTGGGATTTTCTGCGCGGCAGATACCGCACCAGCTGGCCCAGAAGTCAACCAGCAGATATTTACCCCGGAAGGAAGACAGTTTGATGGCATTGCCATCTGTATCTGCCTGCATAAAATCCGGAGCGGGCGAACCCACCATTATTTTCCTGACATTAGCGATCTGTTTTGCCAAAGCTTTTCCATCTGCCGAATTTTTAAACGCCGGGCTAAGCGCTTCGAATAAAGGGGCAACCGTTTCAGGATCTAAAGCTATACGGTAACTATAAACCATGTCCCAGGAGGCATAGGCGTTCGGGTGCTGCCTGATGATACCGGCTACTTCCTCATCAAATTTCTTTCTTACCTGTTCCTGCTCCGCATTAATAGCCAGCAGGGAATCTTTCAGTCCACGGTTGAAATAAGCTCTTGTATTCAGGGAGGTAAAAGTATTTGCGTACTTATTTCCATGTTGAACAAATTCATCCAGGACAGCCGTATTGGGGCTGCCTTTCACAGTAGCTGAATCCAGGGAACTGGTTGTGTGGATGTCTACTTTTCCAGGTTGCAGGTAGAAATTTCGTGAAACATACTTACCACCCGGTGGCATCATGTACAGCTTTGCAGATACCGGTCTGCTCAGCTTGCCGCTGAAGGTGAAATGTCCATCCATTTGCAGCGTAGCGGAATCAGTTGCCCGCTCTTTATCATTCAACTCGTATTGAAGATAAAGTTTGACAGGGTACTGCGGGGCAGTTATCTGCCCCTTTAGTATGAACGGCTTTGCTTGTCCGGATTGTGCCTTTGCTGCGACCGTTCCGGTCATGAGCAGGGCAGCAGGCAGCCATTGCCTGAATAATTGATAACGCATCATATGTTTGGTTTTTACCTGGCGCTAGAAATATCCTTTGTTTTGATCCAGGTTTCGATTAGAATTAATGGCAGATTGCGGAATGGGATAAAGAACATCTGTCGACTGCCACTGGCCTCCTTTGAGCTGCGATAAAACTTCGTCGGCCCTGGAGATAGCAGGGTTATTGATGCCGGGTAATCTTTTCAGATCTAACCAGCGATGTCCCCATTCGCAGAAGAATTCAATGCGGCGCTCATGTTCAATGGCAGCCATCAGCGTGGCTTTGTCGTTGGCCTTCGTGTTGGATAAACCTGCTCTTAACCGGACGCTATTAAGATCAGCTGCTGCCTGTATGTAGTTGGATTGTTGTGTACGGGCTTCAGCGCGGATTAAAAACTGCTCTGTCAAACGCAATACCTGGTTATATTCCACTGCGCCCACACCTGCCATATACCTGTATTTTGCAGGGTAGGGATAGTTAATACCTCCATAGCTTTTATAGCCAACCCAGCTGGTTTTTCGCCTGTCTCCGGGTTCAAAATTATTATAGAGGCTGTCGTTGATTACAAATTTAGGCGTTGTACTGAATGAAGAAGGAACGAAGTTGTTGGCGATCCATGAACTGCTGATACCATTTACAAATTGAAGGATGCCTTCTTTGTTGTTAGCTAAGAACACCTGGTTGAGGGAGTCGTTCATACTAAACATTCCCGGATTGTTAATGACGGCAGTAGCCATGCTTTCAGCCAGTTGCCATTTTCCCCTGTAAAGATATACCCTGGCCAGTAAGGCATCGGCAGCCCAGGTGGTAGCGCGTATACGCATGCCGCCATAGATGTCTAAGGTGGCAGGCAGTACTTTTTGCGCATCTGTAAGATCTCTTTCTATCTGGTCATAAACGGCATCCACGTTATCACGGGGTTGCGTGGTAGTGCTGTTTACATCAGTAGACAACACTAATGGCACGGCGCCATATTCATTCACCAGGTAAAAGTAGCATAATGCCCGCAGGAACCTCGCTTCCCCGGCAGCCCTTTGTTTGTATGATTCAGATAAGGGAGATTCAGCCATCCCGGTGATAACGGAATTGGCGATGTACACATTTTTATACATGGTGCTCCATAAACCATCTACGTAGTAGATCATGGGAGTTAAGGAGTTATTCGTAAAATCATCGTAATAATTCATGGCATATGCGTACGTTTCATCGGCCGACATACTATTGAACATGGTAACGGAAGTGCCCAAATCATTGCCCGGATTCGGGTTCGCCACACTGGCATATAACCCTATCATAGCTGCTTCCGCCGTAGTTGAATCCAGGAATACACTGTTGGAAGCCAGCTGGTCTTTTGGTGGCCCTATCTCGATCAGTTTCTTACAACCATTCAGGAGCGAGGCGGCCAATAACACGATACAAGTATATAAAAAGCATTGTTTTTTCATTTCCCTATTGTTTAAAGTGAGCAATGGATACCAGCGGCAATTTGTCTTAACGGTGGTAATACTGCACCGGCGGTTTCAGGATCAAATCCCAGGTAACGGGTGATGGTAAACAGGTTTTGCGCCCTGATAAATGCCCCGGCTGATTTTAACCGGATCGCCTTTGTCCAGGAACCTGGAAGCTCGTAAGAGAGGTTCAGGTTTTTAAGTCTTATAAAACTGGCGTCTGAATAGTTTCCATCGGAAAACAGGTAGTAATTTTTATAGGCATAAGTAGCGTCACTGCCGGACAACGTAGATGGCTTGAAGCCATCAGTAATGATTTTGTCGTCCTGATTGGACAATCCACCCGGTTGCATTCCTACTGCGGAGCGAACGGAAGATTTGATTTGTTTCACGAACTGTAACAGGATATCCAACTGAAACCTGCCGAGTTTGAGCGAGTTACTGAACCCGCCATAGAAATCGGGAATACTGGAGGATATAATCTGGTAATCTCCGTTTGCTGTTTCTAACAAGCCGGTTGTAAATTTCCCATCCTTGTTGAGATCCGCGATGGTAGCAATTCCATCTTTCAGGCCTGTATAATGATAGCCGTTATAAGTGTTGATAGGTTGTCCCTCAATAAATACATAAGCATAGGCGGTTGTTTTTAAACCAGGGAAGGAAATGAGCTTATTACGGGGGATGGTAATATTAAAAGAACTGCTCCAGGAGAATTTTTTATGGTTGATATTCTTTGTTTTCAACTCAAATTCCCATCCGGAGCTTTGCAGCAATGCCGGCATATTACCGATAAAGGAAGAAAATCCCGATTGGGAAGAGAGGGGAGCAGTCACCAACTGGTTATCAGTACGACTCGAAAACCAGGAAGCCGAAAGGAAGAGCTGATCCTCTATGAATCCGGTTTCTAAGCCAATGTCCAGTTTGCGGTTGGACTCCCATCCATAATTGGGATTGGCGCTTCGCAAAGGATAAATTCCTGCGCTACCATATTGATAAAAAAGATTGCCATAGGACGACAGGTATCCGTAGTCCGGGATCTGGTCATTCCCCGTTGTTCCGTAGCTGGCCCTGAGTTTACCGTAGCTTAACCATGGAATGGCTGTTTTTACCCACTGCTCACTGCTGAAAATCCACCCTGCACCAACGGAGCCGAAATTACCAAACTGACGGTTCGGACCAAAACGGGAAGAGCCATCCCTGCGGCCGGTGAGGTTGAACAGATAGCGATCTTTCAGTACATAGTTGATGCGTCCGAATGCGGAAACATATTTGTATTCTTTAAAGCTGCTGCTTTTGAAAGTGATATCAGAAGCTGCTGTCCAGGAGCTCATCAACTTATCGTTGGAGAAGCCGGTGGCTCTTACATAATATGGTTCTGCAAAGCTGGATTGTTGCCAGGTACCACCCACCAGCACGTTCAGTGTACCCCCACCCAGCGATCTGTTGTAAGTTAGTTGCGGCTCCACGATATAGGTTTCAATATAGTCGGATGTATACGTAGCCGCTGATTCACCTGAGCCACTATTCGGGTCAAGGGAGGTTTTAGGAAGATATGTTTCGTTGGTTTGAGCTATTTTATTATACCCAAGACTCACCTTTGCGTCTAATCCTGCCAATATCGTATATCGTAAAGTGGCATTTGCTAAAAGGTTATCCGACTTGAACCTGGCCGATTGCAACAGGTAGGAATCAGGATTGGTGAATCCACCTGTCCAGTTTAAACTGCCATCGGGGTTATGCACGGGATAGTTGGGTGGTAATATGTACACCGACCGGGTAATGTCGCTGGCCACCTGGTTATTGGATTCTTTGGTATACATGGCCGAAGCGGCCAGCGTGAATTTACCATTGCGCGACGTATTGTCTATACTCAGGTGGGATGAATAGCGGTTGTATCCCCAGTCGCCGGGAAATACCGTCGTTTCACGCCGGAAGGTATTGGAAAAGCGGTAACGCAAATATTGACTGCCACCCGAAAATGCGCCGGTAACCTCTGTTTGATTGGCGGTATTGCCGATATAATCTTTCTGGAAATTCCTGGATTTTGTTGTATCCCAGATAGTGAGATCCGGAGCGTTTGAAAAACCGGGTGTTATTTTATCATTAGCGAAAGCAGTTCTCCGCATAGCCAGGTAATCGGAAAGATTCAGCATCGGTAAATAGTTGGTTACTTTACCGGCGCCTGTATAAATATTGAAATCGAAATGTGGTTCGGAGGTTTTGCCTTTCTTTGTGGTCACCAGGATAACACCATTAGCGCCCCTGGAGCCATAAATAGCAGTTGCATCGGCGTCTTTCAATACAGATATCTCAGCGATATCGGCAGGGTTGATGGAGTTCATGGGATCTATTTCACCGGAGGCTCCTGCACTGGCAAATGGCGTTTCCACGAATGGCACCCCATCGATAATGAATAGCGGCATACTTTTATTGCCGGTGGGTAGCGGGATGGATTGCTGTTGACGGATGGAAATATTCATCTGGCTGCCAGCGTTACCACTGGAACGCGTGATGAAAAGTCCTGGTACATTCCCCTGCAATGCTTCGAGCACGTTACTTACAGGCTGCCGCTCGATGTCTTCCGCTTTCACACTGCTAACACTGCCTGTATTAAAACGTTGTGTGGTGGTGCCGTAAGCAATAACCTGCACTTCATCAAGTTTAGAAACAGATGGAGGGAGTATTAAATTAAAACCGCCTGAACCGGAAGAGATGGATTGACCGGTTTTAAGAGCTGCCCCGTCAGCTTTGCCAGCCGGGTAAGACACTACAACAGCATTGGTGGCGGAGGTCATTTTTAATTCTATGCTTCCATATCCAATCCTGCTGATCACTAAAACATCGCCTGCATTAACGTTGATGGTAAACGAGCCATCAGTCTTTGTTGCAGTACCCGTTCTGGTGCCTTTGATAACGATGCTGGCGCCGGGGAGCGCTTCCCCGTCGCGGTTAAGAATAACGCCGCTGAAAGGAAATGTCGCAAGCTCACCAACCGTTGTAACCTTATTTCCGGTGGGCTGCGCTGCAACCGGATATATGCTGATGGTTTTGCTGCTAATCAGGTACTTTAAAGGCTGGTTCCGGAACACCTCTTCAAGGAACTGTAATAGTGGCTCGTTGGTGGCCGTAACGGTAACAGGTTTGGCTGCTGATAGATCAGTTTCCTGGTATAAAAACAGGTAGCCGGTCTGTTGCTTTACAACAGAGAAAATTTTTTCGAGCGATACATTTTTGCCCGAGAAATTTACATTTTGAGAAAATCCAATGGCCGATACGTTGAGAAAAGCGGCTGTAAGAAAAAATGCAGTTAGTTTCATTACTAACAAGATTTTGGTGACTTGACGGATACCCCCACGGGAGGGCCATCCACAAAAAGCAGTTTTTGTCATACCTTTGGAACTGTTTTAGGTGCTTAATAAGCAGTCTGTGCAGACTTTGTTTTGAATGTTACCTAAACTACCCGGCCAATGATGTTTCCCCATCATTGGCTTTTCGTTTTGAGTAAGGAATTGTATATGCTGGCCCTTTTAAGAGGGAATTGCCGGGATAATTATTCAGTATATTCATCGTCCGGAACAGGTGATCCACGTATACACGGATCTGTTCCGGTGGTTGGCTGCCGGCAAAGTATATATCATATTTCGGCTGACAGGGATTTATTTATTTTTCTCCTATGACCAATGTTCTGTTCTTCAGTTCCACATGCAGGCCGAATCCCTGCAGAAAGCGAATCAAATCAGTTAATTGAACGCCCCTGTCCATTTCTCCTTTCAATTTCCTTGTTGGAATAGTTCCTTCATATTTAACCTCAATATCGTACCATCGTTCAATGTCTTTCATGATGGATTGAAACGGCCTGCCCGTGAAGTTGAAAATGCCCTTCTTCCAGGCTAGCACCTGTTCCAGGTCGGCGCCGGAATTAATGGTGATGGTGGTGGTGTTATCCGGCTGTAAGGCTTGCTGGCCAGGACGCAGCGTTACCGCCTGGTGCGTAAGCTGCCGGTCGGATGATGCAGCAGCAGCTGCTATACTACCCGCCAACACCCTGACCTTACCCTCCACCAGTGTGGTGGCAATCATACCTTCGTTAGTATATGCATTAATGTTGAAACTGGTGCCTAACACTTCAACGGTGGTTTGCCCGTCAACATCCACGATGAAAGGCATTTTGGCGTTTTTCGCCACTTCTATATACACTTCCCCTTTTACTTTTACTTTGCGCTCATTCCCTGTAAATGCAGCCGGGAAGGTAATAGCACTTGCCGCGTTAAGCCATACGGTTGTACCGTCAGGAAGCGTGAGGCGGTATTGCCCGCCGCGCGGGGTGGACATGGTATTCATCATCACTTTGCCTTCGGAGTGCCCCTTCACATCGTAAATAATTTCGCCATTGGCTGTTTTAACAACCGAAGAATTACCCTGTTGGGCAATGGCGCCCCTGGCAGCGCTATCTAGTGTAATAGCGGTTCCATCTGATAAAGTAAGCAGTGCTTTATTCGATCCGGGTAAAATATCAGGAGTGGGCATTGCTTTTCCTTTTACGAAATCCCCTGCCGTCTTTTTGGAGGTCGAATAAAGATAGGTGCCGGCGCCAAACAGAATCAATACCGCAGCGGCCCGGCCCCATTTCTTCAGGGAATGTATACGAGGTACAGGACGCACATCTGGGAGGGATTGGTCAGCATAAATCCTGGCGGTCACCCCCTGTTCAATACGGGCAATTTCCTGCGAAAAATCCTGTTGATTGTTTTCCCATAGTGGCCAATCCTGGTCCAGCATCCGCGCTACCATGTCCTTATTAGCCGGATCTTTGAGCAGGTCAGCGAACACAATACGCTCCTCTTTGCTCAGGTTTCCCTGGGCGTATCTGTCAAAATAATATGTCAGTTGCTCTTCAGTCATTGTAATCAGTAATAAAGACCCGGTTTAAAGAAGGGTAGGACGGGTCGGGAATAAAAAAAATCTGGTAATTATTTAATCATCTCTTTACAACAGGTTAATTAACGCCCATAACAGGGTGATAATGATCCCGGCATTTCTTTTTAAATAAGTTCGCAGGAAGACTAATGCCTCCACCATATGCTCTCTCACCGTACTTCTCGAAATCCCCAACCGAGCGGCAATTTCCTCGTACGTTAACTGTTCGTTGCGACTCAACAGGAATACTTCTTTGCGTCGTGGTGGCAGGGATTCAATGGCCTGCCCCATAATGGTGGCCAGTTCTTTAGTCTCCAGGTCTGTTTGAGGATTGGTCAGCGCCAGATCGATTTGAGCCACATCCGGCGCAGCTGTTTCTAATAATCCGCGTTCAAACTGGGAGTTGACGCAGTTCCGTGAAACCACATATACATAGCCTGAGAAATTGCTGATATCCGGTAATTTGTGCCTGTTTTTCCAGAGGCGCAGGAAAACATCCTGGGCCACTTCCTCGGCCAGTTGAGGCGATTTAAGCCAATAAAGCAGGTAGGGATAGATTACCTGGGAGTACTTTCTGACGATGCGACTAAATGCCCGTTCATCCCCCAGTGCAACCAGTTTCAGTGTCTCCCGCTCATCCGGTTCCGTATTTAAATTGTTGTTGCTCAATCCTATACCGTTAACAGTTCATCTTAAAAAATAATTTTGAAAATAGGAGCTTTCGCAGGAGGGTATATCAAAAATGTCTGAACAGTTGCTGTGACGCAATAATTTAGATGCCGGTTTCTTCCGGGTAATGCACCGGACTATAATTTTTCCTATCGCTCAATATGCGAGCACACGACTTAGTGAACGAAAATAGTTAATAATTTTTAGATTGGTCATTATCTTCTATCGGGGAAATGAGGCTGCGGGGGATGTTTGGTAAAAACTTTAAATGCTTAAATAAAATTTTAATGTTAAAATAGAGTCTATTTTGCAAAAAGCTATGAACAGAATTACATTGAAACCATTAGACGGAATTATAATAAATGAAAGTAAGATAAGCTTTGGTCAAACAAAGAATGATCTTATAAGTTTACTTGGTAACCCGGATTACGAGGAAGAAAATCAGGTTTTTTATAATAATTTGGATGTTAGATTTGATCTTGATAAGAATGGTTTACTGGAATTTATCGAATGTCAGGGACCCTATTCTGAAAATTCCGAATTCAATATTTATGGCATCAACCCTTTTAAACTTCCGGCTAATGAGCTTGTAGCTTTGCTAACAAATGAAAATAACGGAGAAATTGATGACTTTGAAGTACCATATAGTTATTCTTTTTTAGAAATTTCTGTTGGAGTTTGGAGAGCAACAGTTCCCACTGATATAGCAGCTGCTATTGCTGAAATGAAAGCAGATGGCTCATATGAAGCAGCAAAAGAGGTAATGGATCAGGATCTGGAAAAGTCAGGATATTTTTGGACGGTGGCTGTTGGAAAGGTCGATTATTATAAAATATAAGATCTGGCAGGATCTGTCAAAAGATGAGGTGTATCAGTTTACCATTTAATAAGATCGATCCACAACAATCATGCTGCCTATCGTCACAGTCGTTCCCCAAAGAAATGTCAGAAAACACAAGAAAAATCTCATTTATGTTTCTTCACCGGTGACTCCACCACCTATTTTTGTAAGCTAAAGTTCTACCCTATTGAAGCAATTTCTCACAAATCCAAAGCCTTTAGTTGATAACATGCAGATAAAAATCCTTTGTACACGATGGGGCCACGAAAACATCCCCGTAGAGGCTTTTCTCGAAAAGGTAATATCCGCAGGATATGACGGCGTGGATTCCTGGCTGCCCGAAAATAAAAATGACAGGAAGGTATTTATCAAACGTAGCAAAGAACTGGGATTACCAATAGTTGTGCAACAACATCAGGCGAAAGGTGCAGATATACAAACCTTTTGCAGGAGCTTTGAATATCATCTGAATGCGGCAATGGAATGTGAACCGGTAATTATTAATTCGCATTCAGGAAGAGATTTCTTCACGATCAATGAACAACTTGCCGTTATTGATGCGGCGGAAAATTTTTCAGCGAAGAATAATATTGTTATCGCGCATGAAACGCACCGGGGAAGAATAGGATTCAGCCCGGGGAATGCAAAAGAACTGTTTAAGCTAAGACCTTCCATGAAAGTAACCGCCGATTTCTCACACTGGGTTTGTGTTACAGAAAGCTATCTTGAAGGATTCAAAGAAACGGTTAACGAAGCAATCAGACGCACCGTACATATACATGCCCGTGTGGGTTTTCCTGAAGGACCGCAGATACCTGATCCACGACTGCCGGAATGGGCGGAGCCGCTGAACTACTTTACCGGCCTATGGTCCTGGATCATCCGGGAAAAAGAAGCTGAAGGGATATCCCTGCTTACCATTACAACGGAGTTTGGGCCACCGCCTTATATGTGGACTACTTCGTCGGGTAATACCCCGGTAGCTTCGCAATGGGAAGTGAATTTATTTATGATGCATCTGCTGAGAGATATAATTGCTCCACAACAATAACCCTCATGTATTCAGTTCCACATTATTTTATCTGCTAAGGCATTTTTGCTAACTTTATCTTTTAACACGTTATGCTGTTGATCGGCGGAAATATTTCCCTCCTTTAATAACGCCGGTTGCCACCAATATTTAAGAGAAAAGATAATTCAATGGGTAATAACTTTTTTAAATATCTGAATACAGGTCCAATCGAGGAGAAATGGGGGATTTATGTAACTACGGTGGGGTATTCAAAAGTAACACCGAATGAACGTTATCCCAAAGAAGAACATCCCCAAAGCCATCAGCTTACATGGAACAGGGGAAGGATTCTGACGGACTATTACATGATATTTATTTCAAAAGGAAAAGGAACATGCTGTTCGGCATTAACCGAGCCGGTGGAAATTGAGGAGGGAACCTGTTTTTTTCTTTTCCCGGGAGTATGGCATCGATACAGGCCGGATATCCGCTCGGGATGGGAGGAATATTGGGTTGGCTTTCATGGGTACTATGTTGATCAACTGATGAAACAGGGCTTTTTTGATCCCAATCGGCCATGTATCAAAACAGGGCTGGATAGAGATATGCTGGTATTATTTAAAAAGATGATTGATGTTGTAAATGCCTCGCTTGTAGGTTACTCACAACAGATTGCGGGTTTGACGCTTCAGATACTCGGTTTGGTCAATACCATATCGCTCAGTAAACAATATGATCATAGCCCGCTGGAAAAGGCAATAATGAAAGCAAAGTTCCTGCTACAGGAATCACTGGAGCAGCCTGTAGATATCCCGGAACTTGCCCGGCAATTGCCTATGGGATATTCTGCATTCAGGAAGAATTTTAAAGCAGTAACGGGGCTGTCGCCTAATCAATATCATTTAAATTTACGCATAGAGAGGGCAAAAGAATTGCTTGAATCAACATTGCTTAACGTGGAGGAAATCGCAGATCAAACGGGGTTCGACAGCATTTATTATTTCTCCAGGATCTTTAAGAAGAAAGTTGGCCTTTCTCCTAATACTTATCGTAAAACATTTGCCGTTGAATGAAACTCCGTTGCAGGTAATTATGTTTCATCGCTTTATTTGCCTTTTATCTTATCGCGGTATTCACCGGGCGATAATCCCGTTTTTGATTTAAAGAACGTTACAAAATAACTGGCAGACTCAAAGTTCAGGTGAAAGGCAATTTCCTTTACCGGTAAAATCGTACTGGCCAGCAATTCTTTTGATTTCTGCAATTTTATTTCAAGTTGATATTGTGCGGGTGAAAATCCTGTATACTGTTTAAATACTCTTCTGAACCAGGAATAGCCAATGTTTAGCGTTTTAGCGATGGATTCGGGAGTAACATCATCACCGGTTTTTTCACGCATCATCATTCTTGCTTTATCAATCTGAGCGATGATGGCTTTATCTCTGAAAGAGTTGTTTTTCTCAGCGTAAAGGATGAAGCCCAGCAGGAGGCTGGTAATACCGGCAAGTACCTGCTGGTAGGCCATTTTCTGGTAATTGGCTGTCTCAATACCCTGGTTGAACAAGGCCACAATCTGTTCATTAAATCCCACATTATAGACCGGGCTTTTCCTGCAAAAGAAAAGATTACCGGTTAACTGTTTCATATAACTGCCATTAAAACCCACCCAGTATTCATTCCATCCTTTGCCTTTAAGCGGCCGGTAGGTATGCCATTCGCCGGGAAATAACAACAGGATAGTACCGGCAACGACTTTAGTTAGCTTGCAGCTTGCCGATTCAAATGAACCTTCTCCTTCTGTAATGTACAGCAGGATGTATTCCTGCAATACCCTTCCGGTATTGGGACTGAACCAATATGCCGAAGGATGGCTTTTAGGAGGGTAGTCACTATTGGGCGATATAACCTGGAAACCAATAGTAGTGGTGTATAATCCCCACAGTTCGTCTGTTTCATTTACTGTCAGGTAATTGACATTTTGATTCCTTTTATTTTTCATTGGTGTGTCAAAAAGTTAAATGATTCCATCAGAATTTATCACTGCACCTTTTAGATTCAGGTTACTTTGCATTACCAACTTAATTGAAAAACAGGATAGATGATTACTGAAATATTAAAGTTCCGACTGACTTTAAATTGTTTTATGGCGGAAAATTTTTGATAGAAAGTTTTCATATAAAAGTAGCACTTTTTGTGATGATATCAACGTTTCATTCCGGCTGTAGATCAGCAACCGGGGGTTAAATTCACGTTTGAAAAATTAATCTTTATGAATGCATCAACCACCTGTCGGCCTGCCGCCGCACAGCAGTAACCGTCATTTCTAAATTGTAAATAATTCCACTACCAGCGATGTTTAAAACCAAAATCTCATGTTATGTTAAACAAGCAATTTGATTCTCTATTGCCTATCAAAGCATCATTTTTATTGCTATTCCTTTTGGGCATCTCACAAATTTCCTTTGCTCAGCAAAAAATAGTGGTAAGCGGTAATGTTGTGTCAGACAGCAGTCAACCCGTTTCCAATGTATCTATAAGAATAAAAGGCGGGACTGCCGGTGGAACCACTGATGAAAACGGCTCCTTTAAGATTAGCGTTGCTAAGGGTGCAGTCCTGCTTTTTTCTTCTATAGGATATGAAGTGAAACAGGTAACAGCCATGAAAGATGGAGAGGTACTAACGGTGATGCTTACCCCAAGCAATGCCAGGTTAAATGACATTGTGGTGGTTGGATACGGAACCCGCAAAAAAGAAACACTGACAGGCTCCATTGCTTCTGTTAAAGGAAGCGACCTGGTTAAATCACCGGCAGGTAATTTCTCCAATTCCTTAGCAGGCCGGTTACCTGGTTTGGTGGCTATTACCAGAACAGGCGAGCCTGGAAATGACGGATCCACCTTAAGAATACGTGGGGCCAATACACTTGGCGATAATTCCCCGCTGGTGGTTGTTGACGGCATTGCCGGCAGAAGCCTGGAACGGCTGGACCCCGCCACCATTGAATCTGTTACGATCTTAAAAGATGCGTCTGCAGCGATATACGGATCACAGGCGGCCAATGGCGTTATCCTTGTCACCACCAAACGCGGCGCATCCGGTAAGCCCACCATTCAATTCTCCCTGAACCAGGGATGGAATACACCTACCGTTCTTCCCAAAATGGCGGATGCGCCCCTTTATGCACAGTTACAGAATGAAATTTCCGCTGCTTATCATCCCGGCGACCCATTGCCTTATTCGGCAGAAGATATCCAGAAGTATAAGGATGGCTCTGATCCCTGGGGGCATCCCAATACGGATTGGTTTAAAGAAACAATCAGGAAAAATTCCCCGCAACGCTATGGCAACTTAACATTGTCAGGCGGCGCTGAGGCCATAAAGTATTTCATTTCACTTGGATCGAATTTTACCGACGGGATTTTCAGGGACGGAGCTACCAACTATTCGCAGACTAATTTTCAAAGTAATATTGACGCAAAAGTTACTAACAACATCCATTTAAGTTTTGATGTGGTTGGGCGGCAGGAAAACAGGAACTATTCAGGCGGCGGCGCCAACGGGGGAAGCGCCGATCAGGCACAAAATGTTTTCTGGGCATTAAACAGGTCTTTTCCTACCTGGCCCGCGAGATGGCCTAATGGCTTGCCCGGACCGGATATTGAATATGGCGCTAACCCGGTAGTGCTGGTTACAGATGCCACGGGGTACACCAAATCAAGAAGTTATATTTTTCAGAGTAATGTAAGGCTCGTGGTTACTATTCCATGGATAAAAGGACTGTCGTTAACAGGTAATGCAGCAATGGACAGAACTATTGTCAGTACCAAACAATTCAGAAAGCCATGGTTCCTCTATACCTGGGATAAAACAAGTTTAGATGCCAATGGAACTCCGCTGCTGGTAGCATCCAAGAAAGGAAACACTGATCCGCGACTGCAACAGTGGATGGATAACAATTCTAATGTAACCCTCAATGCGCTGTTAAATTATGACAGGGTTTTTGATAAGCATGATATTAAAGTTCTTTTTGCGGCGGAACGTATTGCCGGTGATAACATGAATTTCTGGGCTTTCAGGAGAAACTATACCAGCGATATTCTTGACGAACTGGATTTAGGAAGTAATGAATTAAAAGATAATGGAGGATCATCCGGTGTGGCCCGCAGGTTAGATTATTTCGGACGACTAAGCTATGCCTATGACGCAAAGTATCTCGCTGAATTTGTGTGGAGGTACGATGGCTCTTATATTTTTGATCCGGCCGGCAGGCAATTTGGTTTTTTTCCAGGGATATCCCTGGGATACAGGATCTCTAATGAAAAATTCTGGAAAGATAATATCGCTTTTATCAATGAAATGAAAATAAGAGGCTCCTGGGGAAAAACAGGTAACGACCGGATAGGGCCCTATCAATACCTTACAACCTATGGCTACAATGGTGGTTATGTATTTAATGAAAATGTTCCGCAACAGGCGTTGAAAGCATTACGTATTCCAAACGCCGGGGTTACCTGGGAAGTAGCCAATCAATCCAATATCGGTGCTGATGTGGAACTGCTCAATAATAAATTAGCGGTAAGCGCCGATTATTTCTACAACCTGCGTACCAATATCCTGGCCTACCGAAACGCTTCTGTGCCAGGTTCTGCCGGATTAAGCCTGCCGCAGGAAAATATCGGGGAAGTGGTTAACAAAGGCTTTGAATTACAGGCATCATATCGCGGTAGTGCCGGCGATTTCAAATACCAGGTGTCTGCCAACGGCGCCTGGGCAAAGAATCATATCAGGTTCTGGGATGAAACACCCGGCGTGCCCGACTATCAGAAGTCTACCGGCAACCAGATGAACGCAAGATTGTATTACCAGGCAATAGGTGTATTCGCAGACCAGGCAGCGATTGATAAATACCCTCATTGGACAGGCGCCCGCCCCGGAGACATTATATTCAAAGATGTAAATAACGATGGACAGATTGATGGACAGGACCAGGTTAGAAGCAACAAAACTACCATACCAACATTTACCGGCGGGCTCAGTATCGATTTACAGTATAGGAACTTCTACGCAAATGTATTATTCCAGGGAGCGGCCGGTGCGGAAAGATCCTACCGGACTTTTTCCGGCGGGCCAGGTGTCGGGAATTTTATGTACAACCTTGTAAAAGACCGCTGGACACCGGAACATCCAAGTGCTGTTAACCCGAGAGTATGGGAGCGTGGTGGCGCATATTGGATGACAGATGGGGAACCTAATAATACCTACTTCGTTAGAAGCAGTGATTATTTAAGATTGAAAAACTTTGAGGTTGGTTATAACCTGTCATCCGGCATTGCGCAAAAAATAGGCATACAATCGCTGAGGCTCTATGTCAGCGCCCTAAACTTTTTAACGTTTACAAAGATGAAGGATTTCGATCCTGAATCTCCTGACGACGCTCCAGGCTCCATTTGGGTGAACAGTGAAGTATATCCATTGAACAAAACCACTAACGTAGGATTAACGGCAACATTCTAAAATCAAAGTGTATGAATTACAGAAACTCAAACTTAATATATATCGCTATCGGGTTTATGTCACTGCTGCTAACATCATGTGGCAAAAGTTTCCTTGATACAAAACCTTCCACGCAATTTACAGAAGCGGATGTTTGGTCTGATCCCAACCTCATACAACTGAACATGAACAGCATTTATAACCAGAACCCCTGGTCGTTCTTCATGACTTCGCTGGCTGTAGATGAGGCCCGATGCTATGATGCGGGAAATGATTATAATATGAGCAACATGCTGATGTCGCCTGATAATGCAGGCTGGGGCGACTGGAACGGCAGGTACAGCGCTATCCGGGACTGCAATATATTCCTGGAAAATATAGACAAATTGCCGGATGATCCGGCGCTGATTGATGGCGTTACACTAAAAGACAGGTTGAAGGGCGAAGCCACTTTTTTCCGGGCCTGGTATTATCAGTTGCTCATCAGTTATTTTGGCGGTGTACCCCTGGTTACGAAATCCTATAAATTAACAGACAACTTTTCCGCCGCCCGGAACAGCTATGCAGAGTGCGTGCAATTTATTTCCGGTGAATGTGATAAGGCAGCTGCATTATTACCCCTGGTGAATACAGGTGTCAACAAAGGAAGAGTAACAAAAGGCGCCGCTTTGGCGCTTAAATCAAGAGTATTGCTTTATGCGGCCAGCGATCTTCATAATACAACATTTTCCGGGTTTTCCAACCCTGAGCTCCTGGGATATGTAGATGGCGACAGGAAGCAACGCTGGCAGGCAGCCAAAGCGGCCGCTAAGGCTGTAATAGACCTGGGCATATATGGTTTGTATCAGCCCGGTCCTGCATCAACAGAGGAGGCTGTTCAGAATTATGAGGACCTGTTTATCTCAAAAAATAGTATAGAAGACATCTTTATTCGTTATTACAATGCCTCCGTAAGCCAGGGAGTTGACTACTGGCAGGTTTTCCCAAATGGATATGGCGGTATTGAAACAAACGGCGCCCCCAGCGAATTGGTAGATGCTTATGAAATGAGTGATGGCACTAAATTCTCCAGAACCAACCCTGCACAGAACCTCGAACCATATAAAAACAGGGACCCGCGTTTTTATGCTTCCATTTTATACGAAGGGGCAAGGTTCAGGTCAAGGCCATCCAGCTTACTGGCAGCCGATCCCGTAGGAGTTTTGCAGGTAGGTACCTGGGAAAAGTGGGATGCCGCCGCTAATAAAATCGTGTATACGTATGGGTTAGATAGCAGGAACAGCGTGGTTTATGGAGGCGGTTATAATAATACCGGTACCTGTATGCTTAAATTTATAAACCGCAAAACCGATATGTATGTAAATCACCAGGATGACCTCACCTGGCGCTTCATCCGTTACAGCGAAATCATACTCAATTATGCAGAGGCCTGTATTGGATTGGGAGAGGAGGCGGAAGCACGCACCTACATTAATATGATCAGGAAAAAAGCGGCCATGCCTGATGTAATGGATGCCGGCGCAGCCTTGTCAACAAGATACCGGAATGAAAGGCGTATTGAACTGGTGTACGAAAACCACCGCTTTTTTGATGTGCGCCGCTGGATGATCGGGCCGGAAGCCTATCACCCAATGCATGGGGTTAAGGTGGTGTACAAACTGAATCCCGATCATACAACTGCCACCATTCCTGATATTACCCCCGTGGAGATCACAAGTGGAAAGTGGGATAATAAGGCCTACTTTTTACCAATCGCAAGGAGTGAAATGAATAAGAACGATAAGTTAGTGCAGAACCCCGGCTATAATTAATATCGCGTGTAGCATTGATGGATTTCTATTGAAAATAATATTCATACCAGTTATTAACTCAAAACAATAATGAAATATACATATCTGAACATCTTTTTTACCGGTTGCTTGCTGACAATTACTTTGAATATATCCGGGCAATCTGAATGGCAAAAAAAATATAGCGACCCTAAAACGGTTCAACAAATGTTTGTTAGCCCCCCAATGTTCTATGCTCCCCATACTTTCTGGTTCTGGGATGATACCATCAGGGATGAGCATTTTACGGCTACTATGGCAGAGGAAATGATGAAGCAGGGACTGAACCCCGGATATGCACATCCCCGGGGTTCAATGGATCGTTTAAACCCGGCATTTTCTTCATTGCCATATAAGCAATACCTGGAAAAACCCTGGTTCAGCAGTTTCGGGAATGCTATGCAGGCAGCAAGGAACAAAGGATTTACCCTGGGTTATTGTGATGAATACGACTGGCCAAGTGGGCAGGCAGCAGGACGGGTATTAGCGCAGCATCCTGAGCTGGAGGCAAAATACCTGGATTGGAAACGGTATAAGGTAACGGGGAAATCGACCGTTTATTATGATTCAACAGATTTTGCCGTGGCAGGTAAAATAGCCGGCAATGCCATTGATGCCTCATCGCTGCGGATCATTGGAGAAGGAAGCCATTTCAAATGGACGGCGCCACCGGGCGAATGGGTGGTGTATACTTACACAAAAAGATTCCATCCCGGAATTGACGGTGGGAAAGTTAACTATCTCGATCCCAGATTAATGGAAGTTTTCATCCCGCTTGTTCACGCGCAGTATGCCAAACATTTTGCAAATGATATGGGGAAAACAATTCCTGGCGTTTTTGTTGACAATGAAGGCGACTATGGCTGGCGTATGGCGTGGTCAGAATATCTTGCCAAACGGTATAAGGAAATGAAAAACCAGGATATTCGTTTATGGCTTCCCCTTTTAACAGAAAAGGACAACAACGGTTTGTTTGCAAAAGCCCGTTGTGATTGGTTTGATGTTGTTTCAGACGTATATAACAAATGTTACTTTGAGCCTTTGGTGAACTGGCTCAAACAATACAATATGTATTACATCTCCAATCTGTGGGAAGAATCATTGTTGTTACAAACTGCCGCCATGGGCGATTTTATGCGCATTACAAGAACAGCAACTATGCCCGGAACAGATTGTCTTTTAATGAAATCGCAGGATGTTCATGATTTTAAGGAAGTGCAAACAATAGCCGAATTGGAAGATCGTCCTTTTATGAGTGAAATTATGGGCGTTGCAGGATGGGAGCAAACACCCGCTATGATGAAAATGACCATTAATGCTATTACATCATTTGGTATTAACCACGTGGTGCCACATGGAATTAACGTTAACCGGAAAATTGAACAGGATCCGTATCCGCCGGATTGGTTTACCGAAAATCCATATTGGCCTTATTTGCATAACTGGACGGACTTTTCCAGGCGGACTGCTTTTGTGAACAGGCAAAGTAAGCTTGTGGCGGATGTTCTCCTGGTAAACCCGCTTGAAAGTATCTGGGCAAATGCTGAAGGCTTTTTTACACATGAGGAAAATTTTGGCTTGCTGGAAGGCAAAGAAGTCTGGGATACGCTTTCACTCGAGATCAACCAGGTGTATTCCGATGCTATGAGAGAATTAAATAAAAATAACATCGACTTTTTAATCGCTGATAAATATTACCTGGATAAAGGAAAAACAGGAGCCATTAATAGCGGTGCAAAGATCACTATTAATGACCACAACTTTTCGGCGATCGTTCTTCCACCGGCTTGTGTTATTTCTCATGCCGTTTCAGGTAAGATACTTGAATTTGCTAAAAAGGGAGGCGTTGTGCTGCTCCTGGGTACAACACCAGAAGGATCGCCGGAGAAAGGTATGAAAGATGCGTTGGTTATTAGCCAGATGAATGCATTAAAGCGGTTGCCCAATGTTATTGATCTGTCGGGAGACAAAGACAGGCTGAGTAAAATGGTTACTGCTTTGAATGAAAGGGTCAGGCCACAAATCAGGTTGGAAAACTCAGGCCGGCTCTACACTGCTCACAGAACTATTTCCAATAACCACTTTTACTGGCTTGCCAATAACTCCGATACCGTGAGAAATTTTTCAGCCTGGCTCAGGGATGGCGATGGCATGGCGCAGATATGGAATTGTGAAACCGGGGAACGTACACCCGTTGCATACGTGAAGGAGAAGGGATATAACAAAGTAAAAATGACTTTACAACCTTATGAAGGTTATTGGCTTGTATTTGAGCCCGGAACAAGCGATATGAATCCATTGGTACAGCATGAATCTGATTTAAAAGAAATTAAGCTCGATGATAAATGGACCATCAGTTATCCGGGGAAAGACACTGTTTATAAAACCACGGCCACTTCATTCACGTTAGCCGACAACGGGTTAAATGAAGATCTTATGTTGTTGGCATATAATGACTCAAAATGGAAGTATACCAGTTTTATGACAGCGCAAAAACGGAACGGGGATGGGCAGAAGGATGAAATAAAGGATAATGATGCCACCGGTTACCACTACTGGAGGGTCAATATACCAGTTGGTGCAAAAACAGTAGTGTTCCCTGATAATATGATTGGCACAACGGTTTGGATGGATGGCGTAAAAACAGACGTGGCTGCGGCGTCAATTGACTTGCCTGCTGATGCACGATTGCTGTCGTTTGCAAGGGCCGTCAAAAGTGAGCAGACGCTGACTGCCCCGTTGAAATTTATTGTTGGCAGTAAAGCAAACTGCACCCTGCAATCCTGGTATGCTTATGGACTTCAGCAGTATTCAGGATATATTGATTATGAAATACCTGTTGTGCTGAAAGATGTAAATACCCGGACTTCTATTGACCTTGGTGATGTAAAATATATGGCGGAAGTGTTTGTAAATGATAAACCCGTTGGAGACCGGCTATGGGCGCCCTTTGTATTTGATATATCCAAATACCTGCAGGAGGGAGAAAATAAAATAAGAATACGGGTCGGGAACCTGATGGTCAATGAAATGTGGATGAAATCGGATCTGGGCAAGCTCCGCACCTGGGGCTGGGTAGGTGTGCCCGATTTTAGTAAATATGACGCTGGTTTGTTAGGCCCCGTTAAGTTAATACAGGCAAAATAATAATACTATGGGCCTGCAGGTATTTGCCTGGTGTGCCTGATATTTTTCAAAAAAAGTTGCAGATATATGAACACGTTACTCACGCAAAAGCAGATTCAATCTTATCGGGAAGATGGATTTTTATTAATTGAGAACTTTCTTAACCAGGAAGAACTTTCCCATTGGCGGCAGGTTATTATGGAGGCCGTTGAACAGAGGGATGGCAGGAAAATGCCTGGTAGTGATAAAAAAATGGGGGAAGACGACGGGATCAATAAGGAAAGTGAATATTTTGGAAAGGTGTTTGACCAGATGATTAATATCTGGCAAACAAACGATGCGGCAAGGCAGATTATGCTTGATGAGAGATTGGGCAAAATGGCCGCAGAATTAGCAGGGTGGGATGGTACCCGGATCTGGCATGACCAGGTGCTCATAAAACGTCCCTGGGCGAATCCTACTTCGTGGCACCTGGATACGCCTTTCTGGTCGTTCACCGATAAGAGGGCACTATCAATATGGGTAGCTTTAGACGACGCTACAAATGAAAACGGTTGTCTGTATTTTATTCCCGGATCTTATCATGAAACCGGTTTTGAAAACCAGGGTATCGGGAAAAATATGGATGCAATATTCCAGGTTTACCCACAGCTTGCAACTAAAAGCGCTGTTGCTGCACCCATGAAGGCGGGTAGCTGTTCTTTTCATAATGGTTTAACGATACACGGCGCAGGAGCCAATATGACCAATGGCTTCCGCAGGGCGATGACCTGCGCTTATATGCCTGATGGCGCTAGATTTAACGGCATAAAGAATATATTAAGTGATGCGCAGGTAACCAGGTTGAAAGTCGGGGATCTGCTGGATGATGATGCACAGAACCCGCTGATTTATACAGCCGGGGTTCAATAGGCCCATCAGGTAATGCTGATTCAAAGTACATTCCATAAACTGTGTAAAACATATAAAACCGGGGTTCTTTCAGGGCCCCGGTTTTATATGTTTATGTTGGATTGAAAGGAGGAGCTTAATGAGATGTTTTCCTGATGGAAAAGTTAACAGGCATACTACAATGTTTATTCAGGGAAATGCTGCCATTGTTATTCGCCTGAAGCCGGGTAATATCTTTGTTTGTTACTACTTCATATTTTGAGCCTGATTGCAATCCATTAATGGTGAATTGATAGTTGCCGTGTGATGAAATAGTCCATGCAAATACATCATTCTTCCACGAAGTAATTTTCATGTCAATACGGTTGCCCGGATCTGCACGAACCAGGAGTTGCGCAGTATCTTTATTACCAGGGTAGAACTTAAGCGTGTTCCCGCTTTTATCCGCACCAAAAGGTTCGCTGCTTTTTACAGAAAAGCTACCGGTGCTCATTAAATAATCATTAACGCTCAATTCAAGGTGATAAACGGTATGCCTGTGGATATATGAAAACTTCGTTCCGTTCAGGGTTTCAAGCATATTGGGTTCCAGCCCCATCCTGTTCCATTTTGGACGAAGGCCGTAAATATCCTGGTATAACGCTGTAATGCTGGTACAGATGCCAGCCAGGATATCATCCCCTAGTCCAAGCTGGGTTGTTCTGCTGTAGCGCTGGGAAGAGAGTCCGTCTTTTTTATACTGATCAAGGAGATGATTAATGAATTTAAGCGCAATGTGCTTATCATATTTCACGTAGGCGTTGATACCAAGATATCCCCATGTGGGGAATATATCCCCGTTTTCATATTTAGGGAAAGGCCAGTTGCCATCGCTTGCCTCTTCTCTTTTAAAGGAATCGAAGCAAAGCGGCCAGTGAAACAGGTGTTCTGCTGTTGTTCTTTGTTCTATTTGATCAAGAATGAGTTTTATGCGTTCCTTGTCGTCACATAATCCAAAGGCAATGGCAGCAAAATTTACAGGAGTAACCAGGTTGTCGCCATGAATGGTGTTGTCTTTATCACGCCAGTACACATACTGTTGTTTGGCCGGCGACCAGAAGCCGCCTTCATCAACCGGCCTATTAAATGCACTTTTAAGACGGGCGGCTATCGCTGAATAATGGCCGGCCATTTTATGATTGCCTAAAATCGTTTCACATTTGGCCCATAGCGTTAATGCTTCGTATAATTGCGCATTTACAAAAGCATTTTCAAAGCTTGCCCAAACAATGTCTAACCAGTCGCTTGCCTTTTTTTCCGCTACGCCGTTATTCATCATTTCATAGATCCCGTTGTTGTTGGAATCCCGTTTTATCAGCCAGTCCAGCGCCTTTTCACAGCTTGCTTGATGTGCACGCAGCCATTGCAGGTCACCATTCAACTCAAACAGTTCGCTTGTATTGATCACATAGCCCGTTTGTGAATCAATGGTATATCCCCACATGGCTTCATAATAGCCTGTTTGCGGGTTATATGTGCCGGGAATTTCATCGCCGGGTACATTATGCCAGCGGGATAACACACGACCGTCGTTTAACATCGCCTGATCTCTTTCCTGGTCCAATGTTGCACCCAGGTTTTTTATATAGTGTGGATCATTCAATGCCATCCCGATCTGCGCAAAAAATGGCTCATGGAGACATTTCCAGTTGGTGAGCCAGCCATTTGCGCCTACTATATTGTTGTCTACCACGCCATACCGCCCGGTTGTATTTAAAAGCTCGCGTACTGCTGTTGCATCAATACCGGGAAGCGTTCCTCTTGCATATTCCTTATTGTAATCAATGTATTGTAGTTCCAGGCTTAGCTTTACGCGTCCTTTTTTTACCTGGAAGGGAGCAAATACATCGTACTTTTGTGATACGAAGCGGCTCAGGTGATGGCGTTGCTGCAAATCGGAATCAGTTAGCAATTGTGTAAAAGTGAACTCGCCATTTTCGCTGTGGGAATATTTTGAAGCCATTTTATTCGCGCTTCCTGGTTGAGGCGATATCCTTAACGCATCTCCCGAATCAGCATTCCAGAATGTTACGCCACCGGTATGAACGCCATAGGTATCGTTAATTTGTTTTAGGTATTTGCACCAAACCATCCCGCCGTTATCAATAATTCCTCCTTTCCAAACGGATAGATCTGTAAAATTCCATTTTGGAAAGGCCATGTCTTCCAGGTCGGTTGTTGTGCTATAGTTGCGGGTAATATCCCAGGTTATTTTATCTCCTTTGCTGGTAAAGTCCCATGTTTCTTTAATTTGAAGCGCCCCGGTTCCGTAGGTGATACCACTTAGCGATATGCCTTTCGGGGTATTTGTTATTTTAATATCGCCTGTTTGATCAGCAGATGAGGCGGTTCCACTTCCTGCAGTGATACTGGTGTATACACCCGAAGATGATATCGTATTTTTATTTTTCAGGTTTACCTGTTTAATAATGCATCCCTTTGAATAGTCGATCCTGATGGAAAGCTTTTGATCAGGAGTGGTAATTGTAATTATTTTGGAAGCCCGGTTGTGTAGGATACCATTTTGTGAAAAACATAGATCGGGGATCAATATGAAACTGATAATAATTGCCAATATTCGCGTCATAAACGGGATAGAATTGAACACCGGAAGCCCACTGGCATAACAGTGCTGGTAAAGATTGTTTGTAAAAATTAATAGTATCCTTCGGTTGGCCTGCCTGCACCAGCTAATTTACGTCCGAATATTAAGAGCGTTTTTATATGAAAGCGTTTTTTATTTGCACTTTTTGCCAGTTGCCGGCTGCCTGTATTGTGAGGTGTTGATGTGCTACTCCTATGACAGCAGCCTATTCAAAAGGTAGAAATAAATATTATCTGTATTACAGATGCCAGCATCATAAGAGCGATAATTTTCCAGGTGAGAAATTGCATACTATGATGGAGGACATTATGGAGCTTTTAAGTTTTTCTGAAAAACAGGTGGACCATTAGTTACTGAATGCAAGGACGGGCTAAAGGACCATTTCAAGGAAAGTTTAAAAACACTAAAAGTAAGGTAACAAGAAAGTAATCTTTAATTAAGAAGGTGTTCAAACATAATCTGGTGTTTAAAGAGAGGCTATATCGAACCGCTACTATCGAAGGAGTCTTCAGGTTTAACTCATTGATTTTAAAAGAAAAAGGTCTCATCGATTTCGATGAGACCTTTCCATCAGAAGTGTCACTTCTGCATTGTACCCCGGAACGGAGTTGAACCGTCACTCGCATTGCTGCGAACGGGATTTTAAGTCCCGCGTGTCTACCAATTCCACCACCAGGGTCTGTAGGGAATAATCAGAGCGAAAGACCGGGCTCGAACCGGCCACCCCGACCTTGGCAAGGTCGTGCTCTACCAAATGAGCTACTTTCGCGTTATTAATAAGAACTTTTTTTGTTGGGATTGCAAAGATAGGAATCTTTTCGAAGCTGCAAAATTTTTTTAACGTTGAATTAAAATATTTTACGAATGCCTTTTTTTTAAACTGCATCAGGGATTCAGCTCATAGCCGTATTTCACCATCCCTAACAACTCTTTCCCTTTGCCATAGCACGTTTCACTCAAAGGTAATCCATTCGGCTGATATTCATACTGCCAGATTGTATACGACGACGTTTGTGCGTTAACGGTAGTCATCTTCACCAGCTTTCCCTGTGCATTATACTCAAAAATATAGTCCGGTAACATACGCTTCTTCGCAGGCTGATAACGGTACACATCTGTGAGCCGCCCCGCCTTGTCGTAGTTATAATAGATCTTCGTCCCACGACGCGTATCCAGCTCTTCAATCACATTCCCCGCACTGTCGGTTTTAAACGCTACCACCGTGGAGTCGCCGCCCTTACGCTGTATCAACTGCTGTAACCGTCCCGCCGTATCATAACGGTACGTCCGGCTTTCATCAAAACGAAGCTTACTATCTCGCGCAATGGAAGTGCTGCTGATATATTGCAGCCGCCCCCCTTCGTCGTAACGGTACTGCGTGGTAGTCACACTTGCACCGGAACTGTCTACTGTTCTGGTCAACTGCCCCTTCGCAGAAAACGTAGAAGTCATAGCCGAATAACCGGTGGAGCTGGACTGAGTCTGCGCCCTCATCTGCCGGTACGTGGGATTCAGGTTGCGTTCACAACGGAAGTCCCGGTCCGGCTGCATATCTGCATCCAGCGTCAGCACCTGCTGCGTTTTTACCTTGTTTTCCTTTAGCAGCGCCATAGTCGCTACCGTTTGCTGCGTGTTGTAAATGTCCTGGAAGTAATATTGACTAAAACCCCTGGCCGCAAATGCCAGTATACTCAGTGCCAGTAGGATCGTTTTCTTCATGCCCGTAAAATCGCTGATTTTTGAATGTTCAAAGGTAAAACGCAAAAATCATATTAAAATTTTTTAACCGGACCTTATCCGGCTATAATTCGTCATTTCTTTTTTATCTTGCCTGCTGTTACAACCAAAAATATCTAAATCTCTTGAAATCACAACCTTTACGTAAGGAGAAAAATTGCCTGAACTGCGGCACAGAAGTCCCTGAACGGTATTGCACACACTGCGGACAGGAAAATACCGTACCACATGAAACATTCACCCACCTGGTTAAACACTTCGTGGCAGATATCTTTCATTACGATTCCCAGTTCCTCACTACCCTCAAATACCTGCTTTTCAGACCAGGATTCCTTTCCCGGGAATATATGGCTGGCAAAAGAGTACGCTACGTCAACCCGATAAAATTATACGTATTTATATCCTTCGTTTTCTTTTTTGGCCTGTTTACATTGCCACATGGCAACGAAAAGGAATCCGGCGAATTCGTTACGGAACGCCCCCTGGCCCAGGTAAACAACGGGGATAACGTAAAAACAGGCATTGAAACCCTGGACCAGGCCCTCTCTGATTCTTCTCCCACCAGTATAAAGAAGAATATGAACCGCTATCATACCGTGGAAGAATTTGATGCGGCGCAACGGCAATTGCCGGACTCGGCACGCCTTCACGGCGCAGAAAAGTCGGTATACCGGCGGATTATCGGCGTGCGCCAGAAATATGGAGAAGACTCCAAAAAGGCCATTATTGAAATGTTCAACCATAATGTGCCCAAGTTGATGTTTGTCCTGCTGCCGCTTTTTGCCCTGTTCATGACATGGATGTACCGCAAACAGAAAAAATGGCTGTATGCCGACCACGCCATTTTTGCCATCCACCTGCATTCCTTTAGCTTTATTATCGGCCTCACTGGGCTTCTCCTGGAATTTATTTTCCATAACGATATCTTTATGACCATAGGCTGGTGGATCATCTTCATTTACCTGGTGCTGGCGCTGTGGAATAACTACCGGCAAAGCTTCAGGAAATCCCTGCTGAAAGGTATTGTACTGAGCATAGCTTATGGCATGTCAACAGGCATCGTATTCCTCATCTACATTTTACTGATGTTTATGATATTTCTTTAACTTTAAAAGATGCAACCGGAATTTATTATCATACACCAGCAAGTGGCGCCCTATGTTGCCCACATCCAATTAAACCGCCCAAAAGAACTGAATGCATTAAACCTGCAACTCATGAGCGAACTGAGAGCCGCCCTCAAAGCCCTGGATGCGGACGATGAAGTGCGGGTAATCGTTCTCAGCGGCAACGAAAAAGCTTTCGCCGCAGGCGCCGATATTAAACAAATGGCCGGGAAATCGGCCATAGACATGTATAATATCGATCAGTTCAGTACCTGGGACACTATCAAAAAAATAAAGAAACCCATTATAGCCGCCGTTAGCGGCTTCGCCCTGGGCGGCGGCTGCGAACTCATGATGCTCTGCGATATGATCGTAGCCAGCGAAACAGCCCGCTTCGGACAACCGGAAATAAAACTCGGCGTAATGCCTGGCGCCGGCGGTACCCAGCGCCTAACCCGCGCTGTGGGAAAAGCCCTCGCCATGGAAATGGTGCTCACCGGCCGCTTTATTACGGCGGAAGAAGCACTCCGGGCCGGACTTATTAACCGTATCGTGCCCGTGGAACTGTTCCTGCAGGAAGCCATAAAACTGGCTGCGGAAACAGCCGCCATGAGCCCGGTAGCCCTAAAAATGGCCAAAGAAGCCATTTTAAAAACTTTTGACACCAGCCTGGAAGAAGGATTACATTTTGAACGTAAAAATTTTTATCTTCTCTTTGCATCTGAAGATCAGAAGGAAGGCATGCAGGCGTTTATTGAAAAAAGACCTCCTGTATTTAAAGGCAAATAGCCCGGAACTTTATTGAAAACCATTATTTTTAATATGTGACTTGTTAACCTTCCACTGATAAATAATGCTGTTAACTGCCGGGAAAAGTGGTACCCGGTAGTTGTTGTTCGCCCCCTTTAGTATCACAAAAAAAATTTAACCATGAGTGCGAGAAGGATTCCTGTTGCATCGCTTTTATCGCTCACTATCTGCGCGTTTGCATGTAATAGCCCCGCCCAGAAAGTAAGGGCGATTGTACTGGCCGACCAGTCTAACCTGCCACCTACCGATACCATGATCGCTGGTGGCGATACTATCCAGACAGACATGGTCGCTTCCTGGAACAGTTTCCTGCAATTCGATGGCAAATACGCCATGGAAAGCAGCCTTTTTGAAGCCGAGCCACTGAAAAGCAGGCTTAACGCACTGATAGGTAAAGCCCGCAAATCTTTTTTTGAAAGATTAAAAGTAACGCCACCCATAGAAGTGGAAAATAAAATACTTTTTAACGAAGGATATATGCCCGGAAAATCAGGCTACGATGAAGCTGTTATTGCCATAGATATGGACCGGGACATCATTTATATCGGCTTCACTGTGAACAGAAGTCTCATGCTCTTCAGCGAAAAAGGAGATACCGACTACCCGGAAAAATTCCTGCAGTGGATGCAGAAATATGAACGCTGAAAGAAAGAAGGAAGACCACCGGCCTTCCTTCTTTCTTTATCTTAATTATCAAACTTATTCTTCAATGCGGCCAGCTTAGCCTGGAAGTCGTTCAGCGGCGCCTCTTTAGCGGCCGGCTTATTCACCTTCTTCTGCTGATGCGGCTGCTCGCCACGGGACTCCCTTCTGGCTCCCTGCTGCTGGGAACCGCCGCCACCGCCTTTCTCGTTGTCTTTCATCGATAAGGAAATACGCTTACGCGCCACATCAATTTCCAGTACCGTCACCTGCACTTTCTGATTCAATTTAACCGCTTCATTAGGATTGCTGATAAATTTATTGGAGAGATGGGAAATATGCACCAGCCCATCCTGCTTTACACCAATATCCACAAATGCACCAAAAGCAGTAATGTTGGTCACCACGCCCGGCAACACCATCCCCGGCTTCACATCTTCCATCTTATGAATGCCTTCGGCATATTCAAAAATAGAGATCTCGTCGCGCGGATCACGGCTAGGCTTAGCCAGCTCCTTCAGGATATCTTCCAAAGTCAGTAAACCTACTTCGGCACTCACATAATCCTTCGGGTTAATTTGCTTGCGCAGCTCTTCTTTGCCCATCAGATCCTGTACAGTGCTGTGTTGTTTGGCCGCCATTTCCTTGATCAGGTCATAACGCTCCGGATGCACCGCTGAATTATCCAACGGGTTATCGCCATTCTCAATACGCAAAAAGCCCGCGCACTGTTCAAACGCTTTATCTCCCAAACGGTGCACTTTCTTCAGCTGCATACGGTTGCTGAATGCGCCGTTTTCTTTACGGTACTTTACAATGTTCTCCGCAAGGGAAGGGCCCAAACCGGAAATATACGCCAGCAGGTGCTTGGATGCCGTATTCAGGTTCACACCCACATTGTTCACACAGCTCACCACCACACGGTCCAGGCTCTGTTTCAACGACGACTGGTTCACATCATGCTGGTACTGTCCCACACCAATAGCTTTCGGATCTATCTTCACCAGTTCGGCCAGCGGATCTATCAGCCTGCGGCCAATGGAAATAGCGCCACGCACTGTTACATCATGCTCCGGGAACTCCTCACGGGCCACCTCTGAAGCAGAATATACAGATGCGCCACTTTCATTCACCATAAACACATTGATCTTTTTGCCAAAATCAATCTTCTTCACAAACTCTTCTGTTTCACGGCCCGCAGTACCATTGCCCACAGCAATAGCTTCGGTATCATATTTAGCTGCCCACTTCTTCAGCAGGGCTTCTGCATCATCTCTTTTGTAATTTTTTTCCAGCGGGAAAATAACATCGTTGTCCAGCATATTGCCCTGGTTGTCCAGCGCTACTATTTTACAACCTGTCCTGTAACCCGGGTCAATGGCAATAACGCCCTTTGGTCCCAGTGGCGCTGCCAGCAACAGCTGCCGCAGGTTTTCCGCAAATACTTCGATTGCTTCCTGGTCCGCTTTTTCTTTTGCAGCCGTCCGGAACTCATTCTCCAGGGAAGGACGCAGCAAACGCTTGTAAGCATCTGCCGCCGCTTTGGTTACCTGTTCTGCGGCCTTGCCTTTACCTGTCACAAATTGTTTGCTGATCAATGCATTGGCATCTTCCTCTACCGGCGCAATAGAGCTGAACAGGATACCCTCGTGCTCCGCACGCAATATTGCCAGCACCCGGTGAGAAGGCATCTCCCGCAGATCTTCTGAAAACTCGAAATAGTCTTTATATTTATCGCCTTCGGCTTCTTTTCCTTCTACTACTTTAGACGTTAGCTTGCCGGTATTGGCAAATAACTTACGCAGCTTATCACGGCACTCCGCGTTTTCATTGATCCACTCCGCAATAATATCACGTGCCCCTTTCAACGCCTCTTCAGACGTAGCTACCTGCTCATTGATAAATGTTTCCGCCGCCGAAATATCACCGTCCTGCTGCTCAAACAACAGGGTAGCCAACGGTTCCAGGCCTTTCTCAATGGCCACTGTGGCACGGGTTTTACGCTTAGGCTTGTAAGGCAGGTATATGTCTTCCAGCTCTGCCAGTACCCAGGTGTTTTCTATTTTGGATAATAACTCAGGCGTCATTTTTTCCTGCTCAGTGATCGTTTTGATAATAAAATCACGACGGTCATCCACCTCCTTATAACGCTTCTGCAGGTCTTCAATACGGCCTATCTGCACCTCATCCAGACTTCCCGTTACCTCTTTACGGTAACGACTGATGAATGGAACCGTTGAGCCTTCAGATAACAGGGCCATGGTGTTTTCTGCCTGTTTACCGGAAATACCCAACTCCGATGAAATAAGCGCAATGTGTTTCGGATTCATAAATCAATACATTTTGGGATTTTTTGATTGCCAGATGCCGGTTTTGTAACCACAATAATTACAAAAATTACCATCTCCAAACCATGAAATCGCTACCATTTAATAGCTCGCAAATGTAACTAAAATGGCCTTTTTACCAAGAAAAAGTATTCCCCATTTTTACACGTCCGCATTTGGTTCTCCGGACCCGTTCCTGCCCGGAATCATCTATGAATATTAAAATCCCCAAATGATCCCTATTTTTACAAAATATGGAAAAGACAGCTACATTTGATCGCCTCCTGCAGATCATGGACGATTTAAGGGAAAAGTGCCCCTGGGACCGCAAGCAAACCATTCAAACGCTTCGTCAGCTCACCATCGAGGAAACCTATGAGCTGGCCGATGCCATCACCGATGAAGACTGGAAGTCCATCAAAGAAGAACTAGGGGATATCCTCCTCCATATCGTGTTCTACGCCAAAATAGGCTCTGAACAGCAAAAATTTGATATAAACGACGTGATAAACGGCGTATGCGATAAACTCATCCACCGCCATCCGCACATTTATGGCGATGTAAAAGCCGATACGGAAGACCAGGTAAAACAAAACTGGGAAAAGCTTAAACTGAAAGAAGGTAAAAAATCCGTGCTCAGTGGCGTTCCCCTGTCGCTCCCCGCGCTTGTAAAGGCCATGCGCCTCCAGGAAAAAGCCAAACAAACCGGCTTCGAATGGGATAATACCGCACAGGTGTGGGATAAGGTAAAAGAAGAAGTAAATGAACTGGAAGCAGCAGTGAGCAGCGGGAATATAAATGATATGGAAGATGAATTCGGCGACGTGATGTTCTCTTTGGTGAACTATTCCAGGTTCCTTAATATCGACGCGGAAAATGCCCTCGAACGCACCAATAAAAAGTTTCAGCGCCGCTTCCAGGCAATGGAAGTACTGGCACTGGAACAGGGCCGTACCCTCAACGATATGACCTTAACGGAAATGGATACACTCTGGAATAAGGTGAAAGCCACAGAGCAATTATAAATAGTTCCTTAATACACCCGCATTGATCGATACTAAAGAAATACGGCTTTTTTTCCTGCGACATGGCTATCTCCTGATCATTGCAGCCTGGTTGTTTACCTTCGCTTTCCTGTTCAGTAACTACTGGTCGTACTACTCGTCCCCGCAAGGCGTGAAGCGCAGCATGGAAAAGAGTATCCACCAACGCGAAAAAACATTCGAAAAACTCGTTAAAGATACCGGCCTCACCGCCTCCCTCCTCCGGCGCAGCTACGACCAGAAAACACTGGACAAACTTACCGGCATGGAGTACTACCTCTTTGCCTACGATTCCAATAACACCGGCATCTGGCTTACGTTCTGGAATACCAGCCAGGTACAGCCGGAAGAACTGCAAACGTCACTGGAAAACGGCGAGCGGTTCATGAAGCTGAAAAATGGCTATTACGAAGTCATCACCCGGAGGGTGAAATCAGCCCCGGGCCACGCCCAATACCTGGTGGCAGCCATTCCCGTCCGCATGGAATATGCCATTAAGAACAACTACCTCGTCAATCACTTTTATGACAAGGAAGAACTGGGAGAGGAGTACAGCATCCTGCGGGAACAACCCGCCCTGGTGGTGCCGGAACATATTATCCTGCCGGTAAATAACGGGCAGGAACAAACGCTGTTCTTCCTCGATTACAACACCGGCATGCACGTACACCCCTCCAACAACCTGAGCATATTGCTGCGGGTGCTGGGCTGTATCTGCGTACTGATATTCCTCAACCTCTTTGCCACCCTGCTGGCAAAAAGCACCAACCCGCTGTATGGCTTCCTGTTCCTGTTCCTTATCGTGTTCGGTATGCGGGTGCTCAGCTACGTATACCCGTTTCCGTTTAACCTGAAGGAACTCAATATCTTCGATCCCAGGATCTATGCAAAAGATGAAATCTTTTACTCACTCGGCGATCTGCTGATCAACGTATTACTCACCTTCTGGATGGTCCTCTTCTTCCGGGAACACGTAAAAACTATCAACCCGCCGGTGCTCAAAAAAAGATGGGCGCAAAGCGTGGTGATCATCATCGCCAGCCTGATCCTCTATATCGTGGAGCAATTCCTGGCAGACCTCATCCAGAGCCTTGTAATAGATTCCAAGATTTCTTTCGATGTTACCAACCCCTTCAGTCTTACAGAATACAGTATCATCTACAGCATTATCGGCTTCATGGTACTGGGCTTTATATCTTTCAGCTTTTTGTTCTTCTCCCAGATCATCAACTACCTGCTGAATGAACTCACCAATTTCCAGTACCGCACCAAATACATTTGGCTGGCGGCTGTAGGGATCATCTGGCTGCTGTTCCGTATCCATAACCCCGAACTGCCGTTTTCGGTTACAATGGTGATCTGGCTGCTGATTTACATCGTGCTGCTCGACTTTCTCGCAGATCGCTTTGAAAGCAGTATGGCTACCGTACCCTTTCTCTTCTGGCTCTTCCTGCTCACCATTACCACCTCCGGCGCACTGGTACATTATAACAATCATAAGGAGCTGTATGCCCGTCAGAAGCTCGCAGAAGACCTGTCCAAGCAAAAGGATCCTTACCTGGAAATGCTGCTGAATGATATCGGTAAAAAGATAGAACATGATGAGGCCATCCAGTTTTTTTTCCAGGACCGCAGCAGCAGGATCCACCGTAAGTCGGCGTTCGACACCCTCCTCCTGCCCAAATACTTCCAGGGCTACCTGAGCCGCTTCCGGGTGAACATTTATGCATATGACGAAAACGGCGCCTCCCTGTTTTCTTCGGATACCGTTAGCTTGTTAACTTTTAACCGGCAGATATTTACCGAATCGGAAGCCTCTCCTGCACTGGTGCCCGGCAACGACCTGTATTATTATGAACGCAGCTTCAACGACTACAGCTATATCGCAAAAAAAGAGTTTCACAACGCCAACGGAGAAGTTACCGGCTGGCTGGTATACACCCTGGCGCCAAAGCCGGTAAGCAGCGAACGGCTTTATCCGGAACTGCTGGTGGAAGGGGATATGAGCGATCCGGGCCGCGAATACGCAGGCGCTTATTCATTTGCCGTATATGATAAAGGCATTCTCGTAAGCAATAACAATGACTTCCCGTTCCCGGTCCGTTTATATGCGCATGAACTGCCAGCCGCAGATGTTACCGTAAAATCCATCAAAGGTTATTCAGAACTGATCTACCGCGCTACCCCCGAAAAAGTAGTGATAGTGGTAAAGGAAAACAGGATGTTCGTGGAATTCATCACCCTGTTCGCCTACATGTTCTGCCTGTTCCTGCTCATCATCGCCGTATATAAAGCATTCGACCTGCTCATCAAAGCAAGAATGCGGATCAGCAACCTCCGGGCACTGATCAATATCAGCATCCGCAAAAAAGTACATGGCACCATCATCTTTGTTGTTATTTTCTCCTTCCTGATATTGGGTATCACCACCATCAAATTCTTTATCTACCGCTCGGAAATGCAGAACCGGGAAAGGCTCAGCAAAACCATGAGGGAGGTATCGAAAGATGTGGAAAAGGTATTGGAAAACCAACGCGACCTGGACCAGGTAGGGGATATGTATGATTCAGAACTGATGAAAAAGCTGTCGGCCTCCCTCTCGGATATTGCCAATGAAAGGGCCCTGGATATTAATATCTACGACCGTGATGGCAACCTGCAGCAAACCACGCAGCCGATGATGACCGATAAAGGTTTAATCTCCACGAAGATAGATCCGCAGGCCTTCTACAGCTTATACCGGTTGGAACAGATCCAGTTTATCCATACAGAATACATTGGGGTGATGCCGTTCCTGTCGGGTTACATGCCGTTGCGCAATCATGATACACATGAAGTGATCGCCTACCTGAACGTTCCTTATTTCGCCACACAAACGGAATTGAACCAGCAGATCTCCAACTTCCTCGTGGCCCTCATCAATTTCAACGCTTTCATTTTCCTCATTGCGGGAATGGTGGCGTTGCTGATCACCAATTCCATCACCCGCTCGTTCTCGCTGGTAACAGAAAAGCTCCGGCACGTAAACCTGGGTCAGCGCAACGATGAAATAGAATGGGATAAAGATGATGAGATCGGCGCGTTGGTAAAAGAATACAATAAAATGGTGCGCAAGCTGGAAGTAAGTGCGGTACGCCTGGCTAAAAGCGAAAGAGAAGGGGCCTGGCGTGAAATGGCGCGGCAGGTAGCCCATGAAATCAAGAACCCGCTCACACCCATGAAGCTAAGCATTCAATACCTGCAACGCGCTATCGCCGGCGATTCTCCCAATGTAAAGGAGTTGTCGCGCAAAGTAGCCGGCACACTGGTGGAACAGATTGAACACCTGTCTAATATTGCGTCCGATTTCTCTGCCTTTGCCCGCATCGGTGAACCCAACAACGAAGAATTCCTGCTCAATGAAGTATTGTATTCCCTCACCTCCTTGTACCAGGGGCATGAAGATTGTGAAGTTACCTACATCCAACCCGCACACGATTTTTATGTATTTGCAGATAAAACCCAGATGAACAGGCTATTCACCAACCTGTTGCTGAATGCCATCCAGGCCATCCCCGACGACCGTAAAGGACAGATCGTGGTACGGCTGCAAATGACGTCCGACAATCACGTGATCGTGAGCGTATCCGACAACGGCGAAGGCATTTCCACAGAGATTCAATCCCGCATTTTCGTTCCCAACTTCACCACCAAGTCGTCCGGCACCGGCCTCGGACTGGCCATGTGTAAAAACATCGCTGAACAGGCAAGAGGGGAGATCTGGTTCGAAACGAAGCTGAACGAAGGCACTACGTTCTACGTAAAGCTGCCACTGCAAGGGCGCTAATGCAGCGGGTTTTGTCTTTCTCAGGATTACGCTGATTATATTGATTTTAAGGATTTGAACACTTTTGATTTTAAAAGATCGGGGAGATATGAGCGAAGATTGCTGCGAATTTTGTCTTTCTCAGGATTACGCTGATTTTACTGATTTTACTTTTTAGATTTAATAACTGATTAAAATATTAGGGAGATATGAGCGAATATATCCGCTTATATCTCCCTGATCTTTTTAAAATCCAAAAAAATCCAAAAAGTAAAATCAGTAAAATCAGCGTAATCCTGAGAAAGACAAAATTCGCAGCAATCTTCGCTCATATCTCCCCGATCTTTTAAAATCAAAAGTGTTCAAATCCTTAAAATCAGTATAATCAGCGTAATCCTGCTCCAAGACAATTTAAAATCGCCGAAGGCGATCGTATACGCAAAAAAAACGCCCTGGAATACCAGAGCGTCTTCAAAATAATTTCTTGCTGTTTACTGCTGTTGTGCGTCGTCTTTCGCTACAAAGCTTTCTTTAATTTTTTCCAGCAGTTTACTTTCGATCATTTGCTGCGACAGTTGTATCATGTTTTTAAAGGCAGTTTCCTGGGAAATACCATGACCAATAATTACTGGTTTGGAAACGCCTAAAACGGGAGTACCGCCATATGATTCAGAGTCAAATTTCTTCATGTAGTCATCCTGGATATTACGTCTCAGCGCAATTTCATGGAATGATTCGGCCATCTTAAGTACGATGTTTCCGGTAAAGCCTTCGCATACAATTACATCTGCTTTTTCGGAGAGGATATCCCTTCCTTCAATGTTGCCGACGAAATTAATTTGTTTGCTTTCTTTTAACAGCGGGTAAGTTGCCTGCGCAAGCAGGTTGCCTTTGCCTTCTTCTTCGCCGATATTCAGTAAACCAACTTTAGGATTGGGTACCTGAAGAATATGTTTGGAATATAGGGATCCGAGAAGGGCAAATTGTGCCAGGTTTTCAGGTTTGCAGTCGGCGTTGATACCTACGTCAAGCAAGAGGCCGTACGTGCCGTTTTCACGGGGTACCAGAGTAGATATAGTAGGACGTTGCACTCCCTCTATGGCTTTAATGGAATAATAGGTGCCCACCATCATGGCGCCGGTATTACCTGCGCTGATGAAAGCATCTATTTTTTCATTCTTCAATAAATGAAAACCGATAGAGATGGAGGATTGTGGCTTCTCTTTCAGCGCCTTGGTAGGGTGTTCATCCATCCCGATTACCTGGGATGAATGAACAACTGAATATTTTGATTGGTCCAGCTGTGCGGCTGCAATTAAAGGAGCTAACTGTTGTTCGTCTCCAATTAAAACCAGATGCACCTCAGATGCAACAGTGTCTAAATATAATTTTACTCCTTTTACTGCTTCTGTGGGAGCGAAATCGCCACCCATCATATCAAGCCCGATTCTCATGTAACTCAAGGTTTGTTCTTGTTAGCTCGGGTAAAAATAGTAAAATAATTTATTATTTAGCTGCGCTCTGTTTTTCCAACACTACTTTTCCTCTGTAGTACAGTTTGTTTTCCACCCAATGAGCACGGTGTCTCAGGTGCACTTCACCGGTTGCGCTGTCTGTGCTTAATGTATCCGCTACCGCCTTATAATGCGTTCTTCTCTTTGCTGATCTTTGCTGAGAATGTCTGCGTTTAGGATTTGGCATTTTATTTAATTTTTAATTGTCCTTAAATTTATCCAATCCTTTCCAGATTGGGTTATCGTTTTCTTTTGCCTGCTGGTTCATTTGCTCCAGCATTTCAATCACTTTCGGATTACACCCGCTTTTGCCGTCCGCATTGTCGGGATGTATACGTTGCATTGGAATGCTCAGATGGATGAACTCGTATATAAATTCTGCCACGTTCAAATGGCTCTCTGTCTTCAGTATATACGATACATCCGGATCTTCTTCTCCACTTGCCAGCTCTTCCGGATTCTCCACCAGCTTTACTATCTGGTTAAAATCATCCCATAGCTGCATCTCAAAGGGCTCTCCACACCGGTCGCAGGTAACGGTTACCTTACCACCTATCGCAAATTTCAGTAAGAAGAAGTTACTCTTCTTGTCTAAAGTGAGATTTACACTCACCTCACAATCACTGAAATCCCTCGGCTCCTCGAAATTATCAAAGAAACGCTCCCCGATAGCATAGTGAAATGAATGTTCCCCTGGGTTTAATCCAACAAAGGCTATATCAAATTCGCGGAGTGGTTTCATATCAATATCCTCACTTTTAGAGGGATGCAAAGGTAATTAAATATTTGCAATTGCAAAAATTTCATAAATTTGTTCACCAACGATATCTTATTTATATATATATTTATATCATAAAATATCAGCCATATTGATGTTGTGGCATCCAGGCGTGAGGCGCAAAGGTACGTAATTAGCTTTTATCTTATACCTGATTTTCACAATTCAACGAATTTATTGAAAACCCGTATCCCCATTCCATCAAAACGATGAAGGCCACAGGAAAATACAGTAAGAAAATAACTGGTAGTACCGGCGTGCCATTAAATGGCGCACCGGACCTCTTTTCCCTGCCCATAACCGCCTGGCTCAACAGCACCAGCGCAGGCCTGCTCGTGACCAACGAAAAGCACCGCTGCATATGGGTAAATGACATATTCAGCCGGTATATGGATGGAAATATCCCCCTGAACTGCTCATACCCTGAACTGATCCGCTACCTCAAACCAATGGTGGCCGATTATGTGCCGCTTGAAGCCAAAATGAAATCCCTCCGCCGGGAAAAAAAGCCCTGGTTCGGCTGGGAAGTGCCCTTCCGCAACGGCCACATCTGGGAAATTAACTACCTCCCCGTATTTAACGGCGAAATTTTCAGTGGCAGCATCTGGCAGGCCATCGATATCACCCGCCGCCACAATGTCCAGGAAGAAATAAAACGCAATGAGGAAAAATTCAGGGTCATCCTCAATAATCTCAACGCCGCTATGTGCGAAACCGACGTAAAAGGCAATATCACCCGCGTATACGAAAGCTTTTGCCGCCTCTCCGGCTATAACGAACAGGAACTCATCGGCAGGAACATCACCGACGTTTTTGTACCGGAAAACAACCGCGCCTTCGCCCGCGCCCTCCGCAAAAAACGCCTCGATGAAAATGTACCCCTCGTATACGACATGGAAATAAAGCTGAAAGATGGCTCCAATCGCTGGATTCTCGCCAGTTCCACCAATATTTACGACCGCCACGGCAACATCACCGGCGGAGCAGGCATCCACATGGATATCACGGATCAGAAAAAACTGCAGCAGGAACTGGAAACAGCCCGCCGCCAGGCAGAAGAAGCCCAGCGCGCCCAGAAAGATTTTCTCGCCAGCATGAGCCACGAAATCCGCACACCGCTCAATGCCATCATCGGCATGGCACACCTGCTGGAAGAAACCCACCTGGACCCGCAACAACAGGAATATGTCAATATCCTCAAAAATTCCTCCGGCATACTGCTGGGCATTGTCAGCGATATTCTCGATATTTCACGCATAGAAGCCCGCGAAATACAGGTTAACCAACGCGAATTCAACCTCCGGGAACTGATCCAGTCATTACGCAACACTTTTGAACTCAAACTGGGACGCCGCCCCGTTAAAATAACCGCCGAACTGGACGCTGCGCTCGATACCTGGCTTATTGGCGACGATGTACTACTGAACCAAATACTAATCAATTTGTTAGGTAATGCAGAGAAGTTCACCAACGAAGGTATCATCGCCATTACCGCTACCCAGGAAAGCTGGCAGGAAAATAAACTCTGGATACGCTTCCGGGTATCTGATACCGGCATCGGCATCAAAAAGGATAAACTGGAACTCATCTTCCGGAGCTACAAACAGGCAGAAGGCGATATCCGCGAGAAATACGGCGGCACAGGCCTGGGACTCGCCATCGTTAAACAACTGGTGGAAATTCAGGGTGGTACCATCACCGTGGAAGAACTCCCCGGCTTTAACACCTGCTTTAGCTTCAATATCCCCTTCCTGGATAGCCGCCGGCCACTCACGGCAAATGCCGGTAAACTGAGCAGGAAATTATTGCAACGCTCATTTGAAGACGCAAGGGTACTGGTAGTGGAAGATAACCAGATGAACCTGCGCTATATCATGAGCCTGCTGGAAAAATATAAGATCAACTACCAGCTCGCCACAAATGGCCCGGATGCCACCTGGTTCCTCGAATCAAGGCAATACGACCTTATCCTCATGGATATCCGTATCCCCGGCATGAATGGCATGGAACTGGCACAAAAAATAAGGGGAGATGAGGAACAACCGAATGTGGCCACGCCGGTAATCGCCACCACCGCCGTAGCAATGGAAAGCACCGCCACCATGGCAAGGGCCGCCGGAATAACAGATATACTCACCAAGCCCTATACACCGGATCAGCTATTACAGATTTTTAATAAATATCTCAACGAAGACGAAACAGAACTAATAATGGAAGAAGTGCAGAACTTAAGCGGATTTGAGTTTAACAACGATTTGGATGTCAAATATCTCACAGATCTCTATGAGAGCAATATTTCCTATGCCGCAGACCTCTTTGAAATTTTTATCAGAACCATCCGGGATGAAATCACCAAACTACAGGTAATGGTGGATAACCACGAATGGGAAGCCATGAAATTCCAGGTACATAAACTAAAGCCGAATTTTGCTATGGTAGGCCTCACCTGGATCAGCGCCAAAATGCAGGAACTGGAAAATTATCTGCGCGTCAACCAGGAACTGCACAGCACAGAAATCTGCCGGCTTTTTGATGAAATTCGGGAAGATGTAAACCGCTATTATCCGCTCGTGGAAGAAGAATATGGCAAAATGCGCGACTTTATCGATTCCCCCGGCGAATAATCAATACGATTGCAGCACCTCTTTCATGCTGTTGTAATAACTGCCGCCAAATAAGATGAAATGTACCATCAACGGGTATAACTGGCAAATGCCTATCCGCTGCTGCCACCCCGGCTGCAATGGAAAAGCGGCCTGGTACGCATAATAAAACCGCGTGTCAAAACCACCGAAAAGCCGCGCCATCGCCAGGTCTATTTCCCTGTGACCATAATACACCGCCGGATCAAAAACACTGGCCCGCCCGTTACTCCCCACCATAAAATTACCTGACCATAAATCACCATGCAGCAACGCCGGCGCCTCTGCCGGGAATATCTGCGGCAACCGCCGGCACAACCGCTCTACCTGCTGCACCAGCTGCCGGTCTACCAGCTGCTGGTCATAAGCCATTCGGATCAGTGGCAATAAACGGTTAAACGCATAAAACACCGGCCAGCTGCTGTACGGCGTATTATACTGTTTCAAACTTCCTATATAGTTGGTACCCGCATACCCGTAATGAGGCCGCGTTACACGATGCTGCTTCGCCAGCGAAACGGCAAAGTCGTCCCAGAAATCAGCTACAGCCTGCCCCTTCGTCAAAAACTCCTGCAACAGGTAAGCCCTTCCGTTCACACTCCCGTAACCCAGCGGTCTGGGCGTATGCAGCGCTTTGGCAGCCTGCAACTCCAGCAACCCCGCATACTCCTGCTTAAACATATCCGGGTACTTCCCCGCATCGTTCATCTTGATAAAAAAATACCCCTCGTTGGTGCCTATACGAAAAGATTCGTTAATATCGCCACCATGCACGCTTTTTGCATCATTAATATGTATTTTTACTTTCAAATGTTCGGAAAGTGCTGCGCTTAACTGTTTTTGTAGAATTTCATCTATCATGTTCCGCCACATTATATGGAGACAAAAGTCCGGATTAAAAAGAAAATCGTCCGTATTGTACTAACACTTACGGCTATACTATTGTTAAAAGGATTATTCGCCTGGAGTAACCGCTTCAGCGATTTCTACTTCCATAGGTGGTACGATTGGAGTAGTTTGGCGTTCAGACAAGTAACAGGTATAGTTCCATTCAGTATTGGCGATGTAATATATACTGCCTGGATTATCGGAGGAATACTCTATTTGTTAAAACTATGTTATAAACTCATCCGCGCACGCTGGGAAGCCCTGGGTTTTCAACTGCTCCGCGGTGTTCAGTTCCTGCTGAGTGTGTATCTCGCCTTCCTCGTGCTATGGGGTTTTAACTACGAACGCAACTCACTCACCCGCGATACACACCTTGTTACCGGCACTTATAATACGCAACAGCTTTATCAATTATCGGATACATTACTGCAACTCGTCAACCTGGAAAAAACCAATACCGGCGATACCACCGGCACTATGAAAACAGATACCACCGGCAAACCTGTTTTTGAAAGAGCCGTCGCCGCTTACGACGCAGCCGCCAAAACCTGGCCAGCCCTGCGTTATAAAGCACCCAGCATAAAACCGGCTATGTTCGGGCACTGGCTTAATTACCCCGGTGTTACCGGCTACCTTAACCCGTTTACCAACGAAGCACAGGTCAATACCACCGTTCCGGATGTATTGCTGCCATTTGTTTCCTGTCATGAAATTGCACACCAGATAGGGTATGCACCGGAAGAAGAAGCGAACTTTGTAGGTTACCTGGCGGCAACCAGCATTCCGGATAGCCATTTCCGTTATGCCGCCAATTTTGATATGTTTCTTTATAGCGTCCGTCAGCTCGCCCTCCGCGATACCACCCTCGCCCGCAACATCTGGAAAAGGGCGCTTCCCGGCGTAAAAGCCGACTATAAAGCGATCATCGATTTTTATGAACCCTATACGGGAAAAGTAGATGCGTATTCCTCCCTGCTGTACGACCGCTACCTCAAAGCTAATAAACAAGAGAAAGGGATCCGCAGCTACAGCGAAGTCACCGGCTGGCTTATCGCCTACTTTAAATTATAACAAACATCAGTTCATCATCAGCACATTCACGCTGCGCTGTAAAATATTAAAGGCAATTTCTGCCATCAGGTTTTCACGGTCAAGTGTAGGGTTTACTTCAGTGATCTCAAAACAACAGATCTTACGGTGCTGCATGAACTTGGCAATCAGATCCTCCGCTTCCCGCTCCCTCAGTCCATTACTTACCGGCGTGCCGGTGCCCTTGGAAATGGAAGCATCCAGACTGTCCACATCAAAAGAAACATAGATGTACTCACAATCACTCAGGTAACGGAACACGGAACGGGAAATATTTTCCGGCCCTTTCCGGCGTACTTCACTGGTAGTGATCACCTTCATACCATATTGCTTGATCAGGTAATCTTCTTCTTTCTCATAATCCCGCAGGGAAATAAATACAATATCTTCCGGAAGTACCTTCGGCGCTATTTTGCCAATGTTTTTTAAGGCATTCCACATTTTGGCAGTATTCTCATCCAGGTCATGCACCTTGCAATCCATATTATCTTCCGCAATAGCCGTAGCCAGCGGCATACCATGCATATTACCGGAAGGGGTGGTATAAGGCGTATGCAGATCAGCATGCGCATCTATCCAGATCACGCCCAGCTTGGCTTTGGGATGTGCCATCTTCAGGCCTGCAATCGTTGCGCCGGCAGTACTGTGGTCGCCGGAAAGCAATACCGGGAACCAGTTTGCTTTCACCGTTTCACATACACTCTTGCTGATACGCTCGTACATGTTAAAAGTGCCTTTGATCCTTTTGGCATAGGGCGATTCAATAGGTTCAAACAATAGCTTATTTTCCGTTTCAATGGCCTCGGTGGGAAAGTGTACAAAAAAGTTGCTCATAAAGTCCAGCGCAGCAATCTTAATAGCATCCACACCCAAACTGGCGCCACGCGTACCTGCTCCTATTTCCGATTTTACTTCTATTATTTTAATATTCTTCATAAAAATAGCATTACAGGCAAGCTACAGGATTTTATGTGAACGCCCAAAGCAGCAGAACGTGTAATGGTGAAAAACTTGTATATAATATCTGAATCAAATCCAATACAGTAGCGTTATTGTAGCGATTTGTTCAATATTTCGCCTGTTCTGGTTGACAACGTTGAATTTTAATCGGGCTATTTTTTTAGCTGATGATTTATAAATAATTTGAGTGGATTACCACATAAAATTAAAACCATGGACTTTCAATTGACGGAAGAGCATCTGATGATACAAAAGGCAGCACGCGACTTTGCTGTCGCGGAATTACTGCCGGGTGTGATAGAAAGGGATGAACACCAGAAGTTCCCTGCTGAACAGATCAAAAAACTGGGGGAACTCGGCTTCCTGGGCATGATGGTGAGCCCGAAGTATGGTGGGGCAGGACTGGACGCAATCTCATATGTACTGGCAATGGAAGAAATTTCTAAGATAGATGCCTCTGCCTCCGTGGTGATGAGTGTGAATAACTCCCTTGTTTGCTGGGGTCTCGAAGCTTTTGGTACAGAAGAACAAAAACAGAAATACCTGGTGCCCCTGGCTTCCGGGCAGATAATAGGCGCATTTATGCTGAGTGAGCCTGAAGCCGGTTCTGATGCTACCTCCCAGCGTACCATCGCAGAAGATAAAGGAGATCATTACCTGCTCAACGGTACCAAAAACTGGATCACCAACGGTAACTCGGCCAGCGTATACCTGGTAATGGCGCAAACCCATCCTGAAAAAGGAAGTAAAGGTATCAACGCCCTCATCGTGGAAAAAGAAATGCCCGGTATCACTATCGGCGCCAAAGAAAATAAACTCGGCATCCGCGGCAGCGATACCCACAGCGTGATGTTCCAGGACGTAAAAGTGCCAAAGGAAAACAGGATAGGAGAGGACGGCTTCGGGTTTAAATTTGCCATGAAAACCCTCGCCGGCGGTCGTATCGGCATCGCCTCCCAGGCGCTCGGCATCGCCAGCGGCGCATATGAACTGGCCCTGAAATATTCCAAAGAAAGAAAAGCATTCGGTAAAGAAATATCCCAGCACCAGGCCATCCAGTTTAAGCTGGCAGACATGGCCACCCGCATAGAAGGCGCCCGCCTGTTATGCCTCAAAGCCGCCTGGGATAAAGACCAGGACCAGGACTATACCCTTAGCAGCTCTATGGCCAAAGTTTTTGCCTCTGAAACCGCCATGTGGGTAACCACCGAAGCCGTACAGGTTCACGGCGGTTACGGCTACGTGAAGGAATACCACGTAGAACGCCTCATGCGCGACGCCAAGATCACCCAGATCTATGAAGGCACCTCAGAAGTACAACGCATCGTTATCAGCCGGAGCATCTTAGCGTAGATTTTCGCGGAGGTTGTCTTTCTCAGGATTACGCTGATTTTACTGATTTTACTTTTTGGATTTTTTGGATTTTAAAAAGATCAGGGAGATATAAGCGGATATATTCGCTCATATCTCCCTAATATTTTAATCAGTTATAAAATCCAAAAAATCCAAAAAGTAAAATCAGTAAAATCAGCGTAATCCTGAGAAAGACAAAATTCGCACTATCTTTGCGCGATGGCAATCAATTTAGCAGCATACCACGAAGTACTCGACCGGCTCCATCCTCATCACGCCCGGCTGGTAGCCGTTTCCAAAACGAAGCCAGTGGAAGATATCGCTGCGTTTTATGCAGCAGGACAAAGGATCTTCGGCGAAAATTACGTACAGGAACTAACAGAAAAACAAACACTTTTACCGGCAGATATAGAATGGCATTTTATTGGTCACCTGCAATCCAATAAAGTGAAATTCATTGCGCCATTTGTGCATACGATTCATGCAGTGGATAGTCTTAAACTGTTGCAGGAAATCAATAAACAGGCCGCTAAACATCAGCGCATCATTCATTGCCTGTTACAGGTTCACATTGCAGCAGAAGAAACGAAATTTGGTATGGATACGCAGGAATTACAGCAACTGCTGCAAACATACCAGGCCAGTCCATCCGCTTTTTCACAGGTACGCATTGCCGGCATGATGGGCATGGCTACCAATACTTCCAATGAAACACAGATCCGGGAAGAGTTCCACCAGCTCCGCGAGTTATTCGGATCCGTTAAAACCACTTACTTTAACAACGAAGCGTCCTTTAAAGAATTGTCCATTGGCATGAGCGCCGACTATCACCTCGCCCTGCAGGAAGGGAGTACCCTGGTGCGTATTGGCAGCCTGCTCTTTGGCGAAAGGAACTATTCACAAACGTAGTCTTATGAAAAAATTAAGCATCTTCCTGGCGGGTATAAGCCTGGCTTTCACCGCCTGCAATACCGGTCAGTCTACTAAAAACCCCGCCAATGGTGTGTGGCAGGCCAAACTGCACCGCACCGACGGGGCAGACATCGTTTTCAACTTTGAAGTAAAAGATACTACCGCTGGTAAAAAGGTGCTGTACGTGCTGAATGCGACAGATAAATTACTGGTAGATGAAGTGTCTGTAACCGGCGACTCCCTGTTGATTAAAATGCCCTTCTTCGACTCGGAATTTAAAGCGAAGCTCACCTCCGACAGCGCAGCAGAAGGACTTTGGATCAGGCACCTCGCCGATAAGGACGTAAGCATTCCTTTCTCTGCCGTCGCAGGCAAAGCAGAACGCTTCGCCGTAAATACACCGGCCACCGCCAATGTATCCGGCCGCTGGGTAACACAGTTCGTATCTGCAAAAGATAAGGACAAAGCCCCTTCCACCGCCATCGGTGAGTTTAAACAATCCGGTAACACCGTGCATGGCACGTTCCTCACCACCACCGGCGACTACCGCTTCCTGGACGGCGTGGTGGATGGCGATACCCTGCGCCTTTCTACCTTCGACGGCTCCCACGCCTACCTGTTTACCGCCCGCGTGGGGAAAGACAGCATCACAAACGGTCGCTTCTTCGCTGGTATCGGCGACGGACTCGAGTACTGGTCGGCCGTGAAAAATGATACCGCCAAACTCCCCGACGAAAGAACCATCGCCACCATGAAACCTGGTCAGCAACAACTGGATTTCACCTTCCCCGATCTCAACGGCAACAAGGTGAGTATCAAAGACGACCGCTTCAAAAATAAAGTGGTGATCATCACCCTGATGGGTTCCTGGTGCCCTAATTGCATGGACGAAACCGGCTTCCTCAGCAAATGGTATGAGAAAAACAAAGACCGCGGCGTGGAAGTGATCGGGTTGGCCTACGAACGCACCACCGACTTCGAAAAGTCGAAACATGCGCTGGAAGGCTTCCTGAAACGTTTTGATGTGCACTACCCGGTACTGATCACCGGCGTAACGCCCGCTGATCCTGAGAAAGGAGAGAAAACGCTCCCGCAGCTCACTGGCATCAAAGGCTTCCCTACCACTGTCTTTATCGATAAAAAAGGGAACGTGCAGGAGGTTCATACCGGCTTTTCCGGCCCCGGAACAGGTGAGCATTATGAACAATTCCAGGCCGACTTTAACCGCCTGGTTTCCAATATGCTGGATGCAAAGTAGACCGGATCAAGTCCACCTCACCTCCGCATCAAGTCCACATCAAGTCCACCTCAAAGGCGTGGATGAAGCATGGATAAAGCGTGTTTAAAGCGTAGTCAAAGCATAATGGAGGTATTCTTAAGGTATACGCAAGGGTTATCTTCCTGTTAACATTCCGTTTTCATACCTGGTGCTTTTCAGATATTCAGGCTAAAAAGGTATTATACCGAAGATATAAGACTATTGTATAATATTGTGCCGGAACACACAAATCCTCTCTGGTATTTACTTTCCGGGGAGGATTTACTTTTTAATAAAATTTATTATTTCATTTCTTTCAAAAAGGTTTGAAAAATACCAGAATGTAATTATTTTACTGCTCCGTTTGACTTTTATAAATTCCATTATCTAATACGCTTATCTTATCCACCTGCCGGGACAATGTCAACTCTGATGTTGTCCTGGATAGCGTTCCCTTCGAATTTTCACGATATTGATACTGGTACATTTACTCTCTCTTAGCAGGTGGTTTTTCCTCCCTTTATTTTACACAATAACATTTCTTTAAGATCGGATCTTCGCTCATTACTTTTACTGGCCTGATATTTGAAAATTTCTGGTTACCGTGTGAATGAACCATGCACACAAATCATTTGTTAAACCATAAAAATCCAGAAATTATGTCTACAACGAAATTTCTTGCAGGTGCTATAGCCGGCCTAACTACCGGTTTAGTAATTGGATTATTAACAGCCCCTGATAGCGGCGATAAAACCCGCAAAAAAATCAAAACAACAGCAGATGATTGGCGCCATAAGATCAATGGCCTGGTAGGAAAAGGCGGAGAAGATCTGTCGGATCTGAAAGAAGTATTCGAACACGAAATAACCGGCCTGCAGGACGACGCCCGCCAAAGAGTGCTGAAACTGATTAATAAAAGTCAGGGCGTTTACAACAGGTTCAGAAGAGAAGCATTGTCGTAATGATAGTTCACATAAAAAAAGCGGAGATAACAAACAGATGGTTCATTATCTCCGCTTTTTTATTGGGTAAAACTACTTTAGTATCTCGCCGGTTTCCATATAATTTTTGAAACGTTTGATGTCTTTTACCAGCATATTTTCAAACGCCGGATTCAGCAACCAGGCCAGCCCGGAGCCTACATATCCGGCCGGTGGCCGGTAGGTAATCATCACATCAATTTCAGTTCCCCCGTTAAAGGTTTCCCGGAAGGTAACCCTGCCCGCAGTAGCAATAGAGGACCCCGGCAAAGATCTCCAGCCAATCAGTTCTCCCGGTACCTCTTTCACAATTTCAGCATCCCACTCCAGCGTACCAATGCCACCAGGCCCCTTTACCACCCAATGCGAGTGGAATGGATCCGTTTCTTCTACCGACTGCAAATGCTTCATAAACACCGGAAGATTGTTCAGCTGCCGCCAGAAATAATACACCTCCTCCTTCGGATTATCAATAGAGATGGTAGTCCTGATATTTACAGACGCAGTATGCTTATCCGGTTTCCGTTTACCCAGAAATCCATTTACCAGGTCATTACCGCTGATACCTCTGTATAACAGGTAACCGGCTCCCAGGAGTTTTAAAAGACTGGATACAGGCGATTTATCTACTTTACTGATGGCGCTGCCGAGCAGCCATGCACCGGAAAAAATAGAGACAATCCGGCCTTCGGGTGTAACATTGATGATATTGGAGCTATCATATATGGACCCTGCTTTTGGTTGTTGTGGATCTTGAAAACTAAGTTGTTGTGTTAAGGAACTCATATATACAGTTTGGGGAACTTACAGCTAAAACCCTGCACTTTTGTGGTAAATGATCTAATTTATTGATATTTAGCAAGATAAATATGATGGCTTCTCTTATGTTCCTGTGGCACATCCGATACGGTGCGTAATTTCTTACACACTACGCTCACAAGGGGAAAACATGCTTACTGGTAGGAAGCCATCAGCGCATCAAAGATCTGCTGACCCCAGTTAGGCGCCAGCGCATTATCCGGTCTGAATGCGGCGAACTTGGCCGCCACAATATCTACTGTCGGCTTAGCCCGCTGTTTACCGCCGCCAAAAATAGCGGGTGTATAGTAAATATTCAACGCTTTTACCAGCCATGCCCGCGGATTCGAAGAATCAGCCGCAATAGCCTTTTCTGCATAACTCCTGCTCTGGCTGCCCAGGGAAACCCCGCGGGAAGGAGTAGCATTGATCCTGGCAGACAGCCAATACCCCATCAATGTCAGCGTTTCCGTATTACCCGGTTGCATGGAAAGCGCCTTCTTCACAAAAGGTCCTGCCCTTTCACACAACGCGTCGGCAGCCGCTTTATCCGACTTAAACGATAACTGTGTAGCCGACCACCCCGCATAATACTGCAGCAGCCATTCCTCCGGATGCGCCTCCGCCAATGCGGTAAGCGTTTCTATCCGCGGTGGCCAGTCCTCCGGCGCCGCAGTGGCCAATACCTGTAATTGCTGCTCCAGCACGTTTTGCCAGTTGCCGTTTTCCTGTCCGTAAGCAACGGAACTAATCAGTACTCCCAAAGGAAGAAGTATACGTAACAGTGTTTTCATAAGAAAGTAAATATGATTGTGGCAGCACGAATTATATGCCAACCACATCTTGCATTTCTCTCAGCGATAGGCTATCTTAACCCGGTAAATAAAAGAACACATGAAAAAAGCACTCACCGCGCTATTACTGCTGGCCGGCCTCCATAGCTCAGCACAGAAGGAAATTGCACCCAATAAATGGTTAAAACTCTTTAATGGCAAGGACCTGAAAGACTGGGACGTTAAAATAACCGGGCATGACCTGAACGATAATTTCGGGAATACCTTCCGGGTAGACAGCGGCATGCTGAAAGTGAGCTACGAAAATTATGACGAGTTCAGGGAACAATATGGACACATCTTCTATAAAAAGAACTTTTCTGCCTACCTGGTGGTAGTAGAATATAAATTTACCGGCGACCAGGTAAAAGGCGGCCCCGGATGGGCTTTCCGTAACAGTGGTATCATGCTGCACGGACAAACTGCCGCCAGCATGACCAAAGACCAGGACTTCCCCATTTCGCTGGAAGAACAATTACTGGGCGGTAATGGCACCGATCCCCGCTCTACGGCCAACCTGTGTACGCCGGGCACCAATGTGGTAATGAATGGAAAACTTATCAAAGACCATTGCATCAGTTCCACCTCCAAAACATACCAGGGCGATGTTTGGGTGCGCGCGGAAGCGCTGGTGCTGCGCGACTCCGTTATTAAACACATTGTAGAAGGCGATACTGTTATTGTATACAATAAACCGCAAATGGGCGGGGGCAATGTTTCCCATCCGCAACCAGGACTGTTAAAAGATGGTAAACTGTTATCCGAAGGCTCTATCTCCCTGCAAAGCGAAAGTCACCCGGTGGCCTTCCGGAAAGTAGAACTGTTCGACCTGTCGCCTTACATCAACGACCCGGTTAAGCTGAATAAAATCCTCCACCTGCTGCAGAACCGGCCGGGAGCGAAAAAGGCAAAATAACCTGAACACGGGGGCGGGGTGGTTTAGGCGGCCGGGGACGTCTCGGCGGCACGCAGCTCGCAGCTATAAACAACAGGAAGGCAGCCAGTACAGGCAATGATCGCTTACTCATATGAAAATGTTTATGCTTGGAATAAATATGCGTATGTCGTCCGTTTTCCTGTAATAAGGCAAATCCGGTACCATCTTTAACCGCTTTAAGCTACCTTTGCCCCCTCGAAAGAAATAGCATGGAAAATTGTACGCTCTATACGCATGAGGTGGAAATGGAGAAAGTGTTGACCCGTATGAGGGCGCATTTTGGAGATCAGGCAGTGAAAGTAAACGGACCGGCGAACCGTTGGGAACAACTGACCATCACATCAGGGAAAAAACTGCTGCGAAAAGGTCATACCCTCACCATCAACTACCGGCAACGCGCCACGCCCGGTTACCAGCTGGTACGGAACGACGACCCGGTAACCACCAACCTGCTCGGCATGTACGGCTTTGTACAGCAGCTGCCGGCAGAAAACCCGGCCCTGAAAGAACTGCTGCTCGCAAAAGTAGCGACGCTCAATACGGAAATCGTTATCCTCGCCACACCCTCCTTCAACGGCGACCTCCGGGCCGCCATCATGGACCTGGCCGACGAACTGGATGGCATCTTCTTCTGCGAAAATAACTTCATCTTCAACACCGAAGTACAAGGCTTCTGGGATAAAACCGGCGCACTGCTGCTCGATGTAAATGGTCATTCTACCGCTACCAATCTCACCGTAAATATCAACGCACGGTATTTCGATAACCAGGACACGCCTTCCTCCGCCGCAACAGAAAGAAAACAACGGAACATACAGCTCCTGCAGGAAATGCAGGTGAAAACAACCGTCAACCTTCCTGTTATCCGCGATGAGCAGGAAGTCGTGCTCCGCACCGCCGCAGAAACAGCCCAACGGGTAGCCGTACTCGCCGCCGTAAACACCGTGGCCTTCGGATACCTCGAAAGCCCCACCGTTATCAGCTACCTGCAACAACATCAGCTCTGGGATAAAACCACACCCGCCGAAAGAGCCTTCCTGGAAGATCCGCAGGAAGACGCCAAAACACGGGAAACCTGGAAGTGTGAAGACATCTGGGTATTGCTCTGGGCATTGAAAAAAGTACCGTCTCTCGGCGAAATGGACGCCCTCTGCAACCTCGATATGGTGCCGGAAGAAGCCTTTCCCTTCCGCGGCCCTGCCTCCGATCCCACAGCATTCCTGGCCGGCGCCACAGAATTGCGCAGCGCCACAGAAATTCTCGACGCCAACGACCTCTACTACCGCGCCAACTGGGCCTGTGTAGACGCCCGCTTGAAAGGCGAAAAAGAACCGCTGCATCCCGGCATCGTATACGAACGGCACTACGCCCTCAACTGGCTCACCAACTACAGGAACCAGTTCTGGGACGATGTTACGTGCGACACCTGACGCGGATTTTGTCTTTCTCAGGATTACGCTGATTTTATTGATTTTAAGGATTTGAACACTTTGGATTTTAAATGATTTGGGGAGATATAAGCGGATATACCCGCTCATATCTCCCCAAATCTTTTATCCGCTTATTTATCTTAAATTATCTACTCAGATCTCCCCAAATCATTTAAAATCCAAAGTGTTCAAATCCTTAAAATCAATAAAATCAGCGTAATCCTGAGAAAGACAACATCCGCTAATGAGCCAGCATCAACTGGCGAATATACTTCACCGGCGCACTGCCATAGCTCAGGAATTTCTCATTAAACGCTTTCAGGCTGTAATCCTTGCCCTGCTGCTGTTTGTAAGCTTCGCGGAGATCAATGATTTCTTTGTAACCCGTGAAATAGCTGGTCAGCTGCACGCTGGATACACTCACCCGCTTCCATTTACCTGCTGCTTCTGCGGCCTGCTGGAACGCTTCTTTGGTCAGCAAATGAATTGCATCTTCCTTGCTCATATCTTTTACATGCACACTGTAATCCAAAATGGTATTACATACGGTGCGCAGATTCCACTTATACCACATCAGCCACATTTCGGGTTCGTTATTACCATAGCCGTTTTCCAGCATCATCTGCTCAGTATATACGGCCCATCCTTCAATCATGGCGCCATTGCTCATGAGCGATTTAATGAGGCTGGGCGATTGGTTGGCATACACCAGCTGGGTATAATGCCCCGGTATAGCTTCATGAATATCCAGTATCTGGAGGATGTATTGATTGTATTCACGCAAATAACTTTCTGCTTTATCTTTTGGCCATCCTTCCAGGCTGCCAACATTGTAGTAGGTGTTGCCGCCTTTGTCGTAGGGGCCGGGCGCACTGATGGAGGCGCCTGCCACGCCTGCCATGTAAGCCGGTTCTTTACGTACCACCAATGGTTTGGACGGATCAATATACAACAGGTCCTTTTCTTTGATAAACGCAATCAGCGAAGGGAGCTGCTTTTCTATGGCCGATTGGAACTCTTCCGGCTTCACATGCTTCACAGAAAGCGTATCGATCATACGGCCTATGAGCTCCAGCGAATCAGATGGCATCGGTGTATTACCAAAATATTTCGGCCACAACTGGCGGCTGATCTTTGTCATTTCACCATGCACAAAAGCTTTGCGTGCTATCGCGGAATCATAGATCTGCGCGGCAGTAAAGGACGACTGGATATCAAATTTAAACTTCTGATCGTACAGCGTTTTGCCCAAACGGAAGCTGCGCGGATGCTCCGGCTTCAATGCCTTCAGCCACGCGGCGTAATCACGGATCGCTTTGGTGGCAGTTTGGGCACTGGCCAGCATGGCGGTCTGCTCTGCTGCCGGGATACCCGTTTTCTTCAGCGAATCTGCAAAGTCTTTTTCAAATACCGATATGCCCCCGTTGTTCTGGTCTATTGCCAGCGAAGTAAGTTCCGGTACGGGATCTTTGATCTGTTTTTTAGCGGCTTCGTAGTAAGCCGGGATATTTTTCAACCTGCTGCCAAAGCTGCGTAGCCTGGTTTCCAGCGGCGCGTAGTTTTCATTTAAGATAAAGGCAAACGTGTTACTAACGTTATAGGAAGATGGGTCCCATTCGTTGCTTTTCTGCTCTTTAATACCCCATTGTACCGATTCCAGGTAGTTCTGTATCAGCTGGTAATCAATTTTATTGGCGTCATTCAATGCAGCGGGATCGTAGGATTTCAGGGAATCCAGTTGTTGCTGCGCAAATGCGAGTCGCGCTGCGGCAGCCGCGCTGTCCGGCACTACCAGCACCGAGTCGTATTTATGATAGCCCACACTGGTAGCCCAGTCGGGGTTTTCTTTCCAGAGGGCGTCAATAAAATGTGCCTGGTAGGCGCTGAAAGCCTGGTTCAGCGTACTGTCGGTACCCTTGGTTTGGTTGCTGCTGTTGCCGTTATTACAGGCTGCCAGGGCAGCTGCGGCGGTTGCGCAAAGAAGGAATTTTTTCATTTGCAGAAGATGATTGTTGTTGTTTTCAAAAGCCTGTGTAATATACTATTTAATTATTTTCTTTACTTTTGCGGCGTACTTGATTAAAAACTGCAAACACTTGAGCCATGTAATTTCACAGGCATATTAAATCATTCCTTTCGCCGTTCCATCCCGGAACCGGCCTGTGAAACTATTGTTTAACTTAAACCCTGATGACATGGCAATTTCTCAGAAATATGGCCGTACCTGGCATTATCCGTTTTCGCCCGGCACTACGAGCGACGACCGTATTCAATATGAATACTGGCAATCGTTGCAGCAGATACCGGTGCTGATCCATACGGAAAAACTGGACGGAGAAAATAACTGCTTATCCCGGTACGGGGTATTTGCGCGCTCACATGCAGCGCCCACTACTTCGCCGTGGACAGAAAGCATCCGCCGCTACTGGCAAAGCATAAAGAACGACCTGGGTGACCTGGAGATCTTCCTCGAAAATCTTTACGCGGTACATTCTATTGAATACCGCAACCTGGATCATCACTTTTATATATTCGGCATCCGGGAAGGCCAGCAGTGGCTCAGTTGGGAGGAAACCCAATTCTACGCGGCAATGCTCGGCCTGCCGGTGGTGCCGGAAGTAAAGCGTATAACGCCGCCGGCTACACGCCAGGAGTTTGAGCGTGATATACTGGGGCTGGTAAACGGTTCCGGCGCCTTTGATCCGCACGACGTGCATACCGGTAAACCCGCTACCATGGAAGGCATTGTATCCCGCAATGCCAACGGGTATGCGGTAAGCGATTTTGCAGACAACGTGTTTAAGTATGTCCGCAAAGGACATGTAAAAACAGACCAGCACTGGACCCGCCATTGGCGCCGTGCCAGGTTAAATAATGAAGGAGGTAACTATGTGGCAGCTCAGTGAAAATAAAAACTGGTCGCACCTGGAACATACATTTGAATGGGTGCGCGTGATGCAGGAAGTTCCGCAGGACGCGCGGCACCACGCAGAAGGTAACGTGGCCGTACATACGCAGATGGTACTGGCAGCCTTGCAACAGTTGCCGGGCTACCGGCAATTGCCGGCGGCAGACCAGGAACTGCTGTGGGCAGCCGCACTGCTGCACGACGTGGAAAAATACAGCACTACGGTTATTGAACCGGATGGTCGCATCACTTCTGCGGGTCATGCCCGCAAAGGAGAAGCGCGGGCCCGGCAAATCCTTTACGGGGATGTGCCGGCGCCCTTCCTTGTCCGCGAGCAAATCGCCAAACTGGTGAGGTACCACGGCCTGCCGCTATGGATCTTTGAAAAGCCGGATCCGCAGAAAGCGCTGATCACCGCCAGCCTGGAAGTGAATACACAGCTGCTGGCATTGCTGGCCCGCGCCGATGCGCTTGGGCGCAACTGTGCCGATCAGGCAGACCTGCTCTACCGGCTGGATTGCTTCGAAGAGTTGTGCCGGGAAAATAACTGCTGGGGACAACCACGCCCGTTTGCCACACCGCAGGCGCGCATGGAATACCTGTTAAAAACCGGCAGCTCACCGGACTATGTGCCCTTTGAAACGCCGCAAACACCGGTCATACTGATGAGCGGATTACCTGGCGCGGGGAAAGACACGTATATACAGCGGCATTATAAACACCTGCCGGTCATCTCCCTGGATCATATCCGGCAAACCATGAAAATAAGTCCTACTGATAAAAGCGGCAATGGTGTAGTGATCCAGGCTGCGAAGGAACAAGCCAGGATCTATCTCCGGGAAAAAAAATCCTTTGTATGGAACGCCACCAACATTACACGGCAGATGAGGGAACAGGTGATCAGTCTTTTTACAACGTATGAGGCAGCGGTAACAATTGTGTATGTGGAAGTGCCGGCAGCGAAGCTGTTACAGCAAAACCGGCAGCGGGAGGAAGTAGTGCCGGCGGCAGCCATGGAACGGTTGGTCAGGAAGCTGGAAGTGCCCACCATTACAGAAGCACATGAGTTGAAAATAGCAGTCAGCAGTTAGCCATTGGCGGCTGCTGACTGCTTCCTTATTTAAAATTCATTCCGCCACATCATGCTCTCCACCGGTTTTATGGTGCGACCATTATATTTGGCATTTCCTTTTTTGTTATAGAGCGTTTCTACTTCGCCTTCTACCATAAAGTAGATCAGCTGGCCAATGGGCATTCCTGCGTATATGCGTACAGGTTGTGCACAGGAAATTTCCAGGGTCCAGGTGTTGCAGAATCCTACATCGCCTTTACCGGCGGTGGCATGGATATCGATCCCGAGGCGGCCGGTGCTGGATTTGCCCTCCAGGAACGGCACATGTGCATGCGTTTCGGTATACTCTTCTGTTACGCCGAGGTAAAGGGTGCCGGGTTGTAACACAAACCCTTCCTCCGGAATTTCAAAATGATCAATTTCATTGTGTTTGCGCGCATCCAGTACACGGTCTTTGTAGGTAGCCAGGTATTTCCCCAGGTGCACGTCATAAGAATTGGTACCCAGAAATTTCCGGTCATAGGGAGCAATAACGATAGTGCCTTTTTCAATTTCCTCCAATATCCGTTTGTCTGACAGAATCATGCTTAGGTTCGTTTAGTTTTAGTGAGCTGTATTGTTAGCTTTTATTTTTCAGCTGTTGGCATTTAGTGAAAGACCTGCTGCCAAAAGCTGTTTTTTCTGCTTTTTTGCTTTAATTTGGCAAGATATGCCATTAATACGAACGATACAAATTGATCCGGAAACGAAGCTGGGTGTATGGAAGATAACAGAAACGGAAAATTTTTTCCAGGAAAAGGTAAGCATCAGCCGGGCTATTCACCATCCGCATAAACGCTTACAGCATTTTGCGGGCAGGTATTTGCTGGTAACGCTTTTCCCGGAATTCCCCATTCAGGAAATTATGTTTACACATACCCGTAAACCGGTATTGGCAGGTGATAGCCACCACTTCTCCATTTCACATTGCGGCGATTATGCTGCCGCTATCGTTAGTACCAAAGCAGCGGTGGGCATAGACATTGAAGAGGTAAAACCTAAAATAGAACTGGTGTCTCACAAGTTCCTGTCGCCTTCAGAACGGTCGTTTATCGATCCCAAACAGGAGCTGTCGCATAAAACAATCTGCTGGAGCGCCAAAGAAGCGATGTTTAAATGGTATGGCCGGGGAAGCGTTGATTTTAAGGAGAATATGAAATTGCATCCCTTTGTTTTTCAACAGGCCGGTTTCATCACCGCCGATTTTAACAAACAGGATACAAATACCCGGTTATATTTGCAATATATTATGGAAAATGACCTATGCCTGGCATGGACTCATCCTGCGTGAGGAACGAATTTATTAAGCACTGTCGCGTTATTTATGAAGATTTATTTACTCGGTTTTATGGGTGCCGGAAAATCCTATTGGGGTAAACAACTGGCGGATCACTGGCAACTGCCTTACTACGATCTGGATGAAGTGATTGTGGAAGCGGAGGAGATGACCATTGCTGATATTTTTTCCAGCAAGGGCGAAGATTATTTCCGTGAAAAGGAAAGTCAGCTGCTCCGGGAGTTATCCCAGCAGGAAAACTTCCTGATCTCCTGCGGCGGGGGCACGCCCTGTTTCCAGGAGAATATGGATTTTATGAACGAACATGGCACTACCATCTGGATCAACCCTTCTGTAGATGTAATGGTGGAACGCCTGCAACGTAAAAAATTCAAACGGCCGTTGATTGCCGGTCTGGAAGATGAAGACCTGACCGGGTTTGTAGAGAAGAAAATGGCAGAGCGTCTTCCTTTTTACCAGCAATCGAAGCATATAATTACATCTGATAATATTTCATTGGATACCTTTACGCAAAATTTCTAATATGCATAAGAGTTTTTTAGTTTGGGCGGCGGTATTAGGTGCATTGGCAGTAATTTTAGGCGCATTCGGCGCACATAAACTAAAAGAGCTGGTGCCTCCCGAAACCGTATCTACTTTTCAGACAGGGGTTACTTATCAGTTCTATCACGTATTTGCATTAATCGCTACCGGCATCTTATTTGCTCATGTGCCCGGTAACCAGTTAATCTGGGCTGGCAGATGCTTCATTATCGGCATCATCCTGTTCTCCGGTTCACTGTATCTGATGACGCTGCTCAAAACTACCGGCAACGTAGGTCTGAAAGGCATCGGCATCATTACGCCTGTTGGCGGCGTGTTTTTTATTGCCGGCTGGATCTGCCTGCTGGCAGGAGTCTTAAAATTAAAAGCATAAAGCATTCTCGTATATGTACAGAGGTTTTTGGGTGTTGATCGTGAGTTTACTGACAGGGTCAGTGGGAATGGCGCAGGATAATGCAAATATTGCCGGTAAATGGTACGGCACCTTTAAACTATATTACGGGGATAAATACCGTATGATCGTAGACCTGGCAAAAGACGGCGAGGGCTATAAAGGAACACTCCAGCTGCCCGAAATGTCGGACGACGACCAGTTTGAGATTGAAACAGTCGTGTATCGCAAGGATACCCTGTTGCTGCGTATAGACGGGATGCGGTTTTCTTTTACCGGTGTATGGGACCCGGCTGCAAAGCAGTTCAGGGGCATTACCGGGTTGGGCGATGATCAAAGTCATGCCGACCTTGGCCGGAAAGAAATTACGGCCGGCGAGATGTACAAAAGACCACAGGAACCAAAGCCGCCTTTCCCGTATTACACGGAACAGGTGAGGTTTAATAACATAAAAGACAGTGTAACACTCGCCGGAACGTTCATCCGCCCGGCAGCTCAGGGCAAGTATCCTGTAGTGTTATTGCTCTCCGGCTCCGGTCCGCAGGACAGGAACGAGGAAATAGCAGGGCATAAACTTTTCCTGGTGCTGGCCGACTATTTTGCCCGTAACGGTATCGCTACCCTGCGGTACGACGACAGGGGATTTGGCGCTTCCACCGGCGATTTTTATACATCCGATATCTACGATTTTTCGCACGATGCGCTCACCGCGCTGAAATACCTGAAAGCCAGGAAGGATGTGGATATTTCGCGGATGGGGGTACTCGGACACAGCGAAGGCGCTATTGTGGCGCAAATAGTGGCAGCAAACAATCCGGGAGTGGCCTTTGTAATATCCATGGCAGGAGTGGGCATAAGCGGCCGGGAACTGATCGACCAGCAAGCTTTCGCCAAAGGGAAAGTGGCCGGCAAACCGGATAGCCTGATCCTGGCAGAACAGGCACGCATGAAGCCATACTGGGACCTCCTGGCAAGCGACAGCGACATCGTAGCCATAACGCCAAGGGCACAGGAAATTCTCCGGGATATATACCGTAATTCAAGCGAAGACGTTAAGAAGGTACAAACAGAGGATGAATTAATACGGAGAGCCAATATGAGTCCGGAAACTATTTCGTTATTAAGATATAAGCCGCTGACCTACCTGAAACAGATCAAATGTCCGTTTATGGCAATCAACGGCACCGCAGATATACAGGTGGATGCTACCGCCAATCTGAAAGAAATTGAACGCGCATTGAACGAAAATGGTAATCTGCTCACAACAATCCGTAAGTTTGATGGATTAAACCATTTGTTTCAGCGCTGCAAAACATGTGAAGTGAACGAATACGGAGAGCTGGAGCAAACCATTGATCCCCTGGTTCCCGAGTTTATGGCACACTGGATCTTACAGTTGCCGCCGTCGGAGGACAGGTAGTCCCAAATCTGAAATTATAATATGTCCAAGAATAAACTGAAAACCGAAAAACCGGAAAGCAAGAAACCACCGAAAGGCCCCGCACCGAACCCGGATGTATTGAAGAAAGAGAAGGAGCCCGAGGTGAAGGTAAAAGAGCTGGTAAAAGATGAGCGCACCCACAAGGTACTGGGCGTGTTCTTTCTTTTATTGTCTGTTTACTGCTTTATTGCTTTCACTTCCTATCTTTTTACCTGGGAAGATGACCAGGATAAAATTTTCCATTATTCTACCAGGGAATTATTTTTTGGAGATGTAAAAGTAGATAACCTGCTCGGCCGCCTGGGTGCTTATGTATCGCATAACTTCTTCTTTTATGGCGTAGGTATTGCCGCTTACCTGTTCTGCTACTTCTTTTTTATCATCGGCGTAAATTTCATCGTTGGCCGCCGGGTATTCCGTATCTGGCGCAGTATAAAATATATCCTGTTTGGTGTGCTCTTTATCAGCATGACAATGGCCTTTGCCATCGGCGGCGGCGATTTCCCCTGGGGCGGCGCCCTGGGCGATGCCCTGAATAAATGGACCACCGGCTTCGTAGGCAAAACAGGAACCGCCCTGCTGTTGCTGGTTGTTGGCTTCTCCTGGCTTATCTGGAAATTCAACTTCGACTTCAAATGGCCGGAGAAAAAAGTAAAAGCACCCAAACCCATACCCGCCACATCACCGGTGGCCCCTGTAATGCAAACCACTGCGGCAACACCCGCCGCCTCGGCGAAAGAAGACGCACGTAAAAACGGTCTCCGCGACGACGGTGGCGTAATGGTAATCCCGCCGCATGCGGAACCGGAAGAAGACGAGGAAGACCTGCCACCTATGCAGTTGGTGGAAAGGGAAGACATCACCGTGATCCCCTCTGCCCATGCAGCTTACCTGCCTGCCGAACCTGCTTACGAAAACGGGCAGCCTGCAGAGGAGGAGGAAGAAGAGGAAGAAGAAGATCCGGGACCATTATTGTATATAGAAGAAACGCCCGAACAACCGCTTGCCCCTGTCAGCAAAAAGAAAGGGGAACCGGTAGAAGTGGCCTTCGAAATAAAACCCACTTACCAGGACGAGGAAGACGAAGTGGAAGAGATAGCGCCCACACGGCCCGTGGAACCGGTAGATCCTTACGATCCGTCCCTGGATCTGAGAGATTATAAGTTCCCGACCCTGGATCTGCTGGAAAATCATAATGCAGACAAAGTGATTGTGCAGGATACCGCTGAACTGGAAAAGAATAAGAACCAGATCATTGATACCCTCAAAAACTATGATATTTCCATTCAGAAGATCAGTGCCACAGTAGGACCAACCGTTACCCTGTACGAAATTGTGCCGGCTGCGGGCGTTCGTATCTCCCGTATTAAAAACCTGGAAGATGACATTGCGTTAAGCCTGTCGGCGCTCGGTATCCGTATCATTGCGCCTATTCCGGGAAAGGGTACCATTGGTATTGAAGTACCCAATGTGAAGAAAACCATCGTATCTCTTAAAAATATGCTGGCCTCGGAAAAATTCCAGACCAGCACCATGGATCTGCCCATTGCCATTGGTAAAAAGATCGACAACGAAAACTTTATTGCCGATCTGGCCAAAATGCCCCACCTGCTGATGGCAGGTGCTACGGGTCAGGGTAAATCCGTTGGTATCAACACTTTGCTGGTATCATTGCTGTATAAAAAGCATCCTTCCCAGCTGAAGTTTGTATTGGTAGATCCGAAAAAAGTGGAGTTGTCGTTATACAAGCTCATTGAGAAACACTTCCTGGCCAAATTACCCGGTGAAGATGATGCGATCATTACCGATACCAAAAAGGTGATCCACACGCTCAATGCCCTGTGTATTGAAATGGACCTGCGGTACGATCTGCTGAAAGAAGCCGGTACCCGCAACATCCGTGAGTACAATGGTAAGTTTACGCAACGCCGTCTCAATCCGCTGAAAGGCCACCGCTACCTGCCGTTCATCGTGCTGGTGGTAGATGAGTTTGCGGATCTGATCATGACAGCCGGCAAGGAAGTGGAAATGCCGATTGCCCGTTTGGCCCAGCTGGCCCGTGCAGTAGGTATTCACCTGATCATTGCCACCCAGCGCCCTTCTGTAAACATCATTACCGGTACCATTAAAGCGAACTTCCCGGCCCGCGTGGCCTTTAAGGTATCTTCAAAAATAGATTCCCGTACCATCCTGGATATCGGCGGCGCCGAACAGCTGATAGGGCAGGGAGACATGCTGGTTTCCTTCAACGGGGAACTGGTACGCCTGCAATGTGCCTTCGTGGATACGCCGGAAGTGGAAAACGTGGCTGAATTCATTGGTAACCAGAAAGGCTACCCCGATGCTTTCCTGCTACCGGAATACGTGGATGACAAGGACCCGGATGGCCGCGAACTGAGTATCGCTGACCGGGATCCGCTGTTTGAAGAGGCTGCCCAGGTGATTGTTACCACCCAACAGGGATCCACCTCCCTCCTGCAACGCAGGATGAAGCTGGGCTACAACCGTGCAGGGCGCCTGATGGACCAGCTGGAAGCCGCCAACATCGTAGGCCCCAATATGGGAAGCAAGGCCAGGGATGTGCTGGTGAAAACAGAAAGCGAGCTGAATGAAATCCTTAATAATTTGTTATAATATGTTAAGGCGGTCGGAATTTATTACCCTTTTTCAGGAAATATAATGAATTTTGCACCCTGTAAAAACCTACACGGCTATACCGGCATGGCATTTGTCTTTGTTGGATAGCACAAACTAAAAAAAACTACGATGAAGAAATTTGTATTAACCGGAATGTTGTTGAGTGGTATCATTTTCAGCGGCATGGCACAATCTAAGGGCGCTTCCGACCCAAAGGCAAAAACCGTTCTGGATGGTGTTAGTAATAAATTTAAGTCATTAAAAACAGTAGTCGCTAATTTTATATTAAAAGTAGAAGGCGCTAATAACAGCGTGTCTGATTCCAAAAAAGGTACTGTTTACCTGAAGGGAGCTAAATATAAAGTAACGCTGCCAGGACAGGAAATCATCAGCGATAACAAAACTTCCTGGACATACGCGAAAGATGTGAATGAAGTAACTATTAATAACGTGGATCAGAGCAGTGGCGCCATGACACCGGCCAAACTGTTCACCAACTTCTACGATAAAGATTACCTGTACAAACTGGAAGCAGAAACGCAGGAAAAAGGTAAGGTGTTCCAGAATGTGGAACTGACGCCTACAGATAAATCTAAGACTATATTTAAGGTGATTGTTTCTGTAGATAAGAAAAACCAGAGCATTGCCAGGATGAAGGTGTTTGAGAAGAATGGTAACCATTATACTTACGAAATCACCAATTTTACACCAAATACCAACCTGAGCGATGCTACCTTTACTTTCGATGCCAAAAATTACCCTGGCGTGGAAGTAGTAGATCTGCGATAGTATAAGATTTTAGTATAAAAGCCACCGGAGCGCGGATTACAGCGGTAAATGTTGCAAAACATCCCCGTAATCTCCGCTCCGGTGGCTTTTTGCAATAGGCTTTGTGCTTTCTGCTTATTTATTTACCTTTGGCAAGTTCAATTTAAAAATTAAACAATATGGCATACGACGTAATCGTAATTGGTAGTGGGCCCGGCGGATATGTGGCTGCTATCCGTGCTTCTCAGCTGGGATTTAAAACTGCAGTAGTGGAAAGAGAGAGTCTGGGTGGTATCTGTTTAAACTGGGGCTGTATTCCAACGAAGGCTTTGTTAAAAACTGCACAGGTTTTTGAATATACACAGCATTCAAAAGACTATGGTATCACGATCGGTGATGCAAAAGTGGATTTCGAGGCGGTGATCAAACGTAGTCGCGGTGTTGCTGATAAAATGAGCAGGGGCGTTCAGTTCCTCATGAAGAAAAATAAGATCGACGTGTTAATGGGCAATGGAAAGGTAAAATCCAAAGGCCAGGTGGAAGTAACCGATAAAGACGGTAAAGCCACTGTACACGACGCAAAACATATCATCCTGGCTACCGGCGCACGTGCACGTGAGTTGCCAAACCTGAAGATTGATGGTAAGAATGTAATCGGCTACCGTGAAGCAATGACCCTCCCTCAGCAGCCTAAATCCATGATCGTTGTGGGTTCCGGCGCTATCGGTGTTGAATTTGCCTACTTCTACGCAACCCTGGGTACTAAAGTAACCATCGTTGAGTTCCTCCCGCGCATTGTACCAGTGGAAGATGAAGACATCTCCAAAGAACTGGAAAAGATATACAAAAAGAAAGGCATCGAAATCATGACCAACGCTTCTGTAGAAGCTGTTGAAGCAAGTGGTAACGGTGTGAAAGCAAAAGTGAAAACCCAAACCGGCGAAATCACCCTGGAAGCAGATGTGGTACTGAGCGCGGTGGGTATCGCTGCCAATATCGAAAATCTCGGCCTGGAAGGAATGGGTATCAAAACCGACAAAGGCCGTGTATTGGTTGATAAATATTACCAGACAAATATCCCGGGCGTTTACGCTATCGGAGATATGGTGCCTGGTCAGGCCCTCGCACACGTTGCCTCCAAAGAAGGTATCATCTGCGTGGAAGCTATCGCATACAATGAAAAGAAATATGCGCACAAACCAGAACCAATTGACTACATGAACATTCCGGGCTGTACTTATTGCGCACCTGAAATTGCTTCTGTAGGTTATACTGAAAAGGCAGCAAAAGAAGCCGGTTATGAAGTGAAAGTGGGTAAATTCCCATTCTCTGCTTCCGGTAAAGCTTCTGCAGCTGGTGCCACTGAAGGTTTCGTAAAAGTGATCTTCGACGCCAAATACGGCGAATGGTTAGGTACCCACATGATCGGCGCCAACGTTACTGAAATCATCGCAGAAACAGTGGTAGCACGTAAACTGGAAACTACTTACCAGGAAGTGCTGGATTCCATCCACCCGCATCCAACTATGAGCGAATCTGTAAAAGACGCCATAGAAGTAGCTTACGGCGAAGCAATTCACCTGTAGTCTTATCTCATTGTAAGTATAATAACAGCTGTTCCGGTTTACCGGAGCAGCTGTTTTGTTTAGCAGGAAGCTCATCATAACCCGGCATTGTGCAGCAATTATTGCTGCTTTACAAACTGTGCGGAGTAGATCCGTTTATTATCTGCATAAATACTACAGTTATAAATCCCATTTGCCAGGCGCTGCACTTCCACCTTTTCCTGGATATCCTCAAGATTCCGCTGCAATACTATCCGTCCGCTCATATCCGTAATTACCAGTTGGCGGCTGCGTGGGGTGCCATCCAAAACGGTGAACTGGCTGCTTACGGGGTTGGGGAAAAGTAAGATATGATTGCCTGCAATGATGGTAACAGTAACCGGGTCGGCATAAATATACTGCCCGTTGGAGGTGAGCAACTTCACCCGGTAGCGGAGCAGTCCTTCCGGTGCGGTGTCGTCGAGGTAGTTAAAGTTCATGGCGTCGCCTACGGGCTGTTGTTGCAGCGTTATCCAGCCTTCCCGTGTAAACCGCTCCCAGTAAACCGTTTGGAGTTGCCAGGTGCTGCCCAGTGTGAGCGACAGGGCTACTTTATTATCGGTAGTAGGATCGGCCAGCAGGTTTTGTACATAGCAGCCTACACCCTGTTGCGTGTAATTAACGGCATAGCTGCGGATGCCTGTCCAGCCGCCCGCAGCGACGGGGCTTACTGCAAAATACAACGACGACGCCGTAGCCTTGGGGATAAAAACAAAAGTATCATGGACCTGGCTATACGGAATCAGCGCCGTATTGCTCATGGTGTACAACTGGTATGCAGTTGCGCCCGGTTGTCCGTTCCAGTACAGCAGTACCGTATCTATGCAGTTAAATCCTGCGCGCATGGTGAGTGCCGGCGAAATGTAAAAAGGGTTGCTGATAAACGAGGTATCCGTTAACGTTAGTTTCAGGATCACCGGGCTGAAAATATCCGGTGCGTTCCAGTTATACAGCCCGTTTTCTACCGGGATATTTTGTGCAATGGGGAGCCAGGTGCGGCCACTGTCGCTGCTGTAGGAAAGCTCACTGTTACCACTATACGTAGTTTCCCATTGCAGCGGCAATGCCTGTCCTGCGGCTGCCGTAGTGCCTGTGGCGGGGTTTTGCCACTGGAAGGTTTTTACCGGCACCAGTTCATAAGCCAGGTAGAAAGGCTGTGTGCCGGCAGTAACCTGTGCGCCGGATACCTGCACCCGCACATTGCCGGGCACCGGATTTTCAATACTGATCTGTTCTGTATTGTTGAGGCTATCCCTGCCACGTTTTGCGGGTAGCAATAATGAATCAATTAACGGATAGGTGCTCAGCGTCCACGGCAGCCAGGTTTTGCCGTCGGCGGTGGTAGCTGTTATGTCGAGGTCGTTTATAAGCGCTTTAACGGTATTAACAGTGGCCGGTGGATCATTCCAGCACAGGGTTACTTTCACCTCCTGTATGCCCTCCGGAACAGCGATGTTGAAGGACGTAGCCGTATGGTTGCCGGCACTGCCCTGGAGGAGGCGGTTGTCCTGTATGGTTTTGATAGCGCCATATGCGTGCAGGTTGCCATATCCGCTGCCAAATGATGGATGTACGCCTGCGGGCCGGAAGGCGCTGTTAATGATAACGGCTTTGATGAGGGCGGCGGAAACGGACGTGTTGTGCAGCATACGCCAGGCGTCCTGGAGTAATGCCACCACACCGCTGGTAAGCGCTGCTGCGCCGGAGGTGCCATCTTCGCCATAAGCGGTTACATGTGGGACAATGCGGCCATCGTAGGCTGGGCCTTTGGAACTGAGTGCGATCAGTTGGGCGGCGCCATCTGTACCACCGCTGACAATAATATTTTTAGCCTGTTTAAAATTGCCGGATAAATTAGCGTACCCTGTAATGCCCTGGTAACGCCCGCCGGAGGCTGGTGATGTACCAATGTTCCCGGAAGAATAGACATGCACTAAAGTATCTGCTTCATAAATCTGCTGATCATAGGCCACGGCTTCGGCGCCATAATAATTTTCGATGCCGGTACCATAGGAGTGATTTTGTACCGTGATGCCGGATTGTTGATAATAGGCATCATCATCCGGAAGGAGACTGCTGTTGTAGTCTGCAGAACTCAGCTTTACTTCAGGCGCCACGCCTTTGCCACCTGCACCACTGTTGCCCGCGCCGCCAATCAGCGTAGCCATTATCAAAGCATGCGCGGTTTGGAGGGAGGAATTATAGGAAGAAGGAATATATCGTCCCTGTAAATCGATATCAGTGGTATCAAATAAATCTTCTTTAACGGAAACGGTTACACGTTTTCCTGTGATAAGTGGAAATTGCTGTTGTGCGAAAGGGATCCGGTTCACTGCCAGGTTGCCGGTATTGATAATAATTTCAGGGGTTGGTCGCCGGATAAGGTCTGCGAACTGTATGGCCGCCTGACTGATAAACAAGGGCCAGTCCTGCTTTTTAACCTTTGCCCTGGCTACGTGGTACTGCGTGGAGTACGACTGCACGCGGGCATACATTAATTGCTTTTCTGCCGGGTGGCACGACACCTGTATGGTGATGCTATCCCGCGCGGATGTTTGTTCCAGTTGTTGCAGCAGCGGAATGCTTGCTTTAAAATTATAACCTGCACTGTAACAATATACGAGCGTACTATCTTCCGGTACGTGTTGTAATATGTAATGATAGCGGGAGAGAGGCTGTACAAGTCCCCATTGCTGCAGCTTTGACTCATTTGGCAGTTTTGCAAACTTCACCAGGAAAGGACCACTTTTCCGTTGCAATGAAAATGTATCGGTAGCATACCGTTGCACCAGGCTGTCGGGATAGTGTGATCGCTGTGCAGCAGCATAGTAAAAATAACAAAGCTGCAAAAACAGCAAGGGCCATATTTTAGAGGGTATTATCCGCATGCAGGTGTCGACAACGGGTGAGTGATTTTGGTTTAGTGTTGCTACCTAAAGCTACTGTATTTAGATTTTCAACACAATTTTTTATCAATACTAAAACAAAATATTTTTTTTAAATTAAACGAATGTTGTAATATTGAAAGAGGAAAACCTAATATAAAATTCAACTAAATCTGAACAACGATCTGAATCTGTTACACAGTTTCTTAATTGATAGAGCAAATCTTAGTCACCGGAAATAACCGGCATTACTGAATCACTACCAACCCATTAAAAACTGATGCTATGCCATAGCAGGGCATATTAGCTGTTGTATGTATCCGAAAACGAGAGCACAGTATCACAACTGCAGTTTCCGGAAGATAATCAAAGCTGGGCGATCGCGTTTGCGGCAATAAGAAGAAAAAAAACAATGTGCTTTTAGTACGCAATTGTTTTTATTCCGCGTCTTATTCAGCCACAGATCAGCGCGGGCATTTAGTGTTGTTAACAGTGGCCTGTTTGAAAAAACAGGCGACAGGGATATCTTTTTTTAAAATCTAAACCAAAAATCTGAACTTTTTTTTCTAAACCAAAACCAAAAATCTGAATTATGAGAACACAATCAATTCCTGTGCTCTGCTGCATGGCAGCGGCTTTCCTCTTTGCGTCCTGTCAGAAGAACGGCGCACAAAAAGAAGCGCAGCCCGATCCCGTGTCAGCAGAAGTGTTAGCCCAGATTAAAGCAAATGGCTTTAGCACAGAGAACGTGGTAAAAACCGAAGATGGCTACCTTGTGGAAGGTGACATCCTGCTTACAGCTGCACAGTTGAAAGAAACCGTTACGAGCCCTGTTTTACGGGTGGCCAAAACAGAACAGTACCGCACTAATTACCTGGTTACAGCATTACCCCGCGTTATCAGAATTAAGGTGACCAGTTTAGGTACTGCCTTTATCGCAGGCACTGACACTGCCATTGCACGTTACAACAGGCTGGGGCTGCGCATGACCTTTCAGCGTGTAACCAGCGGCGCCGCTGACATTACCATCAGAGGATTTAACCAGGGACCAAGCGGTGGTTACATCACACTCGGTTCTTCCGGATTTCCTACCAGCGGTGGTAATCCGTATGGCACCATTAAGATGAACACCAACCAGTACGCCTACGGATCTAATCCCAACGTATTGTATGTAGGTTCTGTTATCCAGCATGAAATTGGTCACTGCATTGGTATGCGTCATACCGATTACATGGACCGTTCCTACAGCTGCGGCGGTACTGCCACCAACGAAGGCGCAAGCAACGTAGGCGCAGTATATATTCCGGGCACTCCTTCTGCACCGGATGCCAACTCCTGGATGCTGGCCTGCTCCAATGGCGGCAACCGTACATTTAATGCCAATGATATCATTGCGCTTAATTATCTGTATCACTAATCGTTGCATGAGCTAATCTGTTAAAACATTTCCGGAGCCGGGATTTTATTTCCGCTCCGGAAATGCTATTCTCCGGTACATAGGGCCGGTTCATCTATCTTTTTTGTAAATCTGTTACATAATCAAAACCTTTATAGCAGATCAAAAATGATGAGATGGAAAACTCCCGTAAACAATTCCTGAAACAACTGTTTATCAGCGCTACCGCTGTGCCGGTGCTGATTGAAGCCTGTAAAAAAAGTGATGCTGCCGATCCCGGAACAGATAGCAGCAGCGGCGCCTGTACCGTTTCCCCGGAAGAAACAGATGGTCCCTATCCACTCTACAACAGCAGGGGCTCCTCCATTCAGCGCGTGGATATCACCGATGGCAAAACAGGTACCCCGTTGCACATTACCATTAACATTCTGAACACCAACAACAGCTGCAAGCCGCTTGCCAACGCGAGGGTAGATATCTGGCATTGCGATAAGGATGGTTATTATTCCGGCTACAGCAACCGGGGATACCTCGGTACGCAGGATAATACCGCGCTGGTTTTCTGCAGGGGATTGCAGTATTCGGATACAGCCGGGCAGGTTAAATTTACTTCCATTTACCCGGGCTGGTATGAAGGCAGGGTAACGCATATTCATGCACAGGTATACGTGAATGATAAACTGAAAGGAACTACGCAGATGGCATTCCCCGATGATATTAATACTGCCGCAGGTATTCCGCTGCGGAAATGGCATCTGTAAAAGTATGCTGTAATTTCAGCCAGGGAAATTCCTGTGCATAGGTTTTGATCACCTGTAAGGCAGGCGTCTATCACAATAAATTTAATCTCCATCGCTTATACCTGTAATTGTAAGGAAATAGAATATGCGCCGTTATCTTCACTGATCTGCAGTTCGTATTTATCGGGATAGAGGTGTTCCAGTCTTTGCCGTGTGTTGGAAATGCCAATGCCCGTGCGGCTTGTGTCCGGCGCCATTCTGAATAATTTATTACTGCAGTAAAAGTGGATCCTGTTTTCGGACGTTTGTAGCAGGATGGTAATTTCAGACGGTTCGTGATTACTGACGCCATACTTAAACGCGTTTTCAAGGAAGGGTAGCAGTACCAGCGGGGCAATGCACTTAATGCCCGGGCTGCCGGTAACTGCGAAATTGACTTTCGTTTTAGTGGTGAGCCGGAGTTTCTGGAGATCAATATAATCCCGGAGGCAATCAATTTCGCTTTCCAGCAGTACATAATCATCTCTCGTATCCTCGGTTACATAGCGCAGCATGTTAGAGAGCTTCATGATGCTCATGGCGGTGTTATCGCTGCGTGTGATAGCGAGGGAGTAAATATTGTTAAGGGTATTAAACAGGAAGTGCGGATTGATCTGGGCTTTCAGAAAGGACAATTCTGCCTGGGTTTTGCGGGTTTCTGCGTACAGTGCTCTTTTTTCGGTTTGCCGCCAGCGGCGTGTGGTTTCGATGGCGATACTCAGTGCAATGGTGAGCAGGAAAAGGAAGTCGCTTACAATGTCGATGGGCCTGTGTGGTCGGCCGGGTGGCCGCATTCCTTCCGGCCGCGGGCCTGGTGCTGCCCCGGGCGGCATTTGCTGGCGCCATGGCATTTCTCCACGCGGATGCGACAACGAGAACAGGTGATCATAGGGCCGCATATAGTTGACCATGATCAGCAACAGTAAAACAGACAGGAAGTAAAGAACATATTGTTTCCGGAAGTACAGCCTGGGAAACAGGAAGGTGGTATGAAAATAGAACAGTGCTACATACGTTACCAGGAATACCAGGTAATCTGTTGAGAATAAGATAGAGAGCGCTTTGCGGTCGCCCGTTTGCCCACTGACAAACAGCAGGGGTAAACTCAGGCATATCAGCCACCCTGTAATGTGTGCTATTACTACCGAAGATTTTAACCGGAACATTTGCGACAGATAGATATAGGGCTGAAATTCTGACTTTCCAGCCGGATAATAGCTGTCTTCTCTGTAAATCGCGGGTTTATGTCGATGAATGATCGGAAACATGGGGTTATCTTTTCGCTGCTCCCCGAATTATAGTAAATTGCCTCTTTTATAAAAAGAATATCAGATATGTTGCAACGAATCGTGAAACCGGTGCTTTTATTGGTACTCCTGGTACTTGGCGGGCACACTTATGCCACCGAGGGAATGTGGCTGCCACAGCTGCTTTCCGGTCTTAATGAAAAAGAGATGAAGGGAATGGGCATGAAAATCACTGCCGCGGATATTTACAATATTAACAAAGGCAGCCTGAAAGATGCCATCGTGAGCTTTGGCGGTTTTTGTACGGCAGAAGTGATCTCTGAGCAGGGATTGCTGCTCACCAATCATCACTGCGGTTATGACGCCATTCAGAAGCACTCTTCCTTACAAAATAACTTCCTGGAAAACGGGTTCTGGGCAAAGTCGGCGGCAGAAGAACTGCCTAACCCCGGTTTGTTTGCCACCTTCATTGTACGCATTGATGACGTGACCAAAGCCGCCCTGCAGGATGTAACGCCCGGTATGAGCGAAAGAGAGCGGCAGTCGGCTATCGACAAACGTTTGAACGAAATCCGCCAGAATGCCCGCAGGGAAAGCTGGCAGGAAACCATGATAAAGCCTTTTTATGAGGGCAACCAGTATTTCCTGTTCGTAACGGAAACTTACCGCGACGTACGCCTGGTAGGCGCGCCGCCTTCTTCCATTGGTAAGTTCGGATCAGACACCGACAACTGGGTTTGGCCGCGTCATACAGGCGATTTTTCGATGTTTCGCATCTACGCTGGTAAGGATGGCCGCCCGGCGCCTTATTCAAAGGATAATGTGCCTTTAAAGCCTAAATATGCCCTTACCATTTCCCTGAAGGGAGTGAAACAAAATGATTTCACTATGGTGATGGGTTTTCCCGGCCGCACCACCGAATATCTGCCCTCCGAAGGAGTAAAGCAAACCGTAGAGGTGCTCGATGCCGCCAAAGTGGAAATGCGCGATGCCGCCCTCAAAATTATGGATAGCTACATGCGGAAAGACCCGCAGATAAAAATCCAGTATGCAGCTAAATTCGCCGGCACCGCCAACTACTGGAAGAAATGGATGGGAGAAATGCAGGGCGTAAAGCAAACCAACGGCGTAGGTAAAAAACTACAGTATGAAGATGTTTACCGGCAGCAGCTGGAAAGCAACCCGGTATGGAAGCAAAAGTACAACGGCGTACTGGATTCGCTCAACGGGTACTATCAGCAGGTGCAACCTTATGCACAGGCCCGCGACTATTACAGTGAGCTGGTAAAAAATGTGGAGCTGTTCACTGTCGGCGACCGCCTCATCACCTTCCTCAACGATGTGCATGAAAGGGGAGAAGCGCAGTATGAAACCATGCGGCAGCAGTTCCTCGCATCTATGCAGGGATTTTATCAGAATTACAATGCAAAGGTAGATCATGATGTGGCTGTGAGCCTGATTGCCTTGTATGCCAAAGGCGTTCCGGCGCAATTTGCAGGGGCGGAGTTTGCACAGATCTGGCAGGAAAACAACAAAGACAGCCGCGCATTGACTGATAAACTATATGCGATATCCGGCTTAACCTCTATCGATAAACTAACCGCTTTTGTACAACAACCCTATAATACGGTGGTGGCGCAGATGTGGAAAGATCCGGCTACCCGGCTGGTAATGGCTATGCGCAAAGGTTATGTGGATAATGTAAGCCGCCCGCTGGCGGATCTGCAGTCGAACATCAACAACCTGCAACGCACTTATATGCAGGCGCAAATGGATGTAATGGGCAGTAAAAAAAGCTTCTATCCCGACGCCAACAGCACGCTGCGGGTTACTTACGGAAAAGTAGATGGCTATAATCCCCGCGATGCTATTCACTACGATTTCTATACTTACCTGGATGGCGTGATGGAAAAATATGTTCCGGGAGATTATGAATTTGATGTGCCTGCCCGGTTAATAGAACTTTATAAGAAGAAAGACTATGGCCGTTACGGCGCCAATGGCAAGATGCCGGTGTGTTTCATTGCCTCCAATCATACCACCGGTGGTAATTCCGGCAGTCCTGCGCTGGATGCGTACGGCCACCTGGTGGGGCTGAACTTCGACCGCACCTGGGAAGGTACGATGAGCGATATTAACTTCGACCCTTCCATTTGCCGGAATATCATGGTGGATATCCGCTATGTACTGTTTATCGTGGACAAATACGCGGGCTGTACGCGGTTGATTGACGAGATGAAATTATTGTAGCGGATTTTGTCTTTCTCAGGATTACGCTGATTTTACTGATTTTGCAGATTTGATCATTTTTGATTTTAAAAAGATTTGGGGAGATATAAGCGGATATCCGCTTATATCTCCCCAAATCTTTTTAAAATCAAAATAAATTCC
>NZ_JBKIXB010000016.1:0-116909 GCF_051362515.1 Chitinophaga sp. ARDCPP14 | reverse complement strand
GTGGTGGATGGGCGGCGGGGCGGGGCGACAGTAACGCTATTTAGCGGGAGATTATAGCACTGAGCGACAGAACACTGATTAAGCGGCGGAAGAATAAGCTGCGCGAACACCAGCGTCAGTACCTTGATCGACAGTATGCTATCGCGCGGCGTCCGTGAGAACAGATGATGGGGGCATCGATAGAATATAGGTTCAGCTGTATCACTTTGACCATCGGTTGATCATAAGCCCAGCTGTACTAGCCCATTATCTATTCTCCCAGATGCTAACGTGTTTGAGCCGGCAGTGATTTTTAGTTGTTCTGACTGATGTCCCAATAGTGGCCGCATCAGGTAATTGGCTGTATCCAGAAGCTTACGGCATATGTCCTTACAATGGAAGGGTTAAGTTTAATTAATCTAGTGGCTATAGTTTTTGTTTTTGAGGACCTTAACATGGAGAATATGTTAATTCGAACTATCTACGGAAGGTCATTTACATAAATAAACTTTAATCATGTAAATTTGAGAATATGTATGTTAATTACTATTAAGTGGCTGGGTGCTTTATCAGGTTCTTCACTTCTCCCATTTGATTAATTCTATGTGATAGATAGGAATGTGATGTTTCAAGAAACGTTCTCTATTTTGAAATAAAATAAAATTACTCTTAATAACTTATCCATGAGTACCTTCAACGGGATTTTAACAGCATATCAAGGTTCTGTCAAAGAGTTGCAATCTATGGAGCGAAAAGTAAGAGCTTTGATTCAGGACCTGTGTGCATCTAGTGACATTCCTGTGCATACGATTTCTGGAAGAGTAAAAACCAAAGATAGTTTGGAGACCAAGATTAAAATCAAAAATAAGTATACGGATCTCAACCAGATTACTGACCTTGTTGGGATTAGGATTATTACCATGTTTGAAGACCAGGTTGATGTTGTCGCGGATCTTGTTGCACGGGAGTTTATGGTGGACAAGGAAAATTCAGTGGATAAACGCATGAAGAAATTTGACCAGTTTGGCTATCTATCACTTCACTATGTTGTGAAAATATCTGATGCCCGAGCTGCTTTAACTGAATACCGACCTTTCAAAGATTTTTCTTTCGAGATACAGATTCGGTCAATTCTGCAGCATGCATGGGCGGAAATTGAGCACGATATTGGTTATAAGGGAGTTGAGGAAATACCTGACATTATCCGTCGTGATTTCGCTCGTATCGCGGCACTATTGGAAACAGCTGACATTGAATTTTCTCGACTGAAGTCAAATCTATCTCGTTATAGATCTATACTCGAGCGAGAAATACTTCTACATCCAGAAAAAGTAGATCTTAATAAAGAATCTTTAGATGCTTTTTATAAAGTTAATCCAATAATAGATGAGGTTGATAAAGGTATCACTGAATCCGTTAAATCAAGATTAGATCGGAAAATTCCATTCCGTCTAAAGGATATTAAAGAATTGAGCCACTTACAAATAACAAATATACTTCAGTTAAATCACTACCTAAATTCCAGAAAAAAAGATATTATAAGATTTGCTGAGATTTTCATGTCTGATCATGGTCATACTAATGCTATTTCGGGGAAAGGCATTTCTTTGTCATACTTAGTATATTTACTGATTTCCGAGGAGCAGGAACCAACAGCGATAAATCATTTTTTGCACCTATTCCGCGATGAACGATGGATCCCATATATGATAGAGAGACTGGAATGGACCAATCGCCAACTTAAAAGTGGTAATGAAATCCCACCATATAATCCAGAAGATTTCAAACACGCATTTTGGCCCAAGAAGTAATATTAGCAGAAATCAATCATTTCCATAGTCATAAAGGTCAGCCGGGTCAATTTCGGTAGTAGATATCCCATGAAAATCAGATGGATCCCATACAACCTGTTCAGTAAATTGTCCTCCGTAGTCAGCGATAACTAATTCTTGATGATCAATTAGTTTAAACCCACAACTATAGCAAGTAAAAGAAGTGGGAAGGATTATCCTTTCATAAATAATATCTCCATCAATAAGTTTATCCTGCGACACAGAAACAACCTTGCCGGCCAATAGGCCGTCTGCGTTGCAACAAATACATTTTTCTATCTTTGTGCCACTCCTATGATTCTCCAGCGCCTTTTCACTACCCATTTTGAGTTTAGATTCTTTTTCAGCATCCGATAATTCTGCGAATGATTTAGCAAATTTACTTATGCTGAGTTTTACTGCTTTCAAAAGCTTAGTGTCAACTTCTGTTATCATTTCCTCTGCTGCACTTCCTTCAGATTTTCCAAACAGTATTTCTAGGCTAAATCCTAGGAATTCCAAAAGTATTTTGCATGCGTTATAAAAATCAGCCAACCAGTGTTTTGTTGAATAATCTGCAAATGCTGCAGAGCCACTATGTAGCTCTTCATTTCTGCGATCTATTAATTTTAAACAGGCATCTAGCTCTTTTTTGGTAAAGCCAGGAACTATTTTAAAACATCGATCAAATACAGTTTTAGCTGCAATGGACTTAGGTGGACCTTCAGCTTTAGAAAAGCCGAATACATACAAAATGTTGTCGCCTTCTCTAGGGTCCGCCAATAATACAGGGTGAATTTTTGAAAGAGTAGCCCTGCCCAAAAACTCTAGTGCAAGAGCACACCAAAAAGGAAACATAGGACTCTCACGTGACTCACTAATAGCCTTTTGTGTGTAAACATTACATTTGGACCATAATAGGTCAAATTCCCAGACGGAGGTAAATTTAGTCATTGATCATAAGTCTTTGAAGTGTTCTTTTATCTAATTCGCTCATTTTAACACTAGGACGGTTGTGCAATACCATCCAATTATTGATAATCAAGGTTTTTCCAGGACTCCAAGAAATATTCACACATAATCCTCGGCTAACTTGTGATGCAATTATTTTTTCTATTAAACTAACTTTACTGATGCAGTTCATACATCCAACATCATAGCGTAAAAATAGCTGTTTAGTATTAATATCAAGGTTCACAACACTTGAATAAAACCCCCAATTCCTGCCGAATACTGACCAGCATTCCCGCCTTAAATAGTCAATGTCGTCGCTATTCAAAAAAAATAAAAAAGGTAGTATAATTGTTGGCGTAGGGTCTTCTTCACCTTCTTTGTAACGAAGTAAGATGTACTTTGGTGGGCGTAAAAGGTAAGCGCCATCTGTATGATATGGAAATTCGGATAATCCAAACAATCGAGAGAGAGAATGCTGACTAGCATTTATGGATGTTGTAGGTTTTAGCAAATCTATGACCTCTCCATTTCTTCTGCTTTTCATTGGAGTGCCCAATTGGTTTCCGATATTTACAAATTCATCTTCGCTTGTTGTCAACTCCGTAAATCCGAATTCTAAAATATTCTTAACTATTCCGCTTATGTTCATAAGAAAAATTATTCAAAGTGATTTTATTTTAGCTATCATGATAGCTAATTATCAGACACCCTGATCTTTAAACATCAATCTTATATGCAAGCAATGAAGGTAAACCTCATTGAAAAGTAACTCCAATGGCCCTCCATATAGGTTATGCTCTTTAATTATCAATGGTAAATCACTATCTGACAAATGTTGATAATACAGAAGCCAACCAAATAGGTGAGGAGTTGTCTGTGTATTATTTAGTCCTAACACCTCTTTTGATAGTTTTCTTGCTTTCTGATCATCTGTAATGATCGCCTGTTTTGTGCGTTTAGCAAAGGCTATAGAGGAAAGCTCTCCTAGTCCTAATTTCTTCCTTTCTCTTAATAATTCAACCTCTTGTAAATCAGAAATACTTAAACTAAATGTTTGAATGGAAGATTTTTTTAGTTGTTCCTTAAGTTTATTTTGTAAGATTTCGTCCTCATTCTTTTGAGTTTTTCGAGTTTTCGTTAGACACTCATATTCGACGTATTTTGTAATAGAGAAAAAGCACTTCGCTTCCTGTGATGCAGCAAATAAAAGGCTAGATGATAGGATGTTCCATACGGAGCAGCAATCGACTACATTGATTGTGTTGAAATTTTTAATGTCAATTTCCATAACTTAGTTTCAGTGAAAATAACCCCAGAATTAATGGGAGATCAAATTCATTTGTGAGAAGCATTTCAGCCATTCTTCTTTCTGTTACTAGCCCGGCCTCATAAGCCGCATAACATTTATGAACATAGAATGCTGAAAGTCCTCTTTCAAGAAGGTGCATTTTTGCTTCTTTGCGCTTAGTAGTTAAGTTTTGTAGTTCTGGATCCTCTTTTATAAAAATTGGAATTTTTACTCTCTCTAATTTTTGAAACTCATTCTGCCCTATTAATTTTAGTTCTTTTAAAGAGATCAGCAAGGGTTTTACATTTGTTTTTAATTTTTGTGCAACAGACAAAATAATTTCTTGAGTCCATTCTTGGACATTTAGTGATTTCAAAGCTTCTTTTGGAATGAGAAAGTTAGACGCAAAGGTATTTGCTCGTAATTCTATATAGTCAGAATTCTTCTGCCAATCAGATTGGAAAGAGATATTAATAGCATTGTTAAAATCAAAAATAGCGTGTCCTAATTCATGGGCGAGTGTGAAATTTTGCCTGTATATATCCTCTTCGTAATTAACTAAGATACATTTCCCCGCGTAGGGATGATTTATAAATAATCCAGAAATACTCGAGTTCTTAAGTCGCCTTCTAAATACATGGATTTGAGCCTTCCTCACTTCATAATATATATCGTTTATAATAGTTTGGGTGGAATATCCTAAGAATGTTCTGAATGCTACTGCTCCCAATTCACCATGACCTTTATAATAATTTCCAATAGGAGAAAAATTAAACTTAGGTTCATTTTTGTTGAATTGATCCCATAGAAACTGTTCACATTCACATAAATATATAAATTCTTGAATGGCCCATCTATCTTCTTTTGAAAAGGAATTCCCAAATCGTCGATATAATATATCAACTTGCTCAGAGGCAGATAATTTTTGGTTACTTATAAAAAAATTATAGTCCTGTTTATAAAAGTCGGAAAATATCAAAATCTCGTCACCGGTTGCCTCGATTTCACCATTTTCAACCAAATTTATCCTGTTACTAGTTATGCCTGTTCCTTTCTCAACGTCCATTAAAGTTAATTGCAATTGCAGTCTGCAACGCATCAATTTATTTCCAATGGATTTGAGGTCGAGTGACATAAGAAGTAATGATAGGTATCTAATATAAGAAATATTTTATTAAATCTATTACTGAAAGTGGCTTTATTGAATACTAAATAGACCTAATCGAGAAAAAGGGGGCACTATGACCTCAGTTGGCTAATGGTCACCAAGCTTCGCTCGCCCCTTCCGCTGCGCTCTGGAGCGCAGCGGAAGGGGGGGGATGGGCGGCGGGGAGGAGCGACAGTAACGCTATTTAGCGGGAGATTATAGCACTGAACGACAGAACACTGATTAAGCGACGGGAGAATAAGCTGCGCGAACACCAGCGTCAGTACCTTGATCGACAGTGTACTATCGCGCGGCGTCCGTGAGAACAGATGATGGGAGCATCGATAGAATATAGGCTCAGCTTTATCACTTTGACCATCGGTTGATCATAAGCCCAGCTGTAGTAGCCCATCATCTATTCTCCCGGACGTTAGCGCGTTTGATAGAACAGTAATTTTTAATTGCTCTCACTGATAGCCCAGTAACTGGCCGTCTCGTGATAATTGGTTACTTCCAGGCCACGGCCCCACCCAATAATAGCCAATACGTTATCTGCCTGGATAAAGCAGGCAGATAACGCTGACAGGAATGTTATAAAAATGATTAGTTAATTATTAGGCTGTAGAGCGCCTATAAAAGATTTATCCGTGAGCAGCTCGGGCTTTTGCCTCATTATGGTAACTGTCACTGGCAGTTTTTAGGTCACGAAATAGCAATTCAGGGTGTTTCCAATATTTAACGCTCAACTTTTCCCGAATTTTACGGACCTCTGCAACCGCATCGTATTTTTTAGCTTTTTTCATGGTCGTTTGGCTTTAAAATTTCCCGTGGTGTTCTGATTTCAATGATTGCATAACCCATCTGTAAGTTAATGGAATTATACAATTTAATTCGGTTTAGATTAACAATATGTTTAAAATTCCAACTGGCCAAAACTTCCGCTTTGCTAAGTGTAGCAATAGCAATGTGAAGGGCGTCATTAAAGCTTTTATTGCTTAAAGCTCCGCCTGCAATATATGCCTCTGCAAGGTCTACTGCTTCCGGCGTATTTTTATGTTCTGCTTTAAAACTGGCCGGTACTTCATCAAGTTTTAAGGTTACTTCCTCGCGAGCCTGTCTCAGTTCCAACAATACCAGATCTGATATAACCAGATGTTTTATGCCATTTTTGAACTCTTCAAATAATGCGTTGCTGAATTCTTTGAATTCAATATCGAAACAGCCTCCAATTACGGAGGTGTCAGTATAAACATTCAACATGAATAAGAATTGAAAAATGAAAGAGGGGTTAAATGCTAAGCGGGAGATGCCTAGTGACTGTATGCTTGTACCTCAGCGCTACTGCTGTTATTCGGCGCATATACAAGACTTGGTGAAATATCCAGGTATCGCAACAGGTAGGAGAGTTGCGCTTTAACAATTATACGGATCTTCAGTAATTCTTCATCCGTCGGTCTCATATTTCTACCTGGACGTGGCGGCAGTACCAGTTCTGAAAATTGGGATTCAGTCCAGCCTAATTCGCGGCGCAGATACTCTTTTATGTAAATCGGAAAGTTGCATAACCTTGTATAGGTATCATGCAATTCGTTATCAGATAACGGTACCGGCGGGAATAGTTTTGCAAGGTTTTCAGCAAACAATCGTTGTTCGCTGGTTCGGAGTTTTTTCATTAAAACATGGTTTGGGTAACAACCCGATCCCCGCGGGCGGAAAGATCAAAGATGCGGTCCGCCCGCAGGCGTCCGGTTGTCGGGGTTAACAAAAAAAGGGGTGATTACAGATAATGGCGCTTACGTCGTGTTTTCTTTTCGGGTACAGGTGGCAATGGTTCAGGCTCTATCCTGTTAAGTAGAAGGCGGTTTGGCTCGATATCTACAGTCAATTTATCTCCAATCTTAAATCCTGCTTTCTCTATCCATAAACCTATCAACCTAATTTTAGGAACATGCCTGTTATCAATATCCAATCTCTCATGGATAGTGGAGCCTACCGTTAAACATCTTGTTTTGTGTCGATTTTCCATATATCTAAATTGTAATTATTGATACATAAATGTACGTATAATTACAATATAAAACAAGCATTAAATGTACTTTTTTGTATGTTTATGTACAATTAATTCCCATTATTTAAGCTATATTTTACTTATCAGTACAAAATATTCATTATTAATATTTATAATGTAATTGCAATCTTCTTAGTTCTTCATAGATTTAGGTTAATTAAAGTATTACTTCAAGCGACTTGAATTAACCCAATCAAAAAATTGATATGACATTCGGGCAACGTGTAACCATAATGCGAAAACAGAAGAATATAAACCAATCTGAGTTAGGAGCTTTGATCGGTACCAGCGGTAATATTGTGAGCAAATACGAAAGGGATTTTATCACTCCATCAATAGACGTGGCGGCCAAAATGGCTAAAGCATTAAACGTGTCCATTGATTACCTGGTTAACGGGATAAACGCAGAAAAGGGACCAATTACAGAAGAGGAAGCCAATAAATTGCAGCACTTCGACCAATTATTACCCGAAGATAAGTTGCATGTTCTGGCTGTAGTGGAAGCATTTCTGACAAAATCAAAATTACAATCCCTTATAGGATAAAAAAAGGCTCTCGCTGTTCGCGAGAGCCCCTTTACACCAAACAATCCGTAAGGTAACCACACCTTTAAACCGGAGAACTATTTTAGGCAATACTAACCGCCTTTTTCACTTACGGCAGCCTGACTTACTCCAGTCATCACCGTACCCGCAACAGCAAGGTATCCTGCTACTTTAGCGATGATCAACGGCAATGCTGGCATACCCATCAAGGCTCCGCTAATTGCGGTCAGAATCAATCCTATGTTACGCACCTTGGTAAAAAAAGGTGGTGTTGATGCTGTAAGACGTTTCATTAATTCCATAAAACGCTTTTTAAAGATTAAGAATTACCTGGACATTCTTGTCGAGGCTAACGTTTCGTTACGGACCCGGGGGAGGAGCCGGCATACCGGAAACCTCTACTACAGCCAGGGCATTGAAAGCACCGTTTTTAAGACTGTACAGCGCTCCATTTACCTGTTGGTAGAACTCAATGCCTAATGTAAGGAATAGCGGTTTTGTGCTATTGTCCGTTACTCTGGCGGTCAGGTTCATGGCAGCCGTTGCGGTAGCGTCGATGGGAAGTTCTGCACTGCTTGCATTCCCATTGACGAAGGTTTCTGCCTCGAAGTCTATTTCAGCAGCGGCTGCCTGCACTTTGAAATGCGTGGCGCCTGCAGGCCCAGCCAACATATTGACCGGAATAAACGACGGTATATCGACTATTAACGTTCCCGCCGCGCGATCAATTGCCGTAGTAAAAGGTGCATACAATGTACCGCCTAAACGACCGTTGATATTGAACTCAAAGCCTTTCAGCAGTTCAGCCTCGCCATCAATGACGTTACGCTGTCCTCTGATATTGGTTGCATCTGCCTGTATCACTTTCATCATTTCACGGGTTAGACGGGAAGACATGTAGCTATCACCAATATTCAAAAGTATTGCGCGAAGCGCCGTCCGCAGAAGCTTACCTGCTTTACCGGCCCTGCCAAATTCCGCTCCGTTTTCACGGGTACGAACAAACGCAGGATCTGTAGCAATGCGATCGGCATTAAGTCCACCTTTTCCGCGTGCCAGGTGTCCGGCCTTTGATTGGTAAAAAGTGATATTACCTATCGTACCTTTCAAAGGAATTATTCCCATTTGTTTTGCCATTGGAAACAATTTAAGATTAAGAAAAAGGGCTGTTTACATAGCCAAGCCCGTTAGGCTCACATCTGCGCAGAATGCAGTAAATTTGTGATTAACCACACCAAACATAAACCGGCATTTTAACCCAAAAAAGTTTCCATTCCGATTATGCCGAATTTGCAGACATTAATACCTCACCGCATGGTGATTTATGCCCGGGATATAGAAAATATCACCGGCCGCAGTGAGCGGACCTCCCGACTTTTGCTGCAACGTATCCGTGAAGCCTTGGGAAAGAATCCAGGGCAGTTCATAAGTGTTTCTGAGTTTTGTCAATATACTGGACTGAAAGTAGAGGAAGTAAACCTGTATTTAAGGCATTAAGTGCGTGTTAAAACCAAGTCAAAGGACTGTGTAAAGTAAGGTAGTACAGGGTTGTAGGGTTCAAGCCTAATTCATTTTGTAGTCTTTTAGCTTTTCTTTCGTATCTTTGTAAGGATAGAAAGTTCTTTCAAACCTGATCAAATGAAGCTATTCCGGGAGGTAACAAAAAAGGTTACACTAACTTTTAAAACCCTGAAAAGCCGCGATATATAAGGCATTGATGTAGTCCCAAGGGGATCACTGGAAGATTTCAAAGCTCGCGCTGGTCGCGGGCTTTTCTTTTTAGTTGAGTCCCTTTGGTATAGCCCCGATTTCAGGGTACTCAGCTTTTACTAAAATATGAAAATCCGAATCGGATTGTACCAACAGTCATCGCTATAGTCTTTTCCCGCAAAGAGGTCAGTAAATAATTTAAATCTGTTGTTTTGCGATACTCTTCGTCGCATAGTTATTTATTATATTTGCCTAATTTATCACAAATTGCTCCATAGAATGGAAGATGTCAATCTTTGGTTAGATCAGCCTAGAAAGGGCTAATCAGAAGTTAAGAATAAAGAAGGTTTTATTTAGTAGAATCTTTCGATGAGACAACCTGGAAGTCTTCCGGACATCTTATTGTGCTCATCAATCAACGCTTTCAATAGCTTATTTTTAACTTCATAATGAAAAGATGAATATAATTTTGTGGATAATACAGGGACTTCTCTCTGCATTTTTTATTTTGCCTGGTTATGGAAAAATTGCAGGAAGTAAAGAAAAGCACATCGCAGACGGACATTTGAAACCGAGCAGGTCTATAATACCAATTCGAATTTTAGGGGTTCTGGAATTATTAGGATGTATCGGCATTATAGTCCCATGGCTTTCAGGCATTGCACCAATTATGACACCTATGGCAGCGGCAGCCTTTTGCTCAATCATGTTAGCAGGTGTGGTTGTTCACGTCAGGAAGAAAGAATACAAAATGCTCCCAATGTTGATTGTAGTTTTTATCCTGTCAGCAATTGTTGCATACTTTAGGTTCGCAGGTCTAGCATCACAATAGAAAATATCCAATGGTTCAATGGAAGATTACAAAGCTCGCGCTAGTCGCGGGCTTTGTTGTTTTGGGACTATTTGTTAGTCTGTCAAGGTGCGGATTCGATGTTTCGGCTTACCTTTTTGAGCTCAGTATGTTCTGATTCAAGATCTTTTAGATGCTTGACATCACTGGCTTCCATCTCTCCATATTACTTCCTACTGATAATTTCCTTGTATAAAGCAGAATTATTCAACAAGTCCTGATGAGATCCTCCTTCAATAAGGACTTTTCCTTCATCTATAACAATAATATTGTCAAAAACATTGATATTTGAGAGGTTATGTGAAATTACAACGACTGTCCTATTTTCATTCGAAAAATTCCTGATTATTTCAGTCACATAATCATGACCACCCTTATCGAGCGAAGAAGTTGGCTCGTCGAGAAGTAATATTTCAGGATTTCTGTATAAAGCCCGGGCAATAGCAATTTTCTGCTTTTGGCCGGCCGATAGCAAAACTCCATTTTCTCCAATGTAGGTGTTAAAACCATTAGATTGTTTTTCTATGAAAGATAGTAAGTTAATCTGTTTACAGACTTTCATCAGGGTTTCATAATCAATCCTGTCGGGCTCGCCTATTGTAATATTTTCAATAATAGTTCCGGCAAACAGGTCTATTTTTTGAGGGACAACTCCTATCATTTTCCTTAAAGAGTGATTGCTTATGGTATCTAGATTGTACGCTCCTATATGTACATTTCCTGCGTCAATAGGATACATGTTTTGTAAAAGATTCATGATTGTACTTTTACCTGAACCATTATTCCCTATTATTGCGGTTGATTTTCTATGAGGAATAAGAAGGGATATATTATCCAGAATAATTGCACGGTTACCATATCGAAAAGTGACGTTTTTGAAAGTAATATCTCCAATCATACTAGTTTGAAGATCAATCTTACTGGTCTGATTTTCGGCCTCTGTTTTTAAATCCATAATTTCAAATAGCCTGTCAGATGCAATAACTGCTTCCTGAATTTGTTTATTCGATGCAATTAATGCAAAAAGAGGGGCGGTAAAGTACGCCAGGAGACTATAGAAGGAAAACAACTCTCCGGTAGTAATTACACCGTCTGTAACCATGAAAGTCCCAAAATAAAGCAGAAGAACGATAAGTGCCTTATTTACCAGGTCGCTTATTACTTTAATATAAGAATTTGAAGTATAAGCTTGGTATATGGTTCTTAAAAAGACGATAAAACTATTTTCCGTTTTTTCGTTCACATAATTTTCTAAGCCCAATCTTTTGATGGTACCTGAAGCATTTATTGATTCGACAAGCTGGCTCTCCAAAACTGCCGATGCCTCCATTCCTTTTCTCTGATAGATCCGGTTAATTCTATGACTGAAGAAATAAAGTAAAATCGCAAGAGGTATAATCAGGGACATCAGCAGTGCAAGTTTCCAGGAATAAATAGCCATTAAAACCAAGGATAACATGACAATAGCCCCGTTTAGAAAGATACTGATACAGACTTCATTTATAAAACTCCGGATCTTAATGGCGTCATTTACACGGCTGATAATTTCTCCTACACGCATCCCATCAAAAAATGCCTGAGGCAGGTAAATAATGTGTTTATAATATCCTAATATCAATTTTACATCAACTAGTTTCCCTATTTGTATAATTAAAAGCTCTTTGGAAAGATTGATAAAAGCTTGCATCACCACGATAATAATCATTATTATCGTCAATAAATTTAAAAGATTATTATTGGAGCTGGGGATTACATAATCTGTAATTTTTTGCACGTAAATTGAGGTGGAAACACCAAGTGTGGCATAGATTATTCCACCAAACAGCACCTGGAGAAACAATGATTTTTGAGGTTTTATAAGAGACCAAAAGTGAGAAGCATGCGACCGGGTAAAATTACCAGTCTCAAATTCAGCATCCGGAGTTAGCGTGATCAGCGTTCCACTCCAGATTTTCAGGAAATCTTCATGGCTATATTTAATGATTGTACCATAAGCGGGATCCATCACCTTAACATATTTTTTTGTAGTTTTATAAATGACTACATAATGGGGTTGCCTACTGATGAACACATGCGCAACAATTGGCTCTTTTCGTTCTTCCAAATCTATCAATTGTGCATTTGCGTATGCTGTAGAGATAAATCCCATACTTTTGGCGGCTTTGACGATTCCCAGAACCGTTGTGCCTCTAAGGTCCGTTTTGGTTAGACTACGGACGCTTGCTATTGAGATTTTAAGTTTATAATAAGAACAAACACTAACCAAACAGGCAGCGCCACAATCAAATGGATCATGCTGTTTAATTTTAATTCCCATCTTCCATTCTTTTTGTATTAAACCAATCAGCAGCTTTATCTGTAATCAACTTTCTTAAACTTCTCCGGGTTAAAGATAAGAATCATTATTAGTATTATCATACTCCAACTTATGCTGTTCGAATTGAAGTGCCCTGCATGGTAATTTGTCCTAATAAGATAAGATACAGACCGGTTGAAGGGACTGTACCTTATCTCCAGGATGTTTACCATTCAGGGATTAGTGTGAACATAGCAACTGGGTTTGCCAGCAAACACCATACAGTCGACCCTCCATCAATTGAAGCCATATCAGATTCGGTTAACTCTGTTACGGTTCTCTTTTCAATTGACAATGACTTTAAATCATCCATTTCAAGTTTGCATTCTTCTTTTAATAACATAGTTTCTGGGTTTAAAAATTGCGTCTACTCTGATAGCTTTTCGACATCCGCTTTTATTTCTGTTAAAGAAATGATTTTTTGCTATTTATCGCGATATGAGATAAATAGTAATTATAAATAAAGTAATAAATAACCATCTCATTAGTTCTTGGTTTGAATGAAAAAACGCGATTTAGAGTCATGTGGGTAACACTACTAAAGTATCGGAGTTCGCTAAAAAAAACAGCGTTCTCTTTTTTTTTCTCAGGAAAATGAGACAAAAATCCAGCTATACCCTTTTGATTAGCTGATACAATATGCTTAATGAAAGAAATATCTGAATCATTGCGGTCATATTTTTTGTCATTTGATAATAACTCCTGTAGCTTATCCCTATGTTTTCGATATTTTAAATTTAAAGCTTTCTTTTCCTCCTTGCCTACGTTGAACTCAATGTAAAAAGCATCCAAACTTTTTTTTAAATGGCTTACTTTATCAGAAGAGCTAAATCCAGCAGTGTTAAGAAATGAGTCAACGGAGACAACCGCAAACATCCATTTCTTTTCTTCCCATTCATTTGAATTGAAATTAACAAGGAAGTCAAGGAAATTAATACTTTCAAGATGAAATATACCTTCTGTCAGGTCGATGGATTTATCTCCATAGCGATCCAATTCCCGAATATAATTGTCTGTACTTAGCCTTGAAACCAGGTTCATTTGGACAGCTTTCTGCAGATACCGGCAAATTATTTCATAAACTTTTCCCTTGTTACTATCATCTGTCAGCTTAACTCTAAAACGTAAATGAAAGTAAGGGTCATAATACCTAATAAAGAACCACATCGTTATAAGACCTGCTTCAATAAGTAAGTCTGTCACAGGTTTAAGATAATTTAGGAGGACGTGGTCTGCTGAACTCTCACCACAATAAATTTTGAAGTATAGCCATTCTGCTTCGGGTGCATCATTGCCTGGCTCCATTCTGGTTTCATGGGGAAAGTTTCGATACATTTTGAACTCCTTTGAACCATCGATTAATACAGTCCCCATGAGTTGGTTGGCTGAAATTGTATGTTCGTCTTCGTGATAAAGAAATTCTTTGATTAATATTTGAGAACGATTCTTTGCTGCTTTCAGAAGGAACCTGAATGTGATCTGCGTTTCAAAGTCAATCAACAGTTCATTATCTCCGTCAGCTAAGACCACATATCTTGGAAACCTGAATCTGTTTACGAACTCCTCTATTAATTCAGTTATTGACTTATCACCATCATTTTTATAAAAACAATGCAGGTCCGATCTATCCAACTTCCACATCGCAGGATATAAAATTACCTTGCCATAAGTTACACGCGGGAAAAACTCGAAACAATGAAGAAGATCACCCCACTGGAAACTAATATTATTTTTCAAATTTTGCTTTTGAAAATCGCACAGGAAGCGGTATACAGGTAAGTTGCTCGAACTGTAATTATGCATTGAATTAAGCCTTGGTCGCACAAAACACTTTAACTTTTTTGACCATAGTAACAACACTCCATCCATACACTTTAAATAGAGGTCATTAATGTTTACCGAATACTTTCCCGACTTGTTGGAGTTCCCGAGATATGCGAGATTATATTGTCCAAAATCTGGATGTTGGACAATATTGGCAGCTTTGTCGCTTGGTATGTGTATTATTTCAACATCAATACAATTTACCAGTTCATTTTCTTCATATGATATAATATCTTTCGCTAAGTCAGCAATATCTGTTTTTATGTAAGCAAAGCGACTAATCGCATTTACAGCTGAGGGACCAAAAAAGCCTTCCAGCTGAATTTTATACGAATCGTTATTGATCAATCTGAAAAGAGCTGAGAGTGTGGACGGCAGATTGTTCGTTTGTCTTTCCCTGATCGGCAGATCATTGTCTGTCAAAGATATTTCATACGCCCGATTATCCCTGCCGGCCATTATTTTTTTAAAAAGCAGCCGATTACTGTAGTTCCATTTGATGCTTATAGCTTCACGAGGCGATTGGTGAAAGTCAATATCATTTACAAACGGCGAATACCCGAAATTTTTGCTAACTGGATAACCAAGACCACTATCATAATCCATGATCAGGTTGAGAGGCATAAAGCGATCACCATACTTTTCTGAAAATTGCTGTGAGAAAAGATTTAATTCTTTATCCTGATTATTTCCTTCAAAAAATGAATTTAGGAAAGTAAATGATTGCGCTAACAGCACCTTGTAATCCGCACTAACTGCTTCCTCTACTCCTTCAAAAAAGGAATCTACCTGTATAAGATTACTTTCGACCTGGTTAGGTATTATCAATTTAGACCTTTGATATAAGTTTTTGTATGCCCCTACGCCTAATGTATTATTTTCATTTACGTGTTGAAGATCCGAGCGCAAAGCATTGATAAAGTCCATAGCATCGTGTAATTCTCCCATTTCGCGATCGGGAAGATCTAAACCGATAAGGGCTTTAATATTATTTGAAATTTGTTGGAGAATATCAGTACCAACAGGAGACGGCTCGAAAGCGGAGGTCAGCACCTTACTTTCAATTAAGTAATCGAGGAATTCATTTGCAGCTTTAACATCGATGCCATTCTTAACAAGAAAACGCTCAAGATCTATAAAAGTTGCCCCTGTGATCGTTAAGTCAAATACCTCTTCAATGAGGCCGGATATTTTTATAGCGGCAATTTGATACTTCCTGGCAAATCCATATGGAAAAAACTCTACATACCTGAGTTCATTATTTATTTTGTAACCGCTATTATTTAGAAAGTATACTGAATATCTCTTTACAACAGTTAAATTTGATATTTTTTTGATTGTAGCCGCTAAAAAATGGAAATCCAATCTTGCTTTTCTTCTCCAATGGATCTTACCGGGATTAAAAACAACGTCCCCCTTGCCCCAGGAAGTTATTCCCACTCCAGAAAATAAACCAAAAGGCGTACTTCTTGTTGACATTCTGGTATAGTACTTTGCAAGAGTAAGCTCTAACGTATCAACATCAGCGACAGTAAGAGCGTTTGCCTGAAATTTAATGCATTTATCATAGACGACGGGAGAAGCTACATAAACAGCTTCCAAAAAGAATAAATCCTTCATCATCATTTCTATAGTCAAATCCGCAGCCAAAGTTTTTTTGTGGATTATATAGCGTGGTAATCTCAGAAATACCTTATCATGGAATCTAAAATTCATCTATATTAATGATTAGGTTATGTTTTGGTAGTAAGCAGCTTAAAACATTTTTGTTTATGTGTATTCGATATAAGCTTTTTGCCTTTTGCTTAAACAAAGCAACTAAATTAACCATGTCAGTACAATACCTGATTACCGGTATTTTTTTCTACCAGTACTTCGGTTTTATAAACAAGTAATCATTTTTGAACCCGGGAAACTTAAATCTGAAAATTTAAGTCGTCATTTCAGACTATTGCGCAGTGATATGCGCATGAGTGAAATTGCCTATGGTATTGGCTTTTCGGGCGAAAGTTATCTGAACGGTATTAACAATGCCTGATAAATATGGCGGCCATTTTAAACAAATTCCGGCTATTGGTGTTAACCTAATTGAAATACTCTCCTGGCATAAACAGCAATATCAAGTTTTATCGTATTTGTGACCAAACTGTAAAAGCGGAATGGGATAGGTAAGCATGCTTATACCTAAGGGCATAATCCTTTCCTATTCAGTAAAACAGGCTGTTTATGAAGAAATCTCTATTTGCTCCGGACAGAAATATTTGGCCGTTATGGGTTAAAAGAAGTTTTCCTTTACTCCTGCAGTTTAGGTCCATCCTTTTTTATATAGAAGGTTACACTGAAGGCCCGTTGTTTAACATTCATTTCTTCAGCTTTATACCGCGAACGTAATATTTCTTTCTGTGAGACTAAACCCTTTCTTATGGAGATACCTTTACTTGGTATACGCTGCATTTACCAGGTTGTTGTCCTGACAATTCTGATGTTGACTACCATATCAACTTTTCCTGTGTTTTCACAGACGAAACCTAATGTAATCATTTCGGTAACAAATGGTGTTTGCCAGTCAGACGGGAAGATCACGGTAACTGCTACCAATACCGCTCCACCGGTGCTCTACGAGTTGCTGGACGCCAACAGCATGGCGGTTGTAGTGCCGCAGCAAGGCAGTAATATATTCAATAATCTCCCGGCGGGAAATTATCTCGTGCTGGTGTACGATGCAAATACGGGAACTACCCCAGTGGTAAAAAATGCATCAGTGACCTCTCCTTATCAGCTACTGGAATTTATAGGTACCGAACAGTCTTATCAAACAATTCCCGGCAATCAATGTAGTCCGCAAGGTTATCTTAGCGTAAGCATCGTGAAAGGGAGAGCCCCCTATCAGTATGAATTGTTGGATGCCACTGGTACCACCGTATTGCGGCCTTACCAGTCGTCCAATTTTTTTTATAACCTGGCGAGGGGACAGTACACCGTGCGGGTTTTGGATGATTGTGGCAGCTCTCGCCTGAGCGGCGTTATCACCGTCGTGGAAGATTATTCTTATTCAAACCGGCCGATCGATTCTGTAAATATTGAAGATAATACACCCTATAACAACTTTTTCATCAACGCCACCTGCGACGGGCTGACGGTAAACGGTCAGAAAGTGAATATATACAGTGGTGGTCAGAAATGGCCTGACTTCAATTATGCAAGTGTCATGGCGCGCTTCGAATCACCGGCGCTATCCGGCAATTGGGGGCCCTGGACGGCACTTAGCAATCCGGCTGTACCCGTAGGCGGCGCTTACGATAATTCAGCAGCTCAAACCGTCAGGATGCAGGTTGAAAACCCCTGTACACTGGAAAGTAAATATTATACCTATACTGTAGAACCAACAGACCTCATAGTAAATACGATCATCAGCCCGGGGGCAAGTAATATGTGCGGAAGCGAGTACCTGACTTATCTCAGTTCCACCCTGTCTTCTTTCCGGCGCATTTGCAATCCCATCACAATTACTATACAGGAGGAGGGTGGCCCGTACAACCGGGTGGTCACAGGAAATATGTCGTCGCACACTTTTCACCTGCCAAGCCTGGTAGCCGGGAAAACATATAATATAACGATCAGCGACGCTGCTAATTTTTCCAAAACAACAAGGATCACTCTCCCGCAATCCACTTTACAGCAGCCTATTTTCACTTTAACCGGGTATATGCCCTGTTCTCTTGAATCCGGCAGGATCAGCGTAAAAAATATACTCAGCAACGGGCCATATCCCATTACTTTTAAAGTGCTGACCGGTCCCGGGAACATAGGACAGACTTACATAATGAACAGCGGAGTGGCCGCAAATGATATTTTCCAGAACATGCCTTTCGGGGTTTATTCCATAGAAGTATCCTATGGAAGCCCCGTTTGCCGGACAGACACTTTGAGCATGAACCTCGTCAAATCTTACACCAGGGCGGTAATTGACTCTGTAAGGATGGTACCGGCAGCGAAAGGTTGCGGATTCTATGATGTACAGACGTATGCCAGGTTTTTTGTTCCTGCCGGTTCCAAAGGCAATGTTGCTCATAATTCCTTTCTTGTTAATACGCAGACCGGCGACGTTGTTCAGGGGATTCCTGCTGGCAGCAATTTTGCGAGGGCATTTTACAATCTCCCTTCCGGCAATTATTATGTGAAGGTTTATACAAACGGAGGTTCACCCTCTCTCTGTCCGAAAGCGTTGGATTCCTTGCTGGTAACGTTGCCTCCTTACATGCCGCCACAATTTGACCAGCTAAAGTCCGGCGGTTTTGTGTGTAATGGCCGGGATACGGGAACCTTACATGTGGAAGGAGTGGGCAGCTCTCCTTTTACTTACCGGTTAAAACCAGCGGGCGTTCCCGACGCCTCATATACTCCCTTCCAGGGATCGCCCGATTTTCACGGGCTTGCTCCCGGAAACTATACCATTCAGATCCTGGACGGATGTGGTACACAGGTTACGCCGAATGTAGAGCTGTTCAATACTGCTTCTACTTCACTTATCCGTGTTTCCGGTGCTGTTTCGGAAGGGAAGGTATGCCCTGGCGGAAGGGTTGTGCTGAGAACGCGCCCCATCGGCAGTATCGCCAATATCATATGGACACTGCCTGATGGCAGTACACGGTCCGGCATCGACAGTATCGTGATACCTTCATTTACAGCGGCCAACAGCGGCTCTTACCAACTGGTCGTTACCGCCGGCACCGGCTGCGTGGCCACATCTACAGAAAGCCTGCAACAGGCCCTGAGTCCTTCACTACAGGTTACACCGGTCTCCATTTGTGAGGGAGACAGTGTAAACCTTACCCTTCCCGCGATCACCGCGGGTAGTACGAATGTCGATAGCATCGCATATTTCGTGGACGCCGGGGGCACTACTCCTTTGGGCAATCCAAACCGGGTTACCCCAACTGTTACCACCACCTACTATATTACCGCATATTCAGTTGATAAATGCGCTTCCGGCAATCAGCCTGTCCAGGTTACTGTAAACCGGCGTGCAACAGCGGCAGACATCAATATCAGGGATACGGTGATTTGTACAGGTGCTTCTGTCGCGCTCACGGCGTCCTCGTCAACTGTACCGGCTCCTGTTTTCAGATGGTATGCGGATGCGTCTTTGACTACCTTGCTTTTTACCGGCAACACCTACAGCGCTCCATCCCACAGCGCTTCCACCACCTATTATGTAACGGTAACCGGTACAGGCGTCTGCGAAAACTTTACTTCCAACATAAAGGCGGTAACAGTTGCCGTACATCCTTATTCAGTAGCGGCAGACATACAGGTGAACGATCAGAACATTTGTTATAATAGCATCGTCAGGCTTGTTGCAAGTACCTCACATACCGGAGCGGGAAAGGTATTCAAATGGTATAAAGACCCGCAACTCACTAACCTGCTATTCACCGGCGATGTTTATGAAACCCCGCATCTAACCGCTACCACTACATATTACGTTACCCTCAGCAGCCAGTCTTCCTGTGAGAATTTGCCCAATACGGCAAAAGCCGTAACCGTGACCGTAGACAGGAATGCAACCACAGCCGATCTCTTTGCACGTTCCACCAGCATTTGTGCCGGAGAAAGCGCCATGCTCACGGCCAGTAGCAACTTGCAAAATCCCGTATTCCGCTGGTACCAGGATCCTTCGCTGACACAGTTATACGCCGTTGGCCCTATGATCAACACTCCTCCGCTGAACAGTCAAAAGCAATTTTTTGTAACGGTTAGCGCGGATGGCATTTGTGAAAACCAACCTGGCCCCATCGGCACCGGACCTGTAGTTGTAAATGTAGATGTACGCCCACACACTGCTCCGGCTGATGTATCCGTGCAAAATCCGGTGATATGTGCCGGTTCCACCGCTTCACTCACAGCCACCTCCAGCCTGCCAGGGACGAACTTCTCCTGGTACGCAGACCCAGGCATGAACACGCTGCTGGGCACTGGCAATACATTTGTAACGCCACCCACTTCTAATACCACCACCTATTATGTTGCCGCATCCAGCGGTGATTATTGCGGTCCTCTGCCAGGCGATGCCAAACAGGTAACCGTGACCGCCAACCGGAATGCTGATTCATCCGACATCAAAGGTCTGAACCAGCACATCTGCAGCGGTGTATCCGCTACGCTTGTTGTTGGTTCTCCAACGATCTCCAATCCGCAGTTCACGTGGTTTGCTGATGCGGCGCTTACTCAACCGGTGGGTTTGGGCTCCAGCTTTACAACTCCGGCCTTAACAGGCACCACAAACTATTATGTAGCAGCGGAGGGAGCCAATGTGTGCAGAAATCTGCCAGGCACAGCAAAACGTATAACCGTTACAGTTACCAGCCTGGCGGACTTAACCGACCTGGCCCTGAAAGATTCCACCATATGCGCCGGTAACACAATTGTATTGACGGCGGCAAGTACAACGGTGGCCAATCCGGTATTTACATGGTATGCAGACAGCGCATTGACCATACCGCTTACCAGCGGCGCCAATCATACCACCACGGCGCTTCAGGATAGCATTACCTATTATGTTACTGTTCAGGGCACGGATGCTTGCGAAAATGCGCCGTCTAATGCAGGCAGAGTGCGGGTGAATGTGAACAGAAATGCAGTGGTGGCAGATATCACAGGCAGCGGCCAGACGATCTGTGCTGGAGATTCTGCTGTACTTATCGTACAAAGCGCCATACCCGATCCGCGATTTACCTGGTTTGCGGATGCAGCCCTTACGCAACCGCTCGTAACCGGTGATCATTACCAGACCTCCGCATTGAATACCAGTACAGATTACTACGTGGCGGTAAGCGGAACCGGTGTGTGCAGCAGCCGGCCCGGGGATGCCTACATCGCCAATGTGATCGTGAACAGGAATGCAACGGTTGCGGACATTAATGCGGCCGGCAAGACTGTTTGCAGCGGCAATAGCGCTACGCTAACAGCCACCACCACTACCGTGAAGAACCCCGTGTTCAACTGGTATGCGGATGATTCGCTTCATATTCTACTGGCTACCGGCCCGACATATATCACTTCTGATACCGCCGTCACTGATACCTTCTATGTAACCGTTCAGGGAGACGCTGTTTGTGCTAATATACAGGGTGCGGCAAAAGCCGTGGTGCTCACTGTACAGCGCACCGCTTTGCCTGATGACATCACTGCAGCTGATATCGCCATATGTCCCAACAGTGCCGCCACTCTTACCGCCAACAGCAAAATAAAGGGTGCAGTATTCAATTGGTACAGCGATATTTCCCTTCAGCACAAGGTGGCTACCGGTCCTGGCTATACTATATCTGCACTGGATAGCAGTGCCACCTTTTACGTCACCGTTTCGGGAGACAGCGTTTGCGCCAGCCTGCCCGGAGATGCCAAAGCAGTTCAGGTAACGGTTAACCGCACTGGCATATCCGCCGACATCATTGTTGTGGATACCCTTGTATGCCCGGGCGAAGGCATTACTTTAAATGCTACGTCAACTGTGCCCGGCGCCGTATTTACCTGGTACGCGGATCCCGGGCTAACTACCGTGCTGAGTACCAGCGCCAGCTATGCTGTACCGGCTATTAACACCACATCATTTTATTATGTAACGGTGAAGGGAGATAACGTGTGTGAAAATCAGGCCGCGGATGCACATACCGTAACCGTTGGTGTAAAGCGCCGCGCCACTGCTGCTGATATACTGGTGAACGATCAGGCCATTTGTGCAGGACAGGCTGCCACGCTGGTGATCAATGCTACCAATCTTACCCGTGGGCTGGGCAGTGAGGCAAGCCCTGTATACAGATGGTATGCGGATGCGGGGTTGACCAATCTGCTGTTTACAGGCACTACCTACATCACACCCGTATTGCAAAATATTACTACTTATTACGTTACCGCCAGCAGCCGCCTGGTTTGTGAAAACGCAGTGGGTTCAGCCAAAGCAGTAACAGTAACTATCCGGCGGAACAGTACTGCAGCAGATATAACAGTAGCAGGGCAGGCGGTCTGCGTTGGAGAGGCAGGCACGCTCACCGCCAGCAGCGCGGTAACCGGTGCTGTATTCACCTGGTATAGCGATGCTGCCTTACAGCAACAGGTAGGTGCCGGCGCAACATATACCACACCTCCGCTGGATGCCGCTACCACCTATTATGTATCCGTATCCGGAGATTCCGTGTGCAGCAGTCTGCCCGGCACCGCCAAAACTGTATTGGCAAATGTAAACCGCAAAGCCGTTGCAAACGATATAACTATACGGGATACCCTGGCATGTCCAGGGGAAGGCGTAACCTTGATCGCTACCTCCACCGTGCCAGGTGCGGTATTCACCTGGTATGGTGATCCTGCGCTGACCACTTTGCTGGGAACCGGCGCCAGTTTTTCCACACCGGCCATCACTACCACTTCGCTTTATTATGTAACCGTGCAAGGAACCGATGTTTGTGAAAATAAAGCAGGTGATGCACATGCCGTGACAGTTGGAGTAAAACGCCGCGCTACTGCTGCCGATATACTGGTGAACAACCAGGAGATATGTCCGAATCAGTCTGCGACTCTCGTCATAAGCACCACCGATCTCACCCGCGGCCTGCGCGGGGAAGCGGGGCCTGTATTCAGGTGGTATGCCGATGCTGCCCTGACCAACTTACTTTTCACAGGTACCGTTTACACTACCCCGGTGTTAGTGAACACTACCACCTATTATGTTACGGCCAGCAGTAACCTGGTTTGTGAAAATGAACCCGGAACCGCGAAGCCAGTAACAGTAACGCTGCTCCGCAACAGCACTACAGCAGATGTAACGGCGGAAGGTCTTACCATCTGCGCAGGGGCAACGGGTACTGTTGTGGCTTCATCCAATATTACCAACCCGGTATACAACTGGTACAGCGATGCCGCCAGAACGAACCTGCTCTTCACAGGGCCGGCTTTCACCACACCGCCGCTGGCTATTACTACTCAATACTTTCTGACTGTAAACGGAGACGGTATCTGCGAAGGTCCTTCCACTCCGCAGCGTGTGCCTGCCACCGTTACGGTGACTGTGAACAGGCATGCGGTGGCTTCAGATATTACCGCGGCGGACCAGTCTGGCTGCGCAGGAAACGCCGTGACCATGACGGCCGGCTCTTCTGTTACCAATCCCGTGTTCACCTGGTATACGGACGCAGAATTGAACCATCCTATTGCGGCGGGAGCAAGCTTTACCACACCTGCACTCTCTACATCAGCTACTTATTATGTAACTGTGAATGGTTCAGATGCCTGCGAAAACTTCCCTCCGAATGGCAAGGCAGTAAATATTGCGATTGCCAGGAAAGCAGTAGCCAGTGATATCAGCGTTAAGGATACGGTGATCTGCTCCGGCAACACTGTACAGCTCACCGCTTCCAGTAGCATTGCAAGCCCGGTATTTAACTGGTATGCAGACCCAGCTCACAATCAGCTACTGTTCACCGGTGCAAGCTTCACCACGCCCGCTCTAAGCGCTTCGGCTAACTATTATATCACCGTTTCGGGAACCGGGGTTTGTGAGAACGATCCCGGCACATCAAAGGTGGTAACGGTAACGGTACAACGTAATAGCGTGACCGCAGATGCGACCGTGGCCGGCATGACGATTTGCGCCGGGGAAACCGCTACCCTCGTGGCAAATAGCCAGTTGAGCAACCCGGTATTCAACTGGTACAGTGATGCAAACCGGACCAGCCTGATCTTTACAGGCCCTGTATTCACCACACCAGTCCTGGCAGCCACCAAAAATTATTACGTGGCGGTAAGCGGAAACGGTGTTTGCGAAGGTCCTTCAACTATTCCGCTGTCCGTTACAGTAGCCGTGAACCGTCATGCCCTGGCAGCGGATATTACCACTGCGGATCAGTCCATATGCGAAGGCAATGCAGTGACCATGACAGCCAGTTCCGACATTAGTAATCCCGTATTCAGCTGGTATACAGACGCCGGGTTGAATAACCCGGTAGCTGCGGGTGCAAGTTTCACCACACCATCCCTTTCTGCTCCGGCTACGTACTATGTCACCGTGAATGGCACGGACGCGTGTGAAAACTTCCCGCCGCAAGCAAAACCAGTCAATATTATAGTTTCGCGGAAAGCAGTAGCGGCGGACATTATCATCAGGGATACCGTGATCTGCGCCGGCAGCAATGTGCAACTTAACGCATCCAGCGGCATCACCAACCCGGTATTTAAATGGTATGCGGATCCGGGGCTCACCCAATTGGTATTCACTGGTGCAAGCTTTACCACCCCGGCTTTGAGCGCATCCGTTACCTACTATATAAACGTTACCGGCGAAGGTGTTTGTGTGAACGGTCCTGGCGATGTGCAGCAGGTAACGGTTACTGTCAACAGGAATGCAACCGCTGCAGACATTGTCGTGGCGCCACGCGCTATCTGTAAAGGAGATATCACCACATTGCTGGCCACCAGCAATACGATAGCGCAACCGGTATTTAACTGGTATGCCGATGCGGCGCTCAGCCAGTTGTTGTATACCGGTGAAGCTTTCCAGACGCCTGTTCCTACCGCCACTACCTCTTACTATCTTACAGTGGCTGGCACCAACGTTTGTGTAAGCAATAAAGCCAATGCGCAGCAGGTTACTGTAACTGTCAACCGTTTTGGTACAGCGACAGATATCAATGTGGCAGATACCTCTTTTTGCGAAGACGGAATTGCAACACTGCGTGCTTCCAGTAGTATGCCCGGCGCCATTTTCAAATGGTACCGCGATGCAGCACTGACCTCTCTGGCTGGAACCGGCGCCACTTTTGTAACGCCGGCCCTGAATACTACTACGGAGTATTATGTGACCATCAATGCACCGGGCGTTTGCGAAAATCTGCCCGGCGCCGGTAAACCGGTAAAGGTTACCATTAATCGTTTTGCAGTGCCCACGGATATTATCCTGCAGGATACTACTGCGTGCCCGGGCGGCCGCACCACGCTTACTGCCTCCAGCACATTGACAAACCCGGTATTTACATGGTATGCCGATCCCGGGCTGACGCGAGCACTGTTCACCGGCGCAGCTTTCACCACGCCTCCGCTGTATAACATCACGAGTTATTATGTGTCAGTGACTGCAACAGGGGTATGCAGCAATAAACCCGGCGGGGCAAAAACAGTCAGGATTGCTGTTAAGCGGAGCAGTACCCGTGAAGACCTTGCGGCTACAGACCGCATTATCTGCGCGGGCAACACAGCAACGCTCAACGCTAACCTTCCGGCAAGAGTGCGGGGGACTGCCATCTTCCGATGGTATGCAGATGCAGGGCTTACTACCTTGCTGGCAACAGGCAGCACATTTACTACTCCTTCATTACAGCAGACTACACATTATTATGTCACTATGCAGAATGATGTGCTCTGTGAAAACACACCCGGCAATGCCAGGGAAGCGATTGTAAAAGTCTTTCGCGTTGCCGCGGCCACCGATATTGTTGGTAACGATGTGTCCATCTGTGAAGGGAACAATGTATTGCTCAACGTAACAGCGCCTTCTGTAAATACACCGGCATTCAACTGGTACGCGGATTCCGCCCTTACCCAATTGCTGGATTACGGGCCAACTTTTGCGACGCCCGCTATTAGGGGCAATACGGTTTATTATGTAACTGTGACAGGAGACAGTGTATGCGCTAACCCCACCGGCGCAGCAAAGGCCATTAATGTAATGGTATCCCGGAATGCCGTTGCTACTGATATTGCCGTAAACAGCGCCAGCATTTGCCAGGAAGGAACTGCCGTGCTTAATGCAAACAGCACAGTACCCGGCGCGACTTTCAATTGGTATGCAGATCCTGCACTTACACAAAAACTGGCTACAGGTCCGGCCTTTACGACGCCGGCGCTCACTACCTCTACCAATTATTACGTGACTGTTCAGGGGACAGGTGTTTGTGAGAATAGCCCGTTGACAGCAAAACAGGTATTCGTTAATGTGAATTATAAAGCCATAGCTGCGGATGTTACCTTAAAAGATACCAGCACCTGCCAGGGATCTCCGGTAACTATTACCGCTACCTCACGGCTCACGGACTTTGCAAGGCTCAGCAGCCCGCTGATTTATAACTGGTATGCCGATGCCGGGCTGACAAATAAGCTGTACACCGGCGCAACATTTACCACCCCGCCCATTACCGCGACTACCACATATTATGTGACCGTCAGCAACAACACCATATGCGAAAACGCGGCAAATGACGCACAGGCGATCACCGTAAGTGTTGGTGCAGGCCCGTCTGCCCCCGTGCTCAATGTACCTGCACAGGAAGCGCTATGGTCGGGCTCCAACCTGACGCTTACCGCCACGGCGGCAGGCGCCAATGCTTTCACCTGGTACAAAAACAACGTGGTGATCAGCAGTGTAACAGGCAATACACTCAACCTGGCTAATGTTAGTGTGACAGATGCAGCCCTGTACGAAGTGAGCGCCTCTTACCCGGTTGGCTGCAGTGTCAGCGCAAGGGCATCATTCAGGTTGGATGTGAAAGATTTTACCACGTGGAAAGAAGTAAGGGATGCAAGTGGAGATAACAGCGCCCAGCCGGGTGAGGTGCTTACCTACATCATTTACGTGCGTAACACCGGTACCGTGCCGTTGGCTGATGTGAACGTCAGCGATCCCATTCCTGCCAACACCAGTTACCTAACAGGCAGTGGCGGCACACTCACCGGCGGCAATGTGCTGTTCGGGTTCAACAGCCTTTCCGTTGGCAGCACGCAGCAGGCGGGCTTCCAGGTGATGGTAAAAAACAGCACCGCAGGAATATCTTCCATCAATAATATGGCATTAGTTACGATAGATACGGTGACCAATGAAACCGGCACTACGCCTACCGGTCCACCGGGCGGGGATACCACGAAGATACCTTTTGACGGTGGCGGCAGACTGGTGTTCATCCCTAATGTGATCACACCGAACGGCGACGGCCGTAACGATAAACTGGTGATCAAAGGATTGGAGAATTACCCGGCTTCTTCCATCGCCATCTATAATCGCTGGGGCAATGAAGTGTATTATAACTCCAGCTACCACAACGAATGGGATGGTAATGGCCTTACGGAATCAACGTATTACTACGTACTGAAATTACGCATCCCCGAGGGCATCAAAACCTACACGGGATGGATTCAATTAATCAGATAAAAACAGTTGATATGAACCATAAAATGCTGATGTGTGTATTATGGGGCTTGTTGTATCTGTTACCTGCAAAAGCCCAGCAGGAAGTGCAATTCAGCCAGTACATTTTCAATATGCTGAATCTGAATCCGGCTTACGCCGGCTATAGGGGTGGAACCAGCCTTAATGTGATCCACCGCAGGCAATGGAGGGGAATAGACGGCGCACCGGTAACCACGGGTGCTTCGATAGACGGGCTGACCAATGCGAAGGAAGAGCGGCTTGCACTGAGCGGAAATTTTATGCTCGATGAAATGGGGGCGCAAAAAACTATTACAGCAGCGATGGGCGCCACCTACCGTATACCGTTGGACGAAGAAGGCGCGAAGCGGCTTTGTTTCGGTATTACCGGTGGTATTCTGCAATATCAGCTGGATGGCTCTGTACTGGAATATGTGGACGATTTCGACGAGCGTGTCCCCGTGGGCAGGCCCACCCACATCGAACCGGATGCAACCTTCGGCGTACTGTTCTATACGCCGAAATATTACATTACCGCATCTGTCAATAACCTGCTTCAGGCCACCGGCATGAAGGCATATAACTGGGACGGCAAGCTCTTTACCAGCATCGTCAGGGAACCGCACCTTTACATGGGGGCGGGAACGGTCCTTAATATGGGAGAACATCTCAAATTAAAGCCTTCTTTTCTTTGGAAAGAGGATTTTAAAGGTCCGTCTAATATTGACCTGACCGCCTTTATGCTGATCAAAGAGATGCTGTGGCTGGGCGTTTCTTACCGGACTGGCTTCCAGATATGGGACAAAACAAACCTGCAAAGCGGTCTGGAAAGACAGGATGCAGTTTCTGCATTGGTGGAAGTATACGCCACCAAATGGTTGCGGCTGGGATATGCATATGACTTCACTGTCAGCGGGCTTAATTCCTATCAATCGGGCAGCCATGAAATATCCATCGGCCTGCTGTTCCTGAACAAACAAAAAAGGGAGATATCGCCCAGGTACTTTTAAATGAACGATCATGCCCGTTAAATCAATCCTATTCCTGCTGCTGTTTTTTTATGTTCCTTGCCTGGGGCAGGAACAGCCCGGTTATGAGCAATTGGCTGATACCTACTTTAGAACATGGCGTTTCAGCAAAGCTGCACCGATATACGAGCGGTTGGCCCGGTCAAAGAAAGCCAAACCGCTGGTGTACTACAGGCTGGGGTACAGTTATGAATCGTTGCAGAAATACCCTGAGGCGATCGCTGCTTATACAGGCTGTGTTGAGAAAGATCCTTCTGCCGATTCTCTCCTGGTAAGGATTGGGGACATACAGAAAATGCTTGGGCAATATGATGCTGCCAAAAATAGTTACGGCCAGTATAAAGGCAGGAGGGACCTGCGAAATAGAATTGCCGGCTGCGATTCCGCCATGCAATGGACAACCCCGGGGCGCATTCGCCTGCAAAACCTGGATGCCGTTAATTCCACCTATTCAGATTGGGGTGCTTTCCGTGAAAAAGGAAAACTGTATTACACTTCCAATTTCAACCGGTTGGAACCTACTTCGCAGAAGGTATCAGGACAAACGGGCGAGCCTTACTTCAGGGTATTCCAGCTAAGCAACCCCGAAGGCTCTCCCGGCAGGCTAAATATAGACAATCTTGCTTCCGTGATAGATGTAAGCAAGTATCATATCGGGCCTGCCTGTTATCATGGGGATTCCGTGTACTTTACCGTTAGCCGGGAAGGCAGGTTGAAAATGGAAAAAGAAGACGGGAAGAAGATCGGGACGCGCAGGCTGGAGTTATATATATCGGACGGTGAGAAGCCAGCCTATCCATTCCCATACAATAATGCAGAAGAATGGTCCACTGGCCATGCCGCCATCACCGGCGACGGCAACATCCTGTATTTTGTATCCGACAGGCCGGGTGGTCAAGGTGGTGCAGATATCTGGTTTTGCCTTCGCGATACATCCGGCGGGTGGCTGGCGCCCAGGAACTGCGGGGCGGTGATCAATACGCCTGACGATGAATTGTTTCCCGTGCTGGGGCCGGACGGCAACTTGTACATCGCCAGTAGGGGACATACAGGCATAGGCGGATTGGACATATTCCGTGTAACTGGCGCTATGGATCAGTGGAATGAACCAGTGAATATGCGGCCTCCGTTAAATTCCAGTTACGACGATTTTTATTTTGTGTCTGCAGATTCGGTCAGTGGCTACCTGGCTTCCAACAGGCCAGGCGGGAAAGGCAGCGATGATATTTATATATTTGTCCGCCAGGCGTCTCCCGTTGAACCTCCCGCAGCGAGCATTCCCCCGCCAAACCGGGTAAAACCGAAGCCTGGAGTACCACAACCCGATGAGGTATTTATTTTGACTAACTTGTACTATGACTTCGATAAGAGTTATATCAGGTCTCCAGATGCCACAGCGGTACTTGATTCCCTGGCATCGGTGCTTATAAGGTATCCTGAGATAAAGATAATGCTGAGTGCCCATACCGACAGCCGGGGGAGCGACAGTTACAACATGAGCCTGTCCCGTAAAAGGGCTGATGCAGCCGTACAATATCTTGTGACAAAAGGAATTTCCAATGAAAGGATGACTGCCCGTGGATATGGGGAATCAAGACTGGTGAATCATTGTTTAAACGGGGTAAAATGCGCGGAAGCGGATCATCAGGCGAACCGGAGAACAGAGATTACAGTGACCAGGAAAAAAGAGAACACTGATTTCTGACGAAAGAAAAAGAGCTCGCCCAAAGCTTATCTTAATCTTGTATTATTCGACGATCAGTTTAAATTAGTGGATGGCAATCGAACAAGGAGCTGCGGGTTTCATAGATAAAGACAGTCACTACAGATGGAAATCACAGGATGAATGCGGCTATCCAATATACATTAGAAACAGGAGATAATACGTTTGTGCAATCACTGATCCAAAATGATAATTTTACAGGCGCAAATCCTGCAGAGGATGGTATAAAAGTAATCTTCCAGTAAAGGCCAAAAAATGATACGAGGTTTATTGATAGAAAATTATGAATATAGAGTGAAAAATCAGTTGAACTATGGGTCTCTGTATATGATATTAACATCTATTCCTGGAATCCAGCGCCAATTATTCTCTACCTCACAACCGCCAGTTTCTCATATTAACTCTTTTTTTCAAGGAGCTATAAAAGTGTCCGCCTATAAAAGTCGAAAGAAGTTCAATTCTACTGGAATCGATTATCTGAGGCAGATATTTAATCTTCCGGATCTGTCCTTGAGTGATAGCAGCTTTTATGAGCAAATTATCTTTGTAATCTTAAATGAGTTGGATAATCATGAAGTTGTTGTTGTAGAAACAACCGGCTTAGCTAATGACGCTATAGGCTACCTTATAAGGTTTTGTTATGACTTTTTAATCGTTAACCGGGATAGATTGATTGTTCTTGTACATCCTGAACATCAAAGAGTCAAATATCCTGAATTTCTATTGTTTGAGTTAGATGATACAATAGTAAGGGACGTGACAAGCTGGTTAAAAGGATTAGACTCGGATTATCTCAGATGATGTCAGTGTTTTTCCGGCTGCTTAAAAAGATAATTGATGTTCATTCAAATTTATAAATAAATCAAAGCTTCTTTTTTCTCGATAATTTCATTGTCTATTTGATCCAGAAAAGTGGTGCGAATGCTATTCATTGTTAAATCAAAATTTTAATAATCCCAATTATATTTTTTTAATTATGTGGTAACAGCACCCTGACAGCGATTAAAACTATTTTTATATGACAATAGGTTTAATCAGCTTAAGTTGCCTATTTGCTTTAAATTTAGCAAAAAGGAAATTCGATTCCTGTACCATAGGAAACGTAATAGTGCCCTATCTTGCTATTGCAACTGCAATAAACTGATAAATTATGGATCTTAACTTTGGCCCTTTTGGGAAGTACCTGCTTTACACCTTTTATTATTGGTACATTACTGTACCAATAGCTTTTTTACTGCTCTGGGCTTGCCTCGACAGAAATAACAAACCGGGTATAAGATGGATTTCGGGTATTGGCGCTACTGTGCTGTTATTTCCGATGGTGGTAATGGTATGGGATCAGGGCGGATTAATAAATAATGGAATCAATAAACCGGAGGTAAGGCCACAAAAAATGCTACATACTTATATCTTGAAGCAGCCCGAAACTACAGCCGGCATTGTCCTTTCGGCCGGAGATACTGTTTTTTATGCTACGGAGTTTGATATGAACTACAGGAAAGAGGCACAATTGAACGATATTGACTCCGTTCATTTATCAAAACCTGCCCGTTTTTTTAATTTACAGGTAACGGATATTATCAGGGTTGGTTTGCATAATGAATGGAACGTTACGCTTACCCATCAACAACTGGTATTTGGCTGGCCCTGTATTGGGGATGTAATGATTGGCGCCGATAGCACATTTATCAGGGGAACGCTGGCCGACGATTACATTTTACTAGGCTATCGTTTACCCAAAGGCTCAGAGGTCACGTATGACTCCGATTATGTAAACATCGTTTTGCCAAATTTGGAATTGCTTACCATCACTGGGAGAACAGGACGACCACTTTCGGAAGAGGACAAGCAACAGGCCGATTTACTAAAATATAAGCGCCCATAAACTCAGAAAAAGGGCTGTGGCGTAGAATGTATGGCCAAACGATATGGATGTGGATTGTTTTTCTATTGCTTATCATCAAATGGGAGTATTAGCCTGATATAATCGTAGGTACTTTTCTCAATAACCTTATCGCCATTATCATTCGGGTATAGCAATTTTACTTTCAGCCATAGTTCGCGGTACGATACCAGCTTAACCTCCGCTGGTTTCCATTCCGTTATCCTTATCTCAAGCAATCTTTTTATTCCGTAATATTGTCCCTTAAATTGCAGGTTGGTGGCGATGGTTTGCCCTACACGTTCTCCTTTGCCCCTTGGTGCGGTTGTATAAATCTCTTCCACAGCTCTTATTCCGGTTAATGTGATAGCTCCGTTTGATACAGGTGTGATTAAGGTGTTTTTGTTATCCGCAGTTTTTGTGTTCGAATTTTTCCATTCCTTTCGACTTAGTTTTTTTACCGAAAAAGCGGCAAGGGGCGTGCTGTTATCAACAAACGCGGTATACGTTTTTTCGAATTGGTTAAAAGAAGTATCTGCTTGTGCCATAGCGGAAGTGTTTAGAAAGAAAAGAAATATCAAGATATTTGATGGCGATGTTTTCATACTATGGCAATATCTTTCTTTACTGAGCAAATGCTATTAAAATAGTGTCTTTCCTTTTATGGCAACGCTTTGTATGCTTTAATCTTTATTGTAGTCTTCAGGTTTTGTAGTTTTAAAATAAACCTTTTTTCCTTCCACATCCTCAAAATAGTCCAATGGCTTTTTTGATATTTTTTTAAATTCTCCGTCTGCATATACTAAACCACCAAAGCCACAGTTAACCTCAATTGACTGTATTGTCAACTTGTTTCTTGAAAACTTAAAAATCAATTTACATCCATTCTCTGCGAGGTCAATTTTAGTATAAAATGTCCCGTTGTCATTTTTAATAATCACTCGTCCATATAAATACCCCGTGTTGTATGAAGGAGCGCCACGATTTAAGTCAATATAAAACAGAATAGTGCTGTCTGTCTCGGGATAAATATAAATTGTTCCGATACGACCTTTCTCAACATTACCTCCATAAGTATAAGTTCCCCCATACTTTAATGTCTTAGTTACTGTCTGTCCAATACAAGGAATTGATAATATTAAAAGTCCGGATATAATGATCTGTTTCATATTTTCCGTGTCAAACCAAAAGGACAATGAGGCCAATAAAAGCCAATACTGCTTCTACAATCCAAATTGTTAGAAGGCTTTTGATGGTAAGCCTGAAAATTACATCTAATACCAATGTAATCACAAATAAAAACCCTGTTAGCAAGACAATATAGCCCCCATACCTGCCTTTGGGTATGTTTTGTATACCTTGTAAATAATAAATCGTAGCTATCAGTGCTATTATCGAAATAATAGCGAAGGGTGTAATTTGCAGTCTCATAATTTTTATAGCAATATTGATGTTTAGGGCAGGCAACAAAACTTTTATAGTTCTTTCAAATTACAAAGATACTCAGTAATACAAGGAATAAAATACCTGTATCCAGGGATATTTGTCAGCACCATAATGTCTATTTTTGGAATATGAGCCCACAACCAATCTTTCAGTTATTGCTCTTGTTATCAGCAATTATGACATTTACAAACGGCAATGCCCAAACAAAAAACAACCAGTTGTTAGACATTTATAAAATAGATTTTGGCTTTTACATTAAGGCAACAGATACCAGCAGCCCATCTGAAGTGCCGATGCACGTGGAGCAGGAACGGATAGAAAAGGCCGGTTGGAAACCTTTGGTAGTTTATGCTCATCCCGGGTATTTGTATGCAGAGGATATTTTGCCCAACGGCGATAAAACAATCTGGCAGATAGAATACAAAATCAAAAGGCTGATGGAATTGCGGGGCAAAATGGCGCTTCCGATGAATTTTGATGAATTTATGAAGACCAATGTTTACCATGCCGGTGAGGGTTTTCCGGAGCGGTGGAAAAAGCACGGTGGTATTACACTGACCAATGATACGATGACTGTAGCCGGCTATCTCTGTAAACGTGCAGTAATCAATTATACCCCGGATGCGGTAAGGCCGGGTGATACAAAACTGGAAACAACGGTGTGGTACTGCCCGGAACTACCTCAGTTTTATTTGCCCTCGTTTGAATACCTGCAAAGAATACCCGGTATGGCTTTGTTGGTTTACAGCGACAGAGGCTACGGCGAAATAAAAGGGATGATGGCAAAAAGTGTTGTGAAGCTGGAAAAGCCGGCGTCGTTTTACCAATTGCCCGAAGGAACATTTATAATGTATCCGCCTAAAATAAAATAGAAAATCAGCTTTGAAGGGGCAAAATAACATAGGATAATGTCAATTTTGACGGTATGTTACCGGGATATATCATTTAGCTTAGTGCGCCGTTCCCGCATGAATTAAGTGTAGAATCACAGGGGGAAGAAAATTGTTGCTGATATCTTCCTGGTATTCAAAAATCCGGGGATTGGTCAGCCTCTGAAATGAAAAGCTACACCATTTATGATAAAAAGAGTTAATGCTTTAATTGTTGTTATTTTATTATTCGTAACAAGAACAGGTGCACAAGATCGAAAAACAGCTACTCCCCATATTTCGAAAGTAACAGACGTATGGGTGGTATTTAAGACCCATTTTGACTTAGGATTTACCGATTTACCACAGAATGTTTTCAAGCGTTATCGCACAGAAATGATGGATAAGGCATTGGAAATAATAGAAAAAAATTCCACACAATCACAAGATCACCGATTCGCCTGGACAGTTCCGGGCTGGCCGTTACAGGCACAGATACTTGGTCCTCTGCAAACTCCTGAAAGGAAGGCAAGAATTGAAAAAAGTATCAGGGATGGCCGGATTGTGGTACATGGGCTTCCTTTTACAATGCAAACGGAGTCGCTCGATTATGAGGACCTGGTTCGTGGCCTTTATTATTCGTCTGCCGTCACCCGGAAGTACGGGCTACCAATGACCATTAGTGCAAAAATGACTGATGTGCCGAGTCATTCCTGGGTTTTGCCAACCTTATTGAATCATGCGGGTATTAAGTTTCTGCAGCTGGGTTGTAATCCTGCCAGCCAGTATCCCCGTCTGCCTGAATTGTTTTGGTGGCAAGGCCCTGATGGTTCGAAAATACTTTGTAATTATACCGCTTTGTACGGCTCCGATATCAAGCCAACTGAAAACTGGCCATGTAAAAATTATCTGGCGATGCAAATGACGAATGACAACGCCGGACCACCTTCGGAAAAAGACATAGCGAATCTTTTAGCCTATGCCAGGAAGGAAATGCCGGGGATTAAAATCCATTTCGGAACCCTCGATGATTTTGCCAATGCGCTTATTGCCGAAAAACCTGATTTGCCAACTGTTACCGGAGATATGCCGGATACATGGATACATGGCCTGATGGCAAACCCACAGGAATCAAAGATTGCCAGGAATATCCGTCCGTTGGAATCTGTACTGGATGCACTTTCAACACAAATGAACATCTGGGGCGTATCTAATCAGTCAGTTGCACAAAGGCTGGCGGAATCATATGAGCAAAGCCTTTTATACAGTGAGCATACCTGGGGTATGAATGCCGGATATGGTCCCCGGTATAGCTATGGCGATGACTGGAAGAAATGGTTGGAAGAAGCAAAAGCCGAACCTATTCCCCTGAATGGGGACTATTCCGGGTTGCCCAATAGCGATGCGGAAAACACCAAAATAGGAAGCAAAACAAAATGGTTAAAATCTTATGACGAAAAGCGCCAGTATATTCAAAATACAAACAATATCGTAACAAAGGAACTGACATCCCGGTTAAACGCATTGGCAAAATCGACAAATATAGCAGGAAAGCGTTTCGTAGTATATAATCCGCTATCCTGGAAACGTTCAGGAATGGTGGAGGTACCCTGGGAAAAAGGAAAAACCATTTTCGTGAAAGACGTTCCTGCGGGCGGGTATGTTGTCATATCCGAAAAAGAACTGAAAAATGAAACCACATCGTCTGATGAAAAGACCACACTCACCACACCGTTCTTTACCGCAATTTTCGATTTAAAAAGAGGCGGGATATCATCTTTAAAAGAAAAAAGTACTGGTCGTCAACTGGTGGATAATTCTTCTGCCTATGTGATGGGACAGTTCTTGCATGAGCGCTTCAGTGCTAATGAAGTGGATAAATGGTTTAATGCATACAGCAGGATTAAGGAAGGGTGGGGGCTGGATGATTTAGGTAAACCAGGTATGCCGTCGGCAGACAAAATCCCTTATCTGTCTTTTACTCCTGAAGACTGGAAATTATCGGTGCAGCATACCCCAATAGCCGATGTAGCTGTTTTATCGACAACTGAGACAAAAGGTTATGCAAAAAGTTACACTATTGTTTTTACTTTTCCGCGACAGGAAGCGTATGTGGATGTTGAATGGTTTGTAGCATCTAAAACCCCATACAAACAACCTGAAGGAGGGTGGCTTTGTTTCCCATTTGCCGTTGATAAACCTGCATTCACGGTTGGCCGCCTGGGAGGGGCGATAAATCCGGCAACGGATATTATTTCCGGCAGTAACAGGTATTTGATGGCGGTGAATTCAGGTGTTGCCATTACGGCTGCAAACAAATCAGGAGTGGCGCTTGCGCCGATAGATGCTCCCCTTATCAGTTTGGGAGAGCCCGGGTTATGGAAATTCTCTTTAGATGATATGCCCAGAAGATCATCGGTATTTGTCAATCTTTACAATAACATGTGGAACACTAATTATCCTCTTTGGCAGGATGGTACATGGAGCGAAAGAGTTCGGATATGGGCAACAGATCAACACACGGAAACCGTACCCAATCTAATACAAAAATCCTGGGAGGCCCGGGTGTCATTACTGACAGGAGTAGCAGAAGGGGCCTCCGGAAACCAACCTTTAAAAAGGAAGGGCATATCTATTTCAAGAACCGGTGTTTTAGTAACGGCATTCGGTGAAAATCCTGACAGTAGCGGAACCATTTTGCGATTGTGGGAGCAGGCAGGTATATCCGGTAACTGTACCGTACAGCTCCCTGATGGGTATAAAGTTAAAGAGGTTCAACCAATTGATTTGCGGGGAAACATACAGGGAGAAACGATCAATGTAAAGCACGGGGCCTTTGATTTTAACTTAAATAAGTATTCTCCCGCTTCATTCTTATTGCTTTTTTGAACCGGATGGAACATAGGTTAATATCGCTGCACCATTCTCAAAATTGCGGATATCCGTCAATGTGAGTTTGACCTGGTCCGGGTCCATACCTTCAAAAATACGGCGGCCTTTGTCAACTGCAACAGGAATAATACAAAGCTGAAGTTCATCGATGAGATGATGCAACATCAGCGTCCTGTCAAGGTCACCAAACCCGTATTTAAGAATATGCTTACCCGGTCCTTGCTTTAGCCTGGCAATTTCTTCAGTTACTTCCCCATTGATGATCGTCGCATTCCATCCGGCTTCCTTGATGGTCTTAGACGCCACAAGCTTTGGCAGCGCATTCATGTGATCGAAATAAGCCTCCCCTTTAATATTCGGCCATAGCGATGCAAAATGTTCATACGTAGGACGGCTTAACAAAAACAGGTCGACATCTTTAAGCTTCGTTAATGAGTCCTGCTTATGCTCCTGATCAAAAAAAGACCCGACCCACTCCCAGGGTTTATCTACAACGCCGTCAAGGGAGACAAAGCTGCTTACAATTAATTTTCTCATGCTAGTCTATTTTTGTAATCACCTATTTCCTTCACGTCAATTGAAACGGGCTTGTTGACAATCCGATCGCCTGAATTTTTACTGAATGCCTTAAATGAAGGCAGGTTGGTAAATGCCTGATGTGCAGCCTCACTGCCAAACTGTGCGATATGCATAAAGGTATGTTCACCTGTTTGAAAACAACTATAGCTTACCTCTGTCAGATGACTGCGATTCAGTTCCTCAAATACGCCGCGTATCAGGTCGATGTGTTCACCGGTTTTTTCCGGATTTACGGAATAACTTATCTGTGTGCTTTTCATAATATTTAGTTGTTAAATGTGCTTTTGTTTTTGTAAATAAACGCTGCAAAATTCGTTGGCAGACTTATCTTCTTCATTGCTGCTTAAAAATGTGCTTGTGTTGTTCTGCAAATTGTGCAAATGTGGTTGGCGTTATATCAAACAATTGATGTGTGCTGATATCAATAAAAGCTTGCGGCTTGCTTACTCTTTCTGCGGTCTGTTCTGCAAGCGCATCAAGAAAGTAACCCGGCATGCCTGTAGCTGCCAATGCTGCTTTCCGTTCGTCCCAGCTTACAGGGACATAAGGAATCTCCTTACCGGTGGTGTCAGATAATATCCGGGCAATCTCCGACATGGATAGCGCCTCTGGTCCGGTAATGCGAAGAGACCGGCCGTGGTATCCACCATCAATTAATAAGGAAGCGGCAATTTTCGCTACATCGCGCAAATCGACGGGCGACATCTGGATTGACGCTAAAGGCAGGCGCAATGCACCATGCCTGCTGATGGCTGCCGTTTCCCGCAGGTATACCTGCATAAACTGGCTGGGGCGCAGGTGTGTCCATTGAAGGCCGGATTTTTCCAGATAATCCTCGATCTGCTCATGCTCACGGGTAAAACGAAATTGCTGCGCATCGTAGCCTTGCTGTGATTCTTCACCAGAAAATTTAATAACATGATTTACACCAGCCTCTTTACAGGCGTCGATAGAGGTGCATTGTGTTTCCACCATGCGATCATTTGCCGATGAGATCAGGATAGTGCGCTCCACACCCTCCAGGGCTGGCCTTAGGGTATCTTTGGCCAACATATCGCCTTCGATCCATTCAATTAAGGGAATATCAGTCCCGTTTTTTGCGCTTGCTATATTGCGTGCCAGGGCCCGGACCGGTTGTTGTCGCGAAGCCAGTTCCCGCAGAATTAAACCGCCGCTTTGCCCTGCTGCTCCGCTCACAAGAATATTTATCTCTTTCATGAAAGCAAAATTAGAGCGCACCGGCGACTCCGAGGGGGTGTACATTTAGCAATTTAAGGGGTTGTTTGTGCATATAGGGTGGTTTACCTTTATAATATGAAAAGTGTAACGATCTTAATAGCTGATGGCGTACTAAAACCAAGTACCCTTTTTGGAGCGATCGAAATATTCGAGAAAGCTAACCAGTTTTATCTGGCGCAGGGTAAACCGCCTTATTATCATATCCAACTGGCAGGTACCGACCTTCGGCAGAAGTTATTGAACGGAACTTTCCAGTTAAATATCACACCGTTCGAAAATATTACTAAAACAGATCTGATCCTGCTGCCCAGCTTCGATCATGAGTACGACTTCGGCATACAAAAAAGTACAAAGATGCTGGATTGGGTAACACGACAATATCGCAGGGGAACCGAAGTGGCCAGCTTATGTACAGGTACTTTCCTTTTAGCCGCCACAGGATTGCTCAGGCACACACCCTGTGCAACACACTGGCAGGCTGCAGCGCATTTTCGTGCATTATTTCCTGAACTGGACTTGCAGACCAGCAGGATCATTACAGAACATCAGGGGCTGTATACGGCGGGAGGTGGTCATTCCAGTCTGAACCTGGTACTTTATCTTGTTGAAAAATATAGCGGCCGCGAAGTCGCGCTTTACTGTTCAAAAGTACTGCAGCTCGATATTGATCGAAACTCCCAATCACCTTTTATCTTGTTTAATGGATTGAAGGATCATAAGGACCAGATGATACGAAACGTGCAGGAATATATAGAGCAGCACATCGGTGACCGGTTAACAGTAGAGCAGTTGGCAAAGCATTGTTTTATGGACCGGATTAACTTCACCCGCCGCTTTAAAAAGGCTACACAGCTTTCTCCGGCAGATTATATTCAGCGTGTTAAAGTAGAGGCGGCCAAACGGAGCTTTGAATCAACAAGTAAACAAATCCTGGAAGTAATGTACGAGGTGGGTTATGGTGACGTCAAAGCGTTCCGGCAAATCTTTAAAAAAGTAGTCGGCATGACGCCGGGTGATTATCGAAGCAAATTTAATAAGGTAGCTTAATTATGAATGAACCGGGGCGCTTGTAGTGACTGGCTGTGCAGAAATAAAAAACGGTTGCAAATCACCTGATCTGCAACCGTTTCAAAGTACTAGAGTGTTTACCATTAATTGACAGCAGTAAATAACTGTTGAATTTCGGTTGCACTTAATGCTCTGTTATATATGCGGATATCTTCCATTGCCCCTTTCAGGTAATAGCCATTTGTGCCAAGAGTGAGATCATCACTGCCGATATATAATTTGGATGCCGGAGCGTTAGCTGGCAGCACACCGGTGGTAACATTATCCAATACGCCATCAATATAGATGCTAAGTTGTTGGGTACTTACATTATACACATTGCTGACCATGTGCCAACTATTCAGGGCAACTACTTGTGTGCCGAATGCATTGACAAATCCGCCACCAGGACCAAATGAACCGGTACCAATGGGCGAAGCCAGCAGTCCGGTGATTGACCATGTAAAGCCAGGAGAAGATGTGTTTCGTTTTACTAAAATTTCAGAACCCCAGGACGAGTTATAGCTATCGAGTTTTACCCACGCATTCATGGAGAAGTTTGTTGCTGTTAATCGGATATCTGCCTTATCTTCTACAGAAATGTAGCTGCTTGTTCCATTGAAATAGGAAGCACTGTTATTGATACCCGACCTGTCTTTTGTGTAGGTGATATTATAAGCAGTACCATTATGTCCTAGTCCCGTTAAATCATTGGCTGCTGAGCAACTGTTTAATGGCCAGTAAGCGATTAAACCGCTAGTTGGAGCAGTAGTCTGATTATACAAGGCAAGAATTTCGGCAGCAGTCAATGATCTCCTGTAAATGCGGATATCATCTAATGCTCCTTTGATGAAGTATCCTGTTGGTAACGAAATTTCGTCTCTACCAATATATAATTTATTTGTAGTGCTACTAATAGGTGGTGCGGCATTGGTAATATTATCAAGTATTCCATCAACATAAATACTCAGTTGCTGCGTTGCATAGTTATAGGTAGTGGAAACCATGTGCCAGCTACCAGTGGTAACTACTTTTGTACCGTAGGCATTAAAAGATCCACCACCAGTGCCCAGGGAAACGAGACCGGGTGTGGTCAGTAATCCTGTGATTGACCAGGCATACCCGTTGGAGCTACCATTTCGCTTGGCTATAATACTGGATCCCCAGGACGATTCATAGTTATCCAATTTTACCCAGGCACTGAAGGTGTAGTTGGTATTAAGCAATTTTATATCTGTCTTGTCATCCACAGATATATAACTGCTTGTGCCATTGAAATAATAAGCCCCTTTACTACTACCAAACCTGTCTGTGGTAAAGGTGGTACTAAAAGAAGTACCATTATGCCCGTTTCCGGTGACATCATTGGCGAGTAGACAACTGTCCAGTGGCCAGTAAGCAATTAAGCTATCCGTGGACACAGGTGCAGCCGCTAATAATGTTAAGTTTGGGGTGACAGTTAGTCCTCCTGCAGGTAACTTGTCAATCTTAACTGGCTGCGCTTTTTCACAGGAAAATAGTGTAGCCGTTACAGTGGCGATAATGGATAATTTTCCAAAGGTTTTTGTTGTTAGCATATTATTTTATAATTGATGTGTATGGGATAACTATTGGTTTTACTATAGGATTTCAAATACTATTTCGAGGGTGTTGTTAAGTAAGATGTGGGTTAATATGTTTAGCGAAGGCGAATTTAGATTATTGGAATTAAATTGCAAGAAATTTTTAAAGGTTGATAAATTGATAGTGTAAAGATGTATTGAGTATTAGCCATAGGTGGGTGTTTTCCTGTTTTGGGAAGGCAATATTTATTTTGAAATTTATGGAATCTGGCAGGGACATCATCTCTTTACTGTTCAAATAAAAATAACAGCATTGAAATATCTACTAAAATCAGTTCCAATGAAAAAAGTTTTATTGATTACTTTGGGAATGAGTGCATTTTTATTTGCATCGTCTCAGGCACAGCATCTTTCCCTTGTTCCTGATAACGTCATTCCTTATCAGGTAACTGTTAGGCAATTAGATTATAAAGGCAAAAACGCGCTGGCTTTGCAAATGACGAACACCGCCATTAACGAAAAGACAGTTGCCTTGCTCAAAAATATCGATTTTCATAATGGCATCATTGAAGCAACTATTTCGGGACAACCACAGGTGAATGCCGGGGAAGGCGCACGTGGGTTTATTGGCATTGCCTTTCGGGTGAGTAAGGATACCTCCAAAATGGAGTTGTTTTACATTCGTCCAACCAATGGCCGGGCCAATGACCAGGTACGGAGGAATCATTCGACTCAGTATGTTTCGTTGCCGGGCTACCCCTGGGATAGATCACGGGAAGAAACACCGGGAAAATACGAGGCTTATGCTGATATGCTGCCGGCTGAATGGATCAAAGTGAAAATTGAAGTAAAAGATGAAACGGCCAAATTCTATATCAATGGTGCTGAACAACCTACTTTGATTGTCAATGACCTGAAGCAGGGCAAAGATCTGCGTGGAAGCGTAGGACTTTGGATTGGACCGGAAACGCTTGGTTATTTTACAGATGTGAGCATACATAAACTCGATTAACAATTTCCAATCTGGGTTTTCGCTGCCCGTTGACGTACACCGCATGTTCTCAATCGGACATTTTGTTGGATTTGGACTTATATAAATAATTATTAATAAGATGCTTGCATTTTGGCATAGGCATTGAAATGTTCAGGGAGCTTATATTGCCTATATGCTTAGAAACTACCTCAAGATTGCAATTCGCACACTTGCGCAAAATAAAATCTACTCTTTAATCAGTATTGCAGGACTAGCTATTGGTCTTACATGTGCTATGCTGATGCTACTTTATGTAAAGGATGAAGTGAGCTTTGACCGTTTTCATAAGAAGAGTGCCAGTATTTACAGAATAGTTTCCAGGATAGTTGTCAATGGCACAGAGCATGGATCTTCGAGTACAGGCTTATTATAGGGACCCAGGTTTTCGCGGAATGTGAGTGGGATCAAATCATTTGTGCGTGTTCAGGATGGCCGGGCAGATCTTAAAAAGGGGGCTGAAGTAGAAAGCAGGGACCTCCTTTTTGTAGATGCTAACTTTTTGTCACAACAGACTTGTTTTGTCGGAATTCTACCCCTAAGTTGTCGCTTTCACCCCATGCCGGATCCTGGAGAGAATGATAGTTTTGTATTGTCAATAACATTCAAACTAACATTCAAACAGCGATATGAAAAATCTATTCAAAACACGTCATCTTCTTAAATCAATACTGTTAATTGCAATTATGGCTATAGCATCGCAATCAAGCGGACAGCAAGCGAAACCTTCCAGCAGCGGCTATGCACCTGTTAATGGCATCAAAGTTTATTATGAAGTATATGGCGAGGGCAGGCCTATCATTTTACTGCACGGTGCTTTTATGACAATTAATACAAACTGGGGCCAATTGATCCCCGAGCTGTCAAAAACCAGGAAGGTAATTGCCATTGAATTGCAGGGACACGGACATACACCGTATTCAGACAGGGAATTATCGCATGCTGCTTTAGCACGCGATGTGGAAGGAGTAATGGATTATCTGAAAATTGACAGTGCGGATGTAGCAGGATTTAGTTTTGGCGGCGCTATAGCTTACGAATTTGCTATACAAAGTCCTAAACGCTTAAGAAATCTGGTCATCATTTCGGCTACCTATAAAAGTACCGGTTGGCTGCCCGTAGTAAGCGATGCGTTTAAAAAAATGAAGCCGGAGTTTTTTGCGAACACCCCTATGAAAACTGCCTATGACGCTGTGGCGCCTGATAAAACAAAATGGACAAAGTTCCTGGAGCAGATGATTGCGTACGCTGCGGTGCCATTCAACCTCGGGGAGGCCAATATTTCGAAAATCACTGCACCGGTATTAATCATATCCGGTGATAATGATGGGCTGGATAAAATTGAGTTAACAAAAACATATCAATCATTGGGAGGTGCTGTTAGTGCTGATCTGGGAACAATGCCCAAATCGCAATTGGCCATCGTTCCTTCACAAGGTCATGTTACCCTGATGATGCAGACAACAACAATATTGAACTATCTGAACAATTTTTTAAAGTAACCGGTAGATCTCAATATCAGAAAAACAACTTTTATCTTAATTGTAAAAAAGAAAGTAAAATGAGAAAAATAACTGTTTTTTCAATGATTACACTGGATGGCGTTATGCAGGCGCCCGGCGGCCCCCAGGAAGACACCTCAGGCGGCTTCAAGTATGGCGGCTGGACTTCATCTTATGGTGACGAGCTTTTTGGCAAGATCATGATGGAAGAGCTGAAACCGGCAGATTATATTTTGGGCAGAAAAACATTTGAAATTTTTGCATCTTATTGGCCTCAACATGCTGACTTTTGGCCTGGCATCAATGATGGCGCCAAATACGTACTGTCGCAGACCATGGAAAAATCAGATTGAAAAAATACCATTTTCCTCAAAACTCCGGCAGATATCCAAAAGCTGAAGAATTCGGAGGGTGCAGATATTCAGGTATGGGGTAGCGGAAAACTCGTTCAACTGTTGCTTAAACACGACCTGGTGGACGAACTCCGGTTCAAAATTTACCCGTTGATTCTTGGTGAGGGAAAAAAGCTCTTCGAGAACGGCGGGATCCCGGCAGCATTTACGTTGACAGAAAGCCAGGTGACTTCTAAAGGGGTTATTATAGCCAATTACAAACGGGCCGGGGATGTTGTAACAGGTGATGTTGGGCCTTGAGTTTCCCTTAGTTTAATCAAGGGGATGGTTCTTCAGAGCCATCCCCTTGATTGTTAAATCCACTTTAGCCGGACAAGCATAATTTTTAGCATAAAAAATATTGCCAGACACGGAAATAGAGGCTGCTGTTTTAGGAGATTTATAAAATATATACCGAAACCCTGGCAGTGGCAAACCTCAGACTTTGACCTAATACTTGGTTAGAAGGCGTTTGTAGATGTCATCAAGTGGATACAAATCATTTCTTTCCAACTTTTGCCAGCAGTCGGTTGTAAAGGACCCTTTTAAACTGTGTTTGGAAGAATTTGCTGAAAAAACAATCCTGCTAAATGCATGGACGTCATCGTAGCATCCGGAGAAATTTATAGTTGTATCCATCCGGGCCTTATCAATACACTTGGTATAATTTGATTTCTGCTGCTTGGTTAATCTTACATTACGAAACCTTGATCCCGGTTTATAATAAGACAAGTTCCTAATGCCGTTTATTCTTTGTCCTTTTTTATACAAAATAACAAGGGAGCCTCCACTTGAGAACATGTATAGATACTCCATTATTCCTGAGGTTTCCAGCTGTTTTATCTTGTCGGCTATTAATTGTTGAGCTTTTAGGCTATCTGAAGTATATTGCTGGTTCTGAGATAAAGCTGGCAAAGCAAGTAAGCTAAAACAAAATAATAATATGGGTTTTATTGGCGTCATGGTAATCGCATTAATGATCGGATAGTAAGATAGCTATTAATTTGTCGCTTTCGAAGTATTTAAAAAGTCATTCTGATCATGTTGATCAGATGCCAGTGGTAAGACATAACAAAAAGGGTGCCTTCTACAGCACCCTTTTTAATTATCTGCTAGAACTAATATTTCTAATCGCTCATCAGCGATACTACATCTGAAATATATTAAACTTATGACCATCAGGATCAGCAAACACGAAACCATAATAACCCTTTCCAAATTCCTCTGGCTGTGAAACTATTGTTCCCCCGGCGTGCTCCACCTCTTTTGCCCAGGCATTAACCTCTTCCTTAGTTTCAACAGAAAGGGTGAAAATAATTTCATTGCCGGATTGGGTGTCTATTATTTGTCCCTTCATAGCAGGTTCAAGTATATCCTTCAAAAAGAAATGGATGATAAAATCTTCCCCGCCAAAGAAGAAGCTGGTGAGTTGGTCCGACGCTCCGTTTGGCTTAAATCCAAGTTGTTTATAGAACTTAGTGGTTCGTTCTAAATCACTGACACTGAAATTCGCCCAGATTTTTTTTGCTTTCATAAACTAAAGGTTTTATAGTTAATATTTTTATTTTCAATACAGATTTGGATGCTGCTGAAATGTTCATCCGTGTTCCAAATCAGTTTCAAAGATAGTCCTTAAGCTTATTAAGCACGATGGTAGTTTGGGAGATTTTGGGGGGCTATTTCTGCCATTCTCACTGTATTATGGGAATTATACCCTTAACGATCCGCGAAAGCCCCTGGCGGCATAGTAAGATTCCGCACCATTATGATACACAAAAACATGATCATAACGACGATCACAGAAGAGCGCGCCGCCAAGTTTTCTTATTGCAGGGGGCGTTACGATCCAACTCGATGTTTTCAAATCAAAATTGCCAAGTTGCTGTAAGTCGCGGTATTGGGCTTCCGTTAAAACCTCGATACCCATATCCGCAGCCATTTCAATGGCGCTGTTTTCCGGTTTGTGTTCTTTCCTCGACTCCAGTGCTTCATGGTCATAACAGATACTTCTGCGGCCCTTGGGGCTTTCAGCTGAACAATCAAAGAAAATGTATTCATCTTTATTTTTATCATATCCCACTACATCCGGTTCGCCGCCGGTCAGCTCCATTTCATCGAGCGACCATAACTTCCCTGGGTTTGCCTCCAGCTTTGCCTGTACTTTGGCCCAGTCGAGCCCTTTGTGACGGTGCTTGTTCTTTTCAAAACGGGTTTTCAATACGCTGAGGAGTTCCTGTGATTGTTCGGGTGACAATTTTTTTTTAGCGTTTTTCATATGGTGGTAATTTAGCGCTTTTATTTGCTGCAAAAATAAGAAATTTAGTTTGTGTGATTCACAGTGCTTTCTATCGATATGAGGCCTTAGTTACGGAATGGCACTATACGCCTTTTTCAATCCTCCAAGATCAATCCGGATTTCATCTAATATTACCCCCGGATCCATGCAATATATTTTTAACTGATGCTTTCCGGCGCTTAGATGCGGCATATCAATTTTCTTTTCAGCCCTGTTGCGCAATACATTTTGCTTCCACTCTTCACTTCTGCCAAAGGTTTTATAGTCAACCATTTTTAATGGCCCATCATCGATGGAAACAGCATAACGTAAATGATAAAGGTTATTTAGCGGGTGGGTGGGTAATGTGAAGATAGTAATGCCCGGATCTGCGGAGGAGAAGGTATAGAAATCATATTCAACATAAGAACGGTTGCTTTTAATAACATCAGGGTCTGTCGGCAATTCATCTGCAATTGTTACTGGCAAAGCCTGTAGCACCGTGTCCTTATATCCCAGTCCTTCTACAAAATTCCAATGCTGCAGCCCTCTTTTCATTTGCCGGGAAAAATGAGATGCCTGTATGGAAACAAACCCACAGTTTTCAATTTTACCCCTGTAGCCTGAAAGCGCCGGAATATTTCGTTTAATTCCCTGGATGTTTACCTGCATCTGCCTGCCAGCTCCCTGAAATGTTATTTGACCGGTCATTTTTTCATTCCCTGTAAATTTGTTCCAGTCAAGGTCCACCCATATTCGTATTTCTTTTTTGCCAGGTTCTGTAGTTAACACGCCACTGCTGCTGGACAACCGGATCCAATTATCAGAGGTGGTTACTTTCCATTCTACCGGCTGATTTTTACTTAAGAAGATGTCAATAAAATATTTCTGCTTATTAAATACATCAAAAACCGGTAGCGACTTCGATCCGGTCGTGCTTAACAGGGAAGAATCTTTGGTTACTAAACCTTCGGGAGCGATATCCCAACTGTTTGTACTGTCGATATGGATGGGCGGTATAACGGGCGCCTGGTATACAGGGAGACTTCTCGGCTCCATCGACATCATATGCTTCCACTTACCGCCTGCCAGTGTTGTGTTATAGTAGGCGGTTTCCCGTACTATACTTTCATAAGCATCTGAAGATAATTGGGCATAATCGTATGCACTTAACCTGTTTTGTTTGGCGTATAAGTAGCTTTTATCCCTGTAAAGAAATTTTTTATTCATCAGCGAGGCACACACGATGGGATAATACACCAACTGATAAAACGCGTCTGTGTCCTTAACGTTGATTTGTGACCGGATATTTCTCATTTCCGCCTCCAGTCTGCTGTATTTGTCTATCCGGCGCCGGGCCTCATCTCCAAAGTAAAAATGATTATAGGCGGTATAATTTGTTGGGGTAGTCGGTTCGGTTTGGCTCCATCCCATAAACTCGGGTCTTCTTTCGAACGCCAGTCGATAGTATTCCCATAGCATGTTACTAATTTTCCGGGCATGGGTGGTTCCGAATATAGAGCCTGCCCAATTCGTCAGGTGATCTTTGACATACCTGCTGTCCCGGAATGATTTTATGTTATATGCCATATCCAGGAACAACGTTATGTTGTACTCAAGGGGCTTGATATCTCCCACATTGAGTACCCACAACCTGTTGGCGCCTGTTTCGAAGGCTTTCAGCATTTCTTCGCGGATCAGTCCGGGATGCGTGGAACTAAGCCAAAGATAATCATGAGGGCGGCCCCAATAGGAAGCATGGTAATAAACACCAGACCCACCGCTGCGTCCCTGCTCTGTTTTATTATTGAGGCGGTGTATGTAACCGTAGTTATCATCAGGCCATACAATGGTTACATCATCGGGAACCTTCATGCCAGCATCATATATTTCCAGTACTTCTTTGTAAGGAGTTAGTACCTGTGGTACAGCTGTTACATCTTTGTTGATGTACCTGGCGAGCATCTCCCGTTCATCCCCGATAATTTTCTCCACTATGGGAACAGCGTCCCGGAGATCTTTAATACCTTCCATCTGGCCATCATGCACGCCCCTCATGCCGAGGGTATAAATGGCATTAATGCCACGGCTTTCCCGGATTCGGTTTTCCCAATAGCTGTAAATCTTTTCTTTGTTGGTGAAGTAATTAAACCGGCCCATCGTTTTTTCATCCCATTCGCCTACATTATTTCTCAGCATTGGCTCCGCGTGAGAAGAGCCAATAATGATCTGATAGTCTTCCGCGGTTTTTATATTGCCGGGGAAATGAAAGAATGCTTTGGTAAAAGGGTGCATAGCGGGCCATATCAGGTTTGCTTTTAAACGGAGGAGCAGTTCAAATACCTTGGCGTATGTTTTCGGGCCAATATCGCCTGTTTCAGGTTCAAAGGTTTTAGCCGCCCACGGCTGCAGGTCCCAGTCTTCATCATTGATAAAAATCCCCCTGTATTTTACGGAGGGAGGGGCGGAGGTATAGTCTTTTATATCGATGGAAATTTTTTTCCTTTTTACCGGCTTAACATCGGCCCACCAGTACCAGGGCGAAACACCCAAACGGGCAGATAAGTCAAACACGCCATAAGCCGTACCTCTGGGGTCGCTTCCGCAAATGAGGAGTGCATTTTTAATATTTTTTGTCGGGGCTTTCAATAGGCGGTAGCCATAACTTTCCCATTTACCATTTAAAGAGTCGAGGTTTATCTTATTGCGGAATCGGGCAATGATTTCAGCATGAATGTTTCCAATAACAATCACATTTCCGCTTACATCAGCAATGCCTGCTGAGGTGGAAGGCCGGAAGCCACTGATCTGTTCAATATCCGATGCAAGAAGATGGGCAGTAATGGAATCTAACTTACTGTTCGCATCATAACAAATAGACACCTTATTATGAAGCGTAACAATGTCAAATTCCTGTGCCCGTGTGTGGCTGTAAAAACTAAACAGGGTTAGTAAAGTGATGGTTACTTTTTTCATGTTAATACGTACGGATCACGATGGTTTTTCAAATACATAGGGGGGATTTTCATACCCCCTTTTGTAATCTTTAAATTGCTATGGTTTTATTTTCCTGGGGTACTTTTGAAAAACGTATCCACTTCATTCACCCATAATTCGGGGGCTTCCAATGCAGCGAAGTGGCCACCTTTTTCCATGACGGTAAACCGTTTTACATTTGTTTTTCTCTCCGCCCATTCCCGTGGTGTTGGTGCATCTCCGGGAAATACCGCGACGCCGGTAGGAGTATTCACCTTCTGGCCCGAAGCAAGTTGCTGATAAGCGCCTTCGGCATAAGTACGCATGGAGGAGTTAATGGTTTGACTAACCCAATAGATCATGATATTGGTGAGCAGCTCGTCCTTTGTGAAATGTTCTTCAATAGTGCCACCTGGTGAACCCCAGGTATTAAACTTTTCAACGATCCAGGAAGCCAGGCCTGCAGGGGAATCATTCAGACCGAACGCCTGCGTTTGCGGCTTCGTGGCGTGAAGCATGGAATATGCCCCTTCCCGGTACCACCATTGCTGTATGAACTGTCCAAATTCCTGTTCGGCTTTGGACATAGTACTCCAGTCTTCCGAGCCGTTAGGATACCCTACGTCCGAGAGGTGGATGGCTGGTACGTTTTCAGGATAAAGATTGGCGATGGATTTGGCGATGCCGCTGCCTACGTCTCCGCCGGCCACCAGGAAACTGTTGTAGCCGAGCACGTCTTTCATCAGTGTGGCGAAAATTTTTGCAGAACCGTCGTCGGTCATGGATACATGGCCCGAGAAGCCGAAACCGGGAATGGAAGGCACTATCACATCGTAATCATCCGTTAACAGCGGAATGGCTTTGTAAAAGCGATAGAAACAATCAGGCCATCCGTGTATGAGCAGCAGGGGCCGGGCATTGGGGTTTTTACTCTTGATGTGCAGGAAATGAATGGAGACACCATCTATTTCCACTGTAAACTGTGGAAATTTGTTAAGTGCGGCTTCCTGCTTGCGCCAGTCGTACCCGTTTTGCCAGTAGGCGACGAGGCTTTTGAGAAATTCGGGGTCAGTGCCGTATTTCCAGCCAATGTTTTCAGGCGCATCGGGCCAACGGGTTTGGCGGAGGCGGGTTTGGAGATCGTCCAGTACAGTTTGTTGTACATCGATTTTGAAGGGCTTTACAGTAAACATATTGTTGCTTTTTTTGGATTGTGCGTGGGAAGTCAGGGCTATCATTGCGATGGCCAGTACAAGAATAGTTTGTTTCATGTATTGGATGTTTGTTGAAACAAAGTTATAAACGGGTTGTGACAACAGTATGTCAGTTGTAGATAGACACTAAAATAAAAAATATAATTGATTATAAGAGTAAATAAAATGTCGGGTTGACACTTTTTTAAACCTTATCTGTGGGGAGGGGAGTGATGGATTTTTTTCTTTGTCTTTTTATTGGATTATCCTCATCGGGTATAGAGGGATATACAATTTTATGCGTTATTAATAAGGCCCTCATATAATTGACAGCTATGGTGTCTTTTTCCTTAAAACAACGTTTTCATTATCGTTGTCGTCTTCCTCCAGTATTAATTCCCAGTTTATTTTTTCGGCAATGTCAGTTAATAAACTGATGTAAAAAGTTTCATTTTCAGGTGTAGATCTTGATCCGATGATGGCGATTAAATTAACCCATTCGCTGTTGAAATCTTCGGCCCTGCCATAACTGCCATTCCGCGAATTGATAGCAGTAACGTTGATCCACGGAAGACCTTCCATGTTACAGAATTCCTGGTTCCCCTTGGCTTTTAACTTCCCGGTATTTTCCAAAACGCTGAGAACATCGTTGGTTAATAGTTGCTGGCTATAAGTTTCGTTACCTCGTATCTCGTAATACCAGTAAAGGTGTGACCACATATTTTTTCTATTTTACCCCAGGAATTTAATGATCAGTTTTAACACTTCATCAAAATTTGTTTCCAGCGCCATATGGCCGCCATCAACAATATGAACCTGGGCGCCGGGTAAGTCCCTCTTGTAGCAATGGGCTTCCTTTACACTAAAAAAAGCATCATACTTTCCCCATATAATCAAAGCAGGAGGCTGGTGAGTGCGGAAATATTCCTGGAAAACCGGGAACATTTTAATGTTATTCTCAAAATCACAGTTCAGATCAAACTGCATATCAATATTACCAGGCCGCTTCATACAGTCCCAATCGAGCTGCCACAACTCAGGACTAACCCTGGGTAACAATTCCTCCGGCAGTCCTGCGGTATATTGCATCTTTACACCTTCCTCACTTAAGAACGCTGAAACTTTCGCTTTCTTCTCAGGGGTAGGGTTTTGCCAATAGTCAATCGTTTCATCCCATTGCGGACCGATACCTTCATCATAAGCGTTGCCGTTCTGTACTATTATCCGCGCTATCTTTTCAGGATGGTTGACGCATAGCCGCAGTCCGATCGGACAACCATAGTCGTGGAGGTAGATAGTGAACGACTTCAGGTTTATTTCATCCGTCAATTTATTGATATACGCTGATATATTACTGAAGGAATATTCAAAAAGATCTTTGTCCGGAAAACCACTAAAGCCAAATCCCGGGTAGTCCGGGGCAACTAGGTGAAACCTGTCTGATAAGGCTACCATCAGGTTTTTAAACATCACAGATGAGCTTGGGAATCCGTGCAACAGTAATATGGAGGGGTGTTTTTTGTCTCCGGCTTCCCGGTAGAAAATATCAATCCCATCAACTTTAACTGACCTGTTAAAAATTTGCCTGCTCATATTGCTAATATTTATTGATCAAAAACAGCGCTTGAATGAATACCAAAGATAATTGATAATTGAAAAATCCGGCTTCATCAGGTGCTCTGATGCCGGCATTTTGGAGATTACTAATCTGTCGCAAATGCCCCCTTAAATTGTCGTTTGCAGGGGAGGCGTGACTCATCTGATCAGCGTATTTTTGTGATGTAATATTTTAGTTCATTACAATAAAGCTTAGGAAATGAAAATCATTATTTATCTCGCTGCTTCTGCGAATGGAATGATCAGTAATAAAAGAAATGTACCTGATTGGTTATCGCCGGAGTACGGGGAGGGGTTTATGGCGATATGTCAACGTACACAGGCGGTGATCATGGGAAAAACCACCTACAACATCCTGGCGCCAAATTACCTGCCGATTAAAGAAGGTTCGCTGGTGGTGTTAACGCACGATACCAGCGCCACACCGGCTCAATCCAATGTGTTGTTTACCAGCGACGGCCCGGAAAAGATTGTAGCGCAGCTCGCTGCTAAAGGACATACTGAAGCAGTGATCATTGGTGGTACGCAAACAGTAAGCGCATTTATGAAAGCAGGATTGGTGAATGAAATAATCCTGGTGGTAGAACCCGTGTTATTTGGGAGCGGATTACCTCTTGTCAGCGGCCTGGAGTTTGAAAACCGCCTGGAGTTACTGGATGTAAAGAAATTGAATAATAACACCGTCCAGGTGCACTATAAGTTGTTATAGTAAAAAGACCTGCGTAACCTGCAGGTCTTTTTACCCTCCTCTCAAAATACTTCTATATATCCGTCTGTTCCGTTCACCCGGATTCTTTGTCCGTCTTTGATCAGCCTGGTGGCTTTGTCTACGCCAACAACGGCCGGTAACCCATATTCCCGGGCAATAACTGCACCGTGGGTCATCAGTCCGCCCACTTCGGTGACCAGGCCTTTTATGGATACAAACAAGGGCGTCCAGCTGGGATCTGTAAAGGTGGTGATTAATATGTCACCCTCTTCTATATCTGCGTCTTCCATGTTCAGGATAACGCGTGCCCGCCCTTCTATAACCCCGGAAGAGACAGCCAGGCCCGGAATAGCCCCGGCCGGCATGTTTTCGTGCTTGTACTCACCTGTAACGATCTCACCATCGGAGGTGATAACGGGTGGGGGAGTTAGCTTATCATATAATTTGTATTCGTCTTTCCGTTTGTTGATGACCTCGTAATCCAGTTTATTAGTGCGTACCACTTCGCGTAATTCTTCAAAAAAAAGATAGTAGATATCCTCTTTCTCATGAATAACGTTGGCTCGTACCAGTTGTGCCGCTTCTTTCAGTAACGCCTGCCTATACACGAAGTAACGGTTAATCACACCGTATTTCGGATATTCACGGTACCCGGCAAAGTTCCGGATCAGGCTGATCATTTGTTTTGCTTCAGCAGCTTTTCGTTTGCCTCCCGGTAATTGCTTCAGCCGGTCTAATAATTCCTGTTCCTTTTTCAGCGCGGCCTGTTGTCCCTGCTCAAACTTCAAACGACTGGCACCCGGCTCAAAGTTCCTGACATGGCTGAGGATCATCGGAACAAGGATAATGGGTTTTTCACTCCAACGGGTTTTGGTAATATCAATTTCCCCCGCGCACCGCATGCCGTATTTGTTGAGATAAGCATTAATAGCGTCCCGGGCTTCCTGTCCGCCCTTCAGCTTCACCAGCCCTTCCAGGAAGTTATCATCTTTCGCCTGCTGTAAATACGCCACTACTTCCGGGTAGGGACGGATCACATCTGCCACATCCAATAGTTCCAGCCCCATTTCTGCCGTAATATTGTTGGATACAGACAGTGAAAGCGTATCAGCCACATTTTTTTCACCCAGCCACTTCATCATGTTTTGGTTAATCCAGGTGGCGGCATGCATCGCCATCATGATTATATCCAAACTTTTGGGGTTAAATGATACTTTCTTTAATTCCTGGATATCTTCCGGAATAAAATCAAACAGGTCTGGGCCCGACTTAGTTTGTATTTGCTGTTTTAACGCTTCTATGGATGCCTGGCTGGCTTTGATTAAATCAGCAGCAATGGCCGGGTTGTTTTCGAATTCGGGCGGAAAGGTCCACGACATTACTTTATTGCGGCTACGCTGATCCGCTGCTTTTTTATCGTCCGGCAACGATTTAATAAAACCCTTTCGCTTTACGATGGTCATGAGCGCGTCTTTTATGAGCGGATGGGATTGTCCCACGACCGATATGATCTTTTTTCTGCTGGCGGGAGATGCCAGGGCGGCGGCTATGTCAGCAAATAATCTGCCGCCGGCTTTGTGCATGGCGCCACCTGTTGTTAACAGGAAGAAAGATAATCCCAAGGGTTTCATGGCGTCGGTCATCATTTGCTGATGCCCCACGGATATATAAACGTGATTTTCGGAGTCGTTTGCTTCAGGGATGGGGTATAAAGTAGTGATGGGCCGGCTCTGTACAATATAGAACTTACCTTTATGCAGGCACCATTCAATATCCTGGGGACTACCGAAATAGGCTTCAATTTTTCTTCCAATCCGTTCAAGCGTTCTGATCTCTTTATTGGTAAGTGTTGGCGCACTTTGTTGTTCCGGCCCGATCTCCTGCTGTTTGGTGCCGCCTTCCGCTGAGGCAAGAACTGCCAGTTTTTTTGAAGAAATTTTCCGGTCAATAATCCTGCCCTCCCGGACTTTATAATTATCAGCATTTACAATCCCGGAAACGAGTGCTTCCCCCAATCCGAAGCTGGCGTCAATAGACACTACCTTTCTGTTGGAAGTAACCGGGTCTGCTGTAAACATAATCCCTGCGGCATCTGGAAAAATCATTTGCTGAATCACAACAGACAAATACACTTTTCTATGATCAAATCCATTTTGCAAACGGTAGGTGACTGCCCTGTCGGTGAACAACGATGCCCAGCACTTGCTGATATGCGCCAGAATAGCTTCTTTGCCGGTGATGTTCAGATAGGTATCCTGCTGACCGGCGAAGGAAGCGGTAGGAAGATCCTCTGCAGTGGCGCTGGAGCGTACCGCATATGCGTGTCCTTCACCCAGTTTTTTAAGATGGCGGGTGATCTCCTGTTGAATATCGTCCGGAATGACTATTGCTTCAATTACCTTCCGGATTTTTGCAGCGGTATCACTGATAGCTTTCCTGTTATCCGCTTTTAACACGGACAGCTGGTCCAGCAGTGAATTAAACGTTTCATTATTCGCTGTAACTTTTTTATATACATCCGTGGTAACGCAAAAGCCACCGGGTACCTGTATCCCCTCCATCCGGGATAGTTCTCCCAGGTTGGCGCCTTTGCCGCCTGCCATTGCTAGTTTTATTTTATCGATTTCGTGAAAATCCAGTATGCTAACTCCCATATTCAATTATTTTTTATTGAGCTTATCGGTTGTTTCATTCATTATTTCAATTGCCTTTAAAAAGTAGGCTTCAATCACTTTGATTTCTTTTTCAGAAAAGGAAGCAATCAGCATTTCTGACTTGCTCCGGAATTCTTTATAAAGTGGCGCCAGCAATGCCATTATATTAGGGGTGATGGGCTCAATGATCACCTTACGCCGGTCATCTTCCGCAAATCGTCTTTTTACCAGTTTTTTCTTTTCAAACCGGTCTATCAGGCCGGTAACTGCACCTGTGGTTAAACCGGTGATGTTGGAAAGTTCGCCGGCAGTCATTTGCCCTCTCTCCAGTAAGAACCCTAAATATTTATGATCAGTTCCGGAAAGGCCGGCCTTCCGGGCAACTGCTTCATGCATCTGAATAGAGGTGTATGAATGTTGCTGGTTCAATTTTCTTATTCTTTTGATTACCTCGGTATTCATTTTATATCTTATTAACTAATTATCTTAGTTGCAAAGATAACATTAAATGTGACGTGTACAAATAGTTTTGTGGGGAAAGCGGGGGCAAGCGACCACCGATGATTCACTGTATTTCGTGTGTACGCAAGTGAAATGACGAAATATCGTGTGATTTCTTTTGCCGGTTAGAAGGTAATTATCTGATTTTTAATGAATTATATGCCTGGCCCATCGATTGCCTCTGCTGAAGCGTTTTCGGCATGACGGGCAACCCGTCCTGTTTTCATCTTTTAAAATGATAATAACATGAACATCTTCTCACATCTGCTGCACCCTGGTACAACACCCACTCCTGATGGCCGTACAGAACCGAAGGAGCCCGAGGTGATATTGCCCTATCACAATGAGAATACCGCAGAAGGCGGGGAATTCCTGGACGACGCCATCCGCATGGAGGATGTACCATCCGCACCGGAAGCCTAATAATGTGCGCCTGTTACCTTTAGTTCAACGCTGGCCCCGGGGAACAGTGACGGGATGGTTATTGAACAATATAAAAACTGAAAGTCGGAAATATGCATGTAGGTAAATCATACAAATTCGGGGAATTTCTCTTCTGGACACGAAGGAAGGTATATGTTTTGCTGGTTTTGAGCATTGTGCCCGTGGTACTGTACGAAACATGCGGCCTGGAATGGATCAGTATTCCCTGGACGGTAGTGGCATTGTTAGGTACTGCCACAGCTTTTACGGTGGGTTTCAAAAATACGCAGACCTATAACCGCACAAATGAAGCACAACAGGTTTGGACCTCTATAGTAAGCTTCAGCAGATCGTGGGGACTATTCAGCAGGGATTTTTTCAGTAGCCCGGCTACCACAAAGGAACTGATCTACCGCCATATGGCCTGGTTAACGGCATTGCGGTATGAGATGCGGTCATCACGCCCCTGGGAAACGGTCGATAAAAAGCACAATACAGAGTACCAGCGACTTTTTCGCGTGGCAGAAAGGGAAACACCATTGGAAGCCGAACTGGGAAAATATATTTCCAACGAAGAACTGCAGGAGGTGTTGGCTGCCAGTAGTATTACTGCCCGTATTTTGTCGAACCAGGGCAAGCTGCTGCGAATATGCTATGATGAGCAGCAGATGCAGATTGCGCAGTTTCTCGAAATGGAAAAGGGGCTGAAAGAGTTTTATATCAGCCAGGCTAAAAGCGAGCAGTTGAAAAACAGTCCGTATCCGCGGCAATACGCCATCGTTAACCGTTTTTTTATCAGGCTATTTTGCCTGCTGCTGCCGTTTGGATTGCTGAAGGATTTTGATCAGTTCAATGAGTTAGTGGATGGAGTGATGAAAGGACACATGGTATGGTTGGTGGTTCCGTTCAGCATCATGATTTCCTGGATGTATACGTCGCTGGAGCAAATAGGTGAAAGTACCGAGAATCCTTTTGAAGGCAGCGCGAACGATGTACCGCTGACCAAAATATGCCGCGACATTGAAATAGAATTGCGCGAATTGTTGGAAGAAAAAGATCTTCCTCCTAAATTGTATCCTCAGAATAATATCCTGCTGTAACTGTTTTGGCAGTCAAAAATATTCTTTATCATGAATTGGTTTATAAGATTTTTCTCAAGTTCTATCGGAAAAAAATTCCTTGTGGCAACAACGGGCCTGTTTTTAATCAGTTTTCTGGTGGTACATTGTTTGGTTAATGCGGCCATCTTTTATAACGACGGGGGCAAAACATTTACCATCTGGGCGCATTTTATGGCCACCAACGTGGTTATCCGGACGATTGAGATTGTATTGGTGCTTGCTTTTATTGCGCACATTGTACAGGGCTTGTGGTTATGGAAAACCAACCGGGATGCCCGCCCGGTGAAATACCTGGTAAACAAGCCCGGCGCCAACAGTACCTGGTATAGCAGGAGCATGGCGTTGCTGGGAACGATCATTCTATTGTTCCTGGTGGTGCATACTTCCAATTTCTGGATTCCGAACCGGACCAACCAGTTTTTACACGGAGAGGAGCTGCCCCTGTATGAAATGATGCTGGAGAAATTTCAGCATCCGGTAGAAGTGATCATATATCTTGTTGGCTGCTTTTCGCTTTTCTGGCACCTGCTGCACGGATTTAAAAGCGCTTTTCAATCGCTGGGGTTAAATTATGTGAAATATAATGCGCTCATCAATTACTCCGGTATTGCATTTGCCGTTATTGTACCGTTTATACTGGCCATGATGCCGGTGGCTATTTACCTGCAGTGGATAAGGTAGGCATTTTTTGATTAAGGTATTTTTAGAGAGATATCTCCCTATGCAAAGAAAAAGCCTTCAGGTTGTTAAACCTGAAGGCTTTTTCAAAATCAAGCAACTACCGCGTTAAAACTTAATCAGCAGCTTTTCAGAAATGAGCTTATTATCTTTATAGTACTCAAAATACCAGTCTCCGTTTTTCTTCAGCACTATTCCATGAGATGCATCACTATCGGCAATAAAATAATCCTGCACGGAGGTTTTAAACAGCGTCAGCACTTTTTTCGGAGAGGTGTCAATTAACTGGAACCCGTTTGCTGTAGGTTGTGCATATAAAGTACCAGCAGCTTCTTTAGTTTCTGCTACCGCAGGTGCAGGTGTGTTGGCAGGCGCAGAAACCGGGGCAGGAGTAACGGTAGGCGCAACGGCCTGCTGAGGCGCTTCAGCGGTGGTGCCGTCATACGCATATGGTACGTCATTCAGGGACGTAAAGGCATCTCTTAAAGCAAGATTATAGGAAGCAGCAAATTCTTTTTCCCGGCTTTTGCCTTCTTTACTTTTAAAAATGACATTGCCTTTGCAGTCTTTTAATAAAAGTGTAAGGTTGGTGACAAACAGTCCTTTTTTCTGCACCACATCCGCATTCAGGGCATTGCACCTGTTACCGGCCAGTTCTTTTGGTATTTCTGAATTGTCGAAATAAACGGTAAATCCTTTTTCTTCCAGCAACGATTTAGCTACGGTGTTTAGCCCATACTGGTTATCTTCCCGGGAGAAATTGAACCTTTCCGGTATCACCACGTATTTGTAATTATTAATTGTGCTCTGGGCATACCCGGAAAATGAAGCGAGCAAAAGAATGATTAAAGCGTATCTTCTCATAAAGTATTTTGTATTCTAGATTACGACGAATATATACAAAATAATGATCAAAATCAGCAGAATCCCGGAACCGGCGGACACATTGCTGCATCCCCCGGTCCCGGGACCTTAAGGCACTTCTTTGTGCACCTTGTAATAAATCATTTTTAAATTAACTACAGAAAATAGAAAAAGTTAAGCCCGGACAGATGTAGGTCGCTTATAGCGTGTAACGTTGCAGGGTTATTTACATCATACTATCTGCCGCAGTCAGCTGTCCAGGACCGGCCGTCCCTTGCAAAGCCTATCACGAGCTTGTCCTTATTGATCGTAATAAGACCGGTACCTGATGATCCCATACTTACCATTGTGTTATCGTCCTTCCGCTCAAACTGAACGCCGGTAAGGTCAGGAATGCCGTCGGAAAATCTGAAGTCATACCGGGTACCAACCTTTGTAACGAAAACGCTGCCATTGTCCTGGCTGATGTTTTTTTCCGAGTCAACATACCCGATCTTTCCCCTGAATGTACCAGCAAAGATATCAGTGTCTGCAGGATCGGTGTCCTTGCTGCAAGAAGCAAAAAGGATGGCCGATAACAATAACACACCAATGACGCTAAGAATCGATTTCATAAACTGTTTTTTTGGTTATTCAATAAAGATTTAAAATCCAAAAATGCAATTAGCATACCAGAAGCGGTTTTCAACGGAGCAGGTTCTTCTATGTATCAGACTATCATTGGGTTTACGGGGTCATGCAGGTAAAACGGCAGCTGTGTGAGCCCATACACAAAATGGGTAAGTATGTTCTTGCTATGGATGCAATTCAGCCCGCAAAGTGGACTGAAACGTTATATTTCGTAATTTGTTAGTATAAGGTTTTTATAGAAATAAATCCTCCCGCGCAGAGAGCGCTTAAGTAATTATCACATCATCAAAATTAAATCATGGATCAGTCAACAAAAATAACTACCTCCTGGCATGCCAATGCCGACAACTGGATTGCGTCTATTGATAATGCTGAAATTGAATCGAGAATACTGGCGACTAATGATGCCATTGTAAACACCATTTGTTCCCACAATATTCAATCAATAATAGATATCGGCTGCGGCGAAGGATGGCTCACCCGTTGTTTGCAAAGCAAAGGAATAACGGCCTTTGGTGTGGATGCTGTAAGCGCATTGATAGAAAATGCCATTGAAAAGGGCGGAGATCATTATGCAGTAGCCAGTTTCAATGACCTGGCCACCGGTAAATATACAATAGGGAACAAGCCCGGAGCAGCGGTCATTAATTTTGCGCTGCTGGATAAAACAGATTCGGATGCACTGTTGAAAAATATCAATAAACTCATTGTGCCCGGCGGCCTGGTGTTCATTCAAACATTGCATCCATCCGCAATTGCGCAGCAGGAACCTTATGTTTCCGGTTGGAAGGAAGGGAGTTGGAAAGGTTTGAAAAGAGATTTCCAGCAACCCTATGAATGGTATTTCAGAACATTGGGCGCATGGGCGTCGCTGTTCAGCGAAGCAGGGTTAACAATCCGGAATATAGAAGAACCATTGCATCCTCAAAGCCAAAGCCCTGTATCCATTATTTTTGTACTGAAGACATAGTGCTTTCATTTTCCGGATCGTTCCCTGTTGCGTTATTGGCTATTCACCATAGATAACGGCAGAAACATTTCCCTGGACCTTAAGAACATGGCAATCCAGAGTATAACCAGGAACACAGCGGAAGCAAAGGGCTGTGCACCGGATATTTCCAGGCACAGGGCGCCGCCGAAATAACTAGTGGCTAACAGGAACCCGGTTTTATTTGTTACCGGGTAAAGCAGCAGCGCTGCAATGATTAGTTCTGTGATGCCAAGTGCTTTTATATAATTGCCAAATCCCGATTTAATGAGGAATTGCATTACTGATGCAGGTTCCGCTCCAAGTAATTTCATTACTCCGCCCATAACAAGTACTATGGCAGGAATGACCATCAGTACTGTAGATAGGATACGCTTCGTTTTGACTGTCATCGTTATTTTTTAAGGCTGTTAATAATTATGCAGCAAAAGTATCTACATTTGCTATACAGCTGATAGTACTATACCATCGGATAGCGCTATCCATCGGGAAAGTAACGGGAAAACATCGTTAGAAATAAAAGAAAAAAATGCTGACACGGGAAGGTTGCCCCCATAATGTACTTGCTATAAAAGACGCCCTGGATGCCCTGGAAGGCAAATGGAAGCTGCTTATTATGCTTTCTCTGTCCACAGGAAACAAGCGCTTTAAACAAATATCAAAGGAAGTGGGCGGTATTACAGATAAAACGCTGTCGAAGGAATTAAAAACGCTGGAAGCGAATAAACTGATAAAAAGAGAAGTGCACAATACTTTTCCGCCTACGGTTGAATATTCCATCACCCAGCATGGAACATCTATCGAAAAAGTGCTGGACTCATTGTTTAACTGGGGAGTGGAACATAGAAAACAGGTGATAGGAAAGTAATTCCTCTTTAAGTATAACAGCGATCCTGTAAAGATGACCATTTTTGAGCTACAACAGTATATTGAGGAAGCAGAGAGAAATCCGGTGCTCTACCAGGAGCGGGAATTTGATCTGCGTATGGAGGTCATTGACTTCATCGACTTCCAGGTGATTGAGCGGATTAACGAACTCCTGTTGAACACGCCCCAACCGGATCCATTGCTGGTACTCAGGAACCGCGCTGAGAAAGTAAAGTCCAGGCTGGAAGGAATTGATGTTAACCTGTTTCAGCAACTTCAGCGAACGATCAGTACAACCTTATTTACAACGAATGGGTTTAAACACCTGGTGAATAAATACGTGCATATTAACCCGGATGATAATGGGCATGGGGAAGAAGCGGGGTATGATAACCTCGATATTTTTATCAATGGATTATCCCCGCTGCAAACAATGCCGGAGCAGACCAGGGATCTTGAACCTGAAATGGTTTATTATCAGAAAACACCAGCGAGGATCGTGTTTGAACTGGTAGAAAAAGTTCCTTTCATAAAAGAAGATGTCTTTTTCGATATCGGCGCCGGCCTGGGACAGGTGGCTATCCTCGTAAATCTGCTCACCGGCATCGCCACCAGGGGAATTGAATTTGAGCCGGCCTTCTGCGATTATGCAGGGGCCTGCGCTGCGGCACTCCATCTGCCGGCTGTTACATTTATAAATGTGGATGCGCGGGAAGCCGACTATTCTGAAGGAACGGTATTTTTTATGTTTACGCCCTTCAAAGGCGAAATCCTGCAGGAAGTTTTATCGATCCTGCAAAAAGAATCGGTAAAGAGAAAGATCAGGCTCATTACCTACGGCCCCTGTACTTCCCGCGTAGCATTGGAAAGCTGGTTGTATATTGCCACACCAGCGGATGATAATATGTATAAACTGGCTGTTTTTAATAGTTATTAACAGGAAAGCCCCTGTTAATATGGATTACCCTTTACGTTTATTTTGCTTAACAGCTGCGGGTTTGTGATGGAGCTGTAGTTGTATTGATAAATGCCGTCCCTGGCGCTCACCAGCAGGCGGTGCTGGCCTTCAAAGGGAATTACATCGTATGTCTCCGGCCCTGTTACCAGCTTTGCAGTGGTGATGTTAGTAGCATTTGTGGCATCCATGAAGCGAAGTCCGTACTGGCCCTCACAAATGAAAAGCTTCCCGTTGTCAATACCTAAACCGTGTGGGTTGATCATTTCGGTAGTGCTCAACTTTATGGGTTGATCCACATTGCTCACATCAAATACCTGCAGCTGATTGAAATTGCCTGCGCAGGCTGCACCGCTCCTGATGGTTACATATGCTCTGTTTCCTTCCACTACAACCGGGTCGCATGCCCTGAAATGTGTTACCATAGAGCGTTTGGTTGGTACTGCCGGATTAGTGATGTCATAAATGAACATGGCGTTCTGGCTGCCGATAAAAAGATATTCACCATAAGGGAATATGGTTTCAATAAAGGCATTAAAGGTTTGCAGGCTTTTAAACACCGGGTTAGCGGCATCCGAGAGATCAAATGTTTTTAACTGCCAGGAATTAACAGTATAAAGGTAATCTTTAGCGATGGTAAACCGGGCCATGGATCCACCTTTGCCGGTGCCGGCCTGTTTTTTATAAGAGGAGGCCACTTCTGCGCTGGCAAGATATTGTATGTTAGGATCCGGATCGCAATCGCAATAACTGGTATCCCTGGTGGTATAACCAATCACGATGCTGTCACGGTTATAGCGCCATCCTACCAGCAGGCCGTTTACGTTGGCCGGCAAACTGGTGGCTTCCGGCACACGTTTAACAAACCTGATGTTGCGCGGATCGCTGATGTTGAATACAATCAGGTCAGCATAGCTGTCGGCATAAAGGAAGTCGCCTTTTATAGCGATATCGATATTCCCCATTACATTGATAAAAGAAACTTTCTGAGGAGATGACGGGTTACTGTTATCTATAATGTGGATGCCGGCGTAGGGCTCGTTCACAAAAATATACTGGTCTTTCACATAGATTTTGCCCGTAAGGATGATCTCCTTTGGCGCTTCCGATTTGATGGAGGCCCAATAGTCGGTCAGTGCCATCATAACGGGAATATTTATTTTAGTTTGGATCATTTTGGTGCACTTGTCCTTTGTGCATCCGCCCAGTACCAGGATAACCGCGAGAATAACCGGGAATTTAATATAGGTAGAAATATGCATGGGGAAGAGCTTTGATGTTTAACGCAGGCCCTGGAATAAATGTTACAGGAGGGGATACCGGTAAATATCACGATAATTATAGATTTGGGAGCTGGTTTAAATAAACCCGATAAAGTGCTATAAGAAGCAGGATCAAATATTTATCTTTATAGCTTTCTTCAATAAACATGGACATGAACATGAATAGAAAAAGTATTATCGCAGGTCTGATATGCTGCATGGGGCTGGGATTAGCTAATCCTTCCGGTGTAATGGCACAGGTATCGGCTATTAAGACCGAAGCCGTTAAAGGCGGGGCCCTGATTGGCGCCTGGGATATCAAGGTCAGCGAAAATGGAGTAGATAAGCCCTCCTGGCTGGAAGTGGAGCTTTCCGGTTTTAAAACCCTGGTAGGTCGCTTTGTAAGCACCGGCGGCAGCGCCAGGCCTATCTCCAAAGTGAATTTTGACAACGGCAGGTTCAGCTTCTCCATCCCGCCGCAATGGGAAAAGGAAGACCGCGACCTGACGCTGGAAGGCACGGTAACCGATGCCGGGATAAGCGGTACAATCCATACCAGCGACGGACAGTCCTATGCTTTCACCGGGGTAAAAGCGCCGGATCTTAAAAGAACGGCAGCACCAACCTGGGATAAACCAGTAAAACTGTTTAACGGAAAGGACCTCACCGGCTGGAAAGCCCTGGGTCAGAACCAATGGATCGTTAAGGACGGTATCCTTGCCAGCCCGCATTCCGGCGCTAACCTGATCTCTGAACAGAAGTTCACCGACTTTAAGCTGCATGTGGAATTCCGCTACCAGGCAGGTAGCAATAGCGGCGTTTACCTGAGGGGCCGTTATGAAACACAGATCATCGACAATCCTAAAACAGATCCGCCATCCAGTCACCTGTTTGGTGGGGTATACGGATTCCTGGTGCCAAACGACATGGTGGTGCTTGGCCCCGGTCAATGGCAAACTTTTGATATTACCCTGGTAGGTCGCCTGGTAACGGTTGTTGCCAATGGCAAAACTATCATATGCAATGCCGCCATTCCCGGTATTACCGGCGGTGCATTGGATAGCAATGAAGGTGAACCCGGCCCGATCTATTTCCAGGGAGATCACGGTCCTATTGAATTCAGGAACATCGTCATTACCCCTGCAAAATAAAAAAGCATAAAAAAAACGTGATACAAATTCAGTATCACGTTTTTTTTATCCGGGAGAATAGAAAATTTTATTACTTTTGCGGCAGTTGTTCTTTATAGAAAATGCCCCGGCAGTATCCCCAAATAGTTTGATACCTGCGCTGCCCGCAGGTTTTGTTATTTCACAGCATACCATTTGTTATACCCGCCCATCTTGTGTAGCCCAACAGTGTTTCACCATCATGCTTATAATTGAATTTGCCCGTTTCAGTTAACCGTTCCCGCATATTGGCTTCAGTAACTCCATGCGCCTGCACTACGATCATTTACTATATGGTCATCCATTTTTATTCAATCAATTAAAACAACATGAACAAGTACGAAAGATTAAAGTCCGGATTGGAAACTACCGGCACAGGAAAAATGAAAGCCTTTGGCTCCTCTATGTTACCCATTTTGAAAAGCGGCACCCTGCTCACTTTTGTAAAGCAAGCGGAATACGTCATTGGCGATATTGTGTTTTGCAAAGTAAAAGGCCGCTACATCGATGCACACAAGGTGATTAAAAAAGATACCAATAAAGGTTACCTCATAGCTAATAATCACGGTTTTGAAAACGGCTGGACGAAGGTGATCTATGGCCGCGTGATTCTCGGTGAATGTGAAAATAAGGTGATCTACAAAAAAGACTGAACCCCGTAATGTCTTTTACAGATGGTAAGCATCTTTCCCTTAAATTTAATAAATAAATTAGCTGAATGAAAGGTTTTTGGAGTTACTTCTGGTTCATTTACATGCTTTTCTTTGCGATCCCTTTTCCCATGCTCATCTATTATAATACCGGGTATGGCGTAAGTGATGGGGATGGCGGCACGCAGCCATGGCTGGCGCTTACCTGGTTGACGCTGTCTGTAATACTGTGGGGGATATTGATCCAGCGCTGGTTCAGAAAATGGATTGTATTGCCTTTTATCATGAGGAAAAATATCCTGCGTCTTTTAAAAGAAGGCGTGAGAAAGAATGCACGTGTGTTAACCAGCAAGGAACTACCCGCTGAAGGTAAGGATGTTGTTACCCGGGAGATCACCTGCGCTCTTGAAAATTTCTGCGGCACGGAAATCACCGAACAGTTACAGGTAAACGATACCAAGCCGGAGCTGCACCGTTATGAGGTGGGTAAAACCGTTCCGCTGGTGATTGATGATAAACTTAAAGCAGTGCCGCATTTAACCCTGGACGGCGTAACGGTGGGAATAAAAGCAGGCCGGATCATCATGATGTGCCTTGCCTGGTTACTGGTTGTTGCCGCAATAGCCGGCTACTACGTATATTCCTATATGTTAGAGAACCACGGACGGGGCTGGCGCTTTATAGCTTTCTATCATCCGCTTATTTTATGTCCATTGATTATGCTGGTGAGCGGGATCGGGTTGGGCTGGCTGTTGAAACTTTTTACAGGCACGCCAGGCAATGCGTTGCAGCTTAAGTACTACGGCTTGCGTACAGATGCACAGATAGTTTCTGCCGAGCAAACAGGCACTTATATTAATGAACAGCCGCAGGTACGCTTTGAGTTGCGCTACCAGGATGATGCAGGAAAAACCCATACTGCTTCGTTAAAAAAAATAGTGCCGCTCCTGGATCTGGGCATGACCAGGCAGGAGTCTGTCCCGGTTTTTTATCTGAAAGAAAATCCTCAACAGGTAATATTTGCCAGTGATATAGCTGATTAAAATTATGAAGATGCGTTTACAAAAGATGACCGGCATTATAGTAGTAGTGGTGATGTGTATGTCCTGTAACCAGTTCCGGGAATCCATACATGATACCCTGTATGGCAGTGATACCGACAGCAGCTACAAAGATCTTCCGGCTACCCAGGACGAAACCACCACCACCACAAGTTCCAGCACCAGTACCCACCTGAGTACGAGTACCAGCACCAATACTACTGTTGTGGAACATCGCAATGGCACCACGATTATACATAACTCCACTACAACATCCGGCGACCATGATTTTCTTAGTAATGCCGTAAAGTTGAATGCTGCCGAACACGCGCTGCGCGAATTGCCGGCCTTTGCAGGCAAAAGTATCCATCTCTACAGATCCATTCATTTTTATAACGACGGACGAATAAATGTAACGGTTCAGCATCCGCAGAACGCCGCCTATATTGACGAATACAACTATAACGATGGCAAATGGGAGGAACCCAAACCGGTGCAGATGTCTGTGCGCGATGATATCAGCAAATCACTGGTTGGTCTCGATGAGATCAGTTTTGCCAGCGTTGCTGCTGTATACAGGAACTATCACCGTAAAGCAGCAGATATCGCCGGCGCAAAACCCCTTGAACATATTTACGGCATTTTTAATGGAAACAGCATCAGCTGGTATCCCCAGTCCATCAATGGCAGCCGGGAGCGGTATTTCATCAGCTTCACCCCAAATGGCAGCCTGAAAGATTATTACAGGGAGTAGAGGAAGCCATTCAAAGTAAGGCTGGGAAAAAAGCGTGCTGTGCCAATATTTCAAATGAAAAACAGTTTTACCTTTACAGCCTGATCTGTGGGAGGCATGGCCAACGCGTTCCCGATGTGAATGTTCATGAAAATAAAACAATCCACATTTGGAAGATTCTGGTTGTAGATGACAATCCTGATATCCTTGAAGCAGTATCCCTCGTCCTTTCCAGAAAAAACATGGACGTGATGACCCTGGAAGACCCTGCAAAGCTTCATCAGAGTATCTCGCAGTTCGCTCCTGACCTGCTGCTGATGGATATTGCCATGGGTAATTATGACGGGCGGAATTTATGCCGGGATATTAAATCCTCGCCTGACGAAGCAAAGTTGCCGGTTATCCTTTTCTCCGCCAGGAATTATCCTGAAGAATCCATCAGCCAATGTAAGGCCGACAGTTTGTTAGCGAAACCTTTCCGCATTAACGAACTGTATGAGGTGGTGTACAGCCTGCTGCCTACCGGCTGATGGCTGAAAACGTTTCCGGGCCGGTTTAAAATGCGCCCTGTTGTCACGGCTTCTCTTTCCGTGAAAATAACCGGATAGCGTGATCGCTGATACTGGTGGGAAACTGCGCTTTTATTTTTTCGGGCACCTCATCGCGGTAATGGGTAGTCCGGCCTTCAATACGCATCCATCCCGACGGATCAAGGGTTACAAAAGCATAGAGTGAGTCGGCGTAAAAATGGGCGCCTGATTCGGTGTACACATACGTAGCACTGTTCAGCAGGATATAATGTACGCCATTTCTTTCCCCATACCGGTCGTCGTGGTCATGACCCATAAACACAGCTGTTACCCGGGAGTTTTTACCCTGTTGTTTTGCTGCGAGGTTCGCTTCATCAAAAATGGCCAGGATTTCATCTGCATTTCCGAGTTCCTGGAAAAAGTCGCTCAGGAAAACCGGTTGATGCATAAAAACAATAACAGGATATTCCGCCGCTGCCAGGTCCTGTTTCAGCCACGCCAGTTGCGGCGCATCGGTGAAACTCCGCAGCGGAGAAGGGAGAGGTCCCCAGTTACCGTTATTGTAATCTTCCAGTGTTTTATCTTCTTTCAGCAAAAAATTCCGGTCCATCACCACAAAATGATAACCGCCCTGGTCAAATGAGTAATAAGGCTTTTCCATGCTCCATAATTTCATGATCGTGGCTTTGTCGCATACATCCATATCATGATTGCCCAGCACATGATATTTGGGCCCCCTGAACCGGTTCCATTCAGTCATGATACCCTCTGACTTTGCCGGACGGCAGAAATCCCCGCATTGTATGATAAAATCCGGATCAGCTTTCATTACCGCATCCATAAAGGATTTCAACCGTGGCTCTTCCGATTTCCCGAACTGCAGGTGGTGCAGATCAGAAATAACGCCGAAGCGGAGCAGTTTATTCCCGGCTGCAGGTGCACTAACGGGCATGGATAATGTGCGGGAGGCCAGTAGCAATCCGGTTCCGGACAGGCCTAAGTTTTTGATGAAATTTCTACGTTTCAACATGTTCACTGTTTTTACTAAACTTTAGGAAGATAGGATATTCTTAGGAGCATAAATCATTTGCCTGCAAATTCTCTCCGTTGCTGAATGCGGCCATGTGCCTAAAGTTTTGTAAATTAAACAAATGGCATTCAATCACTTTCTCTACAGGAAATGGAAAATTACGCTCCCGTTATGGTGTCTTATCAGTCCTCTAATCGGATTGGTATTATTAGGATTCGCAGGAGAGCAAAATGGCGTTTTATCGGCGGTGATGGGACTATCCCTTATCGCTGTGGTATTATCTGCCGTGCATCATGCGGAAGTAGTAGCGCATAAGGTAGGAGAGCCTTATGGTACGCTTATCCTGGCACTGGCAATTACAGTGATAGAAGTATCACTGATCGTATCCATCATGTTGAATAAAGCGGACCAGGGCTCAACGCTCGCAAGAGATACCGTGTTCGCCGCCATTATGCTGATCCTTTCCGGTATCATCGGCATGTCGTTGTTTATAGGAGGCTATCGTTTCAAGGAGCAGGCGTTTATAAAAGCTGGTGTCAGTGCCGCATTGGTCGCGTTAACGGCGATCTCCGTTTTAACCCTCGTCTTACCAAATTATACGACTACCGAAGCGGGGCCTGTTTATTCAAACAGCCAGCTGATATTTGTGGCTATCATTTCTTTGGTGTTGTATGGCGGTTTTGTGGCCGTGCAAACCGTCCGTCACCGCGACTATTTCCTGCCTAAAGATGCGCCGCCGGGTGATGAAGATATACATGCTGCTCCGCCTTCCGGACTCACCACCACCGTGAGCCTGGTATTTTTATTAATAGCGCTGGCAGTAGTGGTGTTGCTGTCGAAGAAGTTATCGCCTGTTATTGAAACCATTGTGGTGAACCTGGGTGCGCCCAAAACCCTGGTAGGCGTTATCATTGCAGCGGTTATCCTGCTGCCGGAGGGACTGGCAGCTATCAGGGCGGCTTCACAAAACCGGTTGCAAACAAGTTTGAACCTGGCGCTGGGCTCCGCACTCGCTAGTATTGGTCTCACCATCCCGGCTGTAGCCATCGTCTCTTATACGCTTGGCTTCAAAATTACGCTCGGTATTGATGCCAAATCCACACTGCTGCTCATCCTCTCACTTTTTACCATCAGCATTTCTTTTAATGCAGGGAAAACCAATATCCTGCAGGGAATTGTGTTATTGGTGATACTGGCTACTTATTTATTTATTACTGTAGTGCCATAATTGCTGTATAAATATTCTTATAGGTAACAATAAACTATATTATTTTCTTTATAGCTACAGGAATGCCAGTTTTGTGATCATAAAACAAATAAGTACATCACATGATCACAGACCTGGCATTTAAACCCACCGTACAAGCGGCATTAGACTATATCAATCATATCCCCGCTGCTCCTGCACAAACAGATCCCGTTACGGCTGCCCGCGATTTTTACCACCGGTTTATACCAATGGCCGGCACACCCGCAGCTGTAAAAGTGGTGCAAAACTGCACACTGCATACTACTGAAGGCCCTGTAAACGTACGCATTTACAGGCCATCGGATAAGGCCGGCCTGCCGGTAACTGTTTATTTTCATGGCGGATGGTTTTATATGGGCAGCCTGGATACACACGATACGCCCCTGCGTGCATTAACCAATGCAGCAGATTGTGTGGTGGTATCGGTGGACTATGCCCTGGCGCCGGAACATCCTTTTCCCCGGGGACTGAAAGAAGGCACTGCCGTGGTGCAGTGGATCGCAGATCATGCAGGGGAATTAGCGGTGGATGGAAATCGTATAGGCGTAGCCGGTGATAGTGCCGGGGCTGCACTCGCTGCTGTAATTGCCCGTCATGCAAGGGAGCATGGCGGCCCCGCGTTACGGTTCCAGGCGCTGATTTACCCGGTTACCGATGCTTCCCTGCAAACGCCATCATGGAAAGAGTTTGCAGAAGGATTGAACCTTGATCTGGCGGGAGCGGAGCTGGCGTGGTCATTATATATTCCCAATCCGCAAAACCGGCAACACCCGGATGCTGCGCCCCTGCTGGCGCAGCATCTCACAGGACAGCCGCCTGCACTGGTTATTACAGCAGAATATGATCCCTTGCGAGATGAAGGAATAGCCTATGCTGCAGCGCTTCGCAAAAGCGGGGTACCGGTTCAGGAAACCCTGTATAAAGGTATGATCCATGGCTTCTTTCAAATGGGTGGTATGATAGAAGAAGGAAAAATGGCAATAAATGAAACAGCCGCTTTTATCCGTAAACATTTTTAGCCGGGTATGTTAAATCACTCCAGGCAAATAAGAAAATGGGCATTTCCCGGGACAAAAAACGTTACCTTCGTGCACATTTTTTTATAAAGGATATTATGAAGCTGAACGAACTATTACTAACAAGGAGTGAAAACAAGTGCGAACTATGCAAATCAGAAGAACCGCTGAATGTATATGAAGTGCCTCCTCAGACCTACAGTGATCAGGATAATTGTATCTTCATCTGTGAGAAATGTCAGTCGCAGATTGAGAAAAGAGCAGAGCTGGATAGTACCCACTGGCATTGCTTAACCGAATCAATGTGGAGCGAAATTCCGGGTGTGCAGACGGTATCCTGGCGCATGTTGAACCGGTTAAAACAGGAAAGCTGGGCGGCAGATAACCTGGAAATGATTTACCTGAACGATGAAGCGCTCGCCTGGGCGAAAGCTACCGGCGATCATGAAAACGATGGTGCGGTGGATTTGCACAGGGATAGCAATGGCGCCATCCTGCAAAATGGCGACACCGTTATTCTTACCAGGTCCCTCGATGTGAAAGGTTCTACCCTAAATGCAAAAATGGGTACGGTGGTAAAGAATATCCGTCTCGTACCGGATAATACAGAACAAATAGAAGGAAAGATAGAAGGACAACTCATCGTGATCCTCACCAAATACGTAAGAAAACAAAACGCATAAAAAAAGGAAGGCCATCCAGCCTTCCCTTTCGTTTTATCTTTATGCTGCGCGCTGCAGCTTCTCTGCTGTAATCGTTCCCGGCTCCGGGGAAGTAGCAAAAAATGGTTCCAGCACTATTTTCAGCCATACTATCGAACAGAATACCGCTTTCACGGCGTAAGGCTCTACATAAGTTCTGGCAATCCAGTAAGGCGTGATCAGATCGGTAGAAGAGAAGGAGGTGAATACCAGCGTAAGCACCACCAGTACTGTATTTAACGTGGAAGGCCGCTCCTGCGTAAAATACCAGATCGCTACACCGGTGAGCGCAATAATATAAGTAGGGGATTCCCCCTTGTGGTTAAAGATCACTACCCATATCAGCACAGAAGCCAGCATGCTCAGGTTAAATTTCGATTCCCGGTTATAAAGGATGGGTATGAACGGTAACATGAATACGGCCGCTGCTGAAAGCATGAACAGCTGTTTGGAGATATCCATATCAAACCAGGTATGCCACCATCCCATCACAGACACGCCGTAGGAAGCGGAGTAATCGTTGGCCAGCAGGTGTCCCCAGCTTTTGTAAAGAAACAGCAGCTGATCCCAGGAAATCACGAGCAAAGGCATCACCGCAATGACAACGGTCCAGAACACCGTGTATAACGCTGCTTTCCAGCGGTCAGGATATAACAGGAACAGCGACATGGCCACTATGCCAAATAATTTAATGTATACGGTTACTACCAGCAGCAATGCTGCCAGCCAGATCTTTTTATTTTCCATGCTATGCCAGGCCAGGATGAAAAAGCCTGTGATGAATACGTTGATCTGGGAGCTGGTGAGCGCAATCATCATCTCTATAGCCAAAAATAACAGCAGGATCGATTGCTTTTCTTTCTTTACCGGTAGTGTTCTGATAGCGATAATAAATACCACCACATTCATAATATTCCAGCAAATCAACGCAGGCACGTCCGGCATCCAGGCGAAAGCGCCCATCCACAGGGCAAACGATGGGCTATATTTATACAGATCGTAATACTGAGATTCGTATAATACGTACAGGTCCTGGTTGTGTACCAGGTGCGCGAATGCGTGTTTAAAGATCAGGAAGTTATTATAACGGGTCCATCTTTCCATGTCCTGCGAAGAATACCAGGAATGAAAGGAGATGCCTACCGCCATTAATAAAAATAAAGCATACAGGTATTTCGGCGGAATTTTGCTGATGGTATTACAAAAAGCATCCCAGCGGCCTTTTATGGCTAAGCTTTGCATTGTACTCTTTTAAGTTGTGACAGTTGTAGTGATCGTTCTCCCATAAAGGGTCAAGGCAAAACTATATAAATTTTTCTTTATTTGTGAATTATCAAATTGTTTTAAGATATAAATCAACAGATGGCTTTTAGCGGACCAAACCGGCGCCGGCGGGCTCCGCAGACGGAATCCCGCCATTAGCCGGTGTAATCCTGGAATTCATTGTTGCTGCTGCTGCTGTTGCTGTATCATCATTTCTTCCAGGTGGCGCTGGTAACTGTTTTTTACAGGCTCGGCCGCAACAGTACTGCTCATGGCGGGCTGGGCAGGGAAAAATGGTTCAGGATCAAACTGGTCCTGGTCGTCGTAACCTACTGATACCGTCACATCCAGGGTATGGCCTGCTCCGCCGCTGTATACGCCTTTCACCGGTGAGCAGTCGCTGAAGTTACGCCCTACTGCCAGCTTTACATGGTTCTCCCCCGCGATGCAGTTGTTGGTGGGATCCAGCCCCAGCCAGCCATATTCGGGAATATACACTTCTGCCCAGGCATGGGTGGCGCCCTCGCCGCGCATACCGTTTTTATTCGGGCAAATATACCCGCTCACATACCTCGCCGGAATTTGAGTGAACCGCAGCATCGCGGTTAACAGGTGCGCAAAATCCTGGCATACGCCTGCCTGTAACAGCAGGATCTCATCAAGGGTACTGTCCACAGTTGTCACTCCTTTGATATAATCGAAATGCGTGTATACATAATCGCAGAAACGCACCGCTGTTTTGAACGGCGTATCAGTGTCTTCTTTCAGGTCCAGCGAAATTTGCCGTAAAGAGGCCACGCTTTCAAAAAATTCCTGTTTGAGATAATCAATAAATGCTACGTCGTAGCGGATATCCTCGAGCATCTGCCATTGGGTGGCAGGAAGGAGCACATCGGTGGGCAGTGGCCGCGGAATGGTTTCCACAACGATGGCCGAGAATATTTTCAATTCATGATGCGGATCCGTTTGGGTGAAAATACCTACTTCATTGCCATAATAATCTTTGAACGTTTCCACTTCCGGGTGACGGGAGATACTCAGATCATGTTTGATCACTCTCTGGTAATCGTCTTTTACAGGATACAAAATGATCTGGTTGGCACTGTCCCGCACCGGTGTTTCATAAGTGTAATGCGTGATATGTTTTATTCTGAAAACAGGCATAATAATGCGATGGTTAAGCGTTTGCGAAATAGTATTCATTCAGCAGGTTCCCGATGCCATACAGCTCACTCCTGATCTTAACAAGATAGGGATGCAGCCCTTCCGCTTTCATACTGTTTACGGAGCTGTAGGTGATGGTACTGTTCAGTCGCCCGATGTTAAACGACAATTTATTATAGTGTTCAATATTTTTATCACTTTTCAGTCGTTCGAAATACCGGTGAATATTGTTGACCGAATATTTTGCTGACCGGGGAAAATCGTTGTTGAGCATGACCAGTTCCAGCACGTTTTCCGCTTCAAAGCCTTTACGGTAGGTTTTCAGGTAAAGCTCATAACCGCCCAGCGATAAAAGCAGGTGTTGCCAGTAAGAGGTATCCGTGAGCAGGTCGGGATTATTGGAGATAGAGATAAACTTGATGTCCAGGATATCGATGGACTGTATACTTCTCTCCAGGTATTTACCAATGCTCATAAAGCTCCTGCTTTCGCCTCTTTCCATGATACTGCCTGCAGTACCGTAATAAAGCATTACCTGCTTAATGAGGATATCCAGCGCGGTAACAGGATCATCTTTTTGTACATACCAGAGCAGCTTCGGATCTTTTACGGTATGATAGTATTCATTGAGGCACTGCCAGAGGTCTTTCGCAATATGTTCCTGCACGCTCCGGGCATTTTCACGGGCCAGCGTGATCATGTTGATAATAGAATTGGGATTATCGCGGTTAAAGAGCAGGTACTCGATCACCGACCGGCTATCGTTTTTGATAGAAGATATTTCAGCTTCATTTCTGCCGGAAGAAATACGGATCACCGGCGTCCAGGTAAATTCCTGGATGGTGTCCTGTGAAGATGCGTAGTTTATTTTCAGCATTCTTAAAATACCATCGCTTCTTTCTACATACCTGCTCAACCAATATAAACTGGAGGCTACTCTGCTTAACATAGGCTTGTGTTTTAGTTTATGATGCCAGTACCCAGGTGTCTTTACTGCCGCCACCCTGTGAGCTGTTTACTACGAGGGAGCCTTCTTTCAGGGCTACCCTGGTTAATCCGCCGGGAACAATAGAGATGCCGTCTGGCCCAACGAGGGCATAAGGTCTCAGGTCCACCCGGCGTGGTTGCAGCATGCCATCGAGGTAACAAGGGGCGGTAGACAGGCTGATAGTGGGCTGTGCGATGAAATTGCGGGGATCTTTCAGTATTTCTTTTTTATAATTTTCTATTTCAGATTCCGAGGCGGCATGCCCCATTAACATGCCGTAGCCGCCGCTTCCGTTGGTTTTTTTGATCACCATTTTGTGCATGTTCTGGAAGACGTATTCCTTATGTTCCGGGTTACCCAAACTGTAGGTAGGTACGTTTTGCAGCAGTGGTGTTTCATTCAGGTAATATTTGATCATGTCCGGTACGTAGCTGTACACGGCTTTATCATCGGCTACACCGTTGCCGGTGGCGTTGATGATGGCTACATTGCCTTTGCGGTAGGCGCTCATGAGGCCGGCTACGCCGAGCACACTTTTAGGGTTGAACACCAGCGGATCTATGAACTCATCATCCACACGCCGGTAGATCACATCTACCTGTTGCAGACCGGTGGTGGTTTTCATGTATACTTTCTGATCGCGTACTACCAGGTCGCGGCCTTCCACCAGTTCCACGCCCATGAGACGGGCCAGCGTGGTGTGTTCATAGTAGGCGGAGTTGTACATACCCGGACTGAGCAAAACGATGGTAGGATTAGCGACAGCCCGCGGCGAGAGTGACAGCAGGTTTTTATAGAGAATAGACGGGTATTCCGTTACGCTGCGCACTTTGCATTGGGGCAGGAGATCGGGGAAAAGCCGCTTGGTGATTTCACGGTTTTCCAGCATGTAACTTACGCCGGAAGGCGTGCGGAGGTTATCTTCCAGTACGTAAAAGGTGCCGTCGTAATCCCGGATAAGGTCTATCCCTGCAATATGAATGTAGATATCGTAAGGTACATTCAGCTGGTGCATTTCCCGCAGGAAATGGGGGCAGGAGTAGATCAGCGAGGCGGGGATCACGCCGTCGCGGATAATAAACTGGTTATTATATACATCTTTCAGAAAAAGGTTCAGGGCCTTCAGACGTTGTTTAATACCTTTTTCAATAAAGGTCCATTCGGCACAGGTGATGATGCGGGGGATGATATCAAACGGAAAGATCTTTTCAATCCCTTCTCCGCTGTCGTATACCGTAAAGGTAATCCCCTGGCTCATAAACAGCCGTTTCGCCAGTTCTTCTTTTTTATTGAGGTCGTTGGCAGATTCATTCTCCAGGTAACTGATAATCCGGTGGTATTGCTCCCGGAGGTGATTATCGGCAATGTACATTTCATCCCAGGTATCGGAGATGTGATCATAGCGGTTGAGGTTTATAGTATTCATTTTAGTAATATTTTAATTATGCCATGGGATGAGATTGTTTTTGTATAATTTATGAATAAAATGTTAATTATAATAAAGAGATGTTGTTTATTTTTTTAATTATAGAGATGATTATATAACATTATTGTAAAATATAATATTAATGAAAATGCAAAATATACAGATTAACAAACCTTAAAAGTTAAGTCCGTTTATTCATCGGGAATTATGTATATTTTGCTGCCGTACCTGTTTTAGCCATTAAGATGAACTGAAGATCACAACCCTGTCAACCACTCAATTTAACCACAAAGAAATAAGTAACTCCATGATGAGAACACCATTACTAGCCGCTGCGCTGTTATTATCCGGCCTTTGCCCGCTACAGGCACAAACCACGTATAAAATGAAGCCCGTTGCTATTCAATCCAGGTGGGCGAAAGAAGTGAGCCCGCAAAATGCACTCACCGCTTATCCGCGTCCACAGCTGGAACGGGGCAACTGGCAAAACCTCAATGGCCTCTGGGAATATGCTATCACCGGCGCTGATGAAGCAGCGCCGTATAACTTCGAAGGACAAATACTCGTGCCTTATCCGCTGGAATCGGCCTTGTCGGGTGTAAAGAAAACACTGCTTCCCGAACAACGACTGTGGTACCGCCGCAAAATTGATATCAGCCAGGCTGCCGGCGAAAGAACATTGCTGCATTTTGGTGCGGTCGACTGGCAAAGCAAAGTATATCTCAACGGCAAAGAAGTGGGTGGTCACACCGGCGGCTATACGTCGTTTACCATCGATATCACCAATGCTGTAAAGAATGGTGAAAACATCCTGGTGCTGAAGATCTACGATCCATCCGACAGGGGCGTGGGCCCTTCCGGCAAGCAGGTACTCAACCCCGCTAATATTTATTATACCCCCAGCTCGGGTATCTGGCAAACCGTATGGCTGGAAAAAGTGCCCACAGATTATATCTCCGGGTTAAATTTCACGCCGGATATAGACAAGCAACAACTGAACCTCACCGTAAGCGCACCTGCCGGATACACCCTAGAAGCCATCGCCTCCGCCAACGGTAAGCCCGCAGGTAAAGTGAAAGGCAAAAGCGGCGCACCACTGCAGCTGAGGCTGGAAAACCCCACGTTATGGTCGCCCGGCAACCCTTTCCTGTACGACCTTTCCGTGAAATTGCTGAAAGGCAATACCGTTAAAGATGAAGTGAAAAGTTATTTCGGTATGCGCAAAGTATCCATTGCAAAAGATGAAAAAGGAGTGGACCGCATTTTCCTCAACAACAAACCTTACTTCAACCTCGGCACACTGGATCAGGGTTTCTGGCCCGATGGTTTATACACTGCGCCCACCGATGAAGCGCTGGCATTTGATATCAAAGCCATCAAAGCAATGGGCTTTAATACCATCCGTAAACATATCAAAGTGGAACCGGACCGCTGGTATTACTGGGCAGATAAACTCGGCATGCTGGTATGGCAGGATATGGTAAGTCCCAATCACAGTCTTCCGGAAGGCGCCAAAGCCGCCTTTGAACAGCAATGCAAAGAAACGCTGGCTCAACTGCACAACTATCCCTGCGTTACTACCTGGGTATTGTTCAACGAAAAATGGGGACAGTTTGATCAGCAGCGTTTAACGGAATGGATCAAACGCAGCGATCCTTCCCGCCTCGTCAACGGCCACTCCGGCGAATACCTGTATGTAAATGAAAAACTCCGCAGTCCGAGTCCGGATGCATACATTGGCGCCGATCTGACCGATGTACACAGTTATCCCAACCCCATGAACGCCATAAAAATGCCGGGGAAAGCCCGCGTATTGGGCGAATTCGGCGGTATCGGTGTATTCATCGCTGATCATCAGTGGAACACCAATACCGCCTGGGGATATATCCAGGAAAAGCCGGGCGCACTGAAATCGAAATACGCGGTCATGAACCAGCACCTGCAATTACTGGAACGGCAAGGCTTATCTGCCAGCATCTACACCCAGCCCTTTGATGTGGAAGGAGAACAAAACGGACTGCTCACCTACGACCGTGAAGTAGTGAAAATTCCGTTTGCCGAAATAAGAAAAATCCATGCACCCCTCAATAAAGACATGGGCGCCATTCCCGCAGTCGCCGCGCAGGACGCCGATCTCACAGAACCCACCGCTATTTACAGCGCCATGTTGCAGGAGTACATTGATGGTAAAAAAGATCCGGAATTTTTGAGAAAACTGGCTATGCTGGCCGTGCAGGCCGGCGATAAAGATGGCGCCGCCCTGGCAGGAGCCGACTATTTCGCGGTCATGAAACAGCCGTATTCGGAAGAAGACCTTCGTTATGTAATGCAGGTAACCGGCAGCACCCGCGACACCGGCTTCTCCATTATCCGCGATAACATGGAAGCCATCGATAAAGCTATGGGCGCCAGGCAATCGGCCGTAAAAATGATGAACCTTATTTACCAGGACCTGATTGCGCCCGCTGTACCGGATAATGGCGCTAACCCCGACTGGGCCGCCATTTACGCTGCCGTAAAGCCTTACGGCGCACCCGGCGAGGAAATATACCTGCGGGCAAGAACAATCTATCTGCTCAATAAACAGGATAAGGCCGGATTCAAAACAGTAGCCCGGGAGTACCTGGATAAATATGGCCAGTTTGTGAAATTGGACGAGAAGAAAAAGATAGAGGCGTTTATGAATTAAGCGCGGATTTTGTCTTTCTCAGGATTACGCTGATTATACTGATTACGCTGATTTGATCACTTTTTGATTTTAAAGGATTTGGGGAGATGTTAGCGAATATATCCGCTTTTATCTCCCCAAATCCTTTAAAATCCTTATAAAATCCAAAAAGTAAAATCAAAGTAATCAGTATAATCAGCGTAATCCTGAGCCAAGACAAAATCCGCGTCTCCGCTTTTATCTCCCCAAATCCTTTAAAAAATCCAAATAGTAAAATCAAATAAATCAGTATAATCAGCGTAATCAGCGAGAAAGACAAAATCCGCGTCTCCGCTTTTATCTTCCCCATCTTTTAAATCTAAAAAAATGCAGCTGTTGTCTTTTTGCCTGATTATGTTTATCTTTATAATGTGGCTAAAGCATTGATATCCAGTTTGTTTCTCTGATGAATCCCGTCTAAAGAATATTTCAAAACCCACTATAGCGTATTGATAAACAATACATTACCGATCAAGTCCACGTCATCTCCACATCAAAAGCAGGTCAAAAGCACGTATAAAGTAAATGCAAAGCATGTGTAAGGTATGTGTGAAGCATGAGCTATCCCGTCTTCACGTCATCTCTTTTTAAATACCCATCTCCAAACAAAAAATAAAATCAAAGTAATCAGTATAATCAACCTAATCCTGAATAAGACAACCTTTGCATAGATTAACACAAAGGTGTGAGCAATACTTTTGTTCTTTCTCCTTTCCTTTGTTCCCGGACGGAAAGTGTTCAGAATGGTTAACCCGTTACCCTTCAGTTATTGTAGCATCCCTGACTTGCAACGTAGCCTTGCCCTGTTTTCTGTCTGCCCGGAATTTATATCTGAAAAATAAAATCTCATGAAAAAATTACTCCCTGTACTTTTTGTATTTGCTTTTACAAGTGTAAAGGCCCAAACCAATGTGATTGGTACTACCGGCAATGTAGGCATAGGAACGCTTAATCCTGTAAGTAAGTTGCAGGTATCTGATAACGGCCGTAACTATTATGTGAACCGGCCTATTGTTGGGCAATCGGAAGATTCGCAAGGCCTGAATTATATATTGCTGCACGAGATTTATACCGGAACTCCGATGGCAGATATGCATGTGATGGGAAGGGTTACCGGTATAAGGGGAGGAACTGTAGCATACTACAGGAGGTGGACGGTTGACATAAATACTGCAACAGCCAATAATATGAATAAAGGTACGCTGATCAGCTACAATGAAATAACAAGGTTAGTAACGCTTGTTTATAACGGGAAAACCTATCTGGCGACTGAAATAGCGAATAGCTATGCCATGTTAGGTTTTTCATTTACAGGTTATGCAAGTGGAGAGTCGCTCATTTTAGTAAAAGATGATAACGTAACAAATGTGCTGCCGTTTGTACCGACTGATGCGATCGCAATACAGGGAAATCTCAGTGTGGGAGCAGCTACTTCAGCAGCACGGCTGGATGTGGAAGGAGGCCCAACCTGGACGACCAATGCCTGGAAGAAATCAATGAAATTGTATAATGGTTCCGCTATTGAGTTTGCCGGCGCCACAAGGTCATTTGGCCTGGGCGCTTCCGGTGCAAATTTGTATTTTTCAAATATGCACTCCGACGGAAGTGGTGCTGCTAACTATTTTATGGCAGCTGACGGAAACACCGGCAACATGTGTATTGGAAGTTCCAGCCCGTCAGCCAATTACAAACTCACGGTAGAAGGCACGATCGGCGCGCGCCGTGTGAAGGTACAGCAAGGCGCCTGGGCAGATTATGTATTTCATCCGGAGTATGAGTTGCCATCCCTGCAACAGGTGGAGCATTTTGTAACAACCGAAAAACACCTGGAAGGTATTCCTTCCGAAAAAGAAGTACTTGAAAAAGGATTGGACCTGGGCGACTTTGATCAGCAGTTGCTGAAGAAGGTAGAAGAACTCACCCTGTATATTATTCAGCTGAATAAAAACGTAGAACGTTTAAATAAACAGGTTGCAGCACAACAGCAAACTATCGCCACTTTACAGGCTAAATAACCGTAAGCTATGCACCGGTATACCTCCGGTGCGTAGCCTTTTATTGCTTCCTCCCCATCCATTCCAGTGCATCCAGTATCAGCCTGTTCTGCGTTTCATTCGCAAACGTGGAAGATAATTCCTTATTGGTATGATGTTCATAGTCGATATCGTTATGCCCCATATTCAGGTATAGCATCTTATATTTTTTATTAGTCCATACTACGGGATAATAGCCGCTGTGCCAGATCTCGTGCTGCTTTGGACCTGTGCCCAGCGGGAAACTGCTGGAATCTACCGACAGCAGTATCCTGATGTCCGGGTTTTTGCGCAGATCATTGCTCCAGCGGTACCATTCATTGGGTGCGGCGGAGAAAGTATCCGGCAGGTTTTTGGTGGCCGGATGCCGGTGGTCTTCCACGCGCAGCACCGCGGAGGTAGGGCGCCAGGTATTGCTGCCATAGGAACCCGAACCCAGGAAGGTGTTGTGGTACCAGTCCCAGTTTTGAGGCACATCCGAAGGGGTGAGCGCGAACGCCGCAAAGTGAAAACCAATCCAGCCGCCTCCATGTTCCATATACTGCCGGAAGGCGGCGCGTTGCGCCGGGTCTTCAGGGCGGGTGTCCAGGAAGATCACTACCTGGTACCTGGAGAGGAACGCCGTGTTCAGGTTTTGCCAGTTGTTGGTGGAATCATAGCTGAACTGGTATTTTGCGGCCATCTCCGGGAACCACTTATTGGCTTCATGTACAAAGCTGATGTGGGCCTGGTCGTTTTTAGCCGTATAAAAGGCGATAACCCGGAACCGGGGAGGAGTGGACTGCGCCTGGCTCATGGCGCTGCCAAACAGGCTTAAAATAAGCCAAAGGGTGCTTAGGTGGAATCTTAGCTTCATAAATAGTAAATGATCGTTCAGTACTACAAAATAAACTATTTCTTTCAGCAAGCGGTTAAAGCTGCAGCAGATCCCGTACAATTTTTACCCGGTCGGTAGCCATCCGGGTATTGTCGTAGGCAAGGTACAGCGTATTGCTGGCGGGTACATTGCCCCGCCATACTTCTTTCAGTTCTCCTTTTTTAATGCCTTCTTTTACCATGTAATCCGCAGTGATAGTAAGCCCGTTGCCGCAGCTGATCGCCTGCAGGATCGTTTGCATATCCGGGATAATAAACTGTGGTTTGATAGCGGGACGCTTGCGGAAGTTTTCCAGCCAGAAACGCCGTATCACGGGCAGGTCGCTGCTATAGGCAAACCATGGCTGTTTCAGCAGCCACGACTCCGCTTCATCCAGTGATTTCTTTTTCAGGGAGTTTTTAAATGGTTTGGTGTCAAGATCCGGGTGGGATACAATCAGGAACTGTTCCCGGAGAATGGGTTCATAGATGATGTTCTTTTCTTCTATCAGCTGCGTGGCAATGAGGAAATCAAGATCGCCTTTCTGCAGCCGCCGCAGCAGGTCTTTGGTCAGGCCAAACTCAATGATAATATTCGCCTGCACCTCGCTGATGCGTTTGGCTACTACTGCCTGGAAATATTCTTTTACGGCGCCGATGTGGATATTCGGTAATTGTTTGGTGATGCAGAAATAACGGAAATCCGCTTCCACATTTTCCAGCTTTTCCAATGGCTCCACTACCTGCGTATAAAATAGCTTACCATAATCGGTAGGCACCAGTTTGGGTTTGCGCTCAAATAGCTGTTTCCCGATATGCGCTTCCAGCGCGGATAAATGCTGACTTACATTCGGCTGCGAAATAAACAGCATCTTTGACGCCGCTGTCAGCGAGCCGGTTTGATATACGGCTTTAAATGTTCTGTACCACTCCAGATTAACCATCCTGCAAGTTATAAATATTTTTATGACGATTGATAAATCATATTATTTTCTTTATATGATTTACATACTCACTTTTGTACCAGCAAAAAAAGTCCGGCATTATTCAACAGCAAAGCAAATGAAAGGAATCGCATATATCGGAAGTCTTGGTTTACTCGGCATCATCACCACGGAATTTGGTGTTATTGGGATACTCCCGCAACTGGCGGCGTATTACAACATTTCTATCGACCAGGCAGGAACGCTGTTAAGCGCATTCGCGCTGGTTATTGCATTAGGAGGACCCCTGATGACGCTCTGGTTATCAGGATGTAACCGTAAAACACTGATGGCTGTCAGCATTTCCATTTTTCTCATAACAGGGGTGGTGTCCTCCTTATCACCTCCCTTCTGGCTGTTACTGGTGGTGCGGATGTTGCCGGCATTCCTGCAGCCGGTATATATTTCCACGGCTATCGCTGCGGCTACCGGTGCGGCCGATAAAAAGCACACGCATAAAATGATGGCCGTCGTGATGAGCGGGATTGCCATTGCAACGGTAACGACTATCCCGTTTGCCACCTGGCTGGCAGGGATCTATAACAGCTGGCAGTTATCGTTTGTAGTGCAAACCATTGTAAGTGCGATTGCGCTGATAGCCATCCTTGCCTTTTTGCCATCGATGCCGGCTACAGAAAAACCATCTTATGGCGCGCAGCTGAAAATACTCACCAAACCCGCCTTCCTGGCCAGCAGTATCATGAACGTGTTTATGGTATCGGCCATGTTTTCCACCTACAGCTATTTTGCGGACTATCTGGGAAAAGTAAATCATATGTCCACCGGCGAAGTGGGCGTAATGCTGCTCCTGTTTGGCGCAGCCGGCGTGCCCGGCAACTTCCTGGCCGGCAAACTGCTGGGCAAAAGTGTAACCGGTACAATGGCTGCCTCTCTCATTGCCATCACGCTGGTGTCCATAGGTATTTACTATCTGCCGCTGTTCGCAGTACCACTCGTTATTGTATGGGGTTTCCTGCACACACCCTGCTTTATCACAGCGCAAGCCTACATGGTGGCCGCTGCGCCAGAAGCCCCGGGGTTTGCCACCAGCTTATCTATCTCTTTCGGCAACATGGGTGTTACCCTGGGAACGGCCGTCAGCGGCTGGATCATCACCTCGCAGGGCATCCATAATGCTCCCTGGGTGATGCTGCTCTTCGGTGCCGGCTCCCTGCTCATGATGGGACTCAAAGAAGTGCTGACAGCGCGGAGGTTGTCTTTCTCAGGATTACGCTGATTTTACTGATTAGCTGGATTTTTACTTTTGGATTTTTTTAGATTTTCCTGATAATATGTTTAATAATATAGTTAAGGGAGATAAAAGCGAATCCGCTTTCATCTCTCTTAATTTTTTTAAATCTAAAAATCCAAAAAAATCCAAAAGTAAAAATCCAGCTAATCAGTAAAATCAGCGTAATCCTGAGAAAGACAAAATCCGCGCGCAATTGTCGCAAGTGCCCCCAAAGAATGTCGCTTTTGCACCTTCAATAAGAGAAAGACGACGGGTATCTTTGTAACGAAATGAAAATCTGTAAAATTCTAATCTATCGTTATGCAAAAGATCACCCCATCATTATGGTTTAATATGAATGCAGAAGAAGCGATCAGCTTCTACTCATCTATCTTCAAAAATTCAAAAGTGACCGATAAGTCATATTACCAGGAAGGTATGGGAATTCCTGCCGGTACACTGCTCGCAGCTACCTTTCACCTGGAAGGACAGGAGTTCCTGGCGATTAACGCCGGACCGCAATTTCCGTTCACAGAAGCTGTTTCCTTTACGGTATATTGCGAAACCCAGGAAGAAGTAGATTACTACTGGTCGAAGCTTACCGCAGACGGCGGAAGCGAAGTGCAATGCGGCTGGCTGAAAGATAAATTTGGCTTATCCTGGCAGATCACGCCTACCATTATGACTAAATTGTTGACTGATCCTGATAAAGAAAAATCCGGCAGAGCGATGCAGGCAATGATGAAAATGGTGAAGCTGGATATCGCAGCGTTGGAAAAAGCGTTTAACGGGAAATAAATAATTATTGCCGGCTGTTACCTTCAAAATTAATAAGCCAGTGAAGACCAAACTTATCAGTAAGCCCACCGAATAAAGCCCCCCAGAAAGTACTTTCCAGCGGATGCGTAGGAATACCATCCGTGGAAAGACGGGCATAAAAAGTTCTGGCTTCGTCTTCACTGTTGCAATTCAATAATAAAGAAACGGTATTGCCGGCTGTAAGTCCCGCGTCAGGCACCATGTCGGACGCAGTGAGTACCAGGCTGCCTTTGGTAAGACTGGAATGTAATATAAACGGCTTCATAAAAGCGGGTATTTCTGCTGAAACAGGCGATTCTCCGATGGTTTGAATCTTCAGCTCTCCACCCAGACAATCTTTGTAGAAAGTCATTGCCTCCCGGCAGTTACCGTTGAAAGTAAGGTAGGTATGGATCATGGTCATTTTTAACCGGATTTTTGTGTGAAAACTATAATGCAAAAATCGTAAGGGTTACGGGAAGTAACAGGGGTGTAAAGCGACAATTCTCAGGGTAATTGCGGCATAAACTATTATAATTGCAGCGTATGATACATATTTCCATCCTGGTTCCCCTCGGGCACACCAGTTTAGTTAACATCGAAGGCAGCTACCAGATTTTAACGGATATTAATAACTTCCTTGCGGAAAAAGGCCGGGAGCCAATGTTCCAGGTACAGCTGGTTGGAATAACAGCCGAAGTAAGCCAGCGTAACCGTTTATTTACCATCTCTCCGGAGGTGCTGATAAACGATGTAAAGAAAACAGACCTGATCATCATTCCTTCCCTGCACGGGGATCAGTCGCGCGCAGCAGCCATGAACCAGGATTTTATTCCCTGGATCAGGCAGCAATACGAGCAGGGCGCATCCGTGGCCAGTTTATGCCTGGGCGCTTTTTTCCTTGCTGCTACCGGTCTCCTCAAAGGCAAGCAATGTGCTACCCACTGGAAAATGGCCCGGGAGTTCAGAACCATGTACCCGGATGTAAACCTGATGGACAACCGGATCATCACGGAAGAAGAACGTATTTATACCAGCGGCGGCGCCTATTCTTATCTCAACCTCATCCTTTACCTCGTGGAGAAGTACGCCGGCAGGGATATTGCGATCCTTACCGCCAAGGCATATGCCATTGATATAGACCGCCAGAGCCAGTCGCCTTTCATCATTTTCGAAGGACAAAAAGCACATAACGACGAACCTATCCGTAAAGCACAGGAATTTATTGAATCCAGTTACCAGGACAAGATCACGGTAGAACAGCTGTCTGATATGTCGGCTATAGGGAGAAGAACTTTTGAAAGAAGATTTAAAAAATCGACCGGTAACACGGTGATAGAATATATTCAGCGGATAAAGATAGAAGCAGCCAAGCGCGATTTTGAAACCAGTACAAAAAACGTCAACGAAGTCATCTACGACGTAGGATATATCGATACAAAAACATTCAGGACCATGTTTAAAAAGGTAACAGGACTTACCCCGCTGGAGTACCGGAACAAATACAATAAACAAATTATGAACCCTGTAAATGAATAGTTATGGAAAAAACAACGTTTAAAGCTACCATCAATGCGCCACGCGAAAAAGTATGGGAAGTACTTTGGGGCGATAATTCCTATCCGCAGTGGACAGCTCCTTTTGCTGAAGGCTCTAAAGCAGATACCAACTGGGAGAAAGGAAGCAAGGTAATATTCCACGATGGCAGTAACCGCGGTATGGTGGCCAGGATTGCGGATAAGGTGCCCAATGAATTTATGTCGTTTCAACACCTCGGTGAAATTGACAACGGCGTGGAAGACCTCACCAGCGACAAAGTAAAAGCCTGGGCCGGCGCATATGAAAATTATACGCTGACTAACGTCAACGGCAAAACGGAGTTGCTGGTAGAAATGGACCTGGCTGACGAGTTTAAAGACTATTTCAATAAAGCATGGCCATTAGCGCTGGATAAAGTAAAAGAATTATCAGAACAGCAGTAAGCTGTTATCAACTAATGTTCCCCTTCGCCTGCCGGCACGGCAGGCGAAGGGGTTTCCTGTTTTCTGACCAAAAAAATGGACATGCTTTGATCCGGAATACAGTTGTGCTATCTTTGCGGTTATTGTATCAGGTAACTACGGGCCCGTAAAAATAAAAAGCACTATGTTTCGGAAATCAACGATCTCCTGCCTGCTGATGTTGTCTTTTTTAAGATTATCAGCGCAGGAAAAATATGAACTCAACAGCGGATGGCAATGCAGCAATATTGCTGGTGTAAAAGTTACCGGTCAGCAGCTCTCAGATCCAGGCTATACACTCTCCGGCTGGACGCCGGCCACCGTACCAGGCACGGTGCTCACCACGATGCTGGATAATAAACAGGTGCCCGATCCGATGTACGGCATGAACAATGAAAAGATTCCGGACATCTATCACGTTGGCCGTGATCATTACACCTACTGGTTTGTAAAGGACTTTACAGAACAGCCGGCCACCGGCGACGCCCAGGTATGGCTGCACTTCCGGGCAGTAAACGATGGCTGCGATATTTATCTGAACGGGCATCGCGTAAATAAAACCACTCACTATGGCGCCTATCTCCGCCAAACATATAACATTACTCCTTTCCTGGCGAAGAACGGTAAAAACCGTCTCGCTGTAATCGTGTACCCGCCCCAGTTTCCGGGTAACCCCAACGGTGGGCAGGGAGGCGATGGTACCATCGCAAAAAATAATGGTCCGCAGTATACCGCGGGGTGGGACTGGATCCAACCCATGCGCGACCGCAACACCGGCATATGGGATAAAGTGACCATTGAAAAAACCGGCGCCGTAAGGATTAAAGACCCGCACATCATTACCCGCGTATCCGGCGTCCGCCAGCCACAGGGCCCACAGGCGCCGGCTACCCTGCAGGTGGGAGCCACGCTGGAAAATGCCACTGCCAGGGTTGTTACCGGTACTTTGCAATACACCCTCGCAGGGAACCGCATCACAAAGAAAGTAGCCTTGCCGCCACATGCCACCGCCATCGTGCAACTACCGGACTTGTTGCTGAAACAACCGCTGTTATGGTGGCCCGCCGGCTATGGCCCGCAATCACTCTACCAGCTGCAGCTGCAGTTTATAAACAACGGTAAAACGGATGACCAGGAAGCCGTGGAATTCGGTGTGCGTGAAATTCAAACGTACTGGAATGCACACACCGGCAGCAGGGAAGTGGCGGTCAACGGTCAGAAGATATTTATTAAAGGCGGCAACTGGATTACCTCCGATGCCATGTTCCGCTTCACTAAAGAAAGATATGACGCGGAAGTACGCTTCCACCGCGATATGAACCTGAACCTCATCAGGATTTGGGGCGGCAGTCTTACGGAAAGACCGGAGTTCTACGAAGCCTGTGATAAGTACGGCCTGCTGGTGTTCCAGGATTTCTGGATCTCAGGCGACTGTAACGGCAGATGGCAGGACCCCATGAAAAAGGACGACCAGTGGACCCGCCGCAAATACCCCGACAATCATTCCCTGTTCCTCGAAAGTGTAGCCGACCAGGTGAAAATGTTACGCAACCATGCCTCGCTGGCTTTCTGGTGCGGGGGAAATGAAATTACGCCTCCGGCAGATTTGTTCGCCGCCATGAAGGATTCTATTATTCCGTCACTGGACGGCACCCGCTATTTCTTCGACTACTCCAATTCAGACAGCATGTCGCACAACACGCTGGGTGGTAACGGCGACGGTCCTTACGGCATTCAGCCACTGTCCACCTTCTGGAGCACGCGCACCTTTCCGTTTAACTCTGAAGTAGGTTCGGTAGGCACCGGCGATTATGAGTCACTGGAAAGATTTTTACCCACGGAAAACCTGGTGCCGCCCAACCAGCAAACCGGCAAAACCGACGCCGTATGGGATTACCATAAGTATATCGCTTATAACAAAGCCGTGGATCCCTATGGAAAAACAAATGATTTAAGAGAGTGGGCCAACAAAGCACAGCTAGTAAACTACGACCAGTACCGCGGTTTAATGGAAGGTATCAGTTCACATATGTGGGATTGGTATACCGGTGTGATCATCTGGAAAACACAAAACCCCTGGACTGCCCTGCGCGGACAAATGTATGATTACTATCTTGACCCCAATGCCTGCCTGTATGGTACCCGCAAAGGAGCCACCCCGCTGCATGTGATGTATAACCCGGAAGAGGGAATGGTAATGGCCGTAAATAACACCTTTCAATACGCCCGCGACCTGATGCTGGAATTAAAAACATACGACATGCAGGGCAACGATAGCCTGCTCACACAGGTATTTGTAGAGGTGGGACCCACCACGGTGCAGCCATTCATGAATATGAAACCGCTCCTGGATAAATTAAAAGCGCCGCAGGGATTGTTCTTCTCTTTGCGCTTGCTGAACGCCGCGCAGCAGGTGGTAGATGAAAACCTGTACTGGTTGCCGGATGCCAAAGGAAATTATTCCGGGTTAGCACAAATGCCGGCAGCAGGTGTGAAGCTAACGGCCGTGAAAGCGGGAGGCGACAGTATTAATGTAACTATCAGCAATCCGGCAGGAGGCCCTGTGGCATTTTTCAACCACCTATCACTGGTAAATGCACAGAACAAGAAAAGGATCTTACCGGTATTTTACAGCGATAATTATATTTCTGTATTACCAGGCGATCAAAAAACGATCAGCATCAGCGGCGGCGCAACCGCCACCAGTAAGGATGCGCTGGTAGAAATTTATGGTCATAACGTAAAACGCCAGTATATCGCTATTCAATAATCAAACATATTGCAGGCATCTGTTTACACAGATGCCTGTTTTTTTTGTATATTCATTTTGTTAATCTGTTCCCTGAACCTATTTGTAGCTGTTGCCCGGGACCGGTTTGTAAGAAAATACCTATTATTCCAATTTATAGCAACAAAATAATTATCGATGACCTCCCTGCAGGAAGAAACAACTATCCGGAAATTAGCCACAAACGAGAAGATGCCCTATGACCTGTTATTGCTGGCCGATCCATCTGTAACGATGATCAACAGTTACCTCCCTTTCAGCGACGTATATGTGCTGGAAACAAAGAAACAGGTGATTGGCGCCTATGTATTGTTGAAAGATAACGACGAACTGGAAATTAAGAATATTGCCGTAAACCCCGCCTACCAGGGAAAGGGGCTGGGAAAAATCCTCCTGCAGGATGCTGCACAACGCGCCAGGGCAGGGGGTTCTAAAAAGCTTTGTATTGGCACGGGCAACTCCAGCATTGCTCAATTGTACTTATACCAGCGCCAGGGATTTGAAATAACAGCCATTAAGAAAAACTATTTCACCACCCATTACCCCGAACCGATCTATGAAAATGGTATTCAATGCAAGCACCTGATCGTGTTGGAAAAATCGCTATACTGACAAAGGCCGGTCGTCCTTATTTTCAATATAGGCCCTGGTTTTAGGGAGGCTGTCAGGGTGACGTTCCCTGATATACTTAACGAGATTTTCGCGGATATAACACCGCAGGTCAAAGGCTTCGCCTGAACTGGCAGCACTCATCAGCGCCCTTACTTCAATGGTGCGTTCGCTGGTATTGGTTACCTGCAGCGCCTTTGCGCGTTTGTCCCACAGCGGGGATGTATCCAGTAGTCTTTCAAACTCGGCCCTCACCTGGTCCACCGGCACGGTATAGTCGAGGTAAAAGAACGCGGTGCCCAATATTTCTGAACCGGTGCGGGTCCAGTTCTGGAAAGGCTTCTCTATAAAATAATTAATCGGTAAAATCAGTTTACGCTGATCCCAGATATTCAGTACCACGTAGGTGAGGGTAATTTCTTCAACACGTCCCCATTCGCCTTCCACCACCAGCACATCATCTATCCGGATAGGCTGTGTAAATGCCAGCTGGAAGCCGGCCAGCAGGTTGCCCAGTGATTTCTGTGCGGCAAAACCAATGATGATACCGCCCACACCCACACCGGTAAGGAGTCCTGCGCCGAGTTTACGCATGCTGTCGAAGCTCAGTAAAATAATACAGGCCGTCAATATCAGTATCAGCGCAATAGACACCTTGCGGATAAACTGCAACTGGGTGCGTATTTTACGTTCTTTCAGGTTGTTCACTTTCTTCAGGTCGTAGGTATGGTACACATAATCCTCCAGCACTTTGATGGCGCCGATCACCAGGGCTGCAAAAGAAAGCGTCAGTGCTATTTCTGCTATTTTACTCAGCGTTGGTACATATTGCTGGTGTACCCGCATTAACGGGATTGCCATGTTGAGCAGCAGCAACGGCAGGAAATAGTTAAACGCTTTTCCAAGGCGGAAAAGGATAGTATGTATTAAAGAGAAGTCCTGCTGTGTCCGTACAGATTGACGCAAAAAAATCGATAACAGATATTTGATCAGCCATCCTGTGATGACTGCAATCCCCGCCAGTATAAGGTTCCATAGGAAATTAGGCAGGTGGTCCGCATTTTCAATAAGTTGATTCCACATGCGCGCCTTGCCTCAAACATGATGCCGTTATATCCCTTCCGTCATTAAGTTATCATTAGAAAATACAGTCATCACCAGCTTGCGGCCCTTGCTCTGGTTGAGTTCCAGCAGTTGGTGCGACTGCCGTACAGTATCCACGCTAAATCCGCCAGTGATCCATATGGGGGAAGGTAACAGGGCGCCGGTTTCCAATAACGTGGTTATCTGCCGGAGGCCATCTCCATAATATTTAAAATTCCCGGTAAGCGAATATGCATAGTTGGAAATATTCATGATTACTGCGCCTTTGTTGAACAAGGTTTCCCTGGCTGCTGCCGTGGTAAGCGCTGTTACATCCTGGTAAATACCGTTGGTAGCAAGCAGTGCTGCCCCTGTTTCAGACATCTGCCCGCCTACGAGATCAATACATGCGTCAAACAGTTTTCCTTCCTGCTGATGCAGTATTGCCTGCAATAATCCGCCTTGCCGGTAATTGATAATTTGGGAGATGGGTAGCCCGGCGTTGATCAGCTGTTGCGTACTTTCTTCGCTGCCCGCGGTGGCCAGCAGTCGCGTAAAACCTGCGTGCAGCAGCAGTTTTACCAATACCAGTCCTACGCCCCCGGCTGCGCCGGTGATCAAAACAGATGCCTGCGGAGGAAGTCCGAGCCTGTTTATGCATTGCAATGCCGTAAGGGAGCCCGTTGGAATAGCAGCGGCTGTTGCAAAGGGAATATCCGCCGGTTTATGCGCCAGTATGTGCTGCGGCACGCTGATATATTCCGCGTAAGTGCCATTGGAGCCCATACTGCCGGATGCTGCTATCACGGCGTCGCCGGGGCTGAATTGCGTAACATCTTTGCCTGTTTTCACTACCACACCTGAAAATTCGCGGCCCAGCACCGGGGAGTGCATGCGTTTGCGTTCTGTAGCGCCTTGCCTGATCTGGTAATCAATCGGGTTAAAGGCAGTAGCTGCAATTTGTACCAGCACTGCATCATCGCCTGGCTGAGGTACCGGCATGGTAGTCATGGAGAAATTCTCCACACCGCCGAAATCGTTTAATATGATTGCCTGCATTTGATGTTTCATCCCGCAAAATTATTACTATGTTGGGTTACCTTTGCTATAGGTATACCGGAGGTAACCGGTTACATGAGGAGAACCTATATGGCAACGATCAACATCAAAGGGCAGATACGGGAAGCCACCTGTGAGGAAGAACTCACGGCCATGCGCGACAGCATTGAACTGTTCAGCGGCAAATGGAAACTGCAGTTACTGCGGTACCTGGCCAACCGCACGGAGCAAAGCAATCACTTTAAAAAAATGCTGCGGGAGATCAATGGCATCTCTGCGCGAATGTTATCGAAGGAGCTAAAGCTACTGGAGATCAATTTCCTGGTGACCCGTACGGTGCTGGCCACCAAACCGGTAACCGTGGCGTATGCCATTACACCATACGGGCAAACTATTCTCCCCGTAGCAGAAAACCTGGTAGCGTGGGGGCTTTGTCACCGTGAAAAAGTAAAATCGGCGATATCCGCATAGGGCTTATTCATGTACCCGGATAATTTGCCCGGTTACTACTCCTTCCACACTTTTGAGGTAAGCGTTTACCAGCTTCTGCATGGGCACCGGGTTAAAGCCGGGAAACAAATGTGCAATTGCATCCGCGGAGTCGGCTGCCAATCCGGGGCTCACGGCATTGATCCGCAAATTTCTTTTCAGCTCGGTGGCCGCCGCTATCGTAAAACTATTCACGGCGCCACTCACCAGCGAGCCTGCAGCGGCATCCCGGGCGGGTTCGTCAGCGAGTATGCCGGAGGTGAGCGTGAAAGAGCCGCCTTCATTCAGGTAATGCTGGCCAATCAGTACTACATTTACTTGTCCGAGTAATTTGGATTGGATGCCCGGTAGCAAACTTTTTTCGGAAAGGGTTTGAAAGCTCTCCATGCCGGAGGAGCCGGCCGTAACAATCACCGCATCTATACCGGGTGTGGATCTGTACATGTTTTCAATGGAAGCTGCATCGGTAAGATCTACCTGGATATCGCCGCTGCTGCGGCCTGCGCTGATCACCTCATGTTTTGCTGACAACGCCTCTTTTACTTTACTGCCGATGGCGCCGGTAGTGCCTATGATAAGTATCTTCATTATTAATAATTGGTTACTTCAATAGTGGTTTCTTGTGCAATCTGTTTTAACCTGGCGGTCCACTCTTCCAGTGCCAGTGCGCGTTCTTCCGGTGATATTCTGGCGGGGCCATGTATAACAAATGGCTCCAGCACGGAAAAGCCCGTGAATTGGAAGATGCCCCGGTGAATGGGTTTCAGCATGTTTTCCAGGTCGCCGTGAAGGCCACCGCTAATATACGCATCTTCCGGTCCGCCGATGGTGAGCGAAAGCATTGCTTTTTTCCCGGTGTAAATGCCGGTTTCATAAATGTGGCTGTTCCCGTAGGAGGTGCCCATTGCAAATACGCGGTCTACCCAACCTTTGAGGATGGCAGGTATGCTGAACCACCACAAAGGAAACTGCCAGATCATTAGATCGCACCAGGCTATTTTTTCCTGTTCGGCTGCAATATCTGCTGCAAAGCCATGTACGCGCGAGGCGTGCTGTTCTTCCAGTTGTTGTTTGAAAAAAGCATCGTTGTATACTGTGGTGAAATTTTTACGATCGGAAATTGGGTTAAACCGCATGGCATAGAGGTCAGAGGTTTGCACTTCATGGCCTGCGTCCAGGAGTGTGGTCACTGCAGTGTTGAACATAGCGCCGTTCATACTTTTGGGTTCCGGGTGCGCATAAACTATTAATATCTTCATAAAAGTTGTTTTTTAAATAACTGCGGACAAAATTATTCCACGAACGTTACATTTGTATTTTTGAAGCCTATTGTATGCAACACACAAAAATGTAAGTAATGGCAAAGCGCAAGGAAACGTCTACCAATCATTTGAACCGCGAACAGATTTCAGGTGTGTGCGGGGTGGCCTATGCCATTGATATCCTGGCGGGGAGGTGGAAGTTATATATCCTGTACAAGCTGGTGAACAGAACGCTGCGCTTCGGTGAGTTGAAAGAACACATTCCCAATATCACCGATCGCATGCTAACCCTGCACCTGCAGGAGCTGGAAGCGGACGGGCTTGTTACCAGGACCGTATATGCGGAAGTACCGCCGAGAGTGGAATACCAGCTTACTGAAATCGCTGCGCGGCTTATTCCTGTATGGGATCAGTTGAACGAATGGGGATTTCAGCACCGCGATAGCCGGTTACACCAATAGCGTAGTAGCGTTACCGTTATCTGCTGATTGATATCATAAAAAAACGGCGTACCCGTGAGGATACGCCGTTTCTTCATTATTATTACCTGTTACTGTTGTGCGGTTTGTTTCTTCTTGTGATCTACAATTGCACCTGTACCAGCACCTACACCAGCCCCGATCAGGGTACCGATGGCAGCGCCTTTCACGCGGTCTTTATTCACGATAGCACCGGTTACTGCACCTGCGCCGGCGCCTACTACAGCACCTTTAGCGGTATGGCTCCACGATTTCCAGCCCTTTTTCTTTGCGGGGGCAGGCGCGGGAGCTTCTGTATTGGCTACCACCGGAGCGGTTTCATTGTTATATTGGGTACCGGCTACATTTTCGCGGCCATGTGAACGGTTGCTTTTCAAGGCATTCATGGAATCCACTACCTGCTGTTTGATGGCACTCACATTATTCATCGAATCGATGGTGGCTTTCTTTGCACTTTCAATAGCGGCGGCATTATCAGCGTTACTTTTGCAGGAAAAGAAAACGACTGCTGCAGCTAAGGCTACGAGTATCTGTTTCATGGTTTTAAGTTCTTTACCCCGCCACCTGTCGAAAATTGTGCCACTTTTTTATGAAATCCCGGAAACTCATATGGGGAGCCGCATTTCCAGCATGTGCTTGCTGAAGCCGGTTTTCTCATAAGCTTTAATTGCGGGCGTATTTTCATGGTATACCTCCAGGCGCATTTCTGTTATGTTCCGCGATTGTGCCCATGCCTTCAGACCTTCAATGATCAGCTTATTCACCCCTTTACCCCGCCAGGATGGCGCCACGTACATAAATCCCAGGTAAGCATATTGCGCAAACCTGACATAGGGTTTTGCATCCTCTATACGGGCATAGCCGGAGCCAATCAGCTGGCCGGCTGCTTCTGCCACCAGCAGCTCAATATGCGAAGCGGTGATCATGGCCGCTATATCGTAATAATGTATAATGCCCTCTTTTAAGGTGGGATCAAAAGGGCGTTCTGCACTAATAACACCTTGCTCAAACTCCAGCAATACAGGCAAATCTGCGGCAGTGGCTTTACGGATAATAATTTCTTGCATGGTTCTCTGGCTAACTGATTCTTACAAATATCAGTTATTTTCAGTTTAACGGGAACGATTGCGTAAATAACGTCCTGCTTTTGCAGGTCATTTACTAATTTGACCGGCACATTTTCAGCACGTTATGAAACCATTAAAGTTCTTTATGCAGATAATCACCGGTGTGTTATGCCTGCTAACTGCTACCACTGCTATCGCACAATCGACCGCGGATATTTCTAAAGTATGGGTATCTGATAAAGGAGACGGCACTTATAAAAACCCGGTGCTGTATGCGGATTACTCTGACCCTGATGCCATCCGCGTGGGAGAAGACTATTACCTCGTTGCCTCCAGCTTTGATGCGATTCCCGGTCTGCCTGTCCTGCATTCCCGCGACCTGGTGAACTGGCGTATTATCGGGCATGCATTGCTGCGCCAGCCTCCTTACGATCATTTTTCCGTGCCACAACACGGCAATGGTGTTTGGGCGCCAGCCATACGCTATCACAACAACGAATTCTACATTTACTACCCGGACCCCGACTTCGGGATCTACGTGGTGAAATCAAAACAGATCACCGGCCCGTGGAGTACGCCTCAACTGGTGGTAGGTGGCAAAGGATTGATTGACCCATGCCCGCTTTGGGACGATAACGGTGACGTATATATGGTGCACGCATACGCCGGCAGCCGCGCCGGTATTAAAAGTATTATCGTGGTGAAAAAGCTGGATGCCACCGGTACAAAAGCCACGGATGAAGGCGTGCTGGTATTTGACGGGCACGATGAACACCCCACGCTCGAAGGACCGAAGTTTTATAAACGCAACGGCTACTATTATATTTTCGCGCCCGCAGGTGGAGTCGCCACCGGCTGGCAGCTGGTAATGCGCTCAAAAAATGTGTACGGCCCTTACGAAAGTAAAATCGTAATGGACCAGGGGCGTACGCCTGTCAACGGGCCGCACCAGGGCGCATGGGTGCAAACACCCAAAGGAGAGGACTGGTTCCTGCACTTCCAGGACCTGGAAGCTTACGGCAGGGTAGTACACCTGCAGCCAATGAAATGGGTGAACAACTGGCCGGTGATAGGAACAGATAACGACAACGATGGGAAAGGAGAACCGGTGCTGACCTTCCGCAAACCGGTTACCGGTGCGGGTTACCCGGTTGCCACGCCGCAGGAATCAGATGAGTTTAATGCCAGCACTTTAGGGTTGCAATGGCAATGGCAGGCCAACCCGGCTGCCGGCTGGGCGTTTCCGTCTGTGGCAAAAGGCAGCCTGCGCCTGTTTGCCGCACAGATACCCGATAGCGCCCGTAATTTATGGGAAGTACCCCATGTACTCCTGCAGAAATTCCCGGCGCCGGTATTCCGGGCTACCACAAAGCTGAGCTTTAAACCACGGCAAAATGGGGATCGTGTCAGCTTCCTGGTGATGGGAACAAACTATGCGGGGTTGTCGCTGGTGAAAAAAGCGAATGGTATTTATTTGTCGTACTTCACCTGTACACAGGCTGACAAAAGCTCCCGTGAAACAGCCACCGCTATAACAGAGATAACGTCGACGGATATATTTTTCAGGGTAGAAGTGGGGGCAGGAGGTATATGCCAATTCAGTTACAGCACAGATGGGAAAACTTTCCATACCACGGGTGAACCATTTACCGCCACTACCGGCAGATGGATAGGCGCCAAGATGGGATTGTGCTGCAGCCGGGACGTAAAAACAAACGATGCCGGCTGGGCAGATATAGATTGGTGGCGGGTGGAATAAACCCCGTTACTTTGATGGTATCAGCAACTCGGAGTGCAGCACCCTGGTTTCAAATTCTTTAACGGGTCGCTTGCTTTCTATCAGTTGCAGTAATAATTCGGTCGCTACCTGCCCCATTTCAAAAGCAGGTTGCCGCACAACCGGAATAGGCGCATGCAGCAGTTCTATCAGGTCTGAATTGGAGAATCCTGTCAGTGCCATTTCTTTGGGAATAGCCACCTTCGCTTTTTTCAGGGCACGCATGCAACCCGTAGTGAGCTTATCAGACGTGGCAAAAATAGCATCGGGTTTATGTTTTAATTTAATCAGCTGGTTAACTGCATCCGTTACTTCAGGAAGCAGCATGCCACCGTGAAAACAATATTTGATCAGCGCTGGTTGAGGCTGAATGCCATGCTTCTCCAGTGCTGCCATATATCCTGCCACGCGCTCCCGCGTAATGGAGAGATGCGCTGAGTTGGTAATACAGGCAATATGCCGGTATCCCTGTTGAAGCAGGTGCATCGTAGCGTTGTAGGCGCCCTGGAAATTATCCACCATCACCTTGTGCGTGGCGATGTCTTCTATGATCCTGTCGAAGAATACAATCGGGAATCCAAACTGGTGCAACGCCTTGAGATGGGTGAGGTCTTTCGTGGCACTGGACACCGAAATCAGCAACCCGTCGATCGACCGGGACGCCAGGTATTGCAACGTTCTCACTTCTTTCTCAAATGATTCATGGCTCTGCGAAATAATTACCGTATAGCCCTTCTCGTTAGCTACCGATTCAATGCCATTAATTGTTTGTGAAAAAAAGCTGTTGGCAATTTCTGATACGATCACGCCGATTGACCTGCTTTTCTTTTCTTTCAAACTCAGTGCAATCGGGTTGGGATGATAGTTCAGTCTTGCTGCATGTTCCAACACCAGCTGCTTGGTGGCGGCACTGATTTCATGGCTGTCACGCAACGCGCGCGACACAGTGGAAGTGGACAGGCGAAGCGCCTGCGCAATATCTTTTATGGTTGCTGCTCTATACTTCATAACGGCTTCCGGACTATGTTTTCCGGTATTCTTGTTATGGTGAAAGTACTGATTTTTCCGGGAACGATTGCGTAAATAAACTTCACCATTAACAAATTGTTCTGTAGACTTGTAACAGTACAATACGGAAGAAAGAGCTCCTGTTTCGACCAATTAATCACCACGTTAATCAACGCTTACTATAGCACAACTTTTATTTGCCATTTAACTCACGCCAAACGTTATGAAAAGAATTTACTTCATTTGCTTACTGCTGTTGGGTTTCAGCAGTTGGGCGATTGCACAGACCCGTACCGTGAAAGGGAAGGTGACAGACGCCACTACCGGCGATCCACTGCCGCTGGTAAGTGTTCAGGTCAAAGGCACTACTTCTGGTACCCAAACAGATACACATGGGAATTTTAGCCTCCAGGTACCGGAAGGGAAAAAAACAGAGCTGTTATTCAGCTATATAGGCTATACAGCGATGACACTCACCGCGGATAATGTCGCCATGACAATCAAAATGGAACCCAACAACAAGAAGCTGGATGAAATTGTGGTAGTGGGTTACGGCATGGTAAAAAAACGGGATCTTACCGGATCGGTGGTTTCCGTAAAAGGAGAAGAACTGAAAAAAGTACCCTCTACCAACGTGATGGAATCTGTACAGGGAAAGCTGCCCGGTGTGGATATCACCCGCAGCAGCGGCGCAGCAGGTGCAAAAGTGAATGTAACGGTGAGAGGTAACCGCTCCATCAAAGCCAGCAACGGTCCCTTATACATTGTAGACGGTGTACAGTATGAAAATATACAGGACATCAACCCGAATGATATCCAGTCGATGGAAGTACTGAAAGATGCGTCTTCCACTGCTATCTACGGTTCCCGCGGCGCCAACGGCGTAATTATGGTTACCACCAAACGCGGTACCAGCGGTAAACCCCGTGTAAATATCAGTTCTTATGTTGGATCGTCTGAAGTAAATGGCTATCCACGTATGAGCAACGGACCCGAATATACCGCCCTGAAAAGGGAAGCTAACCGTACCACCGGCAGATGGGCCACCGAGGCCGATGATCCAAAAATATTTAACGCTTTTGAACTGAATGAAATACAACATAACCTGTGGGCCGACTATGCAGACCTGCTGTTACATAACGGCTTACAGCAGGACTACCAGGCAGGCATCTCCGGAGGATCAGAAAAAACAAAAGTGTATTTCTCCTTTGATTATTTTAATGAAAAGGGATTATTGAAACTGGATGACCTCAAACGTTATTCCACCCGTCTCAACATTGATCAAACGATCAATGATGCTATTAAAATAGGCGCGCAAAGCCAGATTACGTATTACGAACAAAGCGCCCGCCGCGACCCGCTCAACCAGGCGAATAAGTATATTCCACTGGCCATACCGTACGATTCTGCCGGCAACCTGGTGTTATTCCCCAACAGCGGCTCGGCCATCAATCCGCTGGCGGATGAGCAGCCGAATGCTTACCAGAATAACACCCGCACTACCCGTACATTTATCAACGCTTACCTGGAACTGACACCCTTCAGTGGTTTCATGTTCCGCTCCAACTTTGGCGTAACACTGGAAAATGCAAAACAGGGCGTGTTTGCTTCCAAAAGCTCTATCGACCGGTCTACCGCTTCCACTTCGCGGTCGCAGTCGAACGGCAGCACCCGGAGGTACCTCAGCTGGGAAAACGTGGCTACCTATAATAAAACAATCGGCGATCACTCCTTTGGCGTCACGGGCGTAGCCAGCGTATTGTCGGACCAGCGCGATTCCTCGCTTATGCAGGGCGAAGGACAGTTGCTTCCGTCGCAGTTGTACTATGCCATGCAAAATAACGTAAGCGGCATCGCTGCACGCAGTATGTACCAATCCAGCAAACTCATTTCCTTTACCGGCCGCCTGAATTATGCGTACAAAGGAAAATACCTGTTGTCGCTCACTGGCCGTTCGGATGGATCATCGAAGCTTTCGCCGGGCAACAAATGGGCTTTCTTTCCCTCAGCAGCAGCTGCATGGCGCATCAGCGATGAAACGTTCATGAAGTCGCAAACCTTTTTCAGTGATCTGAAACTGCGGGTGAGCTATGGTATTGCCGGTAACGATGCGGTAGATCCTTATTCCACCATGAGCTATCTTAGTAAAATACCCTTTTCATGGGATGATACAAATGCAGCCATGGCTTACACCATTGGCGACCAGGCTGGTAACAAGGGACTTAAATGGGAACTGTCTGCAACCAAAAATATAGCACTCGATTTCGGTATCATCAACAACAGGATCACCGGTAGCATTGATTATTATGACACGCAGACAAAAGACCTGCTGCTGCAACGCACCCTGCCTACTTCTTCCGGTGTGAGCACCGTGGTGCAGAATATTGGTAAAACCCGCAACAGGGGTATTGAAGTGGGAATCAACACTACGAACATTTCAACAAGCGATTTCCGGTGGACGTCCAACATCGTATACTCCCGCAATAAAGAAGAAATTGTAGCGCTGGCAGATGGCAGCACCAACGATGTGGCCAATGGCTGGTTTATCGGCTCGCCGGTAAAAGTATATTACGACTATGAGAAAATCGGTATCTGGCAAACATCAGAAGCTGCGGAAGCTACGAAATTTGGTTACAAACCAGGCGATATCAAAGTGAAGGACCAGGATGGAAAAGGAACGATCAATACATCCGACCGCGTGATACTTGGTGCGCAGGTGCCTAAATGGAGCGGTGGTTTCAATAACGATCTCCGTTACAAGAACTTTGATCTCAATATTTATGTTTTCGCCCGCATTGGCCAGTGGATCAACTCCGAATATGCAGCAAAATATGATCCGCAGGGATTGGAAAACAGTGCGCCTGTAAATTACTGGACACCGGAAAATCCATCCAACGATTATCCCCGGCCCAATGCCAGTCTTTCCAAAGATGGTACGCCTTTTATCAAAACACTGGGATATAAAGATGGTTCGTTCGTGAAAATCCGTAACCTTTCACTCGGTTATACTTTCTCCGCCGATGCTTTAAAAGCGCTGCACCTGAGCAGTCTTCGTTTATACGTTACCGGTAAAAACCTCTTCACCTTCAGCAAGGTAAAAGACTATGACCCGGAAAGGGGAGGAGATCTGAGCAACCCGCTTACTAAGATGTATGTGGCAGGAATAAATGTTGAGTTCTAAATTTTAAAAAACGTAACAATGACACCCAATATAAATAAGTACCTCATCATATTGTGCCTTGCCGCCGGAAGTCTTGCCGGCTGCAACAAGCAGCTGGAAGAATACAATCCCGGCGGTACTACCACCGATGCCGTATATTCCACACCCGAAGGGTTTGAAACACTGGTAAATGCAGCGTATACCTATAACCGTTGGTGGTATGGAAAAGAAGAAGGATACAGCATGTCCGAAATGGGGACCGATATCTGGACAAGCGGCACCGGCGATAAGTATCCTGATATGACCAACTACAACAACCTGCAGGCCAGCAATTCCGTGATGAGTGTTTTATGGAAACAGCTGTATGCCGCTATTAATTTGTGTAATGCAGGGATCACACGTATAGATGGCGCCGGGTTAACGCCGGAAAGAAGAGCCGTGCGCAGCGCTGAGTTGCATTTCCTCCGTGCCTTTTATTACTGGCATATCGTGGAAACATGGGGGCCTGTCCATTTTACCCTCACCGAAACATCTGGCGTAGTAACTACCGCCAACCGTACACCGGTGGATACCTTCTATGCACAGATTTTCCGCGACCTGGGCGAGGCGGTGAACAACCTTCCTGCTACCACGTCTGACTATGGCCGTGTAACTAAACCCGCTGCTGAAGCCTTTCTTGCCAGGATGTATCTCACCCGTGGCATGAACCAACAGGCCGCCGACCTGGCAGAAAAAGTGATCAGCAGCTACGGCTATACGCTGTTGCCCAAATACGCTGATCTCTGGCGTATGGATAACCTGCAGAATAAAGAAGTGATCTGGGCGGTAAATTATATGAAGAATCTCGTGTTTGATGATCGCACCGATGCTACCCTGTTTCCTAACGGACACTCACGCGGCGCCAATAATGCACACATGATGTTTGCCATGAAGTACGACGACCTGCCGGGTATGCAGCGTGATATCCTGAACCAGCGGCCATTTAACCGTTACATGCCTACGCTGTTCCTGTTAAACCTTTTCAACGAAACTGCGGATGCACGCTACGAAGGTTCTTTCAAACAGGTGTGGTATTGCAATAATCTCAAAACAGCACCTGCAGGTATGAAGCTGGGTGATACGGCTATCTATTGCAGCAAATATGTGCTGCCCGCTTCTACCAAATACCGTATATACGACAGGAATGCAGTGTATACAGAAAATGGCGGCGGAAAAGACCGCACCCGTTATGTATCCCTGGATAAATTTGATGATCCTACACGGGCATCCATGAACGAAGAGCAAAGCGCACGGGACGCATTTATTATCCGCCTCGCGGAAATGTATCTCATTGCAGCAGAAGCGCAGTTCAAATTGAGCAATTCAGCTAAAGCGGCAGAATATATCAACGTGATCCGCAAACGTGCCGCCATCCCCGGACATGAAGCAGATATGGTGGTAACAGCCGCAGATATGAGCCTCGACTTTATCCTTGATGAAAGGGCGCGGGAGCTGGCCGGCGAACAACTGCGCTGGTTTGACCTGAAACGTACCGGTAAGCTCGGTGAGCGGATCGCCCTGCATAACCCGGATGCCAATGCATATTTCCAGTCGTTTCATACGGTGCGGCCTATCCCGCAGGACCAGATTGATGCGGTGACCAATAAAGAGGAGTTTAAGCAGAACGATAAATATAACTAATGAAAATTCTCCAGATACTTTTATTATCATTATTGGGACTGGCGCCAGCCGGTCCCAAACCTACTATATTCATGATCGGCGATTCCACGATGGCTAACAAGCCACTGGAAGATAATCCTGAGCGCGGCTGGGGACAACTGTTCCCGCAATGCTTTGAAAAAGATATCGTCATTAAAAACTATGCCGTCAACGGCAGAAGCACTAAAAGCTTTATTGATGAACGTCGCTGGGATAGTGTGTTAGCGCAATTAAAACCCGGCGACTGGGTGATGATCCAGTTTGGTCACAACGACGGGAAGATCAGTGATTCAACCCGCTATGCTGCCCCGGAAGGCGCGTATAAAACCAACCTGGAGCGCTTTGTAAAGGAAGCCCGTGCTAAAGGCGCACAGCCGCTGCTCATTACACCGGTAGCGCGCCGCAAGTTTACGCATGGAGTTTTGGAAGATACCCACGGTGCTTATCCGGCAGTGGTAAGGTCCGTAGCGAATGCGATGCAGGTGCCGCTGGTAGATCTGCAAAAAAGCAGTGCCGCTTTGCTGGTAAAGGAAGGTGAAGCAGCCTCTCAGAAAATGTTCCGCACCACCCCTCCGGGACATTACAATACGCTGCCGGACGGGATTACAGATAATACCCATTTTTCTGCATATGGCGCTGCTAAGATAGCTGCTCTTGTTGCTGGTGAAATCCGGGAAAAGAAATTGCCGCTGGCCGCTTACCTGGAAACAACACCTTTTGAAGGGAAATACCGCTATGAGCTACCGGTAGTTTATGAACCGCATTTCAGGAAAGATACTTTTACCATCACTTCTTTTGGCGCTAAAGCAGATGGCATTACGCTCAACAGTAACGCTATCAACGAAGCTATTAGCACCTGCAGCAATAAAGGCGGCGGGGTAGTGTTAATACCATCCGGGCTGTGGCTCACCGGGCCGGTGGTGCTCAAAAATAATGTGAACCTCCACTTAGCGAAGAACGCGGTGCTACAGTTTACCACCGACTTCGACCAGTATCCGCTTATCAGCACTACATATGAAGGGCTTGCGGCGGTACGTTGCCAGCCGCCGGTTTCAGCAAATAACCAGGAAAATATAGCCATTACCGGTAGTGGTATTCTTGATGGCGGCGGCGATGCCTGGCGCATGGTGAAGAAGGGAAAGCTCACTGCCACGCAATGGGACAAACTGGTTGCTTCCGGCGGACTGGTGGGGGAAGACAGTGCTACCTGGTATCCTACCCGGTCATCTTACCTGGGAGCGAAAGCCAGCCTGCCAGGCGTAATCAAGCCAGGCAGTAAAATTGAAGACTACGCCGGCATCAAAGATTTTCTCCGGCCCAACATGGTGAGTATTGCCTCCTGTAAAAATGTATTGCTGGAAGGAGTTACCTTTCAGAACTCACCGGCATGGTGCCTGCATCCGCTGCTTTGTGAGAATATTACCATGCGTGGTATTTATGCCAAAAATCCCTGGTATGCACAAAATGGCGACGGGGTGGACCTTGAATCATGCAGTGGCGCACAAATCCTCGACTGCACCTTTGATGTAGGCGATGATGGCATCTGTATTAAATCCGGCCGTGATGAGCAGGGACGTAAAAGAGGCAAGCCCACTGAAAATGTAGTGATACAAAACTCTACCGTATACCACGCGCATGGCGGCTTTGTAATAGGCAGCGAAATGTCTGGCGGCGCCCGGAATATTTATGTATCCGACTGTTCGTTCCTGGGTACCGACATCGGGTTGCGTTTCAAAACTGCCCGTGGTCGAGGCGGCATCGTGGAAGATATTTATGCGGCCAATATAAACATGAAAGATATCCCCGGGGAGGCCATCCTGTTTGATATGTACTACGCTGCAAAAGACCCGGTGCCACTGGCAGGGGAAAAGAGAGTGGCTCCACGTGTGGAAACGCTGCCAGTTACCGAAGCAACACCGCGATTCCGCAATTTTTATATTAATAACGTAACCGGCAATGGGGCAAAGAGAGCAGTGTTCATACGCGGCCTGCCGGAAATGCCGGTCAGCAATATCCACCTCAGTAACCTGGTGATCAAAGCCGATGAAGGCATACAGTGCCAGGAAGCTGAAAACATACACTTCAAAAATGTGTATCTTCTTACCGCTTCCGGCAAAGCGGTGCTGGATACCCGTAATACAAAAAACATTACAACAGACAGTTGCCGTTACCGTGATACTAAAACCAAATCAACAGAAGACCATGCGTTTTAAAACATCAATACTATTCGCCATACTGTTGCTCACTGCTACACTTTCACAGGCCCAAACCGGCGCCGCCGGCATGGCGGCTACGGTCATGCGTATATGGAAAGACTCACTGGAAATGCAGCCTGGCAGGCCGGTTAGGTGGTCGTACGACCAGGGCGTGATCCTCGAAGGATTTACCGGTCTGTGGAAAAGGACAGGCAACCAGGAATATTTCCGGTACATACAAAAGAGCATGGATCATTTTGTGGACGCTAACGGTAACATCCATACGTACCAGCTGACGGATTACAATATTGATAACGTTAAAAACGGCCGGATACTGCTAACGTTGTATAAAGCCACTAAGGACAATAAGTATAAGATTGCTGCCGATCACCTGCGGGAGCAGCTACGCGGACAACCGCGCACTAACAACGGCGGCTTCTGGCATAAGAAGCGCTATCCTTACCAGATGTGGCTGGACGGGCTTTACATGGGAGAACCTTTTTATGCTGAGTATGCCGTGCTTACCGGTGAAAACAGCGCCTTCCGTGATATTACCCGTCAGTTTGTACTCATGGAGCAGTATGCACGGGATTCCCGTACGGGCTTATTATATCATGCCTGGGATGAATCAAAGGAACAGCGCTGGGCCAATAAAACCACGGGGCAATCGCCGCACTTCTGGGGCCGCGCAATGGGCTGGTATGCCATGGCGCTGGTAGATGCGCTGGAATATTATCCGGCCGGTGATCCTGGCAAAGACAGTCTCATTGCCATTTTAAACCGCACCGCTGCCGCCGTTAAAAAATACCAGGACGCCAAAACCGGTTGCTGGTACCAGGTGCTGGATAAAGGCGACAGCACAGGAAACTATGTAGAAGCCTCCGCTTCCTGCATGTTCGTATATGCGTTGGCGAAAGGCATGCGTTTAGGCTACCTGCCGGCTAGTTACCGTGGAGTAGCACAGAAAGGATACAAGGGAATCCTGAAACAGTTTATCCGTAAAAATCCGGAAGGAGATATCACCCTAAGCGGTACGGTAAGCGTAGCAGGACTTGGCGGAGATCCCTACCGGGATGGCAGCTATGCCTATTATCTCAGCGAAAAAGTAATTGATAATGATCCTAAAGGCGTAGGCGCGTATATTTTAGCTGCCAACGAAATGGAAATGATGACTAAATAATGCGGATATGAAACTTTCTAAAGAATTACTGGCACGGCTGCACGAAAATGATGGGCTGCAGGTTCCGGCGGAAGAATACTTTACGCTGCCGGAAAAGGTGCTGCAATTTGGAACAGGCGTATTGCTGAGAGGACTGCCCGGTTTCTTCATAGATAAAGCCAATAAACAGGGATTGTTTAATGGCAGGGTAGTGGTGGTGAAGTCAACAGATAAAGGCAGTACCGCTGCTTTCGATGAACAGGATAACCTTTATACACAGTGTATCCGGGGCATTGATGGCGGTAAAGCGGTATCGGAAAATATTATCAATGCCAGTATCAGCAGGGTGCTCACAGCCGCTACCCAGTGGAACGATATTATGGACTGCGCTGCCAGTCCGCATATGCAGGTAGTAATATCCAATACCACCGAAGTAGGTATTGTGTATGTGGAAGAAAGTATTCATGCAACGCCGCCGGCATCCTTCCCCGGTAAATTGCTGGCCTTCCTGTATCGCCGTTATCACCATTTTAAGGGAGATACCACCAAAGGAATGGTGATTATTCCTACAGAACTGATACCGGATAACGGCAGCAGGCTCCGGGAAATACTGTTGCAGCTGAGCGCCTTTAACCAGCTGGAAGAAGGATTTGTACACTGGCTTGTTAACAGTAACTACTGTTGTAATTCATTGGTGGATTGCATTGTACCTGGTGCGGCCTACCTGCCAACCGGTTATGAAGATGATCTCCTGATCATGACAGAAGTATACCGCTTATGGGCCATTGAAACCAGCAATGATCATGTGAAGAAGATATTATCCTTCAGTGAGGCAGATGCCGGGGTGGTATTATCGCCCGACATCAATGTATTCCGCGAACTGAAGCTCCGGTTGCTCAATGGCACACATACGCTTAGCTGCGGACTGGCCTTCCTGGCTGGTCACGATACGGTGAAGGCGGCCATGAATGATGAGGCAATGGCTGCCTATATGGAAGGACTGATGATGCATGAAATTATACCTGCTATAACAGATATCCATATACGAAATGATGCGGCCATCCGTTTTGCCGGCGCTGTACTGGACCGCTTCCGCAACCCGGCTATCGAACACCGGTGGTTAAGCATTTGCAGTCAGTATACGGCGAAATTGAAAATGCGGGTACTGCCGGTGCTGTTGCAATATCACCGGCGTACAGAACATGTGCCTGCGTTGATAGCGCTCGGTTTTGCTGCGCATGCGTTATTTATGCGGGGCGGCAGTAGCTATACCATCACGGATGAGCATGCCGCCTGGTATGCGGCGCAGTGGCAGCAGCATACGCCGGAGGAAGTGGTGAAAAATTCTTTCAGCAACGAGGCGATATGGGGCTGTAACCTCACTGTCATTCCCGGCTTCGCACAGTTGGTAACTACGATGCTGAAAGCGTTAATGGAACAGGGGGTAGCTGTTTATCTTGAAAAAATAGCAGGAGAAATAACGGTATCGTAAAAAAAACAAGGACAGATAAATGAAGCAGAAAGTATTAAAGGTGCATCCACACGATAATGTGCTGGTAGCACTGCAGGATCTGGAAAAGGAAGAAATGGTGGAATATAACGGCGCCGTATATACGATGCAGGAAAAGATTCCTGCCAAGCATAAATTTGCGGTGGCGTCCATGAACGAAGGAGATGCGATTTACATGTACGGTGTGCTGGTGGGTCGTGCGCAGCGCACTATCAGTGCCGGCAGCAGGATTGCTGTGGAAAATGTGCATCATGCAGCTAGCAGCTACGAGCTGGCTGCCCAGCGGAAAACCACCTGGCAACCACCGGATGTTTCCCGCTGGCAGCAAAAGACTTTCATGGGGTATCACCGTGCCGATGGGAGCGTAGGTACGGCTAATTACTGGCTGGTGATCCCATTGGTGTTTTGTGAAAACAGGAATGTGGAAGTATTGAAAGAAGCGCTGCTGCCGGAACTGGGATATGCCCGCCCGGGTAAGTATGCTGCCTTCACACGTTCACTTGCCGCAAAGCAGCAAACCGGCGCAGGCCCTGCACAGATCCTCGAAACCGTGTATACGGAAGAGGCGCCGGGAGTGCAGCATAGCCGCGTATTTGAAAATGTGGACGGCATTAAATTCCTGACACATGATGGCGGTTGCGGTGGTATCCGCCAGGATGCGCAAACCCTGTGCGGCCTGCTGGCAGGATATATCACCCATGCTAACGTTGCCGGTGCTACGGTGCTGAGCCTGGGTTGCCAGAATGCGCAGATCAGCATGTTGCAGGACGAAATCAATAAGCGCGACCCCGGTTTTTCAAAGCCGCTGTATATACTTGATCAGCAGCAAACAGGCGCAGAGAGCCAGTTGATCGCTGATGCCATCCGTCAAACGTTTGCCGGCCTGATGATCGCCAATCAATGTACCCGGCAGCCGGCGCCATTAAGCAAGTTATGCATCGGGCTGGAGTGCGGCGGCTCGGATGGCTTCTCCGGTATCTCTGCCAACCCTGCTATCGGCTATACGTCCGATCTGCTGACGGCCCTGGGCGGCTCTGTCATCCTTGCTGAATTCCCCGAACTCTGCGGAGTAGAACAGGAAATGAGCGACCGGTGCCGCAGCGTGGAAGACGCCACCCGGTTTATCCGGTTGATGCGTACCTATCAGCAGCGTGCAGAAGAAGCAGGCTCCGGGTTTGATATGAATCCATCTCCCGGAAATATAAAAGATGGCCTGATTACCGATGCCATAAAATCGGCGGGGGCAGCCAAAAAGGGCGGCACTTCTCCTGTAGCCGCCGTACTGGATTACCCCGAAAAAGTGCAGCTGCCGGGATTGAACCTGCTTTGCACGCCCGGTAACGATGTAGAATCCACTACTGCGGAAGTGGGCAGCGGCGCTAACGTGGTACTGTTTACCACGGGGCTGGGAACGCCCACCGGCAACCCTATTGCACCCGTGATCAAACTGTCCAGCAATACAAAGCTGTACCAGCGAATGAATGATATCATTGATATTAATACCGGTACTATTATAGACGGTGAAGAAACCATTGCTGAAGCAGGAGAACGTATACTCGACTACGTTATACAGGTGGCCAGCGGCGCCATTACTGCAAAATCTGTCCTTAACGGCCAGGATGATTTTATTCCCTGGAAAAGAGGGGTGTCATTGTAATACTTAAATATTTTTACGGATGAGAAAAAAATTCATGGATGAAAATTTCCTCCTGAATAGCGATGCGGCAGAAAGGCTCTATCACGACTACGCCAGGGATATGCCCATCATTGATTACCACTGTCACCTGCCACCCGCGCAGATAGCCGCGGATACAAGGTTTGAGAATATCACACAGGCTTGGCTATACGGAGATCATTATAAATGGCGCGCTATGCGCACCAACGGTGTACCGGAAAGTTACTGTACCGGAAATAATACGGATTGGGAGAAGTTTGAACAATGGGCAGCCACCGTGCCCCATACTTTGCGTAACCCTTTATATCACTGGACACACCTGGAACTGCAACGCTATTTCGGGGTCACCGATATACTGAATCCGGCATCCGCAAGGCAGATCTATGATACCTGCAATCAACTGCTGCAAACGCCGGAATACAGCGTACAAAACCTGCTGCGCAGCAGGAACGTATCGCTCGTTTGCACTACCGATGATCCGGCCGACAACCTGCAGTATCACCGGCAGCTGAAACAGGAGGGTTTTGAAATACCCGTAATTCCTGCTTTCCGCCCGGACCAGGCCATGAATGTAGAGGTGCCGGAAGTATATAACCGCTACCTCGAAAAACTGGAGCAGGCAGCAAATTGCAACATCAACACCTATGATGACCTGTTACAGACCTTAAAAAGCCGGCATGATGTATTTGCCGCGCATGGCTGTAAAGTGTCTGATCACGGGATTGAGGAAATTTATGCAGATGATTTTCTGGAGAAAGATATCCGGCAGATCTTTTTGAAGATACGCGGTGGTCAGTCGCTCACCTACACCGAAATCCGGCAGTTTAAATCGGCGTTGCTGCTGGAACTGGCGCTCATGGACTGGAAAGCAGGATGGGTGCAGCAATACCATCTTGGCGCGCTGCGGAATAATAATTCCCGCATGATGCGGCAGCTTGGACCCGATACCGGCTGGGACTCCATTGGTGATTTTTCCCAGGCGCGTGCGCTGGCTAAATTCCTCGACAAACTGGATAGCCAGGATAAACTGGCAAAAACGATCATTTATAATCTGAATCCGGCCGATAATGAACTCATGGCTACCATGACCGGCAACTTCAACGACGGTTCTGTAGCGGGGAAAATACAATTCGGCGCTGCCTGGTGGTTCCTGGATCAGAAAGACGGCATGACGAGACAAATGAATGCACTCTCCAATATGGGACTGATTTCCCGCTTTGTGGGCATGCTTACGGATTCCCGCAGCTTCCTTTCCTATCCGCGGCACGAGTATTTCCGTCGCCTGCTCTGCGATCTGTTCGGTGAAGAAATAGAGCGGGGCGAAATCCCGGACGATATCGATGCCGTAGGAAAGATCATACAGGATATCTGTTATGGCAATGCCAGGTCATATTTTGGCTGGTGATTCAAAGGAGTAGAAATTTTCGGCAAACTTTTTTTTAAGGCTACTGACATAGGGTTGTCACAACTCTGTGTTTCCTTTGTATTGTAAACAAAAAAATACAACACTCATGGAAAACAACACCTTATCTGCCGCAACTACTACCACCGTTATTACGCCTGATCAGTTACTGAAACACTGGCAGGGTCACCGCGCATTGACCCGCCGGATGATCGAAGCATTCCCGGAAGATCAGCTGTTCACCTTCAGCGTGGGCGGTATGCGACCCTTTTCTGTTTTGGTAATGGAGTTTTGCGGAATGGCCTTTCCGTCCGTGTACGGCGTTGTCACCGACGAATGGCTGGGTATCGATGTATTGCTGAAAGATGCCGGCGTGTCGGTGGCCCCTACTACCAAAGCGGAGCTGCTGCAACTCTGGGATGTGATTACAGAGAAACTCAACGAATGGTGGCCTAAAATCCCGGTGGAAGCATTTCAAAAAGAGATCACTGCCTTTGGACAGTATGAAGGTAAATCCATCAGCATCCTGTTTTACATTTTCGACAATGAAATTCATCACCGCGGACAGGGGTATGTATATCTCCGCGCCCTCGGCATAGAGCCTCCGGCTTTCTGGGACAGGGATCAGAATTTATGATCTGGCGGCGTTAAACTTTTCCCGGTATTCAGAAGGGGTCATTCCCACCGTTTTGCGGAATACCTTTCTGAATGCCTTGGGATCGTTGTAGCCCGAGTTAAAGATGACTTCCGCCATTTGCTGGCCGGTTTGCTCCAGGAGTTTTTTGGCGGCTTCAATCCGGGTAAATTGCAGGTATTCAATAGGGGTTACACCGGTTACCTGTTTAAATCTTCTCACAATATTTCTCCTGCTGGAAGGGATGTCCCTGATCATTTCTTCAATCGTACCCACATCCTGGTAGCTGGTTTCAATTTTTTGCTGCGCTGAGGCTACGAGGTCGTCGTGGTGATTACGGGCAGGCTGAAAGGTGCTGAAATAAGATTGTTTGTCGCGGCCCATATCCACCGCAAAAATTTTAGCGGTCTTTATCGCTATTTCAATGCCGCAATGAACTTCCAGCAGGTGAAGCAGCAGGTGGAAGGTAGAAGTGGCGCCACCGCTCGTGTAAATGCCGGAATCATGGGTAACTGTTTTATCCGATAACAGGTTCACAGCCGGGAAAGAAACGGAAAATTCCCTGCAGGCATCTACATGGGTGGTGGCTATTTTGCCATCCAGTAAACCGGAAGCCCCCAATAAAAATGCGCCGGTACAAAAGCTGGCGATTTCAGCACCGTTTTTATATTGTTGTTGCATCCAGGGAAGATAAGCCCGGTTTTCTATGATCGACTGGCGGATATCATCCGTAGTAAAAGAGGGTACCAGCACCAGGTTGAAAGCGCCTGCTGCATCTGTATGTTGCGACGCATAATCCGGAAAGGCGGCTGCCAGGTGTTCCGTTTCCGGAGTATGTACCAATGTTATTCTGAAAGGTGCAGGCTCACCGTTTTTATAGTAAATCTTATTGACGGTGTCCAGTACATCTGTTATGGCAGCCAGGCTTAAAAGCTTGTAGTGGCGTATAAGCAGGATCCCAATCTGTAGCATATGGTTTTCAGTTTTTAGTTATCTACTCAAACATAACGAATTTGGCGCAAATACCCCCTAATATTGACTCTATCAGCATCTATCCGGACAAAAATTAAGAGGTACCTTACCGTTAGTTTGAGAACCAAAAAAAATAATTTATATGGAAACTGTAAGCACCCGGATGCAGGGCATCCTTCCACTATTTGACCTGCACACAGAATTTTTTCCAAAGGTACTGGATGGAATTACTGATGAAGATGCGCATAAAAGACTGGACACACCCGCCAACCACGTTGCATGGCTCGCCGGCAGCCTGGTACAGCAGCGGTTCGAACTGGCCGGTTTGCTAAAAGTGGAAGCCACATCTACGGCGAATGATCTTTTCAAAGATTTCCAGGGAATAAAGGACTCACAGCAGTATCCATCTCTCGAAATTTTTAAAAAAGACTGGCAGAAAATTTCCCCGTTGTTAAAAACAGCACTGGTAAATGTAACGGATGAACAACTGGATCATGTGCTGGAATTTCCCGGCATGAAAATGTCGCTCTGGGACCTGCTCACTTTTAATATTTACCGGGAAGCCAATTGTATCGGGCAAATTGCCTTGTGGAGGCGGCTGTTGAAATACGAGCCGATGAAATATATGTAATCAAAATTATTACAATGGTAGAAGTATTCGTAACGAATGTAAAACGGGTAGCAGCTGCGAAAGAAATAGTTGCGCTGCTGCTCCGTAATTTTCCGGATAGTAAAATCAATTTTGATCTGGAAGACTGTGATAAAGTGTTACGGGTGGAAGGAGAGAATTTTCATCCCGGAAAAATAATGATGCTGGTAAATGAAAATGGATTCCGGTGTCAGGTAATGGAAGATTAGGAGCCGTCTTAACAGACGGCTTTTTCTTTTGTAAGCAACAAATTTCTACTTTGTGAGGATTGTAAGGTTTTTCTTATCATTGCTGGTCATGGAAACAATATTACATTTATAAGCAGATTAAAACAGCAATTATGGAAAACAATCATGCAGAAGAGAAATTAGCGGCCCTGGGACTGGAACTGCCACCAGCCCCATCGCCATTGGGTGTTTATAAGCCTTGCCTTATCGATGGCAAATACCTGTATCTCTCCGGTCATGGTCCTGTACAGCATGATAAATCACTGATCATCGGACGGATTGGAGATGCGCTGGATATGGAGCAAGGCAAGCTGGCAGCAAGACAGGTAGGATTAACCATGCTCTCTACCATTAAAACGCATGTGGGCAGTCTGGATAAAGTAAAAAGGGTGATCAAGGTGCTGGGCATGGTCAACTGTACACCCGACTTTGAGCGGCATCCCTACATCATCAATGGCTGCAGCGAATTATTTGCTGCGGTGTGGGGAGAAGAAAATGGTGTAGGAGTGAGGAGTGCCGTGGGCTTTGGCTCCCTGCCGGATAATATCCCCGTGGAAATAGAAGCTTTGTTTGAACTGTATTAAACATTTGGATATCTGCGAACTATGTTTATAATAGATGCACATTTAGATCTCAGCATGAATGCGCTGGAATGGAACAGGGACCTGCAACAGCCGGTAACCGCCATCCGTGCGAGAGAAGCCGGCATGAACGATAAACCCGACCGTGGCAAAGGGGTGGTGGCATTCCCCGAACTACGGAAAGGTAACATCGGGTTGGTAGTAGCCACCCAGATAGGCCGCTATGTGGCACCGGATAACCCGTTGCCGGGATGGCACTCTCCTGAACAGGCCTGGGCCCAAACGCAGGGGCAGCTGGCCTGGTATAAAGCGATGGAAGACGCCGGAGAAATGGTGATGATCAAAGATAAACAAGGACTGGAACAACACCTGCTATTGTGGAACGATGGTACGCCCAACGACAAAAAGCCCATAGGCTACATCCTCAGCCTCGAAGGAGCCGACTCTATCGTAAACCTCAAGTATCTCGAACAGGCCTACAATAAAGGATTGCGCGCCATAGGCCCCGCACACTACGGCCCGGGGCGTTATGCCAACGGTACCGATGCCACCGGCCGGCTTAATGAACAAGGTAAACAGCTGATCCGTGAAATGGAACGGCTCCATATGATCCTCGACGCCACGCATCTGTGCGATGACGCCTTTTGGGACGCCATGGAATTATTTAACGGAGCCGTATGGGCCAGTCATAATAACTGCCGCGCCCTGGTAAATCATAACCGCCAGTTCAGCGACGACATGATCAAAACGCTCATCCGGAAAGGCGCAGTTATCGGTGGCGCCCTCGACGCCTGGATGATGGTACCCGGATGGGTTCGTGGTACCTCCACACCCGAAAGCATGGGCTGTAACCTGGAAAAAATGATCGATCACATGGATCATATCTGCCAGATCGCCGGTAACTCACTCCATGTAGGCATTGGCACCGACCTCGACGGCGCCTTTGGTAAAGAGCAATGCCCTTACGACCTCGAAACAATCGCCGATATGCAGCAACTACCCGCACTCCTCACCAAAAGAGGCTACAGCGCTGAAGACATCGACAATGTGATGCATGGCAACTGGCTGCGTTTCCTGCGGGATGCGTGGCGCGATTAGAGCGGAGTTTGTCTTTCTCAGGATTACGCTGATTTTGCTGATTAGCTGGATTTTTACTTTTGGATTTTTTTTGGATTTTTAGATTAATAATATTTACGGGAGATACAAGCGGATATATTCGCTTGTATCTCCCGTAATCC
>NZ_JBKIXB010000015.1:0-188935 GCF_051362515.1 Chitinophaga sp. ARDCPP14 | reverse complement strand
ACATTCGAGAATATATAGAATATTATAATAACGATAGAATCAAATTAAAACTAAATGGCTTGAGTCCAATACAATATCGAACTCAAGCCGCCTAATCAAAAAAGTCTAAACTTTGGGGAGCAGTACAATATCCGCTTCTATCTCCCTTAATCCTTTATAAAATCCAAAGTAAAAATCAGTAAAATCAGCGTAATCCTGAGAAAGACAAAATCCGCGTCCTACCTGTTTACCAGGCGCATTCCCCCTGGTGTATACCGCGTGCCGGCGATGGCGTTATCGCGTAAGATGCTATCGATGGCTGCCAGGTCATCTGAGGATAAATTCACCTCCGCTGCGGCGGCATTTTCCTGCAGGTATTTTCTGCGTTTTGTTCCTGGAATAGGCACGATATCTTCGCCTTGTGCCAACAACCATCCCAGCGATAACTGGGCAGCGGTAATACCTTTTTCTTTGGCAAAAGCTTCCAATGCGTTTACGGTTTGTAAGTTCTGCTCAAAATTTTCTCCCTGGAACCGGGGCAGGTTTTTGCGGAAATCACCATCTTTCAAAACATCGGTGTTGTTGATGGCGCCGGTGGAAAGGCCTCTTCCCAGTGGGCTGTAGGCTACCAGGGTGATGCCAAGGTTGCGGGTAGTGGCCAAAATGCCGTCTTCCACATCGCGGGTAAACAAGGAGTATTCTGATTGCAGCGCAGCAATGGGATGAACCGCGTAGGCTTTTTTAATAGACTCCACACCAGCTTCTGATAATCCGAGATAGCGCACCTTGCCTTCTTTTACCAGTTGAGCCATGGCGCCTACTGTTTCTTCTACAGGAATATTTTCATCTATCCGGTGGGTGTAATAAAGATCAATCACATCTACCTTCAGTCTTTTCAAACTGTCTTCCACTGCTTGTTTCATATACTTCGGGGAACCATCGAAATAGTTGGTGCCATCGTCATTGAATCTGAATCCGAATTTAGTAGCGAGGAAAACTTTATCTCTTTTAGTAGCGAGAATTTTTGACAGCAGGATTTCGTTGGCACCCTGACCATACATATCTGCGGTATCCCAGAAGTTAATGCCCAGATCGAGTGCCAGCTCCAGCGTAGCCAGTGATTCTGTTTCATTAAAATCCTGTGCATTGCCATATGCAAATGACATGCCCATGCAACCCAGTCCTATTGCGGAAATTGATTCGCCTGTTTTACCTAGTTTTCTGTACTGCATTGTTAAAATTTTTAGTGATACAAATTTACATGCAGGTACAGGTTCCGGAATTGTAAGAAGCAAAGTATTAATTGCAAAAATCAAGCATTACTGCGCCCGGTAGAGATGTGGAGAAACGCCGCTATGATTTTTAAAGAAATGCGTAAAGTTACCAGGATCTTCAAATCCCAGGCACCAGGCAATTTCAGCAATCTGCCAGTCAGTATGCATGAGCAACAGGCGCGCTTCCAGCAGCATTCTTTGCCGGATATGTTCGCTCACGGTACGACCGGTAGCCTGTTTCACACACGCATTTAAATGATTGGGATGCGTATTTAATACCTGTGCAAATTCCTTGGCAGTTTTCAGTGACAACTGGTTATGCGTAAATTCGATCGGGAATTGTTTTTCCAGCTTGTCTGTAAAGCGATGAGCAAGCGCCTGTGCGGCTGTTAGCTGCCGTTTGGGTTCGTTTACCTGGGCAGACAGGCGTTTCCCTTCCAGCATCAGCAATTTCAGGTAAATAAGAATCGCTTCCTGTTTAAAGGCGGCATTCTCCCGGTATTCTTTTACCAGTTGTCTGAAAATGGACTCGAGATAATCGACCTGTTCATTTGTTAAAGTGAATACCGCTTTTGCGCCCATCTGTAAAAGCGGGTGTTGTAACAGGTTTTCCTGGTGATTGGGCTGTGCTTCAAACAACAGGTCGGTGAACAGGCAGTTATACCCTTCCTGCTCTTCCGAGGTGGGCTGCCATGTTTTTAATTCGTATGGATTAATAAAAAGTAAAGCAGGACTATCGATCTCGTAACGGCTATCACCGAGGGTGAAAATGCCGGAACCTTTGGTAAAGAAACTGATCTTATAATAGTCCCGTCTGCTGGCTCTCACTTCATCCACGCAAGGGCAATCAGATCTTTCATGTACTGTAAAACTACCATTTAACGGCGCTTTGGGAGTTACCTCCTTTTGCGTGTATAATAGCAGATCGTCGTTGAAGTCATTGAAGGTCCTGAGTGTAATGGAGTTGTTTTTACTTGAAGGCATACACCAAATTTAAACAATTCTATGTTAAAATCTTTCAGTACTTCTTGCGGGTATGTTAACTTTTACTGGTTTGAAATCCATGTAAAGCCTTACTGACAGGGACTTGTTTTCGTAAATGAAACATAGTTGCAATTTCATTTTTGATTAATCAGAAAAAATTTCACAATTTGTTAACGCCTTTATCAACCAAAATCTTGTTATCATCAAGCCCTGATGATCGCTATGTAGAGCAGCCTGCCACATATGCCACTGAACAAGAAATTTTAAAATCTATAACGGAAATACATTGCAACATCAGCAGGTATTTCCGTTTTTTTTTAATGGTTAAAATTTTTTTTGTCACCGCATATGATACATCCCACTACCGGACAACCAGGGTATCGCCCCACTTCTTTATGGTTGTTATTATCATTCATTATTATAAAGATGGTTTTTCAATATGCAGTATTGAGCCCGTATTACGAGCTTCACCGGGATGAATACCTACACCTGGATATGGCCAATCATCTGGCAGCAGGATACTTATCGGTGCCGCCGCTTACTGCCTTTAATTCTTTACTGATACAATGGTTGGGGAATAATTTTTTTTGGGTGAAATTTTTTCCTGCGTTGTATGGTGCGCTCACGATGGTGCTGATGTGGAAAATGGTGGAAAAGCTGGGTGGCGGCTGGTTTGCGCAGGTATTGGCGGCGCTTGCATTTTTATGTTCAGGCTTGTCCCGCATGAACATACTGTATCAGCCCAATTCTTTTGATATCCTGGCGTGGACGGCCTTGTTCTGGTGCCTGATGCAGTTTCTGCAAACGCAGGAGAACAAATGGTTGTTGTGGATGGGCGTGGTTACGGGTGTGGGCGTGCTTAACAAGTACAATATTATTTTCCTCGTATTGGGAATGGTGGTGGCGCTGCTGCTGTCCGCACACCGGAAAGTGTTCAGGAATAAATACCTGTATGCAGGAATGGGAGTAGCCGTGGTGATCATTTTTCCAAACATCATCTGGCAGTTGCAGCATGGCATACCGGTATTGCATCATATGAAGGAATTAAGTGAAAGCCAGCTGGTACATGTAAGCCGGGTTTCTTTTTTGGGAGATCAGTTAAAGTTCTTTGTGGGTGGTGCTTTTATTGTGGTGGCGGCGGTTATAGGATTAATTATTTCGCCGTCGTTCCGGTCTTACCGGGTGATAATCGGCATTTACGCACTAACCATGTTATTGTTTACCTATTTCCGGGCAAAAAGTTATTATTCGGTTGGTTTATACCCGGTATTACTGGCTTTCGGGAGTGTTTATTGGGAGCGGATTTTCACGCACGACTGGACGCGTTACCTGCGTTTGCTCTGGGTGGCCCTCATTGTAGTGCCTTTTGGACTGCTGGCGAACGTTATTTTCCCGGTAATGAAGCCTGTTGAGATCCGTGAAAAGGCGGGCAAGTTCCAGGCGCTGGGTTTATTGCGCTGGGAAGACGGGGAAGATCATACCCTTCCCCAGGACTTTGCGGATATGCTTGGCTGGAGGGAACTGGCGGATATGTCGTGGCAAACGTGGCAGCAGGTGCCGGACGCGGATAAACGTTACACCTTGCTGATCTGTGACAACTACGGCGAGGCCGGTGCTTTGAATTACTATAACAGGGGGAGGAATATTCCATTAGCCAATGCAATGGATGCGGATTACGTTTTTTGGTTCAGGGAGATGGACACCATCCGTTACATTGTTAAAATCGGTAAGAAGCCGGAAGGCGCCTATATGAAAATGATAGGCCGGTTGACGCAAACCGGTGTAATGAAAGATGCCTTGTCCAGGGAATACTTATGGGGCGCCGGCGCCTGGCTGTTGTCGGACCTTTCGCCGGAATTGCCGGCAGCGCTGAAGCGGGCTTTGCATGAAGAGCAAAACGTTTACTCCCGGAAGTAACCGGTTACCGGGTAATAATAAACTCCACTTCGCCAAAGCCAAGTGGTAATATTTCGCCGTTTTTCTCCAGGCAGAGATGGCCGTCGGGCAATACATCGCGGATGATGCCTTCAAAAATTTCCCCGTCTTTCCGGTATAAACCTGATTGTTGCCAGCGGAACAACCGGGAGGTATATTCAGCAAGCAGCGTTTCATAATTGGCGGGTTGCAGTTGACGGATCCTTTTATCGAGGAAAGTGCAGAGTTCTCTTGCCAGGGTTTCCGCCTCACGGGACTTGCCGGTAATTTGCCGGAGGGAAACTGCATTGGGCAGATCGGGCGGGAAGGAAGCCTGGTTAATGTTGAGTCCGATCCCGATAATGGCATATTGCCATATATTTCCACGCAATACATTCTCAATCAGGATGCCTCCTGCCTTTCTGTCACGCCAGTAAATATCGTTTGGCCATTTGATGATTGTTTCGTCGCCGGCATAGGAAGTGAAGAAATCGGTGGTTCCGAGGGCGACTGCCACGCTGAGCATAAATTGCCTTGAAAGCGGTAACATAGCCGGTTGGAGAGCAATTGTGAGGGCGCTGATATCTCCGGGTTGGGCGAGCCATTGTTTCCCGCGGGTTCCTTTTCCGGCTGTTTGGTTGCTGGTAAACCAGGCTGTGCCTGATGTCACCTGGCCGGAATTTACCTGCTCCATGGCATAGTTATTGGTGCTGTCTATTTCGTCTAATATATAAAACGGGTGTCCTATCACATGAATCTTTTTTAGTCTGTATCCGGCCCGAAAAGTAATTCATTTTATTATTTAATTAACATTTTCAGGCCCCCCGCGGCGGATATTAAACATCTTATATTACTGCTTGTTTAGTAACTTTGACAATTAAAGATTATTTTTAACAAAAACGAGATTTATTGGCACCCTTAACCGTTCTGAGCACGAGAAAGAAGGCGCAGCAACGCCTGACCAGAGAAAGTGAAATTTTTACCACCATCATAAAGGCCATACAGGATAAGAAGGGGGAAAATATTGTGTCCCTGGATCTACGCCAGATTCCTGAAGCCGTGGCCGATTTCTTTATAATATGTGAAGCCAATTCCGGCACCCAGGTGAAAGCCATTGCTGATTATGTGTCAGAGGAAGTGGAGAAGCATACTTCAGAGGAACCGTACAAACACGAAGGATTTAGTTCTCAAAACTGGGTTCTGGTTGATTATGTGAATGTAGTAGTTCACATTTTCCAGCCTGAAAACAGGAAGTTCTATAATCTGGAAGAAATGTGGAGCGACGCGGACAGGATGGACCACACAGAAAGCTAAACAAAACAGTTGTTTTAGAATTTAATTATTCATATTATTCTGATTGCAATAAACATCCGTAAAGGAGCGTAAGATTATGGAAAAAGGAGGCAATAACTTCAACAAGGGTTCGGAGAAATCACCTAAGAAAGGACCGAAGTTCAATATATACTGGGTATATGCCTTTATTGGCGTGGCCCTGCTCGCAATGAACTTTTTTGATTTGAGATCCCCAACCAAAGAAATCAGTTTCCAGGAATTTCAGGTGGATTACCTGAAACCGGGAGATGTTGATAAGCTGGTTGTCGTAAATAAAAAATATGTAGAAGTCTACATAAAACATGACCATCTTAAAGAGGCCAAGTTTAAAGACGTTAACAAAAGTAAATTTGGCGGAGAGAACCCCGGTCCTCACTTCCGTTTTTCAATTGGTAGCGAAGAAAGTTTCAAAAAGGATATAGATAAAGCACAGGAAGGTGTTCCGGTGGAAAACCAGGTAAAGATCTCTTATGATGAGCGTCAGAGCTGGTTTGAGCCTATTTTCCAGTTGCTGTTACCAATTATCCTGATCATTGGTTTGTGGATATTGCTGATGCGTAAGATGGGCGGTCCTGCCGGTGGCAGTGGTGGTCCGGGCGGCATCTTCAATATTGGTAAATCTAAAGCTACGCTGTTCGACAAAGGTACCCGTGTGAATATTACGTTCAACGATGTAGCCGGTTTGGACGAAGCGAAGGTGGAAGTAATGGAAATTGTGGATTTCCTGAAGAATCCTAAAAAATATACCGCCCTGGGAGGTAAAATCCCCAAAGGCGCCCTGCTGGTAGGCCCTCCGGGTACCGGTAAAACCCTCCTGGCAAAGGCAATGGCAGGCGAGGCTCAGGTGCCTTTCTTCTCCATGTCCGGTTCCGACTTTGTGGAATTGTTTGTGGGAGTAGGTGCCAGCCGTGTACGTGACCTGTTTAAGCAAGCCCGTGAAAAAGCGCCATGTATCATCTTTATCGATGAAATTGATGCTATCGGCCGTGCCAGAGGCAAGAACGTAATGATGAGTAACGACGAACGTGAAAACACCCTGAACCAGTTACTGGTAGAAATGGATGGTTTCGGAACAGACAGTGGTATCATTATCCTGGCTGCTACCAACCGCCCTGATGTACTGGACAGCGCTTTACTGCGCCCGGGCCGTTTCGATCGTCAGATCTCTATCGATAAGCCGGATCTGGCCGGAAGAGAAACTATTTTTGAAGTGCACTTAAAGCCTATCAAAACTTCTCCCAACCTGGACGTGAAAAAACTGGCTTCCATGACGCCAGGCTTCGCCGGTGCGGATATCGCCAACGTTTGTAACGAGGCGGCACTGATTGCTGCGCGTAAAGGGAAAACACAGGTGGAAATGGACGACTTCAATGACGCGATTGATCGTGTAATTGGTGGTCTGGAAAAGAAAAACAAAATCATCTCTCCGGAAGAAAAAGAAGTAATTGCTTACCATGAAGCAGGTCACGCTATTTGTGGCTGGCACCTGGAACATGCTAACCCGCTGGTGAAAGTAACCATCGTTCCCCGTGGTGTAGCTGCGCTTGGTTATGCACAATATCTTCCGAAGGAACAATATCTGTACAACACCGAACAGTTGCTCGATGATATCTGCATGACCCTTGGTGGCCGTGCGGTAGAGGAACTGGTTTTCGGTAAAATTTCTACCGGCGCACAAAACGACCTGCAGGTAATTACCCGTATGGCGTATGCAATGGTAACCGTGTATGGTATGAACGATAAAGTTGGTAATGTATCTTTCTACGATCCAAACAGTGATCAGTCATTTACCAAACCTTACTCAGAAGAAACATCCAAGATGATTGATGATGAAGTAAGGAAACTGATTGCCACCGCTTATATTAGAACCAAAGACCTGCTCACATCCAAAATGGATCAGGTAAAGGCACTGGCAGAAGAACTGCTGAAAAAAGAAGTTTTATACCAGGCCGACCTGGAAAGATTGATCGGTAAACGTCCTTACGATACCCACAAAGAACACCAGCTGGGTAAAGAAGGCGCTCCTACTGAAGGAGTACATCCGTCAGATATCATCAATCCTTCTCCATCACCTGCTAATGCGTAAATAGTGATATGAAGATTTCTCCTGCTAAGGAAAATATTCTGAAGAGAGTACGGAATGCGTTAAGTCAGTCAGTACAGTTGCCCTTCCCGAATTCGGAGGGCAACTCGTCTGTTTTCAGAACCGAGAATGAGAGCCTGGAATTAAAGTTTGCAGAAGAATTTACCCGGTTGCAGGGAAAGTTTGTTTACTGTACAGGAAAAGGTGAGTTGATGGAAAGCCTTCGTGCGCTTTGTGAACACAAAGAATGGCACAATGTGTTTTGCCAGACACCTGCCCTGCTGAAAACAATCCACCAGCAGGATTTACCTGTACTCAACCAGGGGACCATGCACGAAGCAGATGCCGCCATCACGGATTGTGAATACCTGGTAGCCCGCACCGGAACATTGGTGCTGAGTTCCGCACAACCCAGTGGCAGAGCATTACCGGTATATGCGCCTGTGCATATCGTGGTAGCCTACACGCACCAGTTGGTATTTGACCTGAAGGATGCGCTTAATAAGCTGAAAGATAAATACGGTAACGATATCCCATCAGCCATATCTTTTGCAACAGGGCCCAGTCGTACCGCTGATATCGAGAAAACACTGGTAGTAGGGATCCATGGTCCCAAAGAAGTATACGTATTTTTAGTAGACGAATAAATAAATGGCTTTTAGTCTTTAGCTGTTAACTTTCAGTACCGGAGCGATGTATCGCTTCTTCCACTGAAGGCTAACCGTTAAAAGCTAAAAGCTTCATAATTTTAAGAATGGATATTGCATTACCGGCCAATAAGAAAATATATTTTGCCTCAGATTTTCATCTTGGCGCTCCCAATCCTGCCGCCAGCAGGGAGCGTGAAAAGCTGCTTTTGCAATGGCTGGAGCAGGTGGAACCTGATGCGCAGCATATTTTCCTGGTAGGTGATATTTTTGATTTCTGGTTTGAATACAAGCATGTGATCCCCAAAGGATATACCCGCATTTTGGGAAAGCTGGCCGCGCTAAGCGACAAAGGAATCGGTATTTCTATTTTTATTGGTAACCATGATATGTGGATGGACGGGTATTTTGAGGAAGAGCTGAACATCCCGGTTTATTATGAGCCGCAAACCTATACCATTGGCAATAAACGGTTTTATATCGGTCATGGTGATGGCTTAGGCCCGGGTGATCATGGTTATAAGATGCTGAAAAAAGTATTCAGGAACCCGTTTTGCCGGTGGATGTTTTCTGCTATCCACCCGGCCTGGGGCATTGCCCTTGCCAATTATTTCAGCCGCAAAAGCCGCTCTGCTACCGGGCAGGAGCTGGAGCATTTCCTTGGAACGGAAAATGAGTGGCTGGCCATTTACAGTAAAGAAATACTGCAAAAAGAACATTTCGATTATTTCATCTACGGACACCGGCATCTGCCCCTCGATATTCCATTACCCGGCGCCAGCAGGTATATCAACCTGGGGGACTGGCTGAATTATTTTTCCTACGCTGTTTTTGATGGGAATACGGTGGATCTGAAATTCTTCACCGAAGAGGGAGCGAAGGCCGCCAGGCTGGGCCAACAGATCAGGCATCCAGGATCTCGTGTAAAATAGGCGGGGAATGCATCTCTGTAAAATCAGGTAAGTGCAGCCGGAAAAACTCCAGGTACGCATACAGTAATTTTCTTCTTCTTTCTTTATTCATTGTAATCGCCGCCAGGTGCTCTACTGCCGTGCATTGAAACAGCTGGTCTGTTAATTCGCTGCTCTGTGTATCAAGGTGATTGGCGTGATGTGGTGGCAGATCGGAAAAGGTACCTTCCTGTAAATCCAGGTAAGGGGTGTATTCAGAAAATCTTCCATTGAGCCGGAAACCCAGGTGCTCTCCCATTTTCAGCGTAAAGTACAAAGGCAGGTTTGCCACCACCGGCAGGCCGGAGATGTCCAGCAGTTGCAGGATATTTTCTGTAAAGAAATAGAGATCGGTTTGTTGCTCCGGTTGCTTCAGGCATTTCTGGAGGAGCTCTATCATGTAAAGGGCTACCGTATTTTTTACCACATTGAGGTGTACGGAGTTGTACAGATATCCCAGTTTGTATTCGGAAATGCGTTGAAGGTTTTTGATTTCGTTGTGATATACCACCAGTTCCAGGATATTACCCGGCTGCAGCAGATTTCCTTTGGCAGCTTTGGGTTTGGAGGAACGGGCGCCGTTTACCATATACGATTGTACCCCGAAGAGTTCAGTAAATATACTCACGATCAGGCTGGTGTCGCCATACTTTACCGTGCGTAATACGATGCCGCGTGTTTTGTGAAGCAATTTTTCCTGGCTTTTGCTGTTAGCAGTTAAGTGAAAGAAACCGGAATGCAAGTTACACAAACGAAGGGATTGAACGGCTAAAAGCTAAAACCTAACAGCTGGCAGCTAAAAGGAGTCAGCTCATCGCTGCCTGTTAACAGCTAATAGCTATTTTAATTACCTTTACGCCCATTACTAAAAAGGAAATCCTTATGTGGCAACGTTTAGCAGGCTTTGTGCTAAAATATCGATTATTGCTTCTTGTTCTACTGCTTGCCGGTACCGGCGTGATGGGTTATTTTGCCAGCAAGGTACAAATGTCATACGACTACGTGGCCACCATACCCCATGATAATCCTAAATTTCTTGAGTACCAGGATTTTAAGAAGAGATTTGGCGGAGATGGTAATGTGTTGATGCTTGCCGTGCAAACAGATAAATTTTTCCAGGCAGATTTTTTCAAGGACTATGTTCAGCTGAACAAGGACATGAAGAATGTTTTTGCAGTGGAGAATATTATGAGTGTGCCGATGGCTATCAACCTGGTGAAGAACGACAGCACACAGAAGCTGGAGGCTAATTTACTTTTCCAGGGGGATCTGACCAACCAGGTGGTAATCGATAGTTTATCCCGTGTTTTCCACACCCTCCTTTTTTACAAAGGACTGCTATACAACCCCGATACCCATGCTTACCTCATGGCTATTTATGTGAACAAGGATGTATTTAATTCCCCGAAACGTACGGCTGTAGTGAATGAAATTACGAAGCTGGCCAATGCCTTCCAGGAAAAGCAGCATACAGAAGTACGCCTGAGTGGCCTGCCGCTTATTCGTACAGCCATGGCCGTTAAGGTAGCGGATGAGCTGAAGCTGTTCCTGAAAATCTCTTTCGTGTTAACTGCTTTGATCCTGTTCCTGTTTTTCCGTTCATTTGGCGCGGTACTGATGTCCATGATTGTAGTGGCTATCGGTGTAATCTGGTCAGTGGCTACCATCGTACTGATGGGATATAAAATTACATTACTTACCGGGCTTATACCTTCGTTAATAGTAGTGATAGGGATTCCCAACTGTGTATACTTCCTGAGTAAATACCATACAGAATACGCCAAGGATGCCAATAAAACACGGGCTTTGGTGCATATGATACAGCGGATGGGGATAGTGACCCTGTTTACCAATCTTACAGCTGCTATTGGTTTTGGGGTGTTCTGTTTCACAAACAGTGCCATCCTGAAAGAGTTTGGTGTAGTAGCAGGGTTGAATATCATGTTCATCTTCCTGATCTCTTTTATTTTCCTGCCCTCTGTTTTAAGTTATTTACCTGCGCCTAAGAGCAAGCATACTACTTACCTGGATAACCGGTTCTTTGGGGCAATACTTGATTTCCTGACCACGCTGGTGTTTAAATACCGCCCATGGGTATACGGAGTAAGTTTGGTGCTGGTGATAGCGGCCATAGTGGGAATGGGGCGTTTGCAGTCTGTGGGCTATATGCTGGACGATATTCCGCATACCGACAAATTGTATACGGATCTGAAATTCCTGGAAACGAATTTCAAAGGGGTAATGCCACTGGAAATTGCGGTGGATACGAAAAAGAAGAATGGTGTAATAAATCTGCAGACGCTGAATAAGTTGGATGAACTGACACAGTTGATTGCTGCGCAGCCTGATTTTGGCCGTCCATTGTCGGTAGTAGAGGGTATTAAATTTGCCAAGCAGGCATATTATAACGGGGACAGCTCCAACTTTGCGGTACCCAACCAGTTTGATCTAGGCTTCCTGGCGCCTTACCTGCGCATGAAGGGTGGGAATACTGCCGGACCCGCTTCTACTTTCTCCAAACTGGTTTCTTCCTTTATGGACAGCACCAGGCAGGTGGCCAGGTTGAGTGTAAATATGAAAGATGTAGGATCGCAGAAGCTGCCGTTGTTGCTGGATTCATTGCAGCCGCAGGTAACTGCTATTTTTGATACGGCGCATTACAAAGTAACTTTTACCGGCACCAGTGTGATTTTCCAGGAAGGTACCCGTTTCATTATTAACGGGCTGATGGAGAGTATTATCCTGGCTTTTGTGTTGATAATGCTTTGTATGCTGTACCTGTTCCGTTCCTGGAGGATGCTGATCATATCATTGATCCCGAACGTGATTCCACTGGTGGTTACGGCCGGTGTGATGGGATGGGTAGGCGTTCCGTTGAAACCATCTACGGTATTGGTGTTTAGTGTAGCGCTTGGTATAGCCATCGACGTTACCATCCGATTCCTGGTTAATTTTAAGCAGGAGTTGCCGCGTCATGATTTTGACATCAGTGCTACGGTGAAGCAAACGATCCATGAAACCGGGCTGAGTATTATTTATACCTCTGCTATCCTGTTTGCCGGCTTTATGATTTTCAGTTTCTCGGGATTTGGTGGTACAAAGGCATTGGGATGGCTTACTTCCCTGACCCTGGTGGTGGCAATGGTTACGAATCTGACTATTTTGCCGGCTTTACTGTTGTGGATGGAAAAGGCATTGTTGAAGAAAGCGAAGAAGAAAGAGCTGTGGAAGCCGTTGGACGAGGAGGAGGACATTGACATAAAGGAGCTGGGGATCAGCGATCAGGAATAGTTTATAAAGACAATCATATGAGCCACCGGGGTAAGCAGGGCATGTTTTTCATGCTGCTGGTTGCCCCGGTGGCTTTTTAGTGCCGGCAAACTGCAGTGGATGCTAAATATTTAGCTAAAATGGACAAAAAAAGAAGCTGAAATGATCTAGTGGACAGCATTCACATACACTTATAGCCGCTTGTAAAAAAAGGGGTGGGATTATAATGAAAAAGTATGAGGTTTAGTACGCCATTCTAACCACATAGTTCATGAAAAATAAGTACTTAAAGGGCGCTCATTTATCCGAGCGCAAATTTAAGGAGATCCTGCGGCTGTTTGCCGATGATCTTACTGCGACCCAGATAGCGAATATCAGCGGTGTAAGCAGGGTAACTATTAACAGCTACCTGAAGAAGCTACGACACCAGATTGCGCGATACTGTGAAACGCAGCATCCTGTGCCTGTTCCCGTGTTAACGTATGAACCCCGGCAAAGTGACCTTAATTCCGACCACGACAGCGACACGCTGGTGGCGGTAAAACCGGAAGTAGACCGGATTGTTAAGCCCGTAATCTTCGGCATCTGCAGATCCTCAGACAGGTTACACACCGAAATTCTTCCAGACGTAAGCCGGTCTATGATTCATGCGGCTACCCGCGGTCGTTCCGTATTGGAAACGCAGGTGGCTACAGAACGTTTGCGCCGGTTCAACGGGTTGGTGGATTTGGGTCAGTACCGTTTATACAGGCTGGGTCAGACTTCTGATACGCATCAGATGGATGATGTAGATGCTTTCTGGGGACTAACCAAGCACCGCCTGGCTAAGTTCAAGGGGCTGAACCGGAATACTGCCTATTTACATCTGAAAGAGTGTGAATACCGCTTTAATCATCGTAATGATGATCTCTTTACGGTATTGCTGGAGTTGTTAAAAACATATCCGCTTACCCTTTCCTGATAAAAAATATTCGCCCCGCATTTATGCGGGGCAACTTTAATCTCGATTTAGATTTTGGTTGATGAGCACAGGCGGTATTCTTGCCGCTTGTTTATTTTTATGCCCTTACAGATAATTTGTAATAATTATATGTTAATGAGGCGTTAAAAAGATGTTATCCAAACGTTATCGGGAACTTTCCAAGCTTAACTTTTTGTTAAGAATTATTATATTTGAGGCTGGTTGAAAATTTGCTAAGGAAACTGCTTATGAGGAAGAAGTTGACTGCTTCTGCTGTTTATTCATTGAATAAATCGCAAGAGAACTGCTCAATTGTTTAATTTGGTCAATATCACTGTACCGTTATACCTGCTCCAGCTTTAAGTATCCAATTACAATTTCACCAAACTGCTTATTTAACGGGAACCAATTGAATTAAGGCGTATGGCCTTGATAATGATGATTATTTTTTAAGGTTAAGGAAACAAAATCATGCTTATGAGGAAAGTATTATTTCTCCTCTTGTCCGTGCTATTTCTGGGCGGGCAAGTCTATGCGCAAAGCCGCACAGTAACAGGGAGAGTCACTGATGCCACAGATGGCTCAGCTATTCCGGGTGCCAACATCCAGATTAAGGGCACCGCAAAAGGAACCGTCACCAATCCGGAAGGGGCTTACACTATCCAGGTAGATGCAAATGCCACATTGATCGTATCATTTATCGGGTATGAGGCCAAAGAAGTACCGGTGGGTACTGCTGCCACATTGAACGTAAAACTGAAAACAGATTCCAAAAGTCTGGATGAAGTAGTGGTAACGGGTTACACGATGGAGAAGAAGATCAACTCCACCATCGCGGCATCCAGTATCAATGGTGCAAAGATCAACAACGTTGCGTTGCCGGATGTAAACCAGATGCTCCAGGGTAATGCGCCTGGCGTTGCCGTATCAACTAACTCCGGTCAGCCTGGCGCGAAAACGGAGGTACGTATCCGTGGTATCGGCTCTATTTCAGCGAGCAACAGCCCACTGTATGTAGTGGATGGGGTAATCATTTCCTCCGGGGATTTTACCCAGAATACTCCTTCCCAGGATGTAATTGCGAACCTGAACCCTGCCGACATTGAAAACGTGACCATCCTGAAAGATGCGTCTGCAACTTCATTGTATGGTTCCCGCGGTTCTAACGGTGTGGTAGTTATTACCACCAAAACGGGGAAGAAAGGCCAGAGCAGGATTAATTTCAATGCCAAGTATGGTTTCCAGGACCTGTCGCACGGAATTGACATGATGAATTCCACTGAGCTGCTGGCTTATCAGCGCGAGGCGATGAAGAATGCGACCAAGAAAGATGGCACGCCGCTTTTCACTGCAGAACAGATCCTGGCTAATCGTCCGAACAGCCTGACAAATATCAATACCAACTGGATAGACGAGGCCTTCCGCACCGGTAAAACACAATCTTATGGTATCAACGCAGGCGGCGGAAATGAAAAGACACAGTTCTATGCTTCCGGCGATTATTTCAAGCAGCAGGGTATCCTGATTGGCTCCGACTTCAGCCGCTACAGTGGCCGTTTGAACGTGGATCATAAGTTCAATGAGAAATTTGACCTGAGCGTAAAGGTGAACGGCAGCTATACAGATCAAAGAAGTGCAAGCGCAGGTAACAGTTACTCTTCACCATTGATGGGTGCGCTGGCAAATTCTCCGTTTATCCCTTCCCGTGATGAGAACGGAAACCCCTATAACGGATATACTGCCGGACAGCCAGGCACTACTTCCTGGGCTGGTTTCGCAGATATCCCCTCCTCCTACCGCCCGGTTTTACGTGGAGGCAACTTCGTGAGCACGGTGAACAGTAACTACAACAGGAGCAATAATACCCAAACAGTTTTTAATGCTGCATTGGGCTACAACATTATTGACGGGTTACGTTTCGTAGTGAAGGGTAATGCCGAGTTGACCAACATCCGTGAAAAGCAATGGACATCTCCGGATTCCTACGATGGACGTAACTATGGCGGTTACCTGTATAACGTGAATACCAACATGGCGTTATATACTACCCAGCAATTGCTGACTTATAATTTCAACCTGGGTAAAGATCATAGTATCCGCTTACTGGCAGGTAATGAATACTCCTTCCAGAACCGTGTGTGGAACTATAGTGCAAAGAATGGTTTCCCTAATGGCCAGGCACAGGTGCCGGACGCTGGTTCCCAATATTTCGACATGGCCGGTGATGAAACCTCCTACGCTTTCCAGGGTATACTCGCGAAAGCAGATTATGACTATAAATCAAAGTATTTCTTAAGCGGTAGTTTCAGAAGAGACGGTTCTTCCCGTTTCCCTAAAGACAACCGTTATGGTAACTTCTACTCAGTAGGTGCTGCATGGCGTATTACAGAAGAGGAATTTACTAAAAATATATCCTGGCTGAACGACCTGAAACTGCGTTCCAGCTATGGCATCATGGGTAACGCAGAAGGTTTGGGCGATTATCCTTATCAGCCGCTGTACAGCCTCGTGGGCGCTTATGATGGCGGATCAGTTGCTTATCTGAAGCAACCAGGCAACATGGCATTGAGCTGGGAAAAACAAAACCTGTATGATGTGGGATTGGATATCAGTGTACTGAAAAAACGTTTATACGGTAGCGTAGGATATTACGACAAGCGCTCTTCCGCATTACTGATGCAGCTGCCATTATCTATGACCAGCGGTTTTGATGTAATGACGATGAACGTGGGTAAGATGCTGAACCAGGGCTTTGAAGTAACAGTGGGTGGTATCCCGGTGTCTACTAAAAACTTCCAGTGGACTTCAGATCTGAATTTTGCTACGCTGAAAAACAGGGTACTGTCACTGGGCGGCCAGCAATTTATCCCGGCAGGTTCCCGCCAGCGGATTGAAGTAGGTATGCCATTTGGCTCCTGGTACATGCCGGTTTGGGCGGGCGTTGATCCTGCTACCGGTGCTGCCACCTGGGAAGGCGCTGATGGAAAACCAACTTCCGATTATAATTCAGCAGTGAGAAAATATGTTGGCCAGGCGCTGCCTAAAATTACAGGCGGTTTTACCAATAAATTCTCTTACAAGGATTTCGACCTGTCTGTATTCATCACATTCAGCGCTGGAAATAAAGCGTACAACTATAACCGTTCTTTCCTGGAAAGCGATGGTAACAACACTACCGGAAATCAGGCAAAAGATGCCGGCAGCCACTGGGAAAAGCCAGGCGATATTGCTGACAGACCAAAAGTTATCTGGGGCAATGGTACCAACTCTAATGCTTCTTCTACCCGTTACCTGGAAGATATCTCCTATGTACGTTTGAGAAACCTTTCACTGGGTTACAATCTCCCAAAAAACACTTTAAGCAGATTGAAAATGCAGGGATTAAGAGTATATGCACAGGCAGAGAACTTATTTACGCTGACAGGATATAAAGGATGGGATCCGGATATGAGTACCAACCCTATTTCTCCGACCAGCACTGCGTCTCCGGCTACTACCAATGCAGGAACCGATTTTTACCGTTATCCTACTTCAAGAGTGATCACGTTTGGTATTAGTGTGGGACTGTAATGAAGTAACAACAAAAATTTAGTTTAATTATGAAATATTCAAAACTCTCCATATTAGCATTGGCTACGGCTGGTTTGTTTTCAGCTTGTTCCAAGCTGGATCAGAATCCACAGTCATCATTGAATGAAGGTGATGCCGTAACTGAAGGGAATGCACGTATTCTTGCAAACGGAATGTATGAGCGTATGCAGGCGCTGGAATATTATGGCCGCGACTTCATGATCGTAACAGACCTGGGTGGCAATGATATGAAGATTACTTCCCAGAACTCCAACCGGTTTATTACAGAATTCCAATTGAACTACACACCGCTGCTGGCGCCACAAACAAATACCTTCCTGAATGCTTACAGGGTGGTAAACCAGGCGAATGTGCTGATTGATAAACTGCCTGAAACGGAAAAAACCGGTGCGATCCGCGGAGAAGCTTATTTTCTGCGTGCACTGGCTAATTTCGACCTGGCCAGAAGGTACACAAGACCATATACCAATATAGGAGCAAAAGTAAATGAGCCTAACACCGGGATTACCCTGGTGACCAAAGCGGTGGATGCACCCGGTACATTCAAGCCTGGTCGTAGTACGCTGGCTGAAACTTACGCGGCTATTATCAGCGATCTGAAAGTGGCGCAGCAAACCGCTCCTGCCGGTAAATCTGAGAGCAACAGCGCGAATGTGTTTAATGCTACGAAGGATGCAGCAACAGCCTTGCTTAGCCGTGCTTACCTGTATAAGGGCGACTGGCAGCTGGCTATTGACGAGGCAGATAAGCTGATCGGGAAGTATCCTTTATATGAAGCGTCTGAAGTGGCGAAAGCATTTAATTTAGATGCAGCCGGTTCTGAAGAAATCTTTTCCCTGCGTTTTCTGACACCGGATGGCGGTGGCTCCAATAACTTCGGTTATATGTATGTGCCTGCTAAATTAGGTGGGTATGGAGATATCAGGCTCACAGATGGCTTTATGGAACTGTTGGATCCAAAAGATGCGCGTAATGCACTGGTGGAGAATCTTGATGGCAGTAACTACCTGATGAAATTTTCAGGTAATGAAGCTACCGGCCAGGTGGGTCTTGTAAACGTAAAGATCCTGAGAATAAGTGAGGTGTTGCTGAATCGTGCAGAAGCTTATGCTGAGCTGGGCAACCTGCAGAAAGCCACGGATGATGTGAATATGCTGAGAGCGAAACGTGGACTGGATCCATTTACTGATGTGGCCAATATCAAAGCTGAGATTATTAAACAGAGAAGATTGGAACTGGTGGGTGAAGGTTTTGGTATGTCTGATCTGTTCCGTAAGAACGGGCAGCGTAATATCAAAGATGCTAATGCGCTGAGTACAAGGGTTACAGAAGCAAATGATTTTCGTGTAGCTTTCCCGATTCCGCAGGCCGAGATGGATGCAAATCCAAATATGGTGCAGAACCAGGGTTATTCCAATTAGTATTATTATATGATTTGAAAGGTGCCTTCAGCGAAGGCACCTTTTTTATTTCACCGGAGACTACTGGATAAGAAGAAGCGGACCGGATACCCATTATTTATTTAAGGAGTACTAGGTGAGGCATCTTTTTAAATGAAAAGGTATATAAGATAATTAATTATATATTATAATTAATATACTATTAGTTGAATAGTGATCCTCAGAGGCCAGCAGGTGTTGGATATATCGGGAACGGATATTTTAAAAAAAAGCCAGTTTTGCACTAGTATTTTTTAAATTTCCTATATTGCAGTAGAATTTAAACAATATTTAACAAATACGTATCAGAATCTAAAACAGAATCTAAAGAACAAAATCTTAATTAAGTTGGTGCTTGTGTTGATTTAACCGCCATTTCAATCTATACCGGAAACAGTTTCTGATATAGTTAGGAAGAGAACAGAGGAGAGAAACTGGAATTTGCTTTGAGAAAATACGAATAAGGAAGGATGGGTTATGAGGAAAACGATTTACGGAATAACCTTTGGCTAAATGAGTACAGCACTCCCATTTTTATTAGTTAACTGACAATATCTTTCAAATCTAAATTGCTTATGAAAAGAGGACTACTCTTATGGTTGCTCGTGGCCATCAGTGTTGTGCAAGCCTATGCACAAACAAAATTAATCAGCGGCAAGGTTACGGATGCTAAAGACGGCTCCGGACTCCCTGGTGTATCTGTCGGAATTAAAGGTACAGGTAAAGGTTCCCTAACCACCAACGATGGCACTTACAAACTCGAAGCTCCTGCGGGTTCCGTGCTTGTTTTTTCTTTTATTGGGTATGCTTCCAAGGAAATTCCTGTTGGAGCCGAAGGCACTATCAATGTGGCTCTTGGCGCCGACAATAAAGATCTTAGCGAGGTAGTAGTTACCGCGCTGGGTATTAAACGTGAAAAACGCACCCTGGGTTATACTACGCAGGAAGTAAAAGGTGATGATATCGTGCAATCCAAGGAAGTAAACTTCCTGAATGGTATGCAGGGTAAAATTGCTGGTGTGCAAATCAGTAATACTTCTGGTATTCCCGGTGGTGGTACCCGTATCGTTATCCGTGGTGCGGCCTCTTTAACCGGAAATAACCAGCCACTTTTTGTAGTGGACGGTAACCCGATTGATAACAACCAGATTGGTGCAGGTGACACTGACGATGATCCGGTTCTGGCAGGGGGTACTACTCCCAACAGAGGTATTGATATTGATCCGAACATCATTGAATCAGTAAATATTCTCCGTGGCGCTTCTGCAACCGCATTGTATGGTTCCAGGGCAGCTGGTGGTGCGGTAATCATTACTACGAAAACCGGCGCTGGTTTAAAAGGTAAAGCTTTCAGCCTGACAGTAGGTTCCAGTGTGAACATTGACAAAGTGGTATTGCCTGAATTTCAGACAGGTTGGTCACAGGGTAACAACGGCGTATTCTTTGATGGAATAAACAATAAAACTTCCCGTTCCTGGGGTGCCAAAATGGATACCTTAAAGGTGGATGGCAAGCCAGCTGTTAACTATGATCCACGTGACGCGTTCTTTAAAACAGGTACTACCTGGGATAATAACATCAGCCTGAACGGATCTACAGAAAAGTCAAATTACCTGATGTCCTACTCTTCTTTAAGACAGGAAGGTGTGGCTCCCGGTACCGACTATTACCGTAACTCCTTTTACGCAAATTTCTCTACCCATCTTACTGATAAGTTAACTGCGACTACTGGTATCAGTTATATTGACTCACGTAACGACCGCTTGCTGGAAGGTAATGGTAGTGGTGGTACTTCTTACCTGGCTAACCTTTACAATGCGCCGGTAAGTTACAACCTGTTACCATATGAAAACCCGGTAGATAAGTCACAGAATATGTATAAGGTTAGTGCTAATAACCCTTTCTGGACCGCGGCTAATACCGGCCTGCAACTGAATGTATCCCGCTTCATTCCTAACTTCAGCCTGGTATACAATCCACTGAATTGGTTAACATTAACCGAAAGAATAGGTGCGGATATTTATACAGATGAACGTGTATTTCATGAAGCAATCGGCTCCTTCGGTGGTTTCCCCAATGGTCGTATGTACAATGAAATCATTAACAACAAGCAAATTAACCACGATTTCTACGCTACTGCCAGGAAAGAATTTGATAAATTCGATCTGACTGTAATGGTAGGTAATAATATCATTTCTGAACATTATACCGACCAGTTTTCAAAAGGTGTAGGATTATCCGTACCTGGTTTCTATGATATTACCAGTGCGGAGTCTGTAACCTCCACCAAATCTTTCTACGATAGAAGAAGGGTGAGTGTTTACGGACAGGCAATCCTGGAATATAACCGCATGTTATCTTTAACATTAACCGGTAGAAATGACTGGTCATCTTCCATGCCGGCTAAGAATAATTCCTACTTCTACCCTTCTGTGACTGGTGCATTTGTATTCTCCGAACTGGAAGGATTAAAAGACAGCAAAGTATTATCATTTGGTAAAGTGAGAGTTGCTTACACCGCCATTGGTAATGACGCACCTCCTTACAAGGTAGCAACGCCTTTCAATAAAACGGTAGTGGGTGATGGTCTTCGTGGCTCACTGGATCTTCCTTTCAACGGTGTAAATGGTTTCTCCAAGAATAACGTGTTGGGTAATCCTGACCTGAAACCAGAGAAAATTAAGGAATTTGAAGTGGGTCTGGAAACAAAATGGTTGGACAACCGTATTGGTCTGGAAGCAAGTTACTATAACAAGGTTAGTACCGACCTGATATTCCAGACAGCAGTATCTGCTGGTTCCGGTTATACCCAGGCTGTAATCAATGCCGGTAAGATCACCAATAAAGGTCTGGAAGTAACTTTAAATGCCAACCCGATCAGATCAAAAGATTTCAACTGGAATATTTCTGCTAACTACTCCAGGAACAAAGCAATGATCAATGAGTTGACAGAAGGTGTAACTTCTATCCAGATAGGTGGTTTCACTACTCCCGGTATATACCTGGTGGCCGGTCAGCCTTATGGTACTATCAGAGGTTCACGTTACATGAGAAACGACCAGGGTAAACTGTTGATCGATGATGATGGTTATCCTACCCAGGAAGATGGAACTTCCTTTGATATTGGTAATACCCAGCCAAGATGGATTGGTGGTGTAACCAACAGTGTATCTTATAAAGGTATCAACCTGTCGTTTACTTTCGACGGCCGTTTTGGTGGTCAGGTGATCAACTTTGATGAATACTACATGACCTTCTACGGTACCAGTGGTCTTACCAGCAGCCGCGACGGATCAATGGTATATGACGGTGTAACTGCCGATGGTAAGCAAAATACCAAATCCATTAAAACTGATCAGGCTTACTGGCAGGCATGGGGTGATACTTATGAAAACCTGATCCAGGATGCAACCTTTGTAAAACTGAGAAATGTTACACTGGCCTATAATTTTAGTCCGAAGTTGTTAAAACGTACTCCATTTAAAGCAGCAGTATTTTCTGTTGCCGGTCGTAACCTGTGGATCTACACCCCACACTTTACCGGTTCAGATCCTGAATTGAGCACTTATGGAGCAGGTAGTAACTCCGGTGGTTTTTACCATTACGTTTCACCAAGCACCAGATCTTACAATGCAACTTTGAAGTTAACTTTCTAAACTGAGTAATGATGAACAAGAAGATAATTATATCCATTATAGCGGGAAGTGTAATGTTAGGGGGTTCAGGATGTAAAAAATTCCTGGATGTAAACGATGACCCGGCTGCAGCCACAAACGTAACTGATGCCCTGTTGGTGGGCGGCGCCGAATTAACTACTGCATTTAATATTGCGGGTGGTTATCCTGCCAGAACCGCCGCTTTCTGGACCCAACAATTGGGTTATGATCAACCCGCACCCGAGTGGGATACTTATAAGGTAACAGCTTCCGATGTGGATAATACCTGGTCTTTTGACATGTATCCCCAGATCCTGAATAACCTGAAGATCCTGCAGGACCAGGCTACTACCGCAAATCATCCACATGCCGCTGGTATGGGAAAAATATTAATGGCTTATAACCTGGCTGTTACTACTGACTTGTGGAATGCAATTCCTTATTCACAAGCATTTACCGGCTTTGAAAACTTTAAGCCGAAGTATGATTCACAGGAAAGCATTTATACCAGTATTAATACGCTGTTGGATGATGCTATCGCTCTACTGGCTAAAGAAGATGCTTCCGCATCAGTTGGCGATAAAGATCTGATATATGCTTCTGATCCCGAAAAATGGACAGCATTCGCTTATTTCCTGAAAGCACGTTTTGCTTTACGTTTAACATATGCACCTGGTAAAGTGGCTGCCACACAGGCACAGGCAGCTTTAACTGCATTGACAAAAGCTTTCCCTGATGAAAGTTATAATCCGGGCGTGAAATTCGAAAGCAAATCAGGAGCGCAGGCGCCTTGGTCCCAGTTTACTGATAATAATAAATGGGGTAGTGTTGCAGTATCCTCTACTTTCATTCAATTATTGAAATCAACAAATGATCCCAGATTATCCGTAATGGTAGACACAGCTTTGTTGGGAGGCGGTTATAGAGGCAGGATAATAGGCGACGAGCAGATTAATATTGATTCACTTTCAGCTGTAGGTAAATTTTTTGCTGCTGCTGATCAATCGGTTTATTTGGCTACATATGATGAACAACTGTTTATTAAGGCAGAAGCTACCTTCCTGACAGCTGGTTTTGTAGCTGCACAACCAATTCTGAACAGTGCAGTTCAAGCAACCTTCACAAGATTTGGAATGAAACCACTTGGCGCAGATAGTACAGCGTTTAAGACCTATTTGGCAGCTAAATGCAAGCTCACTGCTGCTAATGCTTACGAGGTGATCATGACACAGAAATATATCTCTAACTACCTGTCTCTTGAATCATACAACGACTGGCGCAGAACCAATTTCCCTAAGCTGACTGTTGTACAGAATGCTTATCAGGGTATTACAACTGTTCCACGCAGATGGGTGTATCCAGCATCAGAGAATGAAACAAACGCGCAACCAGAACAGCCTGCCAAAGTTACTGATCGCGTTTGGTGGGATACCAAACAATAATCAGTACTTCATTTAACTAATAATAGAAAGCGGTTGTCTCTTTTCGAGACAACCGCTTTTTTTATGCCCATTTTCTACTCCCCCTAAAATGTTATTTTTTACTTGAAAGGTTTACTTATATTTGCTCCCGTCATGAAAATTTTCATGAAGCCAAAATCGGGAATCAAGATTCATTTTAGCGTAATCCAATACAACAAACAACGAATACATTTTTTGCTTATCGGGAATTTATAACGGGAATATTTGCTTATGGGGAGCGGCTTACAGCCAGATTTTCCATCTAATTTAATGAGATTCAATAGTTGCCACCCTGCAGTTTACGCAGTAACGGAACCGTATTTTCTGTAACCGCAGAAAATACCTGGCAACCCGTTTACAGCAATCTGTATAAAATTATCTGGTTATTCAGTGGCATGCCACTACTGTACGCTTATTCACTTGTTTTTATAATGTTAGGATTGCTTATGAGTTTTGGAATGCTTATGTAGAATTGTGCTTTGCGAAGGTTGCCGCAAAAGCAATACGATTGTTTCGTTTAGTCTTTACTGTTAGATAATAATAGCACTTGTGCTAAATGGCCATGCTATGCCTGGACATGTCTGTATTACATTTATTTTTTCAAATCAAAATCGCTTATGAAGAAAGGATTGTTTCTCTGGTTATTTGCGGCTATTACCGCGCTGCAGGCGCTTGGCCAAACCAGGGTCATCACAGGTAAGGTGACAGACTCCAAAGATGGATCTCCATTGCCTGGCGTTACCGTAAAAATTGTTGGTACTTCCAGTGGCACTATGACCGCCTCCAATGGTGAGTTTAAGCTCAGTGTAGGAGAAAAAGCTGCCGCCATTGAATTTTCTTTTGTAGGATATACTGCCCAACAGGTAAGTGTTTCCGGCAAATCTACTGTGAACGCTCAGTTGTCGGCCGATCTTAAAGGACTGAACGAAGTGGTAGTAGTTGGTTACGGTACTATTGAGCGTAAAAACCTCACGGCTTCTGTATCCAGCATCAAAGGAGCTACATTGAAAAATGTGGCTGCATCCAGCATCGATCGTCAGTTATCCGGACAGGTAGCAGGCGTACAGGCTACCGTTTCCAGTGGTATTCTGGGCCAGCCGGCACGTATCCGCATCCGTGGTACCAACAGTATTAGCAGCGGCACCGATCCGCTGTATGTAATTGACGGAGTGCCTTATATCACCGGCAACCAGAGCACGATCACCTCCAACAACCCGTTGGGAGATATCAATCCGAATGATATTGAAAGCATGGAAGTGCTGAAAGATGGCGCCGCTACTGCTATCTATGGTTCCAGGGCCGCTAACGGCGTTATCCTTGTGACCACCAAAAGAGGTAAAAGCGGCAGGCCACGCCTCACCTACGATATGTGGATGGCTGCAGCTACGCCTTCCAAATTATTTGATCTGCTGAATGCAGATGAATTTGTAACCATCGCTAACGAGAAAAAGCTGAACGCCAAGCCAGCAGCTGCACCGGATGCTTTCCCTACACCCAATCCTGATGGTGGTTTTTATGATACCGATTGGCAGAAAGTAGTGACCAGAACAGGGTTCCAACAGAACCATGCTTTGTCGCTAAGCGGCGCCAATGATCAAACCAACTACTACGTTTCCCTGGGGTACACCGATATGAAAGGTATTTTGGTTGGTAACGATCAGCGCAAGTACCAGGTACGCCTGAAACTGGAACAGAAAGCTTTTAATGTGGTAACTGTAGGCGTAAATGCCGGTGTTTCGCACATTACCAACAATGGCCTGAACGTTAGCCAGAACGGGCTTTCCAGCAATCTTTCCAACGCTATCCGTGCTTTACCTAACGTACCTGCACAGTGGAATGATGGCACCTATAACCTGAGCAACACCAATACGCTCGGCAGTGGCGCCAATAAAGCCACTATCGCTGATAACTATACCAACATTAAATACGTACTGGATCATAACATCTACCGTAACAAAAACCTGAACTTTACCGGTAATACTTTTGCCAGCGTAAAAATTCTGAAAGATTTTGATCTGAGAACGCAGGTAGGTGTAAACTATATGAGTGGAGAGGACTACCAGTACTGGAACCCTATCCATGGTGATGGCCGTGGTACCAACGGTTTTATCTACCAGCAGTCTATTCCAAGTTTCCGTTATAACTGGGTAAATACTTTAAGCTATAACAAAACGATCGGTGCGCATAATATTGGCGCTGTAATTGGAACCGAAAATCAGAAAACAAGAGAAAGAAGTTTCTATGCGCAGGGTACTAACCTGATCAGCCCTTTCTTTGGTACTGATAACCTCATCGACAATAGCACCGGTACTCAAACTGTTGGCGGAACACTGGTGGAGCGCGCATTCCAATCGTACTTTATCCGGGCTAACTACAGCTACAAAGACCGCTACCTGGTATCTGCCACGCTCCGCAGAGATGCTATTTCCTCCCTGCCTATCGGCAAACAGGATGTAACATTGCCAGGCGTTTCTGTGGGCTGGAGAGCTTCACAGGAAAGTTTCTTCCAGGAAGGCGGTATCGCCGACCTGATCAGCAACCTGAAGATCCGTGGCGGTTATGCTAAAGTAGGTAACGTGGATATCGGTGCATACCCTTATGCCGGTACTTACAAACCAGCACTATACGGATCTTTACTGGGTATTGCTTTCAACCAGGTGTACAACCCGGACCTGACTTTTGAAACCAGTAAAAAAATGAACATTGGCCTGGACCTCGGGTTACTCCACGACAGGATCACAGTAACAGCGGATTATTTCAGGAATGATATTGATAACATGATCCTGGCATCTCCGCTGCCGCCGTCATTAGGTGTTCCAAGTGCTACCAAACCGAATGTATTTTATTCTAACGTGGGTAAAATGTATAACAAAGGTTATGAGCTAACAGTGAACAGTACTAATATTCAGCGCGGTGATTTCTCCTGGACCACTTCCTTCAACATCTCTTTTGTAAAAAATAAAATTACCGCACTGGTAGATAATGCAGATATCGTTTATCCATATAACATTACCCGCGTAGGTGAATCTATGGGTGCTTTTTATGGTTACGAGTCAATGGGTGTGAATCCTGCAAATGGTAACCCGCTTTGGAAAAAAGCCGACGGCTCCATTATACAGGGCGATGCATCGAAAGGTGTTTACTATGCCTATAATGCTTCAAAGCCTGAGGACATCTCTACTTCTGCAAAAGCATTATCATCTTCCGACAAAAAAATCCTCGGTAATGCTACGCCAACCTATTATGGTGGTTTGAACAATACCGTTAATTACAAAGGGTTCGATTTTAACCTGTTCCTTTCTTTCTCCGGCGGTAATAAAGTATACAGCGTAACGCGCCAGGAAGGCCTGAACAACCAGAAGTTCCTGAACAACGGTAAAGAAGTTTTAAACAGATGGACTACTCCTGGCCAGGTAACAGATGTTCCTAAACTGTACCTGGGCGCAGATAACTTTATCCTGCAGAATGGTAATGTTAACAGCCGTTTCCTGGAAGATGGCAGCTTTATCCGTGCACAGAACATCGGCCTGGGTTATACCCTGCCTAAAGCAATGCTGGAAAGAATTAAACTGAGCAGCATCCGGATTTATGCGCAGGTGCAGAACGCATTTATCATTACAAAGTATTCCGGTCTTGATCCTGAGTTAAATACTTATGTGGATGCAAGAGCTAACACGCAACCTGGTTTGGATTACAACACCAACCCGGTTCCCCGCAGCTATACTTTTGGTATTAACGTAGGATTATAAAAAATAATGAACATGAGAAATACAATGGCATATAAATATAACAGAAGCATGAAAGCAGTAGCAGCAGGATTACTGGTGTTATCACTGGGTGCTGCGTCCTGTTCAAAATACACCGAATTATCACCAAAGAACGCCTTGCCACAAGACGCGGTATTTTCGGATTCATCCACTATCGAGCTGGCTGCAAATGGTATGTATAATACAGCTGCGCTGGGAAGTTATAATGATGATTATACCCTGGGCCGTGGTTATCCCTTCGGTGCTGCTTCCATTGAGCAAAATGAGATGCGTGGAGAGGATATGGTGAACCTGGCTACGTTTTATGATATCACTTATAAAGGCAGTTACAGCCCTACTTCTGCCAATAATGTCCAGATGTGGGTAAATCTTTATGCGCTGATCAACCAGGCCAATACACTTATTGATGGTGTGCGGAAAGCCGCTGCCAATAACGTGATTTCACAGGGTAAGGCGTTGCAGCTGGAAGGTGAAGCCCGTTTTCTGCGTGCACTGGCACATCATGAAGCAGTCATTCATTTCAGCCGCCCATATGCAGATGGTGCAGGTGCACAAGTTGGGATTCCTTACAGGGATATGCCTGTAAGCACACCAGCTCAAATCCAGGAAGCCCTGAAAATAGGCCGTGGTACAGTAAAAGAGGATTATACCAAAATATTGGCGGACCTGGATTTTGCAGAAACCAACCTGCTTCCCACCACTGCTAATCCTATCAGCAGAGCTACTAAAGGAGCGGCTATTGCTTTGAAAACAAGAATTAAGCTCCATATGGCCGATTGGCAGGGTGTTATCACAGAAGCCGCAAAGCTGGGTGCAGATCAAAGTGCGCCATTTGTGAGCCCGGTGAAAGGTTATAAACTTACCGACAGCCCGGATGGCCCGTTCACAAAAGCAGATAATAACACAGAATCTATTTTCTCTATTGCCAACAGTGCCATCACCAACGGTAATTCCAATGGTGCGCTGGCAGCGATGTTTGGCCCTTCTGACCAGAAAGGCCGCGGCCTGGTAGCTACCAGCCCTAATTTGTACAACGCCTCTTTCTGGGCAGGCGATGATATGCGTCGTGTTTTATTACAGGTAAAGCAGGTGACTGTATCAGGCGGCAAACCCGTGCAGAACTTCTACTTCAATTATAAATACCGTGATTATCTGAATAAGTCCGACTGGGCGCCGATGATCCGTTATGCAGAAGTACTGCTGAATGCGGCAGAGGCATATGCACGTGCAGGAAATATCGTACAGTCGTTTAAGTTATACAACGCAGTTCGCAACCGTTCTTTACCGGAAGGCAGTCCGAACCGCATCACCATTGCTCCGCTCGACATGATCCAGGCGGTATTGGACGAACGCAGGGTAGAATTTGCAGGCGAAGGACGCCGCTGGCCCGACATTACCCGCCTTGCACTGGATGCAAAGTATGGAACAGGTGGTATCCCTGCAAAGGTGATCATCGATGATCTGAAAGATGATGGCAGCAATTATAACACGGTAACCAGACCGGTAACACCGTCTGGTTACGGCAGCATTAAGTATGCTGATTACCGGTTTATCTGGCCGCTGCCAGCTACTGAAATCTCTGCTAATCCAGCGTTGAAAAATGCGCAGAATCCGCAATACTAAACTTTTCCTTGACCTGCAATAATAAAAAAACTCACCGGTGTAATGCCGGTGAGTTTTTTTTATGGAGATAGATAGCTTATTTCAGTACTTCCTGCAGCTTCGCTTCCAGCGCAGGTCCTCTCAGGTTGGAGGCAATTACTTTTCCCTGTGGATCCAGCAGAAAATTAGTAGGAATAGCGTTAAGACCGTATAAAGGTACCACCGCGGAATCCCAGAATTTGAGATCGCTTACATGGTTCCAGGCCAGTCCATCTGCTTTGATGGCTTCCTGCCATTTATCTTTCGTTTTATCCAGTGATACGCCGAGAATGGTAAAGTTTTTTCCTTTGTATTGCTGATAAGCTTTTACCACATTCGGGTTTTCCTGGCGGCATGGACCGCACCAGCTGGCCCAGAAATCCACCAGTACATATTTACCGCGGAAAGAGCTGAGGCTGATCATTTTGCCGGATGGATCCGGAAGGGAGAAGTCGGGTGCTACCTGGCCTACTTTCACAGCAGAAGGTTCTTCACCACCGGCTGCATCACCGCCTGCGGCGCCCGCGCCCTGGTTCTTTTCCAGTTCCAGGATTTTATCTGTCATACTTTTTACCAGCGTGTTTTTAGGGAAACGGGTAGCAAGATTGGTGATCACCTGTTTGTGTGCAACAATCTCTTCTCCGCTTCTTACCTGGCTGATGGCAAATACTGCGGTAGCAGGATTTTTTGTTTTATCGGCCATCAGGAAAAAGCCGTTTTCAAAATCTTTTTCTTTTTTCTGGAAGGCAGCTACTTTAGACTGGAATGCACTATCAGGCAGTATTGTATGGAGACTGTCCAGGCTGCGCATTTCTTCCGTGAGTGCAATAGACTGTTTGCTGATATCGCTCATAAACTGTTGCAGTTCGGCGGTTGGTTCGGAGCCGCTGATCTTTACATCTTCCAGTTTATCTATATCTCCATCTATTTTCATATCGCCGGCATCGAGTGCGAGCAATATAAATTTGCCGTTTTCGAAGCGTACACGGTACAGCCCCTGTTCGGCTACCATTCCTTTCAGCGTGAATTTGCCGCTGGCGTCCTTTACATTGGTAGAATCTACCACTTTCACATTGTCAAGTGTCAGTTCTTCCAGTAATACCGGACCCAATGGTAAATTGTTCAGGTGCCCGTCTATTTTAAATTCACCTTTTTCCGTTTGTCCGGCGCATCCTGCGAGGAAAGCGGCGGCGGAAATCCATAATAAGTATTTTTTCATGCTATTATTTTTTGAACATTCATCTGACCTAAGCCACTCAATATAGGATAAATATTTTCAATGCTATTTAGCCTTTGAGCTTCTCTGCCAGCAATTCGTTGGTAAGCCGGGGATCAGCCTTGCCTTTGGACAGCTTCATCACTTCTCCCACGAACAACGACATCAATCCTTTTTTGCCACCTTTAAAAGCAGCTACTTTATCCGGATATTTTGCCAGCACCTCATCAATAATGGGAGAAATGTTATCGGCATTATGATCCTGTAATAAATTCAGCCGGGTAGCGATATCCATCGGATGATCCGCGGGTGTTTGGATCATTTCCGGCAATATGCGGGAAGACGCGATGGAGAAGCTGACTTTTCCTGCATCGGTAAGCGTAATCAACGCCGCCAGTGCCTGTGGTGTTACCGGGAAATGACTTATTTCCGCCGAATGTTCATTCAGCCAGGATTTAACAGGGCCCAGCATCCAGTTGGCGGCGGCTTTGTATTGCGAGGTAACGGCGATAAGACTTTCATAATAATCTGCCGTGGATTTATCATCGCAGATAACACGCGCATCATATTCCGGCAGGCCAAAATCGGTGGTGTATTTACGGATGAGTTCTTCCGGTAATGCAGGTAGTGTGGCCCGCACGCTGTTGATGAATTCATCTGTTAGCCTGAATGGCGCCAGGTCTGGTTCCGGGAAGTAGCGGTAATCGTTGGCTTCTTCTTTGGAGCGCAGGGAAAAAGAGCTGCCGTTGGAGGCGTCAAAGCTGCGTGTTTCCTGCACCAGGGTACCGCCGGCTTCTATGAGATCTATCTGTCTTTTTACCTCGTTATCAATAGCCCGCTTTACGTTGCGGATAGAGTTCATGTTTTTTACTTCCACCTTTGTACCCAGGGTGGTGGTGCCTTTCGGGCGAACTGAAATGTTGGCATCGCAGCGCATGCTGCCTTCTTCCATGTTACCATCACATACGCCGAGGTAGCGCACCAGGCGGCGCATTTCAGTGAGATAAGCGTAGGCTTCCTCGCTGTTATGCATGTCCGGTTCAGTTACTATTTCCACGAGGGGAACGCCCGCGCGGTTTAAATCCACGTAGCTGTTGTCGGGGTCCTGGTCGTGCAGGAGTTTACCGGCATCTTCTTCCAGGTGGATGCGGTTCAGCTGTACATTGCGGGTGCCTGCATCTGTAATAATGGTAATATAACCGCCTTTACAGATAGGCGCCGTATGTTGAGATACCTGGTATCCTTTTGGAAGATCCGGGTAGAAATAATTCTTACGGGCAAAATAATTGTCCTTTTCAATTTCACAATGGCAGGCAAGACCCAGTTTGATGGCATATTCGGCCGCTTTACGGTTCATACGGGGCAAAGTACCCGGGTGCCCCATGGTAATGGGACTGATATGCGTATTTGGAGCGCCGCCAAAAGCTGCGCTGTCGCTGCAAAATAATTTACTTTCGGTAAGCAGCTGGGCGTGCACTTCCAGCCCGATCACTGTTTCATATTTGCTGTATATATCGCTCATTTTCCGTACTGATTCCCACAAATATATTCAAATAATACCGTGATTTCAGGCTATTGGGTGCCAATAAATCCCTAAATTGAGATACACATCAAAATTTCTTCCCTATGATCAGCAAGGCCCAGGCAAGTCAGCTTTATCAGGCGCAACAGGTTTATTTCGACTCCGGCGCCACACTTTCTTATTCTTTCCGGAAAACGCAGCTAAAGCGTTTAAAGAACGGGATTAAAAAGTTTGAAGATAAAATTACCGCTGCCCTGCATGCTGATCTGCACAAGCATCCACTGGAATCTTATGGTAGTGAGATAGGATTTTTATATGAAGAAATCAGTTATATCCTGCAAGGGTTGAAGCAGTGGATGGAGCCGGAGCTGGTTACCTCTCCTTTTGTTACCTATCCCAGCAGCAGCCGGGTGTATAAGCAGCCGTTAGGGCTTACGCTGATCATTGGCCCCTGGAATTATCCGTTTATGTTGCTGCTCAGTCCTTTGCTGGGAGCCATTGCCGGCGGCAACTGCGCTATTATTAAGCCATCGGAGCTGGCGCCGCATACGGCCGCGGTAACCGCTGCCCTGATAAAAGATACTTTTGATCCGGCTTATATTACAGTAGTAGAGGGAGATGGAACAGCAGTGATTCCTACCCTGATGAGTTTCCGGTTCGACCATGTATTTTTTACCGGAAGCATCCCGGTGGGCAAGAAGATCCTGGAAATGGCGGTGCCGCATCTCACACCGGTTACGCTGGAATTAGGCGGTAAATCGCCCTGCGTGGTAGATGAAAAGGTGAATGTAACGGTGGCGGCTAAACGAATAGTGTGGGGTAAGTTCTGGAATGCCGGTCAAACCTGTGTGGCGCCGGATTACCTCCTCGTACACCACAAAGTGAAAGATGAACTGGTAGCCGCACTCAAGGCGGCGATAACGGAATTTTTTGGAGAAGATCCCTCCCGCAGCAACGATTATGCGCGTATTATCAATGCCAGGCGGTTTGATACGGTGGCAGGCTACCTGGGCGACGGCCATGTATTACACGGCGGGCAAACCAACCGCGAACAGCTTTATATAGCCCCTACCCTGCTGGAAGATGTGGAATGGACAGACCCGGTAATGCAGGACGAGATATTCGGCCCCGTGCTGCCCATACTTACTTATACCGGCCTGCCGCAGGCCATACAAGCCATCAAGCAGTTGCCTTATCCACTGGCATTATATGTTTTTACAAAGAGTAAAAAAACGGAGAAAGCGCTGATAGAGCAGGTGCGGTTTGGCGGAGGTTGTGTAAATAATGCGCTGGTACATCTCACCAATCCCGAATTACCCTTTGGTGGCGCCGGTTACAGCGGGATGGGAAAGTATCATGGCAAATACAGCTTTGATACTTTTACCCATCAGAAAGGAATGCTGAAAACGGCTACCTGGCTGGATGTTCCCATGAAGTACCCGCCGTTTAAAAATAAATTGAAGATGATGAAGATGGTGATGAAGTAGGCTTATATATCTGCCTTATTCAGTTTCACCGGTAACTTAATGATCAGCGTTTGATCGGCGCCATTCCGGCGGATTTTCGCTGGAGCATCGCCTTTTACTTTGGCTTGTGTTTCACGGTAAGCTTTAGACAGCTCCGCGGCGTTTTTAACCGGTATACCGGCAAGTTCCAATACGATATCATCTTTTTGGAAACCTGCTGCTGCAGCTGCGGAGGAAGGCGCCACCTCGATTACCTGGGCGCCTTCATTTTTTTCAGTATCCTGTACGCGGAGGCCAAGTTTTTCGTTATTATCCCAACTGTCGCCAAATCCCTGGAAGCCGCGTGGCATTGGGAAAGAGAAAGATCTCGGTCCGTTCTTCGGCAGTGCAGATAAAGGTGGGTGCATAGTCCAGCCATTATCTATTTCCTTTCTTTCATCCAGGGTAACAGCCACTTTGTTTGTTTTGGTATTACGTATGTACGTTACCGTTACTTTGTCTGCCGGTTTATGTTTGCCGATCTCTTCAAATAATTCTGCGGGTTCATTGATCTTTTTATCATCTACAGAAGTAATGATATCGCCGGTTTTTATTCCTGCTTTATCTGCGGGAGTACCTTTTGCTACTGATTTTACGGTTACACCGCTGGCGGCTACTTTTTCAGTGATCACACCGAGAATGGCTTTATTCATCACCGGCATTTCTATGTCATTTTCGTCATCACCGTCGTTGTCGTTAAACAAATCAAAGCCGCCTCCCTGTAAACTGTTGCTGTCAAACGTGATGGTGTTGCCATCCCGCGGCGTGATCTTCCTGCGGAAAACGGAGAGATCGGAATTGTCGTACCGGTCCAGTTTTTGACCATTGATGAAAACATCGCCGTTTTTAATTTCCACGGTCACTTTGCCGTCTTTGTTGCCTTTGTGTTTGATCACAATTTCATCGAACTCTCCCAACTGATTTTTGGAAGAATCTTTCGTTTGCGCAGATACCGCGCTCATAGTGAAGCAGGAAAAACCTGCTATGGTGAGGATTTGCAGTAACCTGGTCATGGTAATTAGGTATTTTGTTGATTAAATTTAAACTAATGCGGCAAAATTAAAGGGTGGGTCAGGAAAGAAAAAGTTAAAATCTATGGTTTTGGGGCAAAAAGAATACGCTTTACAGGGTGTTTTTTTATTATTTGAAGAAGGTGCCGCCCTTACTTCCGGGATACTTCTCCGATACTTCTGGGATACTTCTCGGATACTTAGGAGTAGCGTATGTGTCGTACTCCCCATACATTCCCCATACATTCCCCATACACTTCCCATACACTCATGATACACTTATCATACACTTCCCATACACTCCCCATACACTATGCCGCCCTGGATAGAATGGTCACGTCCTGAAAAAGGTTTACACTTTAGTTAGATAACCCTGTTTAAAGTTTACAATATAAGTGTTAAATCCTGGAAAAGGTTTACGGTGTTAGTCACGTCCTGGAATAGAAAGGGCTGGCTTAAAAGCCCAATTTGACTTTTTAGCCAGCCCTCATTTTTATGCTGTGAGCATTATTTTAAGTTGTGAGCAGTTTTTTTACCGCAGCAATCACCTGGTCCAGTTTGTCTGTTTCCTGTCCGCCTGCTGTAGCAAAGGTTTTCTGGCCACCGCCGCCGCCTTTTATCAGCGGAGCAATGTGTTCTTTAATGATCTTTGGCGCTTCCCATCCTTTGGATGCCACCAGTTTCTCATCTATACTGAGCGCCACGCTGGCTTTTCCGCCAATATTGGCAATAAACAGCAGTACATGATCCGGGATATCGTTTTTCAGTTGGAAAGAAAGCTGTTTCAGTCCCTCCGCGTTGCTTACATTCACCACTTGTCCGAGGAAGTTAACTCCATTGATGTTTTCCGCCTGGTGGCGTATAGTGGCTGCCATTGCCCGTACCTTTTCCTGTTCCAGTGTTTCCAGTTGTTTTTCCAGGGAAGATTTGTCCTGGATCAGGGTTTCTATGGATTTCACCAGTTCTTTCGGATTTTTCAGGGCAGCTTTAATTTCTTTCAGTTGCTGTAACTGCTCGTTAACGAAGGCTTCTGCTTTAGCACCAGTTACTGCTTCCACGCGGCGCACGCCGGCGGCCACAGCTCCTTCGGAAACAAATTTAAACTGGCCTAATTCGCCGGTTGAGCTGATATGTGTACCGCCGCAAAGTTCCACACTATAGGCGGGGTCAATAATTACCACGCGTACGGTATCGCCGTATTTCTCGCCAAAGAGGGCCATCGCACCCAGTTTCAGGGCTTCCTCCTTTGGAAGTTCACGGATCACCACTGGAATGTTTTCACGGATTTTTTCGTTCACAATGGCTTCTATCTGCGCCAGTTCCTCGTCGGTTACTTTGGCGAAGTGGGAGAAGTCGAAGCGCAGGGCATCCGCATTTACCAGCGAACCTTTCTGTGCCACGTGTGTACCCAAAACCTGCCGCAGTGCAGCGTGCAGTAAGTGGGTAGCCGAGTGATGACGCTCTGTATTGTGGCGTTTATCTTTAGCTACGGCGGCCTTTACGGTTGCAGTTGGCTGTGCCGGCAGCTTATCCGCGAAATGTATGGTGAGGTTGTTTTCTTTTTTGGTATCGGTTACATGAATTACCTCATCGCCGAAGTGCAGGGTACCGGTATCACCTACCTGTCCGCCACTTTCAGCGTAGAAGGGTGTTTGGCCCAGTACCAGCTGGAACTGCTCTTTACCTTTTGCTTTCACGGTCCGGTACTTCAGCAGTTTGGTGGTGCTTTTCAGTTGTTCGTAACCTACGAAAACGGAGTTAGGCGTTTCGTCGAGTACTACCCAATCGCCCATATCCAATTCTGTGGCGGCGCGGGAGCGGTCTTTCTGTTGTTTCATGGCGGCATCGAAGCCCTCTTTGTCAACAGTGAAGCCATTTTCGGAGGCAATCAGGCTGGTAAGGTCATAAGGGAAGCCGTAGGTGTCGTATAATTCGAAAGCTGTTTGACCATCTACTGTTTTGGTGGTGGCGTTTTTGATATAGTCTTCGATCCGGCGGATACCACTTTCCAGGGTGCGCAGGAAGTTGTTTTCTTCTTCAAACACTACTTTCTTCACGAAGTCCGCCTGTTGTTGCAGTTCAGGGAACACATGTGAAAACTGTGCCGCCAGTACGGGTACCAGGTCGTGCAGCAGGGGTTTTTTCACATCGAGGAAAGAGAAGTAGTAACGTACCGCCCTGCGGAGAATACGACGGATCACGTAGCCTGCGCCGGTATTGGATGGCAGCTGTCCGTCGGCGATGGTAAAGGAAATTGCGCGGATGTGATCTGCGATTACGCGGAAGGCTACATCTTTCTTATCATCAGTGCCAGCGTATTTTTTACCGGTAAGTCCTTCCGTGGTGTGGATGGTGCCCATGAACAGGTCGGTGTCATAGTTGGAGGTTTTATCCTGCAATACTCTGACGAGGCGTTCCAGGCCCATGCCTGTATCTACGTGTTGGGCAGGCAGTGGCTCCAGGGATTTATCTTTCAGGCGGTTGAACTGCATGAATACGTTGTTCCATATTTCAATCACCTGTGGATGGTCGGCATTTACGAGGGTTTTACCGTCTACCAGGTTTTTCTCTGCTGCAGGGCGGCAATCTACGTGGATTTCCGAGCAGGGGCCGCATGGACCGGTATCGCCCATCTCCCAGAAATTATCTTTTTTATTACCCAACAGGATACGGTCTTCCGCGATATGTTCTTTCCAGAAGTCGTAGGCTTCCTGGTCTTTTGGCAGGTTTTCTTTTTCATCTCCCTGGAAAACAGTCACATAGAGTTTGTCTTTAGGGATTTTATATACTTCTGTGAGCAGCTCCCAACTCCAGGCAATGGCTTCTTTTTTAAAGTAGTCGCCAAAGCTCCAGTTACCGAGCATTTCAAACATGGTATGGTGGTAAGTATCAATACCCACTTCTTCCAGGTCGTTGTGCTTGCCGCTTACCCGCAGGCACTTTTGCGTATCTACCACCCTTTTATTGGGAGGAACCCTGTTACCCAGGAAGTAATCCTTGAACTGGTTCATGCCCGCGTTGGTGAACATCAGGGTAGGGTCGTTTTTAATAACGATGGGGGCAGATGGGACAATCTGGTGCCCTTTTGACGCAAAAAAGTCCAGGAATTGCTGTCTTATTTCAGATGCTGTCATAAATATTGATACGAATTAATATGTATTTTATATCTTATAAGCCATAACCGGTTAGGGGCTTGTAGCTGTATTTCAAGTCCTTATGAAGTAGTTAGAAAATTGACAATCAAAAGGTTGATGTTTTAATCTAATTACAGTAGGTTTGTGCGCCTTATTTTCCCGCCGTGTTAAAGGGAGTGCAAAAATATCGAAACCTGTATGATTATGCAAAACAGGTTGTGTTACCCGGCAAAAATAGTTTAGTGGGAAAAGAAATGCCAATGATTACCCATCCATAAGTTTGTGCCTCGTGAAATAAATCGGCTGTCATAGCGTTCACTGCACTATGGCGCATAAAGTACACCCTGGTGCATGAAGAAGGTTAAATATTTTTATAATACCCAAACATTAAAATACGAGAAGCTCGTGGTTTCCCTGCGGGTAAAAATCCTGAGAATACTGGGGTTTGTGTCTGCGGCTATCGTGACCGGGGCTATTTTTCTTTCCGTGGCATACCGGCTGGTAGACTCCCCAAAGGAGAAATCACTTCGCCGCGACCTGGAAGGTATGAAAGAAAAATATGATGCGTTGCAGGGCCGGATGAGGGAAGTAAAGGGAAAACTGGCGGAGCTGGAAGACCGTGACAATGAAATTTACCGGGTGATATTTGAAGCCTCTCCTATTCCGGATAGCACCCGTATGGGTAAAGTAAAGCGGGAAGAAGAAGCCGCCCAGCTGCAATCCTTTGCCAGCAGCGAGATTATCGCCTCCACGGCTGTACTTCTGAAAGAACTCAATAACCGCGTAAAAGCGCAGGAAGCATCTTACAATGAAATTGATAAGATGGTGAAGAACAAACAGCAGATGCTGGCCTCTATCCCTGCCATCCAGCCGGTTTCCAATAAAGACCTTAAACATATTGCCTCCGGTTTCGGGTACCGGATCGATCCTATTTATAAGACCATGAAATACCACGCGGGGCTCGACTTTGCAGCACCCAGCGGCACTCCCATCTATGCTACCGGCGACGGTGTGATTGAAGAGGCCAGCCTGAGCGATGTGGGATACGGCAACCACGTGATTGTACGACATGGATATGGCTATAAAACCCTGTACGGACACATGCTCCGTATGAAAGTGAAGGCCGGCCAGGCGGTAAAACGCGGTGATGTATTAGGCTGGGTAGGCAGCACCGGTAAATCTACCGGACCGCACTGCCACTACGAAGTCATTAAAAACGGAGACAAGGTGGACCCCGTGTATTTCTTCTTTAATGATCTTACCCCGGAACAGTTTGACCGCATGCTCAAAATGGCCAGGTCAGGGAACCAGTCGTTTGACTAAAGTTATAGTTTTTAGCCAGTTGCGGGCTTTCCGTAACTTGTCTAAACCCAAAAAATGAGGTGGGAATGTTACAAGCTACAAGCTAAAAGCTTAACTTCATCTTGTAAAAGATATTTGTCACCTCGTTTTTTACTACGATGCACCAGCTAGACCTTTTTTCGACATCTGGAGTACCGCATCCCACAGAAGCTGCGGTAACAAGACCAGTTAAAGTAAAAGCAAAGGCCAGCAGCAAGAAAGCTGCCGTAGCAACCACCATACCTGGGAAAAAACGGGGGCGTAAATCATTGAAAGAGTTATCGGAGGACCCGGATCTGATTATGGAATTGGATAAATTGGTATTGGAGAAACAGTATTATTCTATCAGTGAGGTTGCAGCCATGTTTAAGGTGAATACGTCGCTGATACGTTATTGGGAAAATGAGTTTGATATACTGCAACCCAAAAAGAACCGGAAAGGCGACCGCCTTTTCCGGCAGGAAGATATTCACCACCTTAAATTAATCTACCATTTACTGCGGGAAAGAAAATATACAATTGAAGGAGCCAAGCAAAAACTGAAAGAAGATCATAAGCTGGCTGCCCGTAATTTTGAAATGGTACAGGCTTTGCTAAAGGTACGTGGTTTCTTAACGGAACTGAAAGATCAATTATAAAAACAACATTATGCGATTGAAAACATTACTACTGGGTGGTGGCCTGTTATTCTCATCCCTGGCATGGGCACAGAACGAAACAGTACTGAAGGGCAAGATAGATATGAAAACACTGATGAATGACACCTCCGCAACGTGGTTCTACAAAGGTGTAAACAGCTACCAGCCTAACGATAATATGCTGAACTATATTAAAACCAACCGCGCTAACTTCAACATGGTAGTGGTGATGGGCACCTGGGACAATACCAGCCGCGAAGTAGTACCAGCCCTGTATAAAGTAATGATCACCGGCGGCAGCCCCGACGAACAGATCGTAATGTTTGCAGCAGATAAGAAACTGCAGACAGATGCTCCGGTAGATTATAAAGTAAAGAAATTACCTACTATCATCGTATTCAAAGACGGTAAAGAAGAAGGCCGCATCGTAGGTGCGCCCAAAGAATCCATAGAAGCCGACATTTCCCGCATCCTGCTGAGCAGCACGAAGAAGGAAAAGGAATAGCGGATTTTGTCTTGGCTCAGGATTACGCTGATTTTACTGATTAGCTGGATTTTTACTTTTGGATTTTATAAAAGATTAAGGGAGATAGAAGCGGATATTCGCTTTTATCTCCCTTAATTATTTTAAGAAAATCAAGAAATCTAAAAAAATCCAACAGTAAAAATCCAGCTAATCAGTAAAATCAGCGTAATCCTGAGCCAAGACAAAATCCGCACTACTCCGCCCGCAGGTCGCTCAGGGTAACCGTTGTGGAGGTAGTAGGCAACTTGAGCTCACGGGCCTCCATCAGTTTTATCACACCAAGGTTCACTGTTTCCCTCAAAGCATTATACTGGGTGCCATCAATAATGTACGTGTTGAAAATGATCTGGATCACGTAGGTATCTTTGGTGAAATCATTCAGGTTTACCACCGGGTTTTCCAGTACGTTGGGATTGTTGTTCAGCATTTGCCGCACGTCTTGTAAAAACAACAGCAGGGTGTCTGCTGGTGTGTCTGTACCCAGTTCCAGCTTTAAGGCTACCCGTTGCTGGGTACGCAGCGAAAGGTTATCCAGGATACTGTCTACCATTTTTTTGTTGGGGACGGTGACAAAAGTCTTTTCCAGTGTGCGGATACGCGTGCTGCGCAAGCCAATTTTTTCTACAGTGCCCTGCCAGGAATCCACTTTAACGTTATCGCCTACACGGAATGGTTTATCAAAGAAGATAATAAAGGAGCCAATCAGGTTTTCTATACTTTCTTTTGCTGCCAATGCGAGGGCAGCAGCACCTATTCCCAAACCGGCGATGATCTTCTCTACCAGGCCGGGACCAAAAAGGATACGGATGAAGGCAATGGCGCCCATGATAAATATAATGGCCTTGAAAAAATCCCGGAAGAAAATAATGAACTGGTTATCGGTTTTATCTTCTGTGAGATCGGCTTTCTTTTCCAGTACCAGTGCGATGAAATCGATCAGCCGCAGCATGATCCAGATAATACTCATACTCAACGCCAGGCTCAGTAAGGTATTGGTAACATCGTGCAGCGTTGCCTTGTTATAAACATGAACATTGAGAACCTGCGGAAATGTAAAGCGGTCGATCGTCAGCATGAAGGTGATCAGCAGGAAGAAATATTCCAGCGGACGTAGCAACAGGCTGATAAAGTCTTTTTCTTCAATTTGCGGCGACCAGTGCCGGACCAGCCTGAACAGGATGGTGGCCAGTCCCTTTGAAATATACCGTTTGATAATAAACACAAACAGTAAAACACCGATCAAAATCAGGTAATCCTGTACGGGGTTGTCTAAAATTACTTTGTTCAAAAATTCGTTCATAGTTATAGCTAAATGATTCTGCTGGTTTCCTGGTTAATCAATATTACACCCGGTTTACTGCCAGTGGTAAAACTGCCATAGGTGTTTTGTATGCCCAGGGCGTTTGCGCCGTTAAATGTAGCCCATTGGAGTATTTCTTCCAACGGAATTTCCGGAAAATGTAGGCGGATGGTTTTTATTTCTTCCCAAATAGACAGGCGGTGATTGGATGCGAGGCTGTCGGTACCAAGGGTGATGTTGCATTGCTGCTGCCGGAATTGTTGGATATCCGGTAAGCGGTTTTCGATGTACAGGTTCGCCTGCGGGCAAAAGCACCACCAGGTTTCCACGGGTTGCTGTTGTGTAAACCGGATATCGGCTTCAGAGGTAAAGGTGTTGTGCACCAGCAGGATTTTATTCCGGGAGAAATAGGGAAGATAAGCTTCCAGGCTGTTGGTGCCGGTTGGTTGGAATCCGCTGATATCCATTCCGAAGTGCTGGTAAAAAGAAAGGAACTCCCCTGTTTTGTGCTGATACAATTCATTTTCAGCCGGTGTTTCCTGGTTGTGGATACATACGGGCGCATTGTCCGGTGTGCCGGCCAGTAATGAAAACAGCGCATTGCTAACCGAATAGGGGGCGTGCGGCACAATGGAGCAGCTGTGATACGGGCCGTTGATTGCCCGGAATGATGCCAATACTTCCATACTATACTGATAACGGCTACCGGCGCCCGCAGGTGCTACACCCATGCATTCCACGAAAGTATGGTAGTACATCCTGCCCTGTTGTTTCTTTACGAGGGTGGCGGCACTGTTGCAGATATCGCCTACAGCCGAAATGCCGCTTTCCCACATTTCCTGCTCGGCCCTGTCTATAATGGCGTCATAATCGCCGGGGGCCTGGTTCCTGGTTTGCATCACCTGGGTGAGGAAGGCAGGCAGACCGGTTTTTTCCGGAATCACCCCTTTCATATGGGATAATTCCAGGTGACAATGGGTATTTATGAATCCCGGACAAAGAATTCCGTCCAGTTCCCTGACGCCGGGGCCGGCATCGGATTCGGCTACAATGCCCGTCACTACGCCATCTTCAGTGAGTGTCAATACTTTCCCGGGACCCAGCAGATGCGTACCGTTAAATATATCTTTTCCCTTTAATTTGATCTGTTTCAATTACCTGCTGTTTAATTAAGTTAATGGTGTTAATTTTGCAACCCGATTGGCAGTATCATTTCCGGTTGGAAAGGGTACTCAAAAGTCAAATATAATTATGATAGACAAACTGGAAGCTATAAAAGGTCGTTTCGAGCAGGTATCGATGGCGCTTACCAACCCGGCGGTTGTTAGTGATAACAAGAAGTTTGGTCAGCTCAGCAAGGAATACCGGCAGTTGGAAAAGATCGTGAAGGCATATGATGCCTACCGTAAATTGCTGGACAATATTGCGTTTAACAAAGAAGTACTGGACAGTGGCGACGATGAGATGCGCGAACTGGCTAAAGCCGAAACGGAAGAATTGCAGGAGCAGAAAACAGCCCTGGAAGCAGAGATCCGTAACCTGCTGATACCAAAAGATCCCCAGGATGAAAAGAATGCCATCCTTGAAATCCGTGCCGGTACCGGCGGTGACGAGGCAAGTCTTTTTGCGGGAGACCTGTTCCGCATGTATCTCCGTTTTTGTGAGCTCAAAGGCTGGACCACCAGTTTGCTAAGTGAAAATGCCGGATCTGCAGGTGGTTATAAGGAAATAGTAATGGAAGTAAATGGAGATGATGTATATGGTACCCTGAAATTTGAATCAGGCGTACACCGGGTGCAACGCGTACCGGCTACGGAAGCTTCGGGCCGCGTACATACGTCGGCGGCTACTGTAGCTGTATTGCCGGAAGCTGAAGAGGTGGATGTGGATGTAAGGGAAGCAGATATTAAAATGGATACCTTCCGTTCCTCCGGTGCGGGTGGTCAGCACGTAAATAAAACTGAATCGGCGGTGAGGTTAACGCATATCCCCACCGGTGTGGTAGTGGAGTGCCAGGAAGGACGCAGCCAGCACTCTAACCGTGAAATTGCTATGAAGATGTTACGTACCCGTATATACGAAGCGGCGGTGCGTAAGCATGAAGATGCCATTGCCTCTCAGCGTAAAAGCCTTGTATCTACCGGCGACCGGTCTGCTAAAATACGTACCTATAACTATCCGCAGGGACGTGTAACGGATCACCGTATTGGTATGACCGTATATAATATGGACGCCTTTATGAATGGCGATATTAAAGATATGATAGATGCCCTTCAATTTGCAGAAAACGCAGAAAAGCTGAAGCAGGGCAGTTAATGATCACCGGTTTTAAATTTGTGGAAAGTGACGGGTGTTTCCCTGCTGTTATCTTTCCACAAATTTCCTCCGGGTTAAGTCGTAATCACACAAAATATCCTACATTTAGTTAGCGGTCACAAGCCGTAGCACTAAGGAAAACCTTTTTCTTCCCCTAAATCATCATCAAATGTTAGAGCAATTAATGGACCTCGTCCGCGAAAATGCCCAGGGTACTGTGGTAAACAATCCTGCTATTCCTAACGAACAGAATGAAGCCGTAATAGGCGCAGCCACTTCTTCCATTGCAACGGGTTTGCAACAGGAACTGGCCAGTGGTAACACAGAAGGCGTGTTATCTTTACTGGGTGGCGCCGGCAGCGATACTTCCGCCGCTAATCCCGTAGTAGGAAATATCTCCAACAATTTTATCGGAACACTCCTGGAGAAATTCCACCTGGATAAAGGTACAGCTACACAACTGGCGGCTACCCTGATCCCAACTGTATTAGGCTCCCTGGTAAATAAAACAAAGGATCCCAACAATAGCAGCTTCAGCCTGGATGGTATCCTGAACTCACTTACCGGTGGTTCTGCACAGGGACTTAACCTGAACGGTATACTGGGCGGGCTTTCCGGCGGTTTGGATAAAAACGGCGACGGACAGGTGAACCTGGATGATTTAAAGAGCCTGTTATCAAATGGCGCCCAACAGCAGCAACAGCAACAACAGGCCGGCGAAGGCGGCGGTATCGGCGGATTATTAAAAAATCTGCTTGGATAATCTTTTTACCACTTTGCTTGTTATATAGTCGTACACGTTACATTTTACATGCCCAATTATTGTTATGTGATTTATGCCTGCAATTTTTTTATTGCTTATTTAATTCTACTTATCAATATGTTGTGACTGTTAAATCAAGTTGGCAAACTATTTGCATACAGGATTTCAATTAGTTTTGTCAACGGAATTAATGCTAAAAACCCTTCATGTCTAAATTTATTATGATGAAAAAAATCAATGTTCTGGTAGCCTTGGTCTTGTCTGCAACCATGTTGTTCAGTTGTAAAACCTGGCAGGGCATGGACAATACTAAAAAAGGTGCTGCAATTGGTGTTGGTGGCGGAGCTGCCGCTGGTGCTGTAATTGGTAAAGTAGCCGGTAATACTGCATTAGGAGCTATTATTGGTGCTGCATTAGGCGGTGCTGGTGGTGCTTTGATCGGTAAAAAAATGGATAAACAGGCGCAGGAAATAAAAACGGAAGTACCAAATGCAACCGTAGAGCGTGTGGGTGAAGGTATCAACGTAACATTTGATGCAGGTGTATTATTTGGTTTTGATAAGTCTAACCTGTCTGCCGTAGCACAGGACAATATCAAACAACTGGCTGTTATCCTGAACAAGTATCCTGACACTTATGTACGTGTGGAAGGTCATACCGACGACAAGGGTACAGATGAGTACAACATGGGTTTATCTGAAAGAAGAACCAAGAGTGTAATGTCTTATCTGGAAGCACAGGGTATTGCTAAGAGCCGTATACAGGGATTCTGGTATGGTGAATCACAGCCTAAAGTGCCAAATGATTCAGACGCTAACCGCGCTACCAACCGTCGTTGTGAGTTCTCTATCTTCGCAAATGATAAGATGAAAAATGACGCGAAGAAAGAAGCTGGTCAACAGTAATAAAAAACATTAAGAATACTTATTTCTCATAAGCAGATATACATTCCCCCCTGGTTACAGGGGGGATTTTTTATTTATCAGCGTTTTTGAAGAACAGGGATCTGACAATTTTAAATACCCATACGCCGGCGATAGCACCCAGGGTGTCGGCCAGCACGTCAAACATATCAAAGCTGCGGCCAATAGCCCAGTACTCCTGGATAAATTCTATAGCAAGGCCATACCCTGCAGCACAAATCACCAGCAATACAAGGGTGCCCGCAGAGACGTGTTTTTTTTGCCAGTAGATGCCGAGGCTCAGGAATAAAACAATGCCTCCGAACAGGCCGAAGTGAACGAATTTGTCAAAATGGATTTTATCAAAAAATGAGTTGGAGGGAATGTCCTTCCCTGGCAGGGTACACAAAACCAGGATCAGGATGATCCATAGAATAGCTGGCGTATAATATCTCAGGAGTTTCATGATCCTTTTTTAATTAATGAACGGGTTATAGTACTACCAGTAAAAAGGACAACAGGCTGACCGTTCAATAACGTAGCCTGTTGTCCTTTCTTATATAAAAGATTATTTTGGTCGGAATTATTCCCCTACCAGCGCCTGGTAAGCAGCAGCATCCAGCAGTGCTTCCACATCAGCCGGGTTGTTAACAGTTACTTTCACCATCCAGCCTTCCCCATAAGGATCCTGGTTTACCAGTTCCGGAGAAGCCTCCAGTGCAGGATTCACTTCACTAACGGTACCGGCAACAGGCATAAACAGATCAGATACTGTTTTTACTGCTTCCACTGTACCAAAAACTTCTTCGGCGTTCACTGGCTTGCTCAATGAATTGATATCAACGAAAACTATATCGCCTAATTCGCGTTGTGCAAATTCAGTTATACCGATGGTAGCTACGTTACCTTCTAATAAAATCCATTCGTGATCCTTTGTGTAACGCAGATTTGACGGAAAATTCATATCAAGTTTGATTTTGAGCCGTAAAAATACAGAAACTATTATGATTTTGACGGGAAGCTATCTTAAATTTTGACTTTCTCCGGACATGGTATTTTTTTATTTAGAAGATCAGCCATTTCTTTATGACACGGATCTTCACAGGTACGTCCTGCAATGGTCTGTCGTGGCTGTCGGTTTTTAGTGCGGCGATTTTATCGATCACGTCCATGCCTTTAATTACCTGGCCAAACACCGTATAGTTTTGATCGAGGTGTGGGCTGCCGCCTTCCGTTTTATATACCTGCCGCTGATCTGTTGGGATTTTGCGGCCTTTGAGCCTTGTTTGCTCCAGCTTATCCAGTTGCTCATCGGTAAATACCTTGCCCTGCACGATGTAAAACTGGCATCCGGAAGAAGCCTTATCGGGACGGTCGTCCCGGGCTGCTCCCAGTGCGCCTTTGCGGTGGAATAAGTCCAGCTGGAACTCAGGTGGTATGGTATACCCCACATCGCCGTTGCCCAATGTATCGCCCGCATGGGCGTGTTTGGAATCCGGATCGCCGCCCTGGATCATAAAGGTCTGGATAACCCGGTGAAACAGCGTGCTGTCGTAAAAGTGCCGTCTGGCCAGCCTGATGAAATTATCCCGGTGTTTCGGGGTTTGATCATATAACCGGATGATCATGGTACCATAAGGGGTGGTTACTTTTACTTTCCGGTCTTTGGCAGTTGCCAGGTTAACAATCAGCAAAAACAGGGTACCCAGCAGTAGCAGTTTCTTCATAAAAGTGTATTAGGCTTCTTCGTGACCGGTAAAGTAAGCAATTACATGTTCTTTCAGAAAGGTTTCCTGTTCCATCATTTCCATTTTCGGAACGGGTTGTAACTCTTTGAAATGCGGCCATCCGTCTTCGTCGTAGCCATCCAGCTCAAAGTAGCCGCTCTGGCTCAGCAGCGTACATACTGCCACATGCATCAGATCCTGCTTCTGTTCTTTGGTATATTTCTTCTTTAAATTATTTATTTCATTTACGCCGATAAGGAAAAGAATGGCTTCCATATTGGGCTTTTTACCAAATCTTTCGGTAAGCATATCTTCTACCGGTTTCCAGCGCTTCTCAAAATCTTCCATATTACTGTTGCTTTTAAATTGTTGGCTTTTTGCCAGACGCTTATTCCCCGCAAAGGTACGTTATAGGGAAAAATATTATATAAATATGCAGGGCTTTATTAATTTAGGCAGCGTCATAGAATGATTATTTGCCGGAAATGAGCCATAGTGGCAAGTTTAACAGCATTTTAACGGCCCATTCACATAGTGATAAGTTTTATTTGACCAGAGAATGTTTATTTTAGCACACCTGAAAAATTATTAGCATGGAAAATACATCGTCCGACATCCGGCAACTGAATGAGAAGATTCACCAGGCAAGCGCCTTCGTGGACCTGCTCACAATGGAGTTAGGTAAAGTAATTGTTGGCCAGCGTTATATGGTGGAGAGACTGCTCATCGGTTTGCTGGCCCAGGGCCACGTACTGCTGGAAGGCGTACCCGGTCTGGCAAAAACATTGTCTATCAAGTCCCTGTCGTCCGCTATCAACGCGAAATTCAGCCGTATCCAGTTTACGCCTGACCTGTTGCCTGCGGATGTGATAGGTACCATGATCTATAACCAGCAAAAGAATGAATTTGTAGTACGCAGAGGCCCCATCTTCGCCAACTTTATCCTGGCGGATGAAATCAACCGTGCCCCGGCAAAAGTACAGAGCGCCCTGCTGGAAGCCATGCAGGAAAGACAGATCACCATCGGCGATACTACCTTCAAACTGGACGAGCCCTTCCTGGTACTGGCTACCCAGAACCCGATTGAGCAGGAAGGTACTTACACCCTGCCCGAAGCACAGGTAGACCGTTTCATGCTCAAAGTGGTGATTGGCTATCCTACCAAGGAAGAAGAAAAACAGATCATCCGTCAAAACCTGAACCCGGAACTCTCGGCTCCCATCCGTCCCATTATCCAGCCTTCCGATATCCTCGAAGCGCGTAAACTGGTAAGGGAAGTGTATATGGATGAGAAGATCGAAAAATATATCCTCGATATCGTTTTTGCCACCCGTAATCCGGAAGAATATAAACTCAATAAACTGAAACCGCTCATCGCATACGGCGGTTCGCCAAGAGCCAGCATCAACCTGGCCTGGGCTGCCAAAGCCTACGCTTTCATGAAGCGTCGCGGCTATGTGATCCCGGAAGATGTACGTAATATATGCTTCGACGTTATGCGTCACCGCGTAGGTTTAACCTATGAAGCAGAAGCAGAAAACGTTACCAGCGAAAATATCCTGAGTGAAATACTGAACGCAGTAGAAGTACCATAGCAGCCAAAAGCTGCCGGACCGGGCATTTATTCGTAATTCACAACTCAAAATTTTTCCCATTGGATACGGCTGAAATATTAAAAAAGGTAAGGCAGATAGAGATTAAGACGAAAGGGCTTACCAACCATATATTTGCGGGGGAATACCATAGCGCCTTCAAAGGCCGGGGTATGTCGTTCAGCGAAGTAAGGGACTATCAGTTTGGTGATGATGTGAGATCTATCGACTGGAATGTAACAGCACGGTTCAACCATCCTTTCGTAAAGGTTTTTGAAGAAGAAAGAGAACTTACCGTGATGCTGCTGGTGGATATGAGCGAAAGCTCTTCCTTCGGCACCAAAAAGCAGGACAAACGTGACCTGATCACGGAACTGTGCGCTGTACTCGCTTTTTCTGCCATCAAAAATAATGATAAGGTGGGCGTTATCTTTTTCAGCGATGGGATGGAGAAATATATCCCTCCTAAAAAAGGTAAATCACATATTCTTTTCATCATCCGTGAACTACTATCATTTACGCCTAAACGAAAAGGAACTAACATAAAAGAAACCCTGCGTTTCTTTAACAATGCTACCAAAAAACGCAGCATCGTTTTTATGCTAAGCGATTTCTTATCCGGAAATTACCAGGACGCACTGAACATCGCCGCAAAACGGCATGATGTAGTAGGGGTGCAGGTATATGACCAGCGGGATAAAGACCTGCCACCGGTAGGACTGATCCAGGTAGCAGACGCTGAAACGGGCGCTACGCAATGGGTTGATACCAACGACCGCCGCGTACGCCAGTATTATGAGCAGCAATTCCTGCAGCATTCACAATATTGCAAAAATGCGTTTATGAAAAGTGGCGCAGAATTAGTGAGCGTACGTACCGACGAGGACTATGTGAAAGCGTTACAAACATTTTTCCTGAACAGGGCATAAGATTTAAAGGAGAGCAAATTAAACATGTATAAACAACAAGTGATAAGGCGTCTGTTTTTATGTTGCATACTGGGGTTGTTATTTCCTTTCTCCCTGCTGGCACAGCAGGCCGTGGATGTAATCGCCAAAGCAGATACCAATAGTATCAGGATCGGTGAGCAGATAAAACTGCAGCTTACCGCTACGCTGACAGCGCAACAGTTTAAGGACGCTAACTTTAAAGTGCTCTTCCCGGTATTACCCGATTCACTGGATCATTTTGAGGTGGTAACCCGCTCCAATCTTGATACCGTGGTAAACCAGGATCAGCGCATCCTTCACCAGACTTTTACCCTTACCAGTTTCGACTCCGGCCATTGGGATATTCCTTCCATGCGTTTCGAGGTTTTCAGCGGCGCCAATGCTACCCCCGATTCTGCCATTACATTGCCTATCGGTATTGATGTAAACACCGTAGCAGTAGATACCACTAAAGCATTCAAACCAATTAAAGAAATAAAAGGCGTAGCCTGGAGCATCTGGGACTACTGGCTGTATATCGTTATAGGCGCCGCAGCTGTGCTCATCATCGGCGGACTCATATGGTATCTCCGTACCCGTAAAAAAACGCCGCCGGTTATACAAACGCCTACCGTTTCCCCATACGAAATTGCAGTACAGGAGCTGAAAGCGCTGAAGGAAGAAAAGGTATGGCAACAGGGCGATATTAAACAATACTATACCCGGTTAACGGATATCCTGCGTACCTACTTTGAGCATCAGTTCAGCATTGCTGCGCTGGAGCAAACCAGTGAGGAATTACTGCAGAATATCAAGCCGGTGACTAAGCTGAACCAGCAAAGGGACAAACTGCGTTCGCTGTTGGCGATTGCGGATCTGGCAAAGTTTGCCAAATTGCAACCAACGGCAGATGAACATGAAGAATGTATGCGGAAAGCCGAAGAAATCCTGGAGTGGACCAAACCAAAAGCGGGTCCGGCTGAGGAAACCGGTACCGATGCTACCCTCGAAAAAGCATAAAGTCAGCATGGATCTTAATTAAAAATTGATGGATTTTTCAACCTGGAAAAATATTGAATTTGCCTACCCGGTTGTCCTGTGGCTTCTGCTGCTGGTACCGGTGTTGATATACTGGTACTTTGCACGGCGCAGAGGCAGGCAAAGTGTAATGATGGTATCTTCCATTGAAGGTTTGAAAGGACTGCCGGTATCCTGGAAAGTGCGTTTCAGACCCCTGTTACTGGTGTTGCGTATCCTGGCGGTAATTGCACTCATTGTAGCACTGGCAAGACCACAAACTTCCAACACTTCTGAAAGCATCGACAGTGAAGGCATCGACATTGTAATGGCTATCGATATCTCCGGCAGTATGCTGGCGGAAGATCTGCAGCCCAACCGTATGGAGGCAGCGAAAAAAGTGGCCTCCGATTTCGTGGATAAACGCATCAGCGATCGTATAGGACTGGTGGTGTTTTCCGGGGAAAGCTTTACACAATGTCCTATCACTACGGATCATGCGGTGCTGAAAAACCAGATCATGCAGGTGAAAAGCGGCATGTTGCAGGATGGTACCGCCATCGGTATGGGACTCGCTACTTCGGTAGACCGCCTGCGTAACAGTCATGCTAAAAGTAAAGTGATCATCCTCCTCACAGATGGGGTGAATAATACCGGTCTCGTAGATCCGCTCACCGCACTGGAAATTGCCAAGGCATTTAAGATCCGTGTGTACACCATTGGTGTGGGTACTATTGGTAAAGCGCCGTTTCCCATGCCCATGTCTGATGGCAGCGTGCAAATGGTGATGCAGGATGTGCAGATCGACGAACCACTGATGAAAAAGATTTCAAAAGAGACCGGTGGTAAATACTTCCGGGCCACCAATACAAACGATCTGAAGAGCATCTACAGTGAAATTGACCAGCTGGAAAAAACAAAGGTGGAAATCACTTCCTATAAACGTTTTGCAGAACACTTCTTCCTGCTGGCGATGATTGCCTTAGGTTGCATCCTGCTGGAAACCGTGCTGCGGTATACGCTTTTCAAGAGCCTGCCATAGCGCCTTCGGCGCTGGAAATTGTCTTGGAGCAGGATTACGCTGATTTTACTGATTAGCTTGATTTGATTATGTTTTGATTTTACTTTTTGATTTTATAAAGATGAAGGGAGATACGAGCGAATATATCCGCTTATATCTCCCTTCATCTTTATAAAATCAAAAAGTAAAATCAAAAGTGATCAAATCAGTGTAATCAGTAAAATCAGCGTAATCCTGCTCCAAGACAATTTCCAGCGCCGAAGGCGCTCCCCCATAAAACAAAATTCGCTTACCTTTGGGGATCTTATGCAAGCAACAGTATATAAATCAACGGGAAGCTGGTATGTGGTTAAAACGGCCACTGGTGAAACATTCCAGGCGAGGATGAAAGGTATCTTCAAAAAGAATGAAGATATTACTTCTACTAATCCTATCGCTGTGGGCGACGTAGTGGAAATTGTGGAAGATGACAGTGATGCCAACGCCAAAAATGCCATGATAACGGAAATAGGCCCCCGGAAGAATTATATAGTGCGCAGTTCCCCTCATGGTAAAAATAAAAAACATATTGTAGCGGCTAATATGGATCAGGCGATGCTGGTGTGTACCGTAAAAGAACCACGCACTTCGCAGGGCTTTATTGATCGTTTCCTGGTTACAGCAGCAGCTTATCATATCCCGGTGATACTTGTTTTCAACAAGCAGGATATTTATAAAGAGAAGGAAAACGAAAAATTTGAGGAACTGGAAGAGCTGTACAGCAGTATCGGCTACCAGGTATTACTGATCTCTGCAGCGAACGGCAACGGGGTAGATACGGTAAGGGCGCAGTTGAAAGACAAAACCACCTTAATGGCGGGGCATTCCGGGGTGGGTAAATCTTCCCTGATCAATGTACTGATGCCCGGTCTCGATCTGCGGACCAAAGCAGTGAGCGGCTGGAGTGGCAAGGGATTGCACACTACTACTTCTGCTGAAATGTACGACCTGCCTTTTGGCGGTTGTTTGATAGATACCCCCGGCGTCAGGGAATTTGGGATCGTGGATATTCCAAAGCCGGAACTCTCCCACTATTTCCTTGAAATGCAACCTTATATTGCCCAATGCCAGTTTAATAACTGTTTGCATATCAATGAGCCCGGTTGTGCGGTGAAAGTAGCCGTGGAGGAAGGGCATATTGATGTAGACAGGTATGTGAGCTATGCTACCATCCTGGAAACCATTGAGGAAGAACAATACTGATCAGCCTTTTCTGGGTTTGCCTAATTCGTCCAGCACTTTTTCTGCCCCCCAGTTCCGTTTGGGTTGCGGGCAGCCTTTTTTTTGTGTTCTGCAGGCAGTAAAGCACATGATAATGGCCACCAGGGCCAGTGGGATGACTTTGCGCATAGGATAGGTTTAAAACAGCCGCATTTGTTTGCCAGCCTTACGGTTTTGTTGCTTTATATCTTTGGTGTAGTAGTTGGAAGCAGGGCATCCTGTTTTCTGCGATGAACAGCTGGCAAACAGGATGCTTCCCAATGTCAGCAGGCATATGAGTATTTTCATAGGAGGGTATTTGCCTGCAATATAACATTTTTTTGTAAGATGATTACTAAGGCACTTTTACTTCCTCTGCGTTCTGGTACCAGGAAGCGTACATGCTGTAGTTTTTTGAAATACGGTTGATTTCCCCGCTGATGAGGGCCATATCAATATCTTTTACTTTGCGGGCGGGTACACCGGCGTAAATGGTACCTGGTTCCACATGCGTGTCGCTCAGTACAACGGCGCCGGCAGCAATGATGCTGTTGCTGCTTACACGGGCATTGTCCATAACAATGGCGCCCATGCCTACCAGCACATTATCCTCAATGGTACAGCCATGCAGAATGGCATTATGGCCTATAGACACATTATTGCCTACAATCGTTTTGGTTTTCTGATAAGTACAATGAATCACTGCACCATCCTGTACGTTCACATTTTCGCCGAGGCGGATGCTGTTTACATCGCCGCGAACAACAGCGTTGAACCATATCGTGCAACCTTTACCCATTACTACATCCCCTACTATAGTAGCATTGGGGGCAATGTAACAGTCTTCAGGAATTTGAGGAGTAACTCCGTTCAGTGGAATAATGTGCGCCATAATTAAATGTTTTAGTGCTTATGTTACAAATATAACAATTACTAATTAGCAGTTGTTTTCTAACTTCGCAAAGAACAGAGCAGTTAGTGATATGAACAACAGGCAACTTTTTTTGCAGCACGTAGCGCAAACCTCCGATGCTCCTCTGGCATTGGAGATCGTGAAAGCGGAAGGCATGTATATGTGGGATGTAAACGGGAAAAGGTATCTCGACCTGATTGCCGGTATCAGTGTATGTAACGTAGGACATTGCCATCCTGCCGTTGTAAAGGCCATACAGGAACAGGCGCAGCAATATATGCACCTGCTGGTGTATGGTGAGTTTGTACAATCGCCGCAGGTGGCCTTTGCCAGCCTGCTCACCCAGCATCTTCCGGAACAGTTAAACTGTGTATATTTTACCAATTCAGGAGCCGAAGCCGTGGAAGGCGCCATGAAACTGGCCAAACGGTATACCGGCCGGACGGAAATTGCTGCTTTTAACCGTAGTTATCATGGATCTACACAAGGAGCGCTGAGCATCCTTGGCGATGAATACTGGCGCAACGCTTACCGGCCTTTGTTGCCGGGTATACAACACCTGGAGTATAATAACTTTGCGTCGCTGGAGCTGATCACCGGAAACACCGCCGCCGTGATCGCAGAAAGTGTGCAGGCGGAAGGCGGCGTAATAGTGCCACAACGGGAATGGCTACACGCGCTGCGCGAAAAATGTTCGGCTACCGGCGCCTTGCTTATACTGGATGAAATTCAGTGTGGTTTTGGGAGAAACGGTACGTTGTGGGCTTTCGAACAATTTGGTATTGTACCCGATGTATTACTGCTTGGTAAAGCACTCGGCGGGGGCATGCCATTAGGCGCTTTCATCGCCTCCCGCGACATCATGTGGACATTGACCAACAACCCTGTGTTAGGCCATATCACTACGTTTGGAGGCCACCCTGTAAATTGCGCCGCAGGCCGTGCAGGCTTCCAGGCATTGCTGGACCAGGATCTGTTGAAAGAAGTGAATGCAAAAGGTCAGTTGTTCCTGGAACACCTGAAACATCCGGCTATTAAATCGGTACGCTCATTAGGATTGATGATCGCAGTAGAATTTGAAAATTTCCCGGTAAATAAAAAGGTAATTGATTATTGCATCGATAAAGGTGTGCTCACCGACTGGTTCCTCTTTGCCGCAGAATGTATGCGCATCGTGCCTCCCCTGATCATTACGCCCGAAGAAATAAAATGGGCCTGCAGCATTATCTGCGAAGCAGCTGATCATGTTTAATGACAGTTTAATTCAGGAATTCAACCGGCTTAAAGATAGGGTAACACGTTTGGCAAACAGCTCTATCGCATCGTTGCCGAGGAAAGATAGATAGTAATAGTATTTGCCTTGTGCCGTTATTTCGTGAAGGTTGTTATTGAACTTGAATTGTCCCCGGTAGAAGCTTGTCAGCGAGGTACTGCCGCTGCTTTTTTCAGGCAGGATGGTGAAGCACGTTATCGTAGTTTGATGAAACTCAAGAATGATTTTATAATCATCATTAATAAACCTCAGCTGCAATTTTTTCTCTGCTCCATCCAATTGCATTTTGATACATTGATAGTCATTTTCCAGGTCGTACGAGCTGCCGTCTATTTCTCCCCGCAGGATGCATTCAAACAGCGGGGTATGTGTTACATCTTTCATGAGCAGCAGGTTAAAACTGTAATTTGAAGCTACCGAATACGCCAAAACGCTTGTTGGCAGGTTCTCCCGGTGTCACATCCGGTGTTACTCTCCATATAAAATCTACCCGCAGGAATTTAAAAATATTTTCTATGCCCGTACCCAGTTCGAGGTAAGGATTACCTTGTAATGTTTTGAATGCAAAGCCGTTGTTGAGATTCAGTTGTTTGTTGGATTCCGATAAGGAACCTATTACGCCTTTGGCGGTCCAGAACTGGCGCCATTTCAGTTTTTTAATCAGTGGAATATAACCGAAGATACCATTACCAATGGTATGCTCCACGTTAAAGCCTGCATATTGATCACTGATGAATTCAAAGCGGTTCATCATGTTGAAAGCATACTTATTGTAGTAGTAAATTTCGTTACCGGGATGCACTTCAAGCGAAGTATAAGGTACTGTACCAAAAATTTTACCGCCAAAAACATTATAGTAAAAAGAGCCGAAAGGTGGCAGTTTTACATAATCTGATACGCTGAGTGAAAGGCGTTGATATTTTTGTCCGCTGTTGGCTACGCCTGGTATACCGGCAGCAAATTTCAGTTCTGCAATGGGATATTTGCTACCCAGGCTGATCCGGTAATAATTCCCTTCCAGGAATTGTTCATGGAAGGCATAGCGGAATTTCAGTTCTACCTCCATGCTGGTCAGCGGATCGCGGCCATCGGGCGCTTTCGGATAAAAAGCAGCGGTTGGAAGCGGTTCGAATGGTCTTACCTGTTTGTGTGTGAGTGATATCTGGTGGGAAAAACCGCTGTAGTATTCTTTGAAAAATTCAAACCGTTTTTCATTCACCATTAAGAATTTCTGCGGTACCCCATTTTTCCGGATGGCGAGGGTAAAGATGTTATCCGTACCTACTTCATCATAGTAGTGGGTGCCATTGTCCAGGTCTTTTGTGAAAGATGCATACAGATAGGTACGCGGATGTCTTTTCAGCAGCCATAGCGCCGACATTTTCCCCTTGTATACATGATCCGTGAAGCCATAGGCCAGGTAACCGTACAGGTACAGATCTTTATTGAACTGCGGGGTGGTACCGAGGTCCAGTCGTAAACGGAAACCTTCCAGCCTGTTTTGGGAAAACAGGTAATAGTAAGGTCCCCATTCAATAGGGCCAAAGGGCTTATAGCCGGTAGCGAGGAACCGGATTGTATTTGAATAGCTCCGGAAAAGCGGCATTTTCTGAAGGGTATCCACCATTTTGTAGATGCCTTCTTCATTTTTGCTGAGATTTTCCGGGCGGTTATCCATCCAGAAGGAATCCTTCCGTGCTCTTGCGCTATCCAGCACCATTACATTTTCCGGATATTTTTTATCACTGAAGATGTTGGTAGCAGCGGTATCATTCGTAATTACGTCATCATAAGTCGTGGTTTTACGGCCTATGAAGTCAAACGTTTTCCCCGGCTTGGGGCTTGGCGCCCAGAAGTCGGCAATAAATTTATCTTTATAGAGGAACCAGGAGCTATCGGGTAATTGCCGGAATTCCTGTACCATGCTGATTTTGCGGACGAAGTTGATGTTGGCGTCCCGGGGTACCGACAGCGTAGTTTTTTGTACGGCGTAAGTGGTATCATGTACCCAGATATCACCAATAAAAGTATTTTCTCCTTTGCGTTTAGGCGTGAAGTTTAGTTTAATAAACCGCTGGCTGTTGACGTATTGTGTATCTGCAATGGAGTAATCGTAGTAGAAGGCGCCGTTGTGGTGAATGGGACTTACAAACAGTTTATCGAATACCGGGATGAAGTTGTCGTATACATTTACATTCTGGTACATCCCTCCCAGGAATTTGGTCACGCTTTCATTATCTATTCCCGACGTTCGGGCGGCCTTGATGATTTCTTTTGTTTTGCGGGGGCTCGACTGGAAATAATAATCCGATAATGTTTCCGTGAGGAAAATGGGTAGGAAAGGTTTGTCTTCAGAAGTACTGTCTATGTTATCAAGAATAAACGCAAACGGTTTGGTGAAGCGGTTTTTCCCGAGTTTCTCTTTGTTGAGATTCTTCATGTCCAGCTCCAGCTTATTATATACCTCGTATTTGTAGTTATCGAGGCGATTATAATTATTCTCCGGTTTATGTTTAACGATTTGTTTCAGGAGAATGAGTGCCCAGTTGACGTTGGCTTTCACCTCGTATGTTTTCAGGGAAACATCTGAGCGGGTTACCTCAAAGTTGATGACCTGTTCTTTCTGATCTTTGTTAACCGGCAATTTAAGGATGTTATATCCCATTACCCTGACCAGCAATGAATCTGATGGGATAACATTTAGTTCGAAGAGGTATTTCCCTTCCGCGTTGCTAACCATACCTGTTTGGGTACGCACAAACTGAAGAGTGGCGAACGGAATGATTTCCTGTGAGTGCGCGTCTCTAACCACTCCACTAACCTTGTACTGCTGCGCCATCAAACCCGAACCCCAGCCGCTTACGCCGATGATTATTGCTAATATTCTTTTCCAGCCAACCATATCTGACAACAATATTATATCATTTATTGCGATTCTGGACAGTCAGTATCCTATAGGTAACGCAGTTATAACAAAAAATTATATTTTGTGATTCGGATTTTTCTATTAGCTTTGTATTGCAAAGTACTTTTTTGTATGACAGACCAACAACATCTGCAGGCATTAACAGACATTAAGCGAATGATGGAACGCAGCAGTCGTTTCATTTCGCTGAGTGGATTAAGCGGTATCTCCGCCGGTATCTGTGGCCTGATCGGCGCATTTATTGCCAATATGTGGCTGAATGAATATTATTTCAGGTGGAACACTACCGGTGTACATAGTCATTCAGATTTCATAGTGCTGAAGTACCGGTTAATTGTTTTGGGATTTTCTGTGTTAGCGGCAGCGCTTATCGCCGGAACTTTTTTTACCTGGCGCAAGGCGAAGAAAAATAATTTACCGATCTGGGACTTAACGTCGCGGAAAGTGCTGATCAACACAGCGATTCCTTTGGCGGCGGGCGGCGCTTTTATAGCCGGGTTATTATTTAACCACCAGGAAGGACTGATAGCCCCTACCTGCCTGGTATTTTATGGGTTGGCCATCATCAATGCCAGTAAATATACTTTGCCCGATGTGAGGTACCTGGGAATCTGTGAAGTTGTTCTCGGTATACTTAATCTTTTCTATTTGAACGATGGTCTTTATTTTTGGGCTATAGGTTTCGGTTTACTGCACATCATTTATGGAGCGCTGATGTGGTGGAAATATGAACGGAAAGGGACAGTTTAATCAATCGCATGAACCCGATAGGTAACTTAAATAAGATTTTCGAGAGCCGTATACGCCTGGGCGTTATGAGTGTATTGATGGTGAACGAGGAAGTAAATTTCAACGATCTCAAACAGATGCTGGAAGTAACCGATGGTAACCTGGCATCGCATCTCAATACACTTGAAGAGAACGGGTATCTCAAAGTGCATAAGGGCTTTATTGGCAGGAAAACCAATACTACCTATGCTATTACCGCGGCTGGCGAAAAAGCTTTCAAAGGCCATATCGCGGCGCTTGAGCATATGATCAAATTCACTAAATAAATTTTTTTTGTCTTTTTACTTTGAAATACAAAGTACTTTTAAAAATAAAAAATATGGAACCTTCAACAAACGGATCTCCTTCTTTCTTTGACCGCTACGCCTACGCTATTAAAGCGATCATCATCTCAGTATTGACGCTGGTACTGCTCGTACCAGCGGCGATGATTCAAAACATTATCTGGGAACGCCGCGACCGGCAAAATGAAGCCACCCAGGAAATCGGCAGCCGCTGGGGAGGCGAACAGAATATTACAGGACCAGTGCTGGCCATTCCGTATAAAGCCGGAACCGACGAAGCAACCTATGTGTACCTCCTGCCGGATAGTTTACGGATCAACGGAGAGCTGTTGCCCGAAAAACTGCACCGCGGTATTTTCAATGTAGCCGTGTACAATGCCAGGTTGCAGCTGAGCGGCACTTTTAACCGCAATGAACTGTTGTCGCTTAATATCCCTCCTTCCGCCTTAGATTGGGAACATGCGTCAGTACTCATTGGCATCAGCGATTTGCGGGGCATTGGCAACCAGGTGCAGATGATGTGGAATGGTAAATCCTATTTATTTAACCCCGGTTTGGTCAGCAAGGACCTGTTTGATAATGGTATCCAAACCCCGGTATCGGTTGTCCCCGGCGACGCCGGCGCCCTGGGCGGTAGCTTCTCCCTGGAGCTGGGGATAAAGGGCTCCGGACGGATCAGTTTTTCTCCCATTGGTAAAACAACCATGGTAGGCATCAATTCCAGCTGGACTGATCCCGCATTCGATGAAGCGTTCCCGCCGAAAACCCGCCGGGTGGACGATAAAGGCTTTGCCGCTACCTGGCAGATACAACACCTGAACCGCAACTATCCGCAAAGCTGGGAAGGCAAGAAATTTGACATCCATTCCGCCGATTTCGGGATTAAGTTATTCATGCCTGCCGAAAGCTACCAGATGTCTATGCGGGCGGTAAAGTATGCCGTCATGATCATTGGGTTAACTTTTTTTGTCTTTTATTTTATTGAGCTATCACAACGCCGCGCCCTTCATCCATTACAATATGCCCTCATCGGGTTAGCCCTCTGTATTTTTTATACCCTGCTCATCTCTATTTCAGAACAAATTAACTTTACTATGGCTTATCTTATTGCCAGTGTGCTCACAATAGGTCTGATTATTGCGTATACGGCTGCTGCCTTTAAAAGCGGCCGCATTGCAGCCGGCATCGGGGCTACGCTTGCCATCCTTTACGGATTCATTTACGTGATTATCAGTGCAGAAGATCAGGCACTGCTGATGGGAAGCTTAGGACTCTTTATCATCCTCGCCCTGATCATGTATTTCAGCACCACCATCAAATGGGATAAATTAGGACAGAAAAACACCAATATCCAGCAATAAAAACAAACATGGGAAACTCTTATATCAGCAAACGGTTGGCCAGCTTCGGATACGCATTCAGTGGTATTGCCGCTTTCCTGCGCAGTGAGCCACATGCGCGTATTCACGCCCTCGCTACCATCGTGGTGGTGGCAGCCGGTTGCTGGTATAAAATAGCAACGCCGGAATGGATTTGGATCATCCTCGCCATTACATTGGTGTGGATTACAGAAATGCTTAATACAGTTATCGAAAAAATAATGGATCATCTTTCGCCACAGCTGCATCCGAAAGTGAAGTTCATCAAGGATGTAGCGGCCGGCGCTGTACTGATAGCGGCTGTGGCAGCCGTTATTATCGGGGCTGTCGTATTTATTCCCTATATTTTAATTTGACTAAAAGTAACCATATGCAATTGATGAGAACCATTCGTTTATTACAACACCGTATAGGCCGGTCGCGGCACCAATACACCCTGTATACATCTGTACTGTTCAGTATGGCGTTGCTTCTTTGTCGTGTAGTTCATACCGGCAGCTATCTGCGGGTATCACTGATCTGGAACCTTTTCCTGGCCTTCATTCCTTTTGCTATCACCGGCTGGATGGAAAAGCACCCGGAACAAATCAAAAACCGGTATAACTGGTACGGCTGCTTTATAGTATGGCTGCTGTTTATTCCCAACGCCCCCTACATCCTTACGGACCTGTTTCATTTATTTGATGGCGGCGTGCCATTGTGGTTTGATCTGTTTGTGATTTTCTCTTTCGCCTGGAACGGCATGATGTTCGGGTATATGTCTATCCGCAGCATGGAGAAATTATGGAGCAACCGGCATAGCCGCTGGCCTGCATGGTTATTTACTTTCCCTGTAATGTTCCTATGCGGAATGGGCGTATATATTGGCCGGTATCTTCGCTATAACAGCTGGGATATTGTAAAAGACCCGCTTACGCTGCTGGGAGATATGAGGGACATTTTCCTGCATCCCGTGGAAAACCGGCATGCCTGGGCTTTTACCGTCTGTATGGGAATATTCCTGAGCTTAATGTACCCGCTGGTGAAAAAGCAACACGCGTAGGATCGCCTTCGGCGATGGAAATTGTCTTGGAGCAGGATTACGCTGATTATACTGATTGCACTGATTTTATTTTCTGGGATTTTATTTAACAATTAGGGGAGATAAAAGCGATATCCGCTTCTATCTCCCCTAAATCTTTTAAAAATCAAACAGGATCAAATCAGTGCAATCAGTATAATCAGCGTAATCCTGCTCCAAGACAATTTCCATCGCCGAAGGCGATCCGTTTAAAAGTCGACGCCCATACCGAAGTACCAGATCGGACTGCCTCTGAAAAACGCTACAGCAGGCCAGCCTGCATCTGCGCGGAGGAAGTAGCCGGCAATGGTGGTGCGAGCACCAAAACCATAACCACCTACGAAAGGTCCGAGGAAGCCTTCTTTGATGCGGGTGGTTATACCCTGACCATCGTCATAAGTAGTATAATTGGCGTCTTTAAAGCTCAGCTTTTTATTCCAGGCGGTACCTATGTCAATGAAAGAGGTAACCTGGAAATTGCGCAGGAACGCAGAGTTGATCGGTTTGTCGATGAAAGTGGCAAACACCGGTAAACGGAGCTCTGTGTTCAGCAACATCACATTGTTACCATTCCTTGCATTCTGTTTGTAGCCGCGCAGGTTACCCGCAAGGGTCTGGAAAGCATAGTTTTCACTAAGGTTTACCGGAGTCCTGGTGTTGATCTGAGGGTTCAGCCAGTTGTCGATACCGCCCAGGTAATACAGCAGTTTACGTGTTCCCCACGACATATCCATTGCAAAACGTGTAGCCCAGATAAAGTTGCGGTAAATCTTTGTATAGTGACGGATATCTACTCCCATGTTATAGGTAAACCTGCCCTGGGCGCCGGCGGAAAGACCCGGATTGAATAACTCATTCAGTCCGCCATTGGTCAGCTGTGCATTGGTTTCTCCATAAATTTTATAACGGGTACCATTCCAGATATTAATAGCCGGGTTGATCGTATTGTCGTATACGTATTCCAGGCGCATTAAAGCATACGTTTCCTTGTAATCAGGCGCTATCAGTGATTCTTTGTTCTCTGACTGGACTACCAGTTTATCGGTACGTATACCTGCTGATAAACGGATACTCCTCACCTGGTCGAAAGGATACCTCATTTCGCCCTGGTAAATGTTGGTGATCATTTTGGTAGGAACAAAAGCGGAATCGTTACCAGACTGGTCACGGATGGCAAATCCACTGCTCTTATCCACTTTACGGTAGTAAGTGAATTTATAGTCGAAGCGTTTCTTCAGGTAATTGGCCGTAAAGAAGTATTCCGATCCCTGCAGGGAAGACGGAATACGGAAGCCGCCGTTGAATTTCAGATCTTCAAACAAATCGCTTACTCCAATGCGGATTAACCCGTTCACCGGGTCGGTAAGGCGGATAGGACCGCTGGGAGGACCGGTAAATGGCTGGTATTTATTTACCAGGATGGAGTTATCCAGTTGCAGGATCAGGTAATCGGAAGCGAATTTGAATTTATATGGGAACAGTTTCGATTTTTTAAGGATCGATTCATTTTCTTTCCTTTTTTCAAACAGCGCCGGTTCGTTGGCCGTATTAGCGTTGTTGCTGGTATCGGCCGGCTCATTCCCGAACTCGTTCTGGAAGAAATTAGGATGTGTGGAAGTATCTTTTGACGGCGCCAGGTAAGTAGGCAGGCCTAAACGTAAACTGTCGGCATGCATCTGGGCTTTCCTGAAATTGGTATTTTTTGCCGTTATATTCCTTTTTTTCAACACCACAGTATCTACTTTCAGCTTCATCAGCCGTTTGATATCCGCATACTGCACTACTTCCGATACTTCTCCCTTTTCACCGGTAATCCGTGATTCCTGGATACCGTAAGGATAGTTAGAAATAGGGAAAGTATAGGTAGAATCTTTGGTGATAGTGATCGCCTCTACTGAATCCGGGGCGGTAGAACCATAGGCGGCCATCGCTGAATCCAGTTCTTCCTGGTCGGGGTTATGGAGGATTTCAGAGCCTACATAAAAGAGGGAATCCACGCCATCTGCCTGCGACTTGAAGAAGCCGGCATAACGGTTACGGATACCGTTGGCATCAGAAACAAAGGTAAAGTGGGTGGTGTTATACTGCATGGGCAGTTTGGCATTGCCATACTGCAGGTCGGTCAGCTGGGTGATCTGCTTTTCAGAGCTCCTGTTCCAGTTGTCCACCATAAAGATGTTGAAAGGATTGTTCAGCAGTGAAGTATCGCTGCCCCTTCCTTTTGGGCCGGGCCTGTTGGAAGAATAGAGAATACCGCTTTTGCCGGGGAATGCGGCAAAGGATGGATCCAGGTCATCGTACACGTCGTTGGTGATCTGGTCTGTTTTAGAGTTGCTAATGTTATAGGTAAAGATGTCGGTGTGTCCGTTTTTCACGGCAGACAACAACAGGGTATTTTCCTGTACCGGCATGTATTTAAAGTCGATGATCCGGTCAAACTGGTTCAGTTCCTGGCGTATAGTCGTGCGGGTGATCAGGTCATAGATCATCAGTTTGGTTTTGCCTTCGTGCTCGTACACAACGGCCAGGCGGTTGCCTTTGGTGTTCCAGGCCATCTGCGGATAGTTTGGATCTACCTGGTTGGCCAGTTGCATTACACCGCTATGCAGCAGTACTTTTGGCTTATTCCAGCCAAGTTGGATCTGTACGCGGTAAACTCCTTTTTTAAACTCAACTACTGCGTAGGAATTATTTTTAGGATTCGGGTTAAAGCGGTAGTAGTCGGCTTTCGGCGTAATTTCCTGGGCTACGATAGTACGGCCTTTGGCAGAAGTTTTCCTTCTGCGGTTATCTTCCTGGAATCTTTTCTGATAAAATACAAAGAAGTCTTTAGTGGCTTTCTTCGGCGTTTGGTTAAGTACCTGCTCAAAGCCTTTTTTCAATCCACGGTTAATGCGGGTGATATACATGAGATAAGGCACGGCATCTTTGCCGTACTTGCTTTCCACATAGTACCAGAACGCCTGGCCGGCTAAAAGGGGATGGTCATATGCGAGGGAATTGAAGTTGCTGTATTTGCCGGACATGATGATGAGCTTCAGTTCCTCATCCTGCCTGGCGGTCCAGTTTTCGGCGGCATAGCCAATAAAGCCATCGGTGAACCATTTCGGGAAGTCGATCAGGGCAGCATTACCGGCAAATTCGCCGATATCTTCCCCAAACAGCAGCGTTTCCAGCATGATGCGGGCAATCCCCTGCCGGATCTGGCGGCGGAGGTTTTCATGGTTACCGTCGAAATAGACGATCATTTTGTTACCCACCAGTTTGGTCACTCCTCCTGTGTTCTGCCAATCCACGCCAATACCGATATTGGACTGCTTCATTTCCCCGAAAGAGTTGTAAACCACAATATTAATACGCTGTCTGGGGTTGGATTCCATGAACTGTTCCAGCTGGGGTAATTCCTTTTCGGCTACCTGTGCCGCATACTTACCAAGTTCCAGCCCGTTCTGGGCGAAATAGGTGTTGAAATGCCGGCTTTGATAGTATCTCCACTTGAAGTTCTTGAATTGCACACGATTTTGTCCGAATTCTACTGTATTGGTCTGGGCCTGGGATACTATCGTTCCAAGTAATAGGGTACCGTGGAATAATAACCTGGTAATAAATCTGTTCATACAGAAAGTATTGATAATATTGTGATCTGTTTTAAAATTAGCCTAAAAAAATCGGGTTACAATGATTGAAATACAACAATTCACTTTTGGTCCACTACAAGAAAACACTTTCCTGCTTATTAACGGAAAAAAGGAATGTATAATTATAGACCCAGGGTGTTATTTTCAGGACGAAAGAAAAGAATTATTACAATATATACAAACGCACGGGTTAAATGTTATAAGATTATTGAATACGCACTGCCACTTTGATCATATATTCGGTAATAAGCTCGTATCAGATACGTATAAAGTGCGTCCGGAGTTTCATGAGCTGGAACAGCCGGTACTGGACAATTCCCAGCGGGCGGCGGGGATGTACAACATTCCTTTTGATCCCTCCCCGGAGGCCGGCCGTTACCTTACAGAAGGGGAAAAGATTCTTTTTGGCGCCGATGAGTTAACGGTATTGTTTACCCCTGGCCATTCTCCGGGAAGTGTAGCCTTTTATTGCCCGGGCCAGCATTTCGTAATTGGGGGCGACGTCCTGTTTTACCAGAGCATTGGCCGTACCGATCTGCCGGGAGGTAATCATGCCACCCTGCTGAAAAGCATCCGGGAGCAAATGTTTGTATTACCGGATGAGGTAAGGGTATTCCCCGGCCACGGACCAGCCACCACTATAGGCTTTGAAAAGAAACACAATCCTTTCCTGGTGGATTAGCCTACTTTAATAAACTTCCCGATCACCGGTAAACGGGCAAACTCCTTCTTCTCCATACGGAAAATAAACCAGGCATAAGCCAGAAAGAAAGCCGTGGCCACTGCGAGCGGAAGGGGTTTGAGGGCATAAATGTCTTTCGGCGACAGCACCGTGGCATTGAGCCAGCTGAATATATAGTAAATGCCGGCGGCCAGCCCCATGTAGGTAATGAGTTTAGGAAGATGGTAAGGGATGGGGTAATACTTCTGCCCCCACACATAGCAGATGACCATTTGTACAAAATAACATACCATCGTTGCCAGTGCAGCGCCATAATAGCCCATCACCGGTATCCACCAGTAATTGAGCAGGAAGGCCAGTACGGCGGTAATGATGGTAATCACCGCGCCCGTTTTGGTGCGGTCCGTGAGCTTAAACCAGATCGTGAGATTGTAATAAATACCCAGGAACATGTTGGCCAGCAGCAATACCGGTACAATACGCATCCCCTGGTAGTAGAACGGTACCCGGAGGAACGCCTTCCAGATATTCAGGTAAAGACTTACAAACAGGAACATGAAGCAAAGCATGATCACAAACAGCTTCATGATCCGTGCATACATTTTCCTCGGATCGCCGCTTTCCGCCTGTTTAAAGAAAAAGGGCTCGGCTCCTAACCGGAATGCCTGTATAAACATGGTAATCAGGATGGCCAGTTTATAGTTGGCGCTGTACAGCGCAATGACTTCTTTTTTGGCTTCCATGTTATCGCCTGGCAGGAACTGCGGTAAAAACCAGGCCCTGTCGAACGTTTCATTAACCATGCCCGCCATTCCCACAACGATCAGCGGAAGGGCATAGTGCATCATTTGTTTCCATAAACCGGTATCAAACCTCCATTCTATTTTGCGGATCTGGGGAAGAAACAGCACCAGCGTAATGGCGCTGCCCAGCATGTTGCTCAGGTAAATATACCCCGTCTGGTCGCTGCCGCTTTGGAGATCCGGCAACCAGTGATGGCCGGCAGCATACAGTTTCGGGCAAATGACCAGGAAGAAAATATTGAAAAAGATGGTAGTAACTATTCCGGCTATACGAATGGCAGCATATCTCATAGGCCGTCCTTCCAGCCGCAGTTGCGCAAAAGGAATGGCTGTGAGCGCATCAAACGCCATCAACAGCACTACATAGGTGTAATAGGTGGGATGGCCATTCAGTCCTGCCAGCTCGCCGGCATACGAGTTAATGACCGGCGACCGCAACAACAACAGTAAAATGGTAATGCTGATAGTGGAAAGTAAGAGGGAAATGGTGGAAGTACCCAGTACATGGGCTTTGTTCTCCTTTTTGGCGAAACGGAAAAAGGCCGTTTCCATGCCATAAGTCAGCACAATATTGGCAAACGGTATATAGGCGTATACGTTGGACATCTCCCCGAATGATGCACGGGTTAAGATGGTCAGATAAAAAGGAGTAAGGAAATAATTGAGCAATTTGCTCACTATGTTACTCAATCCGTAAAATACCGTTTGTCCTGCCAGGTTCTTAATACTCAATTCCCAAATATTTTGACGCAAATTACGAATTACGGATTACGAATCGCGGATTTATGAGGATTGACCGGTGACCTGGCTTACTCAAATCCCCCTCTCCGTTGCTGCTTTTTATCGGAATGCTTCTTTTTCGACTGGATGCGTTTTTCCTTAGCAGCTTTGGAGGGCCGCGTAGGTACGCGCTTTTTGCGTGGTATCAGCGCTTTGTTGATCAGGTCATTCATTTTGGAAATCACTGTTTGTTTGTTCCCCAGCTGGGTGCGCTCCGTCTGCGACTTTACCTGGAGCAGGCCATCTGCGTTGATACGGTTCGATAACTTCTCCGTCAGCACTGTTTTTTGTTCCTGGGTTAAAAGGGCAGAAGCCATGATATCGAAGTAGCCTTCCACCATCGTTTCCACCTTATTCACGTTTTGTCCGCCGCTGCCACCGCTGCGGGCCGTGCGGAACGTGATTTCGGGGGTCACATTGATATTCATCTTGATTTAATTTATAATATAAAAAATGCCTTAGGAAGTGCAATTTATTACAAATTACGGCGAATACGTGCTGTTTTTACCAGGGGCAGCGGTTTCCCTGGTTTAACATTTAATGCAGCGGCATCGTTTTATAACGGCATTTATAAAGTATAAGGGATCAGGAAAACACCGGCGGAATCCCGGGGCACTGCAACCGGGTTGTCGTTTAACTGCAAACTGTATAGCTCCGTGCCGCAGCAGCCAACTGATCTTGACAGGAAAGTCAATTTATCCAGGGTAACCTTAGCCGGCCTGCCAACCCGCAGGGTTTGAGGCCCCAGCACATAAAAATATAACAAGGCGGTATTACTGGGTGTATCTATCACTTGTTTAACCTTTATAGTAGTATCCTGCATCAGTATTTTGATACTATCTACGGGAATGCGGGCATAGGGACCATAAACAAGATCGCGACCGGTTCCAGCTTCTACCAGTTTGAATTTACAGGCAGGAGCCATATAGTCGCACACGATGCCCTCGCAGGGATTTTTCTCGGAAGATGTGGTACAGGCTGTAAATAAAAGTACGCTGATAAACAGGTAACAGATACGGGTCATAGAACATTGATTTTGGTTCCTGTTAAACGCAAACGGGGTGTAATATGTTACAGATACAAACGATTTGCCTTAATTTTCCGGCGTTAAATAAAAATCCATGAGAGCAGTTATACAACGTGTCAGTTCCGCATCTGTTACAGTAGACGGGGCCGTAACCGGTGAAATCCAAACCGGCCTGCTGGTGCTGCTGGGTATTGAAGATATCGATACGGAAGAAGATATTCAGTGGCTGAGTGCTAAAATAGTGAACCTCCGGATCTTTAACGACGATGAAGGAGTGATGAATGTATCTGTGAAAGATGTTCACGGCGATATTCTGCTCGTCAGCCAGTTCACCCTGCACGCCTCCACCAAAAAGGGAAACCGCCCTTCGTATATCCGTGCCAGTAAGCCGGATGTTGCGATTCCGCTGTACGAAAAAATGATCGTGCAACTGGAACAGGATATGGGCACTACCATTCAGCGCGGTATTTTCGGGGCTGATATGAAAGTGGCGTTGTTAAATGATGGTCCCGTTACGATCATCATAGATTCACACAACCGGGAATAAAGTCAATCCATTATCTTTAATAAATAAAAACTAATTCATGACCATTCAGGAAGCCCAGCAAAAAATCGATAACTGGATCAATACTACCGGTGTGCGCTATTTCAGTGAGCTCACCAACATGGCCATCCTTACAGAAGAAGTAGGGGAAGTGGCCCGTATCATGGCCCGTAAGTATGGGGATCAGTCGTCGAAGGAAAGTGATAATAAAAAGCTGCTGGCAGATGAACTGGCCGATGTGATGTGGGTGTTGCTTTGTATTGCCAATCAAACCGGTATTGATATGACAGTAGCCCTGGAAAAGAATTTTGAAAAGAAGAATATCCGTGATGCGCAACGGCATCATAACAACCCTAAATTAAAGTCTTAATACAGCCTGCATACTTTTTGTTTACTGTTACTAAAATGCTGCTATGAAAAAACCGAGCAAGCTTAAAATCATCTGGCAGGTACTGAAGCAATCCGGTATTGATTTTATAGATGATAAAGTGATGAAGCTCAGTGCCGCCCTGGCCTATTATACGATCTTTTCCGTGGCGCCCATGCTGATCATTATTATCTTTTTATGCGACCTGTTCCTGGGCAGGGATGCTATCGAAGGAAATATTTACGGCCAGATCCGCGGGCTGGTAGGCAATGATGCTGCCATACAGATACAGTCCATGATTAAAAACGCCTCTCTTTCCGGTGATATGAGCTGGGCCACTATGGTAGGGTTCATTACCCTGATCATTGGCGCCACCGGGGTATTCGCGGAAATCCAGGACTCCATAAATTTCATCTGGCGACTGAAATCCAAACCTAAAAAGAATGGCTTGTTACGGATGATACTGAACAGGTTGTTATCGTTTTCACTGGTTGTAAGCCTGGGGTTCATTTTGCTGGTATCACTGGCCATCAACGGTTTGGTGGAATTGTTCTCCGCGCTGGTGGTGAACCTGCTTCCGGGTAAGCTTACATCAGGTATCCTCTTTTCCCTGGCCGACTTTGTAGTGCCGTTTGTGGTGATCGCTACATTGTTTGCCATCATTTTTAAAGTGCTGCCCGATGCACGGATCAAGTGGAAAGACGTACGGGTGGGCGCTATTGCCACGGCCATCCTTTTTATGATCGGTAAATTTGCGATCGGTTATTATCTGGGCGCCAGCAGGGTGGGCTCTACCTACGGCGCTGCCGGCTCCATTGTTATTATATTGTTGTGGGTATACTATTCCGCGGCCATCCTGTATTTTGGGGCCGTATTTACCCGCAATTACGTACAATATTTCGGTGCACAGATTTATCCCAATGATTATGCGGTTTGGATCAAACAAATTGAAATTCCACATGAGCCGGAGATCGTCCAGGAAGGCTAATCACCAGTTTATAAATTATTTAATAATCGCATACGTATTTTCAAAATAGCCCTTTATCTTTGCGCCACTATGTCTACAGATCAGAATAAATTCCAGGCGATCATATCGCATTGTAAAGAATATGGTTTTGTTTTTCAGTCCAGCGAAATTTACGATGGACTCAGCGCCGTATACGACTACGGTCAGTACGGTTCAGAATTGAAGAAAAACATTAAGGATTATTGGTGGAAAAGCATGACCCAGTTGCACGAAAACATCGTGGGGATCGATGCTGCCATCTTTATGCATCCTACTACCTGGAAGGCGTCCGGACACGTGGATAATTTCAGCGACCCGATGATCGATAACAAGGATAGCAATAAACGTTACCGTGTGGATCACCTGATTGAAGGTTATGCAGAAACATTACCACAGGAAGCCGGCAATGCCCTTCTGGCGCAGATGGATGAACTGCTGAAAGAAAATGATTTTGCAGGTCTCAAAACACTGATAGAAAGCAACAAAATAAAATGCACAGTAAGCGGTACTTCCAACTGGACCGATGTACGTCAGTTTAACCTGATGTTCTCCACCCAGCTGGGCAGCGTAACAGATGAAGCCAGCGAAATATACCTGCGTCCGGAAACGGCCCAGGGTATCTTCGTAAACTTCCTCAACGTGCAGAAAACCGGCAGAATGAAAGTGCCGTTTGGTATTGCACAAATTGGTAAAGCTTTCAGAAATGAAATTGTAGCCCGCCAGTTTATTTTCCGCATGCGCGAATTTGAGCAGATGGAAATGCAATTCTTTGTACGTCCCGGCACCCAGCAGGAATGGTATGAGAAATGGAAAGAAGAACGTATGCAGTGGCACCTGAGCCTCGGCATCGATCCGGCAAAATATCATTTTAAAGATCACATCAAATTAGCGCACTATGCAGATGCCGCTGTGGACATTGAATACGAGTTCCCATTCGGCTTCAAAGAAGTAGAAGGTATCCACTCCCGCACTGATTTTGATCTGAAACAACACCAGGAATACAGCAAGAAAAAAATTCAGTACTTCGACACAGAAATCAATCAGAACTATGTTCCTTATGTGATAGAAACTTCTATCGGTTTGGATCGTATGTTCCTGCTGACCATCTGTAATGCTTATGCAGAAGAGGATCTGAGCACACCGGAAAAAGAAGATAGCCGCGTGGTACTTCGCCTGCCTGCTAAGCTGGCGCCTGTGAAACTGGCCATTTTCCCGCTGACGAAAAAAGATGGTTTACCCGAACTGGCAAGAGAGCTGATGAATGATTGCAAACAGGCATTCTATTGTTTTTACGAAGAAAAAGATGCCATCGGTAAACGCTACCGCCGCCAGGATGCCATTGGTACGCCTTTCTGCGTAACCATTGATCATCAGACAAAAGAAGATGGTACAGTGACCATCCGTCACCGCGACAGCATGGAGCAGGAACGCATTCCGCTGTCTGAAGTGAAAGCACTGGTATTAAATAAAATTCTCTAGTAAAAGATAAGGGCTACAACCGTTATATTTAGTATAAGCACTCTTTATGCCTATACGAAACTATATAACTGTTGCAGCCCTTTAACGAAGTGAGGGTTTACAAATATCATTTCCTCCAGGTATGCTTTTCCGCTGTCTATTCCTGAATTTGGAATGGGATACCGCTTTTAGCCATACAATTCCTGGTGAATATCATGCCGGTCGTAACCCATGGCTTGTATCCGTTGCTTAGCCTCGTCGATCATGGCTTTCCAGCCGCAAAGAAAGAAGTTGGCAGGACGCTTGTTCTGCAGCAGTTCTTCATAAACAGCATGCACATAACCTTTTTTGCCGCTCCAGTTTTCTTCACGCGATAAAGTGGGAATGTAGTTGAAATTGGGTAAAGAGGCCGCTAATTGCTCTAACTCAGCTGCATAGAGCAGGTCGTGCTGGTAGCGGACGCCGAAAATAAGGTGAATAGGCGCATGCGGTACGCCATGCAGTTGAATGTAATGCGCCATAGAACGGAATGGCGCTATGCCGGTACCTGTGCAAATCAGGAATAATTCCTTGTCTAACTGTTCGGGCAGTATGAAAACTCCCTGTGGACCACGCAGCAACAGTTCGCTTCCTTCCTTTATTTCATTGAACAGGTAAGTACTCCCCAACCCTCCCTCCAGTAAAACGATCACCAGCTCAATTACATTGGTGCCGTCCGGATGGGAAGCAATGGAATAACTACGCCAGCGTTTGTTCTTTTTCTCGTGAATAGGAAGGTCCAGGGTTACAAATTGTCCTGGTTTGAAATCAAACCGTTCCATGTCCGGTACCTGTATCCAGAAACGGCGCGTATTGTGGGTTTCATCCACCAATTTAGTTACGATTCCGGTATGCCATACGTCCAGCATGGAAGTTGAGTTTGGTCTTATTGAATATAGCGAAAATTTGGCATTCTACTAATGGGATCTCTTCTTATTTGTTTTTTTTATTATGAAAAGCGGAAGTATCTTCTCTAAATATCTTCCCTGATCAAATCTCAAAATCGGTAAATCTTCGTACCTTTGCATTCTTCATGAATTTACAGGCTGTATTACAACTATTTCAACGTGATGCGCGTCTGCAGTCGCTGGTGAAGGGGATTCAATCACCCACCCCACAATACTTTCAGCTCTCCTCCATTAGTGGAAGCGCAATAAATTTTGTGGCAGTCAGCACCTGGGCGCATGCAGATGCAAACCATCTCTTCATCTTAAACGATAGAGAGGAGGCAGCCTATTTCCATAACGACCTGGAGCAACTCAGCCAGGCACTGGATATTTTCTATTTCCCCGACTCATTTAAGAAAGCCGGTCAGTTCCATGAAATCAACGGCAGCCATAGTATGCTCCGTACGGAAGCGCTCATGAAATTTTCCGGGGATACCGTGAGGAAAAAGATCCTGGTCACCTATCCGGAAGCACTCTGGGAGAAAGTAGCCGGGAATCAGGCCTTCAGCGCCAATATGGTGCAACTGAAAGTAGGCGATGTACTGAAAGTAGATCCGCTGCTGGAACAACTCATCGGCTGGGGTTTTCACGCCACCGATTTTGTGTATGAACCCGGTCAGTATGCCGTAAGGGGAGGTATCCTGGATATCTATTCCTTTGGTAACGAAAAGCCCTACCGTATTGAATTATTTGGAGAAGATATAGATTCTATCCGCCTGTTTGATCCGGAATCACAGCTTAGTGAACGCAGGCTCACACAGGTAACCTTAATCGCCAACATGGACACCCATGCGGCAGACCACAGCAAAACACCACTCACAGAATTCCTGCCCGCCAATACCGTAGTATGGATGAAAGATCCTTCCTATGTAAAAGGCGTGATAGAACAAATGGAACAGCGGCTGGATGATTTCCTGCTCACCGGTCAGAAAGTGAAAGTGGATGAAGATGAAGAAATGGTGCTGAAGGAAGAGGATTTTGTGAAAGCCACCCCACTACTGGAACAACTGCTGCAAAAGCCAACAATTGTTTTTGGTAATAAAGATTGGTTGACAGACAACGGCTACCAGCCTCAGCTCATCGCCTTCGATACACAGGAACAACCCGTGTTTAACCGGCAGTTTGATCTGCTGATTAAAGATCTCGGTAAACATAACAGCAATAAATACTCCCTCTTTATATTCTCAGACAACCCGCGTCAGCTGGAACGTTTGCGCAGTATATTCGAGGACCTTAAAGCAGATTTTGTATTCTTCCCCATCCCGGTTGCCATCAGCAGCGGGTTCATTGATCATTCGCTGAAACTGGCCTGCTATACCGATCACCAGATCTTCCAGCGCTTCCATAAATACAAGGTAAAACAAGCCTACAACAAGAATAAGGCGATTACCATGAAAACCTTGCGGGAGCTGCAATCTGGCGACTTTGTAACGCATATTGATCATGGCGTGGGCATGTACAGCGGTCTCCAGAAAATTGAAGTAGGGGGTAAAATGCAGGAAGCTATCCGCATCATTTACAAAAACAACGACCTGTTGTATGTAAATATCAACTCCCTGCATAAAATCAGTAAATACACCGGCAAAGAAGGCGTGGAACCTAAAGTAAATAAACTGGGCAGCGATGCCTGGGATAAGCTGAAGGAAAAAGCCAAAACGCAGGTAAAAGATATTGCCAAAGACCTGATCAAACTATACGCGGTACGTAAAGCCCAGCAAGGCTTTGCGCATACGCCGGATACCTATCTGCAAACAGAACTGGAAGCCTCTTTCATCTACGAAGATACGCCGGATCAGAGCAAGGCTACCGCCGATGTGAAACGCGACATGGAATCGCCGGCGCCGATGGACCGGCTCGTGTGCGGAGATGTAGGTTTCGGTAAAACAGAAGTCGCCATCCGCGCAGCGTTTAAATCTATTGTAGATGGTAAGCAGGCTGCCGTACTGGTGCCTACCACCATCCTTGCATTCCAGCACTATAAAACATTTGCCGACCGCCTGAAAGACTTTCCCTGCACCGTTGACTATCTCAACAGGTTCAAATCTTCCAAAGAAAAAAAGGAAACGCTTAAGCGCCTTGAAGAAGGAAAGATCGATATCATTATCGGCACGCATGCTTTACTGGGCAAAGAAGTGAAGTTTAAAGACCTCGGCGTGCTGGTAGTAGATGAAGAACAAAAATTCGGTGTTTCTGCCAAAGAGAAACTGAAACAGATCAAGCACAACGTAGATACCCTTACACTAACGGCAACGCCTATACCGCGTACGCTCCAGTTTTCACTGATGGGCGCCCGCGACCTCTCTGTTATCAATACGCCGCCGCCAAACCGCCAGGCCATTGAAACAGAAGTGCAGGTGTTTAACCAGGACCTGATCCGCGAAGCCATTTATTATGAAGCCGAAAGAGGCGGACAGGTGTACTTTATCCACAACAGGGTAAAGGGCCTGAAAGAAATGGCCGGCCTGATCCAGGGACTTTGCCCGGATCTGTCTATTGCTACGGCACACGGACAACTGGAAGGACATCAACTGGAAGAAGTGATCCTCGATTTCATTGACCGCAAGTACGATGTGCTGGTGTGTACCAATATCGTGGAAAGTGGGGTGGATATTCCAAACGCCAATACCATCATCATTAATAACGCCCATCATTTCGGGTTGAGTGACCTGCATCAGCTGCGTGGTCGCGTGGGCCGCAGTAATAAAAAAGCTTTCTGTTACCTGCTGGCGCCGCCTATGAGCACGCTGCCTTCAGATAGCCGGAAACGCCTGCAAACACTGGAACAGCACAGTGAGCTGGGCAGCGGTTTCCAGATCGCTATGCGCGATCTCGATATCCGTGGCGCTGGTAACCTGCTGGGTGGTGAGCAGAGCGGCTTTATGGCCGAAATTGGCTTTGATATGTACCAGAAAATCCTGGATGAAGCCATCCGCGAACTGAAACAAAATGAATTCCGCGACCTGTTTAAAGATCAGCTGGAAGAGAAGAAAGATTTCGTGAGCGACTGTACCATTGATACAGACCTGGAAATACTGATCCCTGATACTTATATTGAAAGCATCCAGGAAAGACTAAACCTTTACCAGGAGTTGGATAATATCACAGAAGAAGGCAAACTACAGGCTTTTGCCAATGATATGATAGACCGCTTCGGCCCTATGCCGGAACCGGTGAAAGACTTGCTGACAGCTATCCGCTGCCGTTGGATGGCCATCCAGCTCGGCTTCGAAAAAATGATGCTGAAAGAAGAAAACCTGCGTTGCTACTTTATCAACAACCCGGATTCCCCTTACTTCGAATCCCCCACGTTCAATCATATATTAACGTATATACAAACCCGTACCAACAATGCCAAGCTAAAACAGGTTGGTAAAAACTTTATGTTGGTGGCTTCCCGTATCCGTCATATGAACGACCTGTACGACTTCCTGAAAGCCATGACCGATAGCCGGAAATAATTCTTTCCCCTGTAACATAATTCCTTTGTAATCGTTTCATAACTAATATGAAATGTATAATTCTATTTCTGTAACTATTGCATTAACAAAATTTTATAAATCGCCCTTTGTGGAAACACTTTTAAACCCCGCATCATGAGGGTGTAAATAACAACAAACACTAATTTTTTTAACAATAGAAAACATCGACACATGAAAAAGGTAATGTTATTAGCAGCAGGATTATTTTTTGCACTGAGCACCTTTGCACAGCAAACAGATAAGCAACAGCCGGTAAAAAAGATTGAAGTAAACGGATCCGCAGAAATGGAAATCACACCGGATGAAATTTATTTCAACATCTCTTTAAGAGAATATCTCAAAGGAAAAAACAAAGTAGACATCAGCACACTGGAAAAACAACTGCAGAAAGCTGTATCTGACGCGGGAATTCCGAAAGCCGATTTCACCATTGAGAATGTATATGGCAACAACTTTGAAATTTTAAGGAAGAAGAAAGATCCGCTGGAATTTATGGCGCGTAAACAATACCGTCTTAAATTAAGCAAGCTGGATAAAATCAACGAAATCCTCGCCGCAGTAGATGCTGAAGGTATTGAAAATGCAAGGATAGCTTCTTATTCTTCCAGCAAAATGGAAGCATACCGTAAAGAAGTAAAAATAAAAGCTTTACAGGCCGCGAAAGAAAAAGCGGAGTATATGCTTTCCGCTATTGGTAACAAAACAGATGGTGTGATCGAAATCCAGGAAATGAATACAGATAACTATTCTGATGTTCGTCCCGTAATGGCTAACTACATGGCTAAATCTGCAGATAGTGCCGAAGCAGCGAGTGATATTGATTTCAAAACTATTAAGATCCGTGCAGAAGTAAGAGCAGTATTTGCTATCAAATAATTACACTGGAGATGTAATACAAAAAAGAGGTTGTTCCGTATGGAACAACCTCTTTTACATTTTATTAAGACAAGCTGAATTAGAAGCTATATCTCAGGCCCAGCTGCATCTGATGACGGGATGCAAAGAAATCTTTTGAATAAGGAGTGCCTGGTTTGCTGAAAGTATAAGTAGGATAATTGTTAACTACTTTACCAGTAGGATTCAAACCAACGCTCGCCATAGAGTTAAAGGTGTTGGGCGTGAAGTATTGAATGCCCCAGTCTTTGTTCAGCAGGTTAGTAACGTTCACGATGTCGTAAGTCAACGTGATGGTGTGTACCTTTTTACCGGCTTTAAAGTTGTAGTCCTGCGCGAAGCGGAAGTCGGCCTGGGTGTTCCATGGTGTGCGGCCGCCGTTACGTTCAGTAAACTGACCTTTACGGCCATTCAGGTAGCTGTTGCTGTTAACATAGCTCATGAAATCATTCGCCTGTTGAGCAGCTGTTGGTCCGCCTGCTTTATCTGTAAAGAAGTTAGTCGCTTCAGCCACATCTTTCGGGATGTAGGTGAGGCTCACCTGCTGTGGTGTACCGTTGATGGTAGCATTCACTAAACCATAAGAGAACGGTGTTCCGGAAGAAGTATTGAAGAAGGCAGAGAAGTTAGATACCCATTTGCCTTTAGTGCCCCAATCCTGTTTGTAAGCAACAGTAGCTACGATACGGTTACGGATGTCGAAGTTAGAGTAAGCAAGGCCGGGGTTGTTAGGATTCAGCGCCTGGTTCAGCTGCCAGTTCGATTCCATGGAGTTGCGGATACCATTGGTGATATCTTTTGCCTGGCCGTAAGTGTAAGCCACCATGAAGTTCAGACCAAAAGGGAACGATTTGGATACCTGACCGGTGATGCTGTAACGGTAACCTTTATCGGTGTTGGATAACAGGTAAGCGTTAGTATATAAAGGATTGATTTTAGAACCGGTGTAGATAGGCTGTTGCTTGTTTACATCGTATGCAAAGTAAGTTGGATTATCCGCCAGGTTCACCTGCTGGAACATCAGATCCTTGATTACCTTGGTATAGATACCTTCAATGGAGAACTTCCACTGGTCGTGGGTCGTGTAATCCAATGCGAGGCTGCTTCTCCATACCTGCGGCATTTTGAAGTTGTTGTCGATCATATCCACCTGGGTGGCGCCGGCTGCATTTTTAACATCTACGCCATTCTGAGACGCGAAGTCTGCGATACCATTCTGTGATGGTTTTGCTGCAGGCAGCGGCGTGTTGACAAATGGTTTGGTGCTGCTTCTCTGATCGTAGGCACCGTAAGTAACGCCATTGTTATAATATGCATAACCGATCCATGCGAAAGGAATACGGCCGGTAAATAAGCCGGAACCGCCACGCAGTACCAGGCTGTTATCGCCTTTAATATCATAGTTGAAACCTAAGCGCGGAGAGATCTGCACATTATTCAGGAAGTCGTTTTTGATATCCTTTGGTTTCGTATAGCTGTAAGTGTTACCGTAGTTAGGATCTTCCGGTGATTTAATGGTTTTATCACTCAAAGGCTGTTTGTTGGGAATGCCCGTGTAATCCAAACGGATACCTGGCGTAATCCTGAAACGATCAGACAACTGGATCTCATCCTGTCCGTAAACGCTCAGCAGGTTTGCCTTGAATTGAGCAGGAGGATTAGCCATGATGTAATCACGGGAGTTGTTGGTGTAGTTGTAGTTACCACGTACACGTGCGGGATTGTTAGCCAGGAAGTCTTCAATACTGTTGTAGTCTAAACGGCCATTCCAGGAGTTTACAAAACCATAGGTGATGTTGTAAAACTCATTGTGTGTACCCAGGGTAATCGTGTGATTTCCTTTGAACAGGGTAACGTTATCTGTTATTTCAAAAGTTTTTTGCTTCATGTTGAAGATACTGGCTTCACGGTCGGTACCCAGAAAGATGGTAGAACCTGGTGTTCTTCCTTTGATCTGGATCTGTGGTGTAGCCGGATCTGACAATGGCTCCCTGTAATCGTGTACATTGGAATAACCGAGGATCAGGCTGTTGGAGAAACCGCTGTTAAAGTTACTTTTCAGTTCAGCCACAGTAGAAGTCTGGTTATTTACCTGTTTGAAGTCAATGCCCTTGAAACGGAAGTTTTGCTGATCGCGTTCCAGGTTGGTAGCTTCAGAAGTGATGGTGTTGTTACGAACAGACAACTGGTGCTTTCCATTGATATGCCAGTCGATCCTGTTGAAAAATTTATTGGAGTTGGAATAGATGCTGGTGTTACCTGAGGTACCCGGATCTACGCCGTATGTTTTCATCAGTGCGGTGATGTCAGCAGCGTCTTTTTCTGTTAAGATGCCACCACCATCAGCGGAGCCTGCGCCGAGGATCACGGGATCTACGCGGCGGGTAATTTCTTCATTGGTGAAGAAGAACAATTTGTTTTTGATGATAGGGAAGCCGAGACGAACACCGGTTTGGTACTCATGAAAATCGCTCGGTAATTTAGAACCGTCGCCAGCGTTGTTTTTACCAACCAGTGAAGCATTGCGGCCAAATCCATAGATGGAACCGTGTACTTCGTTGGTACCGCTGCGCGTTACTGCGTTTACGCTACCACCAAGGAAGTTACCAACTTTCACATCAAAGGGAGCCAGTAATACCTGTATATCCTGGATCGCATCTACTGATACGGGATTGGTACGGGTGCTGCTGCCCGGCTGACCGCTGGTGTTGCTTTGTCCGCCCAGTGAAGGGCTAAAGCCAATGGCGTCGTTATTGATGGCGCCATCTACAGTTACGTTATTGTAACGGTAGTTGGTACCCAGGAAGGAGTTGTTGTTGCTCTGTGGTGTTACTTTGGTAAGATCCTGCAGGCTGCGGCTCAGTGTGGGGAGCGCTTTAATTTGCTCCTGTCCTACCCTGGTACCGGATTTACCTGCACCCGCATTACCTGTTACCACTACTTCACTCAGTGCGGTTGATTCTTCCTGTAATTTAAAATTGAAACTGGTGGTTCCCAGTCCGAGGTTAACATCTGATTTTACTTCTTTCTTATATCCAATGAATGAAACAGTGATAGTGTAAGGACCGCCTGGATTCAGGTTAGGCAGATTATAACGGCCATCAGTGTTTGTTTGTACGCCTGATTTGGCGCCGGTGCTGTTATTTACTATTACTACTGTAACGCCGGGAATGGCCTGTCCACCCGGATCGGATACTTTACCCGATATAACGGAAGTGGTCACCTGTGCGTTCGCGCTGTAACATAGAATTACAATGAAGCTAGCTAATAGCGTAAAGAATGATTTCATAAACTGTTTTGTAAGTATTTACAGGTGCAAAGGAAACAGTCTGATGCAACCAGAATGTTAACAGATTATTACGGAATTGTTAAGAAGTGCATAAAACATCCTGAAACGGAGCTATTGATAGTCTTTTTGTGTTTAAATACTATCAGAAACGAGGCATTTGTTTGATTTCAATGTTAACAGTCGCTAAAATTGAGATAGGAATTAATTGTTAACCCAGGGTAAACAACAAACAATATAATATAACCTTAACGTGCCTACGAAGTAAAAAGCCCCGCCTTTAAAGGAGGGGCATGTGAGAAAGTTCATCAAATGTGTTTAGTAAATCCCGACTTTAAAAGTCCCGTCCGTTAAAGGTTTTTCTGTTTCACCACTTATTAATACACCGGAGAATGTTCCCTCCGCGTGTTTACTATTAATGCTCGTTATAATTACTTTGATATTTTTACTCAGGTAACCCGGCTCTTTTTCCTGGATATTCATCAGCGACATTTCTACATCTTCTATATAAGTACCGGCTTTCAGGGAATCCGGAAAGGTGATCATCAGTTCCATATGATGGCCGAAGTTATTGGTAACACCATCTACTACCAAGGTCTTTTTGCCGGCGTATACGGTATCAGTGAGGTATGCCTCTGTGGCGTTGGACTGGTATTGAACACCGTCCATTTTAAAGGAGAAGCTGCTGACCGGTGTGGTCTCATTTTTTTTATCACAGGAACAAAGCACTGTTCCTAAAGCGGCAATAACGGCAACCATTAAGAATTTCATTCTCATAACATTAAGTTTAGGCATGCCGTTGTTGATGAACGAAACCAGTGCCGGCCGCTTTCTGTGCAGCCGGCAATTAATTTAATTTGACATAGGATACTGGTTAGGTTCTGTTGGCATAGGGATAATAGGCCTGCAATATATATAAATATTTATTAATTAAATAAAATATATATAGATAAGGGCTGGTTCATTGTTTCTTCCCGGCAAGTTGCACCAGAATGATTTCATTGCCGTATAAATCCAGGAAATGCAGGAAGGTGGCTTCGGGTGTATTCACCGGTGCACGGCAAATGGTGACGCTCTTATTCACCAACTGTTGATGATAATCCTTGAAGGAGTCAGTATATAAAACCAGGAACGGTTGTTCTCCTGCCTGCTTGCCTACCAGCGCTTCCTGTTCTGCGCCCATTGCCTGCAGCAGCCAGATACCGGTGGTTTCACCGGGCGACGGCGCCATATGCAGGTACCTTTGTCCGTTTGTGGTGGTATCATACAACTTATGGAAGCCCAGTTTGCTTTCATAAAAAGCAGCAGCCTCATCGTAGTTGTGGATCAGTATTACTACCCTGCCAAGTGTATTTTTCATATGCGTGGGGATTTAGGCACAATTAACACTTTTTTTGCGGCCGAATTGCGTATTATTACGGGGTTACTGAATAATTAAACAGAAGCACATTATGTCATCGGAAGTAATAAAGCAATTACAGGAGGCGGTGCAGTTTTCGCCGGAGAATGTGCCTTTACGTATGCATCTGGCGCAGGTACTGCTGCAGGATTATGAATATATCGCCGCAGAAGAACAATACAGGAAAGTACTGGAACTGTCGTCATCCAATACCGCTGCTCAGCTTGGGCTGGCGCGCACTTTTTATCATCAGCACAAATATTCCGCTGCCATTGTAGTCCTGGAGCAACTGGAGAACCGTGAACCGGATCATTTCGATGCGCTGTTGCTGCATTGCCGTATCCTGGTGAAGGAACAATCTATGCCGCCGGCAAAGGAAATATACCAGCATTTACTGCAAATAAATCCGGGCTTCCGTGATGAAGCGTTAGACGGGCTTTTCCGGGTAGCCCAGCAACCCTCCGTTTCTTTTAACGGAGAAGATGAGGAAGAGGAAGAAAGCGAGAGCCTGTTCATGCTGGAAAAACCTGAAATTAATTTTTCAGATGTAGGCGGTATGGAAAGAGAAAAACAGGAAATAGATCTGAAGATCATCAAGCCTCTGCAGTTCCCTGATCTTTATAAAGCCTATGGAAAAAAAGCCGGTGGCGGCATTTTACTGTATGGCCCCCCGGGATGTGGTAAAACCTACCTGGCTAAAGCTACAGCCGGGCAAATACAGGCAGAATTTATCAACGTAGGCATTCATGATGTGCTGGATATGTGGGTGGGTACCAGCGAAAAAAATCTGCATAGCCTGTTTGAGCTTGCCCGTCAGAGTAAGCCCTGTGTTTTGTTTTTTGATGAGGTAGATGCTTTAGGCGCCAACCGTGCGGCACTCCGGCAGTCGGGCGCAACGCATATTATAAACCAGTTCCTCGCAGAAATGGATGGTATTGCCGCCAGCAATGAAAATATTCTCATTATCGGCGCTACCAACGCTCCATGGAGCCTTGATCCCGCATTCCGCCGTCCGGGCCGTTTCGACCGGATCATTTTTGTGGCGCCACCGGAAACGGAAGGCAGGGAAGAAATCCTGAAGCTGCAGTTACGCAATAAACCCGTAAGCGATATTAATTACAACGCGCTCGCAAAGGCCACTCCGGGTTACTCCGGCGCCGACCTCAAAGCAATTGTAGATATTGCGATAGAAGAAAAACTGCTGGAAGCCCTGCAAAAAGGCGTACCGCAACCTATTACACAGAAAGAATTATTAAAAGCCGCTAAAATACATAAACCCACCACAAGGGAATGGTTTAATACTGCCCGTAATTATGCGCTGTATTCAAATGAAACCGGTCTTTATGATGATGTATTGAAATACCTGGATATTAAGAAATAACGTTTATGGCTGTATTAATTCAGCGCGCTCAGATTTTAGTTCAACAAGGCCGCTTCCAAGATGCCTTTGCTGCTTTACGTCAGCACCTGAGCACCAATGCCCATGATACCGACGGATTGTACCTGCTGGCGATCTGCTACCTGGAAACAGGCAACACCGCAGAAGCAACACAAATAGCAAGCAATACCCTCAGCTTTGCTCCATACGATGATCGTTTCCTGTACCTGTTGTCCAGGATTGCTTTTGCAAAAAATCAGTTTAATGAAGCTATCAGGACCATCAGTAATGCAGTAGCTATAAATCCCTACCGGGTGAATTATTTTGCTATGTGGAGCCAGATTTTGTTGTCGAGGAAAGAATATGAAGCCGCACTTCACAAGGCGGAAGAAGGATTGGCTATTAGCCCGGAAGATGAAGCCTGCCTTAATCTCCGTTCCCATGCCTTGTTCCGGCTGGGAAAAAAGGAAGAAGCTTTTTCCAACCTGCATGAAGCACTGGAGCACAATCCTGAGAATGCTTATACCCACGCCAACCTCGGGCAGAAGTGGCTGGAAGCCGGTGATCACCGTAAGTCGCTGGAGCATTTCAGGGAGTCATTGAAACTGGATCCTAATAATGAATGGGCGCGCCAAGGTATGGTGCAGGCGATGAAAGCGCGGTACTGGCTGTACCGGCAGTTCCTGAACTACGCTTTTTTCATGGCGCGGCAAAAAGCCCGTACGCAATGGATCATTATCATCGCCATTTTTATATTGACGCAGATCGCCAGCCAGGTGTTCTTCCCGGTGTACGTGCTGTTGGCATTCCTGGCGCTTTCTACCTGGCTGATTACGCCGGTGAGCAACCTGTTCCTGCGCCTCAATCCATACGGCAGGTATGCACTTAGTAAGGAGCAAACACAGGTGTCTAATGTAGTGGGGATCCTGTTGTGCGTGTCGTTAACGGCAGGTGTGGCGTTTCTGTTTACTCACTTGCAGGGATTGCTGGCATTGTGTCTTTGCAGTGGCATCATGTTGCTGCCTGCGGCAGGATTTTATATACCGGAAAGCAAAAAGAACCGCCGGATTATTACATGGTATACGGCGGGACTGGCGCTGCTGGGCGTATTGGGCACTGTGCTGGCATTCATCATTAATGATGCCTTTAATATAGTGGTTACCGCTTTGCTGATAGGTGTGTTCCTGTACCAGGTGCTGGCAAATTATATTCTTACGAGAGAAGGATAAAGAGATTATTTTCAGAAGATAAACAAAAAATCCTGCCGCTGAAACGGCAGGATTTTTTGTTTATAACTATAACGTATATACGTAATTAAGCATCAATCTTAGCATACTTCGCATGTGATTCGATGAACGCCCTGCGTGGAGGAACTTCATCACCCATCAGCATACTGAATACGCGGTCTGCTTCAGCAGCGCTTTCAATGGTTACCTGTTTCAGGGTACGGTGTTCCGGGTTCATGGTAGTATCCCACAGCTGTTCTGCGTTCATCTCACCCAAACCTTTATAACGCTGAATGGTTACGCTGTCTTCCTTACCGCCGCCAGCGAGCCTTTGGGTCGCTTCTTTACGCTGTTCTTCTGTCCAGGCGTAAGTTTGTTCTTTACCTTTCTTCACGAGGTACAGAGGTGGTTGTGCAATGTACACGTAGCCCTGTTCCACCATTGCTTTCATATAACGGAAAACGAAGGTCAGGATCAGTGTGGCAATGTGACTACCATCCACGTCGGCATCCGTCATGATAATGAGCTTGTGATAGCGCAGTTTGGAAAGGTTCAGTGCTTTATCATCTTCTTCTGTACCGATGGTAACGCCCAAAGCGGTAAAGATGTTTTTGATTTCATTATCCTCGTAGATCTTGTGCTCCATTGCTTTTTCCACGTTGAGGATTTTACCACGGAGCGGCAGGATGGCCTGGTAGTTACGGTTACGTCCCTGTTTGGCTGTACCACCTGCGGAGTCTCCTTCGACAAGATACAGTTCACATTTGGTAGGATCGTTATCGGAGCAATCGGCCAGTTTACCTGGTAAGCCGCTACCGGTCATTACGCTTTTGCGTTGTACCAGCTGACGTGCTTTACGGGCAGCTTCACGGGCCTGAGCCGCCAATACTACTTTGTTGATGATGGTTTTGGCTTCGCGTGGATTTTCTTCCAGGAATGCCTCCAGTACTGCAGCAACAGAACTGTCTACCACACCCATCACATCGGAGTTACCGAGCTTGGTTTTGGTTTGTCCTTCAAATTGCGGTTCAGGAACTTTCACGCTGATAATAGCGCTCAGTCCTTCACGGAAGTCGTCGCCGGTAACTTCGATCTTCGACTTCTCAAACATTTTATTTTTATCACCATAAGATTTAAATACACGGGTAATAGCGCGGCGGAAACCGGCTACGTGTGTACCTCCTTCAATGGTGTTGATATTATTTACGTAGGAGAAAATGTTTTCACTGAATGCGTCGTTATATACCAGCGCAACTTCTACTGCTACATTTGAAACCGGTTCATGTACTTCTACATAAATAGGATTCAGCAATATCGGGTTACGGCGGCCATTTTTGTCGAGCATCTGTATAAACTCGCGGATACCACCTTCACTGTAGAAAATTTCAGAGAAGAAGTTGCCTTCTTCATCTTTTTCACGTTCGTCGGTTAAAGTAATCTTGATTTTGCGGTTCAGGTAAGACAGCTCACGTAAACGACCGGCAAGGATTTCGCGGTTGTAGGTGGTATCTTTAAAAATCTCACCATCGGGTTTAAAGTGAATGGTGGTTCCGGTTACTTCACTGGTACCTATTTCACGTGCAGGATACTGTGGGGCGCCACGGTGAAATTCCTGTTCAAATAATTTGCCTTCACGTTCTACGGTTACATAAAGCCTGTCGCTCAATGCGTTCACGCAACTCACACCCACACCATGCAAACCTCCGGACACCTTGTAGGTGTTCTTGTCAAATTTACCGCCGGCGTGGAGTACTGTCATTACTACTTCCAGGGCAGAACGACCCTCCTTGGGAATGATGCCGGTTGGAATACCACGGCCATCATCCTTTACACGGATGGAGTTATCTTCCAGGATGGTAACATCAATATTTTTGCAGTACCCGGCCAATGCTTCATCGATAGAGTTATCTACTACCTCATAAACAAGGTGGTGGAGACCCTTGACGCCAATATCGCCGATATACATGGCCGGACGCTTCCTAACGGCTTCCAGTCCTTCCAATACCTGTATACTCCCTGCATCATATCCGTTGCTGCTGGGGCTGGGTGCTTGCACTAATTCTTCGCTCATATGTTGGTGTAAAATCTATTAGAAATAAAATCGGTAGACAATCATGCAAATGTACGAAAAATAAGCCTCATTTCCACAAAAGAAGGGCTGTTTTTATGTGGTGAGGATCCACCATTTTTTCCACTAGAGATTTCCAGCACCAGCAATGTCTTTTACGCCTGTAAATAAAGTTTTCCACACCAGGTTAAAAAAAGACTTCTTGATGTCTCGGGTATAGGTAACATCGGCCGTGCGGGGTTTTTCGTCTTTGGATGGGTTTTCTGACTTGATTACCAATGCATTAGCCACCAGGCTGATGAGTCCTTTGCGTTTAAACCCATCATGATCCTTATTTTGCTTTAAAACGGCAATTTTAAGGTTTTGGTACAGCAGTTTTACATGGCCACTGGCGCTTCGCTCACCTCCATTGATATTAAAGGTCAGGTCCTGGATATCGCACGACCTGATTTCGATCTTCCCCATTGGCTGGGTAATTACATTCAGATCTTTGCCGTTCATATTACTCAGCCGGCCGGAAACGCCAAACCGGCCACCCTTGTCGTTCAGCACAAAATCAAAACGGGCGGTGAGTTTACCGCTTTTCATAAATACCGCGTCAAGGTCGGCCGTGAGGTGCCTGTTTTTGGCCACCAGGCTATCGATATTGGTGATGTTGCGGAATAAACCATGTACATGACTGAAATTGATATACCCGGTTTGTTCGGTAACCGGGCTCAATTCCGTATATCTGATATCAACATTATTGCCGGTAAGCGTATCTATATTTATGGGAACATCCAGCTTTGCCAGCAACTGGTGTGGATATTGGCCCAGTTTATTGCCGGGAGGCATAGGCATCATACGGTTCCTGTAAATATCTAATCTGCCATTCTGAATATTTACCCGGTCGGCCCAGATCTGTTGTTCCTGTAATAACAGGCGGGGATTAAGATTGCGCAGACTTATATCATTAAACACCACTTCAAACCGGTCTTGCTGCACGCCTGTTTTTTTCTGGAAGGCCGTTTTATCATAACGGGGTTGCAGTTCAAACCGGCCCACGTGCAGGGTACGTTCCGCCGCATCGTACCGTATTCCGCGGATATACATCCAGTAAAGACTATCCCGCGTCCGGTTCATATAGTCCTTCATCCCGATTTCGTAATTGCGGGCGTATAAAAAACGGGTGGGGTCGTCCAGGGCAACCGAGTCTATCAGGAAATCATTGATCCGGACCCTCAGATTGTGGAATTGATGGATCACCCGGGAAGAATCTTTCCGGGTAAAAATATATTTGAAATTGGTGCTGTCCAGTACCAGTTTGCCTATGAAAATGGATTTCATTTTGGCCGAGATATTCTGGTAGGCCGTTTTCGGGGTACTGGTATCTTTTACGGTAGCATTTTGATCCAGGATAATACTGGGACCCGTTACAGTAAGGATTCCTGCGTTGAGATGCTTCCCAAAGAAGTAACGCCACGGCTTAAAGTACCTGAGTTCCAGCCGGTCAACGCTGATGGTGTAAATATCGGCCGGCGCCCTTTGTTGTGCCAGCAGGCGCTGATATACCGCAGAATCGGCCGTCATACTGGCTTTGTCGATAGTGACACTGCCGGAAAGTACGTCCAGGTGCAGGTCTTTGAACTTAACGGTATACAAACTGTCCGACAAATCGGTCACATAGCCCTGAAGCTCCCGTTTCAACAACTTATTCCAGTGTTGATTGAGATACCAGCCTGTACCCACTACCAGCAGGGTAAGTATACCGGCTACAATGAGTATGATTTTTACCAGTCTGCGGATATTAAAGCCATTTTTTGCCATCCCTAAAGGATATACGAAATTTATACCAAGTAAATCGCTGTTTTAAGGGGAGAAGGATAGTTGTGTTTGTAACTGTATTGTCAAAACGTATTTGTTTAAAAAACGAATCACTAAATTTGTGACTTCTATAACAGCACGGCGTTTAAAAACAGATAAAGTGAAAGAAATACAGGAAATATTGTCTTTGGCCATTCCGCAGCCCGCGATGAGCGACCAGTTACAGCTGGCGGAGCAGGATAGTGTGTCAGTACCTGACTGTCTTGATTTTACCTTACAACGTTTTACTTACGATAAGCCGTTACCTGTTGAAGATGTGGCGATGGTCATTTACCAGCCGGCCAAAAGGGGGCAATCTGCCGCCATAGAGCTCCGGTATTGCGTTGCCGGCAGCAAGTATTGTAAAAACCCTTCCTGTACCGATCAGCTTTGTTCAGAAGGAAAGAAGGAAGCCTGCAATGACAGGGTGCCATCTGTAGATCTTATCACCGTTCGCTTCCAGCCTGCATTCATTCAATCGCTGCAAAAGGGTACCACTACCTTTTCCTTATTTGAAAATCAGTCCCGCAAACCTTTCGTGAAAACCATCCAGCCCTGTACGAAGTCAAAATCCGTACTGGAAACAATGGTACATCACGATTACGAGGGCATGCTGAAAAATATATTCCTGCAAAGCCGGGCGCTGGACCTGTTACTATACAGCTCCGACCAGTTTATGCAGAACGACACCGACGAACGCTATGGTTGCCGCTTCCTCACCCACCTGGAAGACCGTGAAAAAATAGAGAATGCCCGGGGTATCCTCCTGGAGCAGCTGGACTCTCCTATTACCATCAGGGACCTGGCCCGCCGGGTAGCCATGAACGAATGTTACCTGAAGAAAGGCTTCAAAGCCATGTACGGCACCACCATATATGATTACTTCCAGAAAGAGAGAATGGAAAAGGCCAAGGGGCTTTTATATGAAAAGGGGATGTCTGTTTCTGAAGTAGCTATGCTGATGGGGTATTCCTGCATTTCCCACTTCTCCACTGCCTTTAAAAAGCACACCGGGCTGAAACCCTGTGAGCTGTTGCTGCGCTAAACAACAGCTTCTCCTTTCTTTCTACGTCACTTCTATGATTTTTCCGTAAGGTGAAGTGCTTCTGCGTTAAATAACCTAACTATCTTCATATAATCTTTAATCATCTGTTCAAACTCATAGCAGATGATAAAACAGCACACATGTTGAATGACATCTATATATATGAAAACAGGGATCTCATCTATTTAAAATTATATGAACGAAAAGCTCGGCGTTTAAGCCTGAACATTACAGTACTTGGTCCTGATAGGTTGAAAGGCAACGCCAGGTATGAGAAATTCCTGTCTCTTTATGAACATTATAGTGTCAATTCGTTTGGGTTTGAAGTAAGTTGTTTCGCCCGTTATTTCGCCATTGCGGAAGCCCATAAAAGTGAGGATGCTTTTATTCTTTCCGACTCAGACATTTACCTGGTAAACAACCTGCAGCACATCCGGGAAGATACATCGCTGCAAGGCATATTTATAGGGAGTGAAGGGTTTTACGGAGAAGGCAGCGAACACCAGATTTCGCCACATTTTTCGTTCTGGAATAAAGCGCTGATCAATAGTTTTACTGATTACCTGCTGGAAACCTATGAGAGAAATAAGCAGGATCATTTCCTGGCCAGGCATTACGAAATGCAGCAGGAAAAGATAGGAAGAACGGCTATTTCAGATATGACCCTGCTCTATATGTGGGTAAAAGAGAAGAGAATTCCCTACCTGAACTCCAATGCCATCGGTAATTCACTGGGCATTGACCATAACATTTCGGCTGTTTACAGCGAAAACGGCGTTTACCAGTCCTTTGGCGACAGGAAGGCGATCACTTTAAAGGGAGAGACGGTGTATTGTAGGTCCATCGACGGAAGGGTGCAACCTATGTCTGTATTACATTTCCAGGGTGAATATAAGTGGGTTTTGAAGTATTTCTACCGGGGATCGCTAGCCCGGTTTTATTGGTTTACCGTTTCCCGGGCCCTGAAAAGAGGTTTGAAGCCGGGCAAATGAGCTGGTATTTTCCCTTTTCGATCATTTGTTTTCCCGATTTGGAAAATGGAAGATAAAATATAGGTGTTTCTTTGTAACACGATAGGCAGATATCCATTTGCGTTTCCTATAAGCTTCCTTATCAGATTTGACCTTGGAAGAAGCTTGGCTGGCAAAGTAAGTAAAGCCATAAATCATACTTGCATGAATATCAAACACCATTGAAGTGCAATATGCCAGAAAAGTTTCTACCAGATTTTATAAAGTCGTTCGCTTCTGCGGGCGACTTTTTTTGTTTGGATAAAGCAACCTGCTGATATGTGGTTGTGGAATTTGCAGGTTCTACCGTTGGGAAAAATTCACATGTTGGGAAATGATAGCCTGCAAAAACAGAAGTGAGGAGTCATAACAAATAAAAAACCCCGCCCAAAAGAGCAGGGTCTGTCCTATTTATCCCTATACCTATGAAATACTTGTTTGTGTTATTCAGTGATGGTACCAGCTTCATTCAGCAACACTGCCTTGTCCGTACCGTTATCCTGAATATTGATTTTGTAGTATGCAGCTACATCTGATCTCTCAATTTTCCAGCCATCTTTTATGGTTGCCGCCGGATATTTTGTTTTCAGTGTACCAGCCACTGATTCCGGAAGGTTTTGAGCATCATATGCGCTTCTTGTGGCAACCCATTTGCCATCTGCATCATACTCTGCAATTGTATTTATATTGTCTTTTTGGAAACTTGCTGTCCAATGTCCCGCACTTGTCTTTGTCCACTTAGCAGCCGCTGTTCCCGCAAAATTCTGATCAAAAGAACTCTTAACTGCCTCAGGTGCTTGCACCGCTTTGGCAACTATCTTTGTTTTTTTAACTGATTTTTTTTGCTGTGCAAAAGTTATGCCGGAAGTGAATAGAACCGCGCAAAATATTAACGTCAACTTTTTCATACTCGATATGGTTTTTTCCGTTGGGCTAAAATTAACTACTAGGTTTTTCTAATTCTTCCTGGCAAGTTAGCTAAAACAATGCCAAAAACGCAGCTTCTGTATTCTTTATTGCAAATTACAAAAAAAACAATAAAAAATATTCAAAAAGCATGGTTTTTAGCAAAGATGGCTATTTAGGAGCCAGCGTATTTTCTTAACTTCGCACAATTTTAATCAATTATTGTCTAAATAACATCAAAGGGCGGGGAATTGTTTTATGTCCAGCAAATATCAGGAATATAGCCAGTTGAATTTACCTCAGATAGAGAAAGATATACTGCAACACTGGGAGCAGCACCAGGCTTTTGAAAAAAGTGTGGACGTGCGCGAAGGCGCCACTCCTTTTGTATTTTATGAAGGACCTCCAAGCGCCAATGGCTTACCCGGCATTCACCATGTTATTTCACGTACATTAAAAGACCTGGTATGTCGTTATAAAACGATGCGCGGTTACCAGGTAAAGCGTAAAGGCGGATGGGATACCCATGGTTTGCCGGTGGAATTGGGTGTTGAAAAAACTTTAGGGATTACCAAAGAAGACATAGGTAAAAAGATTTCTGTTGCTGAATATAATGATACCTGCCGCCGGGAGGTATTGAAATATAAAGATATGTGGGATGACCTGACCCTGAAAATGGGGTATTGGGTAGACCTGAAAAATCCGTATATCACTTTTGAGAATAACTATATTGAAACACTCTGGTGGTGTCTTCAAACGCTTTATAAAAAAGGATTCCTGTATAAAAGTGTAAGCATCCAACCTTACTCGCCCGCGGCTGGTACCGGCTTGAGTTCCCATGAACTGAACCAGCCCGGCACTTATAAGGATGTAAAGGATACTACGGTAGTGGCGATGTTTAAAGCCCAAAAGGCAAGTAATTCCCAATTCCTTTTTGATGCTGCGGGTTCAGATGAGGTGTTTTTCCTGGCCTGGACGACCACTCCCTGGACTTTGCCATCCAACCTGGGTTTAACAGTGGGGGCTAATATAGAATATGTATTGGTAAATACTTTTAACCCTTATACTCACCTGCCGGTAAATGTGATAATGGCAAAAGTGCTGTTAGGCAAATATTTCAAAGCAGAAGGGGAAAACGCTGACTTTGCAGCTTATCAGGAAGGCGATAAAGTAATTCCATGGAAGATACTGACCAGCTTTAAGGGCAGTCAGCTTGAAAATATCCGTTACGAACAGTTATTGCCATTTACCCAGCCGGAAGAAGGCGATCCGTTCCGGGTACTCCTCGGTGATTTTGTTACCACGGAAGATGGTACTGGTATCGTTCATACTGCGCCTGCTTTTGGTGCTGATGATAACCGGGTGGGTAAGAAATATGGTATAGGCATTTTAACACTGGTAGACCGGACCGGTAAGTTTACCGAGAATGTGGGTGAATTTTCAGGCAGATATGTAAAGAATTATAAAGATGATCCCGATTACAAAGATGTAGACGTGGATATCGCTGTGAAACTGAAGAAGGAGAACCGTGCATTTAAAGTAGAAAAGTACGAACATACTTATCCGCATTGCTGGCGTACTGATAAACCAGTGTTGTATTACCCGCTGGATGCATGGTTTATAAAGACTACTGCGGTAAAAGACAGAATGGTGGAGCTGAATAAAACGATCAACTGGAAGCCGGCTTCCACCGGTACTGGTCGTTTTGGCAACTGGCTGGAAAATATGGTCGACTGGAACCTCAGCCGCAGCCGTTACTGGGGTACGCCGCTGCCTATCTGGCGTACTGAAGATGGCAAGGACGAGATCTGTATCGGTGGTATTGAGGAACTGAATGCCGAAATCCGCAAAGCGAACCAGGTATTGGGTGGAGATGTGAATAAGTCTTATCTCCATGAAGGTATCCTGGATTTACACAAGCCATATGTGGATGATATTATCCTGGTGAGCCCGTCAGGTAAACCAATGCGTCGTGAGCCTGATTTGGTAGACGTTTGGTTTGACAGTGGCGCGATGCCGTATGCGCAGTGGCATTACCCTTTTGAGAATAAGGAACTGATAGATAAAGGACAGGCTTTCCCCGCTGATTTTATTGCGGAGGGAGTAGATCAAACCCGTGGCTGGTTCTATACTTTACACGCCCTGGGTGTGATGCTTTTTGATAGCGTAGCGTATAAAACAGTAGTTTCCAATGGATTAGTGCTGGATGCGAAAGGGCAGAAAATGAGTAAACGCCTGGGCAATGTGGTAAACCCGTTTGAGACCATTGAAAAGTTTGGGGCAGATGCCACCCGTTGGTACCTGATCACCAATGCTTCGCCCTGGGATAGTTTAAAGTTCGATGTAAAAGGTATAGGGGAAGCGCAGCGCAAGTTGTTCGGTACCCTGTACAATACATATAACTTCTTTGCTATGTACGCCAATCTTGATAAGTTTACTTTCAAGGAAGCATACATTCCTTTAGAAGAACGCCCGGAAATTGACCGATGGATTATTTCCGTGTTGAACACCCTGGTAAAAGACGTGACCAGCAGCTTTGACGATTACGAGCCTACGCAGGCAGGCAGAGCAGTGGAGCGGTTTGTGGATGAGCAGCTGAGTAACTGGTATGTGCGGTTATGCCGCCGCCGGTTCTGGAAGGGAGAATACGAGCATGATAAGATTAGTGCTTACCAGACATTATACGAATGTTTGGAAAAAATTGCACAATTGATGGCCCCGGTTTCCCCATTTTTCACCGATTGGTTGTTTAACAACCTGAACAGTGTGAGTGGCCGTAGCAAGGCTGCTTCCATCCACCACACTGATTTTCCCGTGATAAATGAGGGTGCGGTAGACCTTGATCTGGAAGAAAGAATGCAGCTGGCGCAGGATATTTCCTCGCTGGTATTATCCTTGCGTAAAAAGGTGAACATTAAAGTTCGCCAGCCTCTGCAGAAGATTTTAATTCCGGTGGCAAATGGCAGGATGAAGGAGCAAATAGAAATGGTAGCCGACCTGATAAAAAGTGAAGTTAATGTCAAAGGGATTGATTATCTTACGGAAACGGAGGGTTTTATCAAGAAAAAGATTAAGCCTAACTTCAAGTCCCTCGGTGGTAAAATGGGAGCAAAGATGAAATCTGTAGCAGCCGCAATCAGCGCGTTTACAGAGGCAGAAATTACCACCATTGAGCGCGACGGCCATTTCAACCTGGTTGTAGAGGGAGAGCAGTTGCAAATCCAACTCTCTGACGTTGAAATCATTTCCGAAGACATTCCGGGATGGACAGTAGCTAATAAAGGCGCCTTAACGGTAGCGCTCGACATTACTATTACTCCACAGTTGCAAGACGAAGGTAATGCCAGGGAACTGGTAAACCGGATACAAAAGATCCGTAAGGATAGTGATTTTGCTTTGACTGACAGAATTGACGTAACGATTGAAAGTGTAGACACGCTCAAGTCGGCCATTGTGAACTATAATGATTATATTTGCACGGAAATTTTGGCAGATAGCCTGGAATTAGTGGAGCGATTACAAGATGGTACAGAAATAGAGGTAAATGACCTTAAATTTAATGTATTAGTTAACAAAAAAAGCTAATCCCCCATGGCAACAAAAAAGAAGGTTGCTAGTAAAACGACCCAGAAAGCAGCTCCGGCTAAAAAGACTGTGGCAAAGGCATCACCAGCGAAGAAAGCTGTTAAACCTGCTCCGGTAAAGAAAGCGGCGCCTGCTCCAAAAAAAGCAGCTGCAAAAGCAGCCCCTAAAAAGGCGGCCCCTAAAGCAGCAGCAAAACCAGCAGCCGGAAAAGCCGTGGTAGCTAAAAGCACTGCCAAAAAAGTCGCTCCGGCGCCTAAAAAAGCAGTGAAAAAGGCCTCTGCCTTACCAAACAGTAAAACATCATCCGTCAAGAAAGTTGCTGTACCTGCGAAATCGACCGTTAAAAAAGAGCCTGCTGTAAAGCAGCAAGTGGTAACGAAAAGTGTTTCCGCTGAAAAAGAGAAACCATTTATTTCTAAGTCAGAAGAAAAAGAACTTAAAACGATGGCAGTAAAGAAAGCAGATACTAAGGTAGAAGTTGCTAAGGAGAAAGAATCCACAAAAAAAGCAGCCGAAAAGCCTGTTGTTAAGGCTGAAAAGTCAGTAAAGGCGGAAAGATCCGAAAAACCCGAAAAAACTGAAAAATCTGAGAAAAAAGGTGGAAAAGCTACCCTGGTAACTTATCAACCTGAATTCACCAAGTCAGTGCTGGATCAACCGGCACAACCTACTGGTCCTATATACAGATATAGTGATTCAGACCTGCAGGAGTTTAGAGAATTGATCCAAAAGAAGCTGGAATCAGCTAAAAAGGAGCTCATCTATCTGCAAGGCCTGATCACCCGTAAAGACGAGGCCGGTACCGACGATACAGAGAACAAATACATGAGTATGGAAGATGGCAGCGGCTCCCAGGAAAGAGAGCAACTGAACCAGATGGCCAGCCGTCAGATCCAGTTCATTGATCACCTGGAAAAAGCAATGATGCGTATTGAAAACAAAACCTATGGTATTTGCCGCGTAACCGGTAAACTCATAGATAAAGCACGCCTCAGGGCAGTTCCTCACGCTACATTGAGCATTGAAGCTAAACTGGCTAAAAGTAAATAGTCTTAGTACTAATTAAGACAGAAAAGGCGCAGCGGTTATCCGCTGCGCCTTTTCCTTTATAGCTGAATGAATATCATCAACAGGTGGCCATCTCTTTTTTATTACGTATTTGTCGCACAGCGAAGTAAATTAACCCAGCTCCAGCCAAACCTATCAGGCTGCCTACTCCAATTGTACGCGCCTGCTTTTTACTGATAGCCGGCAATTTAATGCCAAACTTCGCCGGGCTCGCCTGCGCAATATCCAACAGGGGCGCTAATGATAAGCCGCTGATAATTTTATCGGCAACCTTTTCTACAACATTGCCCGGATACTGTGGACAAAAAGCAACGCCGATGCCGGCCTCTGATAATAATTTGCTGTCGCGTTTTCCATCTCCCACATAAATGATATTCTGTGTATTAATATGATACTGCTGCGCGATGTAGGGAAACATATTACTCCGGGAGTATTCCTCTCCTTTCATAAAGTAGTCTGCAATAGTAAACTCGCCGGTAGCCACGCTGTTAACCAGGTGCAGCTTATTGGCAAATACGAAATCCATTCCCAGCTGATTCTTGATATGACGGGCTACGGTACCAAAACCGTCGGTGATCAGACCAACAGCATAACCCCTTTTTTTCAGTTCACGCACTATTTCGCGGATGCCGGGTACCAATGGAATAGCATCCGCTACTTCCAGTAATTCTGCAATATTGCGCCCTTCAAAAAGCGTGGCTTTTAAATGTAATGTAGTTACCGGATCATGCCCGGAAGATTCAATTTCCTGTAGCCCTTCCTCCTGTCCGAAGGCCACTGCAGCCCATTGCATGTAGTCTTGTGTAAACACGGCATGGTCCAGGTTAAAGATGACCATCTTCTGCAGTTTATCAATAGACTCGAGGATGGAATACTCCATTTGCTCCCGTATCAGGTTAATGTTGCCCAGTGTTTCAAGATTTTCCTGTGGTATATTTTCCGCTTTGCGGAGAATAGTGCGGGATACTTCTCTCGACATTTTGCTCAGCTGTTCCCAGGTTTGCATGGCATTTTCCACCTTTCCGATATTTGCTTCTGTGATACGGGCGCCCAGGTGATGCATATCTATCAGCAGACCGATATCCACGCCATAATCGTTCTCAAAATGCACACGGGAAAGGAATGATTTGCGCGCAGCAATCATCCCGCTGAGCGGTTGCTGGAAATGAGCAATCTCGGGGAATAATATACTCAGCAGTGGCTTGGCCACCAATTGGGTGACCCTGCCTGCCTGCCTTTCAAAGTAGGATTTGACGAAGTCGGCTTCGTCTTTTTCGATAGGACCAGTTAATAGGTCTATAATATTGTCGGGGTAAGTCAGGATGTCGCCATCAACATAGGCAATAATATCGTGTTTGGCAGCCATCATACCTTCACGCATAGATATTCCCTTCCCGCGCTGGCTGCTGGTAATCACTCTCACATGTTCTTTCATCGCCTCTTCCACTGTGTTATCTGTAGAATTATCGTCTACTACAATGATCTCAATTTTCCGGGACGTTTTCTTTACGGTTTTAATAACCTGGCGTATGGTAGCACCTTCGTTTAATACAGGAATTACGATAGATATCATAGGAGTTCGCTATGTTAAAGGTTAAAAAATAAGTGCTGCAAAGAGCTGGTGTTGGCATTGTCAGGGCGCTTCAATAACAAAAACCATACCTATTACGGGTTTTCGATAAGAAGAAAATGTTACCGAAAGCCATGCGGAGACTGGTTAAACGGGCACGTTCCACTTTTGAGCGGAACGTGCCACATTTACGTATATTCTTTAACGTTAGTGATTATCTATTTAAATTCCTGCATTTCCACCAGTTTGTGATAGATGCCGTGTTGTTTCAGCAATGCGTCGTGCGTACCACGTTCTTTGATTTCACCGTGATCCATTACAATGATTTCACTGGCATGTTGTATAGTGCTCAACCGGTGGGCAATCACAATAGTGGTGCGGTTTTGCATGAGTTTATCCAGTGCAGCCTGCACCAGTTTTTCGGACTCGGTATCGAGTGCGGAAGTGGCTTCATCCAATATGAGGATAGGCGGATTTTTGAAGATGGCACGTGCAATGGTAAGCCGCTGACGCTGGCCCCCGCTGAGTTTCAGCCCACGGTCGCCGATAATGGTATCATAACCGTTGTCCAGGTGTTCAATAAATTCATGCGCATTGGCAATCTTTGCAGCGGTGATTATAGCGTCCCTGTCGGCATTGGGCTGACCAAAAGCAATATTGTTCAGCACTGTATCATTAAAGAGAATGGCTTCCTGTGATACAACGCCGATCAGGCTGCGGAGATCATGCACTTTCAGGTCGCGTATATCGGTGCCGTCTATACGAATTGCGCCCTCATTTACATCATAGAAGCGTGGTAAAATATCTGCCATCGTGGATTTTCCTGCACCACTGCGGCCTACCAGCGCTATCATCTGTCCCTTATTAATAGTAAGCCGGATGTGTTTCAGCACATATTGCTGTTCGTATTTAAAGGAAACATCATCGTATTCCACGCTGCTGTTAAACCCGCTCACAGCGCGTGCATTCGGCTTTTCGTGGATGGTTACCGGGGCGTCCAGTATTTTGAAAATCCTTTCACTGGCTACCATTCCTTTTTGTATCGTGGTAATGGAAGTAGATACATTTTTTGCCGGCTGCATGATCTGTGAATAGAAAACGAGGTATGTCATGAAAGTGGCGCCGGTAAGCAGTTCGCTGCCGGATAATACCAGGCTGCCTCCATAAATTACCAGGATTACAATAACGATCACGCCTAATATTTCAGAAATAGGAGAAGCGAGTTCGCGCTGGTTGTACATCGATTTGCTCACTTTCACAAACCGGTTGTTTACCTCGCCAAATTTATTTTTCATGAAACGCTCTGCTGTGAAGGATTGTATGATCCGGATACCGCTAAGTGTTTCTTCTGTTACCGAAAGAATTTTTCCTAACAGGTCTTGGCTGAATTTTCCTTTTAATTTTAATTTCTTGGATACATAAGATATCAGCAGGCCGGAGATAGGAAAAAATACAATCGTGAACAGGGTGAGTTTTACGGAAAGATAGAACAGTGCCGCGAAGTAGCCGATTATAATGAACGGGTCGCGCAACAGTGTTTGTATGGCATTGATTACGCTGTTTTCTATTTCCTGTACATCGTTGGTCATGGAAGAAAGCAAATCTCCTTTTTGCTGATCGCTGTAAAATGACAGTGATTGCTGCGTAAACTTTTCATAGAGGCGTATACGTAGCCGGGAGAGTACGGTCATTTTAAGGCGTACCATTACCCTGGCGCTCATGTAGCGACCGAAGTTGGCAATTACGATACACACGCCTATCACTGCACAAACGAAGTACAGGGCGCTTTGTTTGGAGCCGCTGGCCCTGATAAAGTTGTAGAAATAATAGTTGAACAGATCTATAAAATAATTGATAGAAAAGGTGAAATGTGGTTCAGGGAGTGCCTGTGGAATTTCGCCCACCTGGTTGAAAATAACGGTCAGTAACGGGATCAGCATAGCAAAATTGACCATACCGAATATGATACCTATAAAGGTATATATAACATATTCCGGCAGATAATGGTGCAAAGGCGTGGCAAATCTTAGTAATCGCTTGAATGTCTTCATTCCTGGTAGTCTGTTTAACTTGCTGGCAAAAATAGCATAATTAAGGTATGAGGGGGTGTAAATGCGGCTATTCTTTCCCGGAAATGGTTAATTTCGCAACTGACGGGCTGCTGGCAGCCGGTTATGGTTTGGCGGGGCGGGGTAATTATGTTATTATCGTACGCAGACTGTTTTACTAACGATTAAAACTGAATGAGATGCAGGAAACTAAAAGGCAGAAACAAATAGGACAACTTGTGCAGCAGGAGCTGAGTGGTATTTTTCAGCGGTTGGGATTTAATGTAGTGGAAGGGGGAATGATATCTGTTGCTGCCGTGAAGATGACCCCAGACCTGCTGGAGGCGAAGGTATACCTGAGTATGTTCCAGATCAAAGCCCCTTCGGAGATGCTGGAGCGGATCAAGGAAAGAATGGGTGAGATCAAGAAGTTACTGGGAATAGGATTAGGCAAACAATTGCGCAGGATCCCCGAGTTGAGCTTCTTTTTGGATGATACACTTGATTACGTGTTTAAGATGGAAGAGTTATTCAAGAAAATCAAGGAAGATGACGCCAATATCAAGGATGGCAAGAAATAAGGGTTACGGATTCTTTATTCTTCATTCGTAATTCTACAAATACATGGTTTGGCAATTTGCTTCCCGTTACTTCCGGGCCAAAAAATCTACCAATGCTATCAATATCATTGCCTGGGTAAGTGTGGTGGCAATTGCAGTTGGCGCTGGCGCCCTGATTGTGATACTGAGCGTGTTCAATGGCTTTGAGGGCCTGGTAAAATCCCTTTATTCCTCTTTTTACCCTGCAGTGAAAATTGCGCCGGTTACCGGTAAAACAATTATCCTTACGCCTGCGCAGCTGCAGCAAATAGCAGCGGTGCCGGGTGTAGCCCATTTCTCCCGGGTAATTGAAGAGAAGGCAGTACTCCGTTACGGTGACGAGCCTACGATTGCCGTATTGAAGGGAGTGGACAGCAGTTATAACTATGTTACCGATGTAAAAAGCAATATTATCCGCGGACGTTTTGACACCGGCGACAGTGTGGCCTACCGGGCAGTGCTGGGATTGGAGCTGGAAGGTGCGCTGGGCGTGGATGTGGTGCATAGCATTGCACCTGTAACCGTATATCTTCCCCGCAGGAATGTAAATGCTTTTGTGACCCCGGAGGATGCGCTGAACAACGGCGTTTTATATCCCGCCGGAACTTTTGCAATTCAGCAGGAGTTCAACAGTAAGTATGTTATTACAAACATTGAATTTTTACGGGGCCTGTTGCAGATGGGGGCCGATGAGATGTCGTCGCTGGAAATCGGGACACGGGCAGGGATAAACGATAATGTGCTGAAAGTGCAACTGGAAAAGTTGCTGGGCGGCCGGTATAAGGTGCAAACCCGGTATGAGCAGAATCAGTCGCTATATGCCATCATGCAAACAGAGAAGTGGGCAGTATATGTGATACTTAGTTTTATTATGATCATTGCCGCTTTTAACATGATTGGGTCGTTATATATGCTGGTAATTGAAAAACAGAAAGATATTACGATCCTGAAGGCGATGGGAGCACGTAAGTCGCTGATTATGCGCATTTTCCTGGCCGAAGGATTGATTATTGCCGGTATTGGAACGGTGCTGGGCTTTGGGCTGGGAATCACCTTTTGTTTGTTGCAGCAGCATTTTGGGATTATTAAGCTGGAGGGGACTTCTTTCCTGGTGGATTCATACCCTGTGAGTATGCATGCGGCAGATTTTGGGTTGGTGTTTGTTACGATTATTGTGATAGGCGTGGCTGCCAGCTGGTATCCGGCGAGAAGGGCAGCGGTGGAAGCGATTACCTTGAAGGCAACCTGATATGGACTCATTAAGATATTAAAAAAAAGAGGCGCATGAATTCATGCGCCTCTTTTTTTAATATCTTAATGAGTAACTGCTATTAGTAGTCACCTAAAGTTTCCGGTAACTGAGCCAGTGCTTTGGCCAGCTGGTCGTCGCTGGGGGCGATACCGTGCCATTCGTGGTGACCTTCCATGAAGTCAACACCCTGACCCATAACGGTTTTCATGATGATGGCAATTGGTTTACCCTGACCGGTAAGGCTTTTAGCTTTTTCCAGTGTGGCAACAACATCATCCATATCATTACCATTCATGTGAAGTACGAGCCATCCGAATACCTCGAATTTGGCGCCCACGTCGCCAAGGCCGGCAACATCATCAGTAGTCCCATCAATTTGCTGACCGTTCAGATCAACAGTGATGATAAGGTTATCTACTTTATGATGAGGAGCAAACATTACAGATTCCCAGATTTGTCCTTCTTCCAGTTCGCCATCTCCGTGCAGGGAGAATACGAGGTTTTTATCGTTATTGAGTTTTTTTGCAAGCGCAGCGCCGATTGCCACACTCATGCCCTGGCCCAGGGAGCCGGAAGCAATGCGTACGCCCGGTAAGTGTTCATGGGTGGTAGGGTGGCCTTGCAGGCGGGAGTTCAGCTTACGGAAAGTGCTCAGTTCCTGTACGGGGAAATAGCCGGAACGGGCAAGTGCGCTATAGAACACCGGGGAAATGTGGCCATTGGACAGGAAAAACAGGTCCTGGTTTTTACCATCCATATCAAAAGGTTCCGGTTTATGATCCATTACCTTGAAATACAAGGCAGTCAGGAAGTCGGCGCAACCTAATGAACCTCCGGGGTGACCGCTTTGAACGCCATGTACCATCCGTACAATATCTCTCCTTACCTGAGTAGCAATATCTTTGAGCTGTGGCATGATAGTTGTTAATTTTTGTGCCGCAAAACTAATAGAATTTCGTAGATTTTGTGGCTGTTGAATGTTTTTTTTGCGATCTCAAAGTATTAAAAAAGTTGATTTTTTTAACGTTTCTTTTCATATTTCGTTGAAATTAATATCTTTGCACAATTAAGCCCCACTAATGGAGAATGTATTAATTGCTACCGTCCTAAGTTTTGTTGTTACCTATTTTTCTATTCCAATACTGATCAGAGTGGCGGAATTAAAGCACTTATACGACGAACCGGACGAAAGAAAGACGCATAAACAGCGTATACCAACGCTGGGAGGAATCGGTTTTTTCTCCGGATTTATAATTGCCACGGCTATCTGCGTACCCGCGTTAGCCAATTCGCCATTTCAATACATGATGGCGGCGTTCTTTATCATTTTCATGGTGGGCATGAAGGATGATATCGTAGGGTTGTCTCCGTTAAAGAAATTAATCGGGCAGCTGGCGGCATCTTTCGCTATTATTTACCTCGGCAATCTTCAGATAACCAGCATGTATGGCTTCATGGGAATTTATGCCATGCCTCCGAATATCAGCCTGATGCTGACTTATTTTACTTTTATTGTGGTAATCAATGCTTTCAATCTGATAGACGGCGTAGATGGCCATGCCGGTAGCATCGGATTGTTGGTGAGTGCCGTGCTTGGTGCTTATTTCCTGCATGTGGGTGAAATCACTTATGCCGTAATAGGCTTCGCATTGGCGGGTGGATTAGCCAGTTTCCTTATATATAACATTTCTCCTGCCCGTATTTTTATGGGAGATACGGGATCCTTACTGATAGGCCTGGTAAATGCGGTGCTGGTACTGAAATTTATTGATGTGGCTGGCAATCCTGCCGGTAAGATGCCTATCGGGGCTACACCAGCTGTAGCATTTGCTATCCTGATCGTACCTTTATTTGACACCTTACGCGTATTTGCGGTTCGTATGTTACAGGGAAGATCTCCTTTCTCTGCCGACAGGAACCATATCCATCATTACCTGCTGGACCTGAAGCTCAATCACAGGCAAACCACGCTGGTTTCTGTAGCAATCAATGCTACCTATATCGTTGGTGCATTTGTGTTACAGGGAATGGGCGCTACCTGGCTGCTAATGGTTGTAATAGGTTCTGCTACCTTTTTTACAGGGGTATTGTACCTGGCACGCCGGAAGAAACTGGCGGTGAAGGCTATTCCAGAGCCGGTAATACAGCCAGCAGTGGCAACAGCAAAAGAAGCCACCAAAATATTGCGTGTTACAACAGAGGGTGTATTGCAAGATAAATAATCCTTTTGTTGTGGTTATTTGTAAGCATTTCTACTTCCATTATCAGGGCGTTACTTTGACGATTAAAAGAAAACCTGTAGGTTTGCACGCACTTAACTATTTATGTTATGCAAGATGATCTAACGCTTATCATTGATGAAGCAGCGGACTCGATGAAGAAAGCTATCGGGCACCTGGAATCGGAACTTACAAAAATCAGAGCCGGGAAAGCCAATCCGCAAATACTGGATGGTATTTTTGTTGACTATTATGGTGCACCAACTGCACTGAACCAGGTTGCTAATGTAAGCATTGCAGACGCCCGCACCCTAACCATTCAGCCCTGGGAAAAAAATATGCTGCAGCCTATTGAAAGAGCCATTATTGCATCTAATATTGGTCTCAATCCTCAAAACGACGGGGTTATCATCCGTTTATTCCTTCCGCCATTAACCGAAGAACGCAGAAAAGAATTTGTGAAAAAGGTGAATAACGAAGGTGAACAGGCAAAGGTAGCCATCAGAAATATCCGCAGGGATGCTATTGAAGCAGTTAAAAAGTTACAGAAAGACGGTTTAAGCGAAGATACTGCCAAGGATGCGGAAGCCGATATCCAGCAATTAACCGACAAGCACATTACGCTGATCGATAAGCATTGCGAAGTAAAAGAGAAAGAAATTATGGCTATTTAAAAAGTATAGCCTGAAAATATTGTAGCGGAGATATTAACGGATACCGATCCTGTTAATATCTCCGCTCCTTTTAGTGGTGGGCAGCATGCCTTATTTTGCTGTAGACACCCTGTTGGCCCTGTTTACGAGATACACCCCCAACAAAATAATGCCCATGCTTCCCACCTGAATCAAGGTAATTGTTTCATGTGCCAGCAAGCCCCATCCCACGGCTACTAACGGTAACGCATATGCTACCATAGAGGCCAGCATAGACCCCGCTCTTTTGATGAGCAGGAAAAAGAGCACAGCTGCCACGCCGGTTCCCATCACACCCAGTACCAGGCCTGCGGAAAGTGAGCGCCAGGGCGCATCCGGTTGGGAAAACTGTGGAAAGAAGTTACTGTACCACAGAATCGGAAATGTGAACACGGCACAAAAGAACATAGCCAGAGATCCCAGCTGCAGAGAACTGAAGCCCTGCAGCTTATGATGTACCATGCTGATATTTACGCCATAGCTTACTGTAGCCAGGATTACCAGCAGCGCATAATACCAGTGGCCATTTGTATTGATGCCTTTGGCAGCGAACAGTAATACTACCCCGGCCAGCCCTACGAAAATGCCGGTGAGCTGCGCTTTTTTAAATGGACTTTTAAAGATAATGATACCGGAAAGCAGGGCCATTAACGGCGTTAAGGCATTAAGGATACCCGCCAGGGAGCTGTCGATTTCTGTTTCTGCAAGGCAAAATAGAAAAGCCGGGATACCGTTGCCCAGGATGCCGGAAAGTATAATAAGGGGAAGCTTATTTACGGGCGTTTGCCTGAATGCCTTTGGTAAAAAAGGTGAGAGGGCTACGCCGGCAGCCGCCAGTCTTAAACTGGCCACCTGGTACGAAGTAAATGATTCCAGGCCTATTTTCATCAATATAAAGGAGCTGCCCCATGTGAGTGATAACAGGAGAAACACTCCCCAATGGGCGAAACGTTGGTGCATAGCTGTTGTTTTTCGAGTACAAAGGTGCAGGTATCCTTCATATTCAGCAAAATATAAATCATGATAACGCAACACTTCTGTCCCGATTTTGTTAAATTTATTTATAAGAATACGCTACATGGGTAAAATCAAATTGTCTGCTATCAGTACATCGGCTCCCAAAAAGCTGGATAAAGAAACAATAAAGGCGGTAACCCGGGAAATTCTGGAGGAGCTGGATGAACTCCAAAACCTGCTGTATGCACAGCATAAACACTGTGTATTGCTGGTAGTACAGGGAATGGACGCCAGCGGGAAAGACGGCGTAATCAAAAACGTTACCGGTACCTTAAATCCGCAGGGCTGCACGGTCCACTCTTTCAAAGCACCCAGCCCCGAGGAATCAGAACACGATTTTTTATGGAGGATACATCAGCATGCGCCGGGTAAAGGCATGATCCAGGTGTTTAACCGCTCACATTACGAAGATATTCTTATACAACGCGTACACAAGTGGATCGACGATAAGATGGCCTTTAAGCGGATGGAAGCCATCAACGATTTTGAGAAATTGCTGACGGTTCATAATAATACGCACATCATAAAATGTTACCTGCATGTATCACAGGAAGCCCAGCAGCAACGCCTTGTAGAACGGACAGAAGACCCCCGCAAGATGTGGAAATATAACGAAAATGACCTGACAGAATCAAAGCTGTGGAATAAATATATGGATGTTTATGAAGATGCAATTAACCACTGTAACTATGTGCCCTGGCTGATTGTTCCGGCAGATCAGAACTGGTATAAGGAATACCTGATTGCGCTAACGTTGAGGGATACACTGAAATCATTAAAGATGAAATATCCCCGGTTAAAGAAATAATAGCTTAATAATTAACGTGTTCGGGTATTATGCTTTAATTTTGTTCACTTATTTTAACCAATAAAAACCTTGCATTATGTCGTTCATCAAAGAGTTTAAGGAGTTTGCCATGAAAGGCAATGTAATGGATCTTGCAGTGGGTGTGATTATAGGTGGTGCGTTTGGAAAGATTGTTACATCCCTGGTAGATAATATCCTGATGCCTATCATCGGATTATTTACCCGGGGAAAGAATTTTAACGACGTCTTTTATGTATTAGACACAAGTAAGGGAGACGTGGCCACACTGGCTGATGCGAAAGCTAAAGGCATAGCGGTATTTGCTTATGGCGCTTTTATACAAAGTGTGATTGATTTCCTGATTATCGCCTTCTGTATTTTCCTGCTGGTGAAATTTATGAATAAGCTTACCAAGAAAAAAGAAGAAGCCCCAGCCCCGGCTGAACTGTCTACCCAGGAAAAACTACTCATGGAAATCCGTGATGAACTGAAAAAATCCAGATAAAAATTTTTAGAAATACCCTTACCATTCCATTTTTCCTTCCGGAAAAAGTGGGGTGACTTATTACGTACTCATTTAAACACAAATTGATGAAAAAATTTACTTTATCCATTGCCTGCTGTATGCTACTGTTTACGGCGGTACACGCGCAAAATGACTGGATGAAGAAGTCGAGAGAAGAAGCTGCCGGTAAGATCAAAAAAGACCCTAATGACACCATTCCCAAATTGTGGAGAAAGGGGATGAACATTAATGTAAATATCAACCAGGGATCCTTGAGTAACTGGGCTGCGGGCGGTGATAATTTTGCTTTCTCTATCGGGTCCAATCTTTTTGGCTGGGCGTTTTATAAGAAAGGAAAACATTCCTGGGACAACATCGCCGACCTGGCTTATGGCTATATTAATACCACCAGTTTGGGAGGACGGAAAAATGACGACCGCATTGACCTTACTTCCAAATATGGCTATGAGATTGGCAAAAACTGGTATTTAAGCGGTTTGGTGAATTTACGTACCCAGTTCACCAATGGTTATTTGTATCCTTCGGATACTACGCCGCAGTTGTCCTCAAAATTCTTCTCTCCTGCTTACGTGCTGGTGTCGCCGGGTTTTGATTATAAACCGGATAATTCATTTTCTTTATTCCTGTCGCCAATTACTTCCCGTTTTGTGTTTGTAATGGATGACGTACTCTCTAAACAGGGCGCTTACGGAGTGGATACAGGGTCGCATTTTAAATATGAAATAGGCGCTTACCTCTCTGCCAACTATATAAAGACCTTTGCAAAAAACATGACTTATAAAGGCCGGCTGGATTTATTTTCCGATTACAGGCACAACCCGGGGAACATAGACGTGTTTTTTACCAACGCATTGGAACTGAAGGTAAACAAGTGGATTTCTGCCCTGCTGACCGTAGATATGATATATGATGATGATGTAAAAGTATTTGAGAATAAAGAAACCGGTGTGATGGGTCCCCGGCTACAGATAAAACAGGTGATCGGGATTGGCTTTGCTGCCAAGTTCTGATTCGCCGGAATTTTGTTATTTTTGATATCGCACAGCGGCATGGAGACAGGAAACCGGTTATCTAACCGGGCATTTAATGACTCCGGGCAATTGTGCGATATCTTTTTATAAAAAATCTTTAAAAACATTACGTGAGCGAACAAGCACCTGTCTATAAGATCAAATTACCGCAATTTGAAGGTCCTTTCGACCTGCTGCTGTTCTTCATTGAACGTGATGAGCTGGATATCTACAATATCCCTATCAATACCCTCACGCAGGATTTCCTGGACTATATTCATCATATTGAAACGTTGAATATAGAGCTGGCCAGTGAATTTATTCTCTTTGTGTCTACCCTGATGCGTATCAAAGCAAAGATGCTGTTGCCGCGCAAGGAACTGGATGAGCAGGGAAATGAAATTGATCCGCGGATGGAGCTGATAGACAAAATCCTGGAATATAAGCGTTACAAGCTGGCGGCCGCGGAACTGGCAGAAATGGAAGCAGACCGTATGCTGTCTGTAAAACGTGGAAATATTGCAAAGGAACTGGCCGAAATCGGGGAAGTGACCAGTGAAGGTACTGAAGTGCAAACCCTCACACTCTTCAAGCTGACAAAAACCTTTGAGAAGGTGATTCAGCGCATGAAAGAACGCGATAACAAGCCCCAGCACGTGGTATACAAGTACGATTATACAATGGAGGGCTCCAGGATGTATATGGAAGAGCTGGCACGAGCAGAGCGTACTTTATCTTTTGAAAAAATATTCGATCACTGTAAAGACCGTGTGCATGCCATTTTCCTGTTCCTCAGTATGCTGGAACTGGTGCAAATGAAGCATATGGGGATTATGGTGGGCGAAGGCAGGAATAACTTTATTATTGAATACATTGATCCTTCCGAAAGGGAGGAAGAAACAGCAGGAACCTTAATAGATGGCTGAGAAACGTGAAAATATCGGGATTGTTTCCTTACCGGAGTACTCACATGTAGATCCGGGATTTGTGGTGTCTGGTCTTTGTGAATTAGGTAACTCTTTTTTTGATCAGATCGGCGTACCTCACCGGCACGACTTCTACACCATTTACTGGATTAAGAAAGGTAAACTGCTGCATACCATTGATGCGGTGACGCATGAGGTAAAAAAGAACACGCTTTTTTTTGTGGCTCCCGGCCAGGTGCATAACCTGCAGGCAACCGATAAAATAGACGGATACATGATCGCCTTCCGCGATGCTTTCATGTGTTTAAAGGATCAGACGCAGGTATCCGGCATCAATTCAGGGTTGTTTTTCAATAACCAGTTCAGCAGCGTAATTCATATTGATGATGAACAGGAGAAAGATATTGACGCCATTGTTCGCCTGATGATGAAGGAGTTAACCCTGCGTGAACCTGAATATGAAATGGCCCTGCACGGCCTGCTGCGTTATTTCCTGGTATTGGCTTCCCGCATAAAGGGAGAAAATGTAGCCATTACCCCTGAACAGCATGCAGCGCATAATAGTTCCATCTTCCTGAAATTCAAAAACCTGATAGAGGAAAAATACCAGGAATTAAAAACCGTATCTGATTACGCCGGCCTTTTACATATCAAACCCGTGCTGCTGAATGAAATCAGCAAGCAATTATCCGGTATTACCGCCGGAGAACATATCCGCAACCGGGTGATCCTGGAAGCGCAGCGGTATTTGTACAATACAGACCTTACCGCCAAAGAGATAGCCTATAAGCTGGGTTTTGATGATCCGCACTACTTCAGCCGCTTTTTTAAGAAGTATACCAACCAGAGCCCTTCTGAATTTAAAGAGGCTTCCCGCACATCTGTAGGCCCTTCCGTCTGAATTTTCCGGAATTTTAAAAAAAGTCCATCACTAGGAGTGTTTTATCCATTCTTAACCGATGTTGTAACATGTACTTTTGTGTTGTCTTAAGGAGGCAAATAATATGAAAACACAAAAACATGTAAGCCAGATCGTAATTGCAGCCGCACCACACATGGTAGGCGATGGATTCAGGGTGCAGAGCACCTTACCGGGCGGAACCCGTTCTGAAGGTAACAGGATCAGTCCTTTTATCATGATGGACTATGCAGCTCCCAATTACATCCCACCGAGTGTAAGACCCAAAGGTGTTGGCGAACATCCGCACAAAGGCTTTGAAACCGTTACCATCGTATACCAGGGCGAACTGGAACACCGGGATTCTACCGGTAGTCGTGGTTTGTTGTTTCCCGGTGATGTGCAGTGGATGACAGCTGCCAGCGGCATCTTACATGAAGAAAAATACAGTGAAGCATTCAGTAAACAAGGCGGGAAGGTGGAGTTTGCCCAGTTATGGGTAAATCTTCCTAAAGCATTTAAAAATAATCCTCCCTCCTATCAGAACCTTACCAAAGCAGAAATTCCTGTGGTAAAGGTAAGTGCAGAAGGATATGTGAGAGTGATTGCAGGTGAGTATGATGGTGTGAAAGGCGCCGCCAGTACTTTTTCCCCAGTGAATGTTTATGATATTCATCTTAAAAAAGATGATAAAATCACTTTAAGCATACCGGAAAATTTTAACACGGCAGCCGTCGTATTCCAGGGAGAAGCTGATGTGAATGGCCAGTCACTCAAAGGAGTGGAAACCGCTCTCTTTGAAAAAGAGGGTACCGAAGTAATCATCACCGCGCTGAAAGACACTGCTATGGTGGTGCTGAGTGGCGAACCGATTGATGAACCCATTTTTGCTTACGGTCCGTTTGTGATGAATACCGAAGATGAAATCAGAACGGCGATAGATGATTTTAACGCCGGTAAAATGGGAGTTTTAAACTAATTAAACATTTAATAATACTAAAAAAACAAAGCTATATGACAACCTGGAAAATTGATCCGTCACACAGTGATGTACAATTTAAAATCAAGCACCTGATGATTACGACCGTAACCGGTCAGTTTGCCAAATTTGATGGTACCATGCAAACTGTTGATAATGATTTCAGCACTGCCAATATCACATTTGAAGCAGACATCAACAGTATTTCCACACAGAATGCGCAGCGTGATGCTCACCTGCAGGCAGGAGATTTCTTTGAAGCAGAAAAGTATCCAAAGCTCACATTCGTGTCTAAAGAAGTAAAGAAAATAGATGCAGATACATTTAAACTGGTAGGTGATTTAACCATCCGGGATAATACCCGCCCCGTAGAGCTGAATGTTGAGTTTGGCGGCGAAGTGGTGGATCCTTATGGCCAGACTAAAGCAGGATTTGAACTGAGCGGTAAAATTAACCGTAAAGATTTTGGTCTTACTTTCCACGCTACTACTGAAACCGGCGGATTATTGCTGAGTGATGAAGTAAAGCTGTTGGCCAGTGTACAAATGGTAAAGCAACAATAATATGGCACTTGCCTGTTGCAGGTCAGGATCTGTAACAGGCTATAGCAATATTAATAGAAAGAATATAGGAATCAATTGACAGGAACCATGTATAGCCGCGCAGGAAACTGTGCGGCTTTTTTTATGTGCTTTTACGTTCCAGGAAGCTCCGGCGTTTTTTATTGCCGATTAATTTGTAATTTGGGCCTCCGCACTGATTTTTCTAACTGGAAAAAATAAAAAATTAAACATGAAAAGATTTGCATCTGCCAATTGGCAAGGTACCGGTAAAGAAGGTAAAGGCACTTTAACTTCCCAGTCAACTGTATTAAACAAGACCCAGTACTCTTTCAGCAGCCGTTTTGAAGATGGTATTGGTACTAACCCTGAAGAACTGATTGCAGCAGCCCACGCCGGTTGTTTTACCATGAAGCTGAGCTTTGTGATCACTGGCGCAGGTTTTACTCCCGGTAACATTGATACCAAATGCACTATTACTTTAGATAACGGTGCTATTACTACCAGCCACCTGGAAGTAACTGCCAGCGTAGAGGGCCTGGACGCTGCCAAATTCGCTGAATTTGTAGCGGATGCTGAGGCTAACTGCCCGGTAAGCAAGGTGCTGAATGCTACTATTACTACAGATGCGAAACTGGTGTAAATAGCTACCAGGCATCGTTACAGCTTTTACGGATTTTTCATATGCATGCCGTTTTTTAAACGGCTACTGTATAGAAAGATCCGTATTTTTTTGTCCACTTTTTTCAACATATGATCCATTCTTCCCCCCTTCGTTTATAGCGATATTTGTAGTGTTAAAACAAAGGAGATTTAGTTATGAAGAAAGTTATTCATCGCGCAGATACCAGGGGATACGCCAATCATGGTTGGCTGAAAAGTCATCATACTTTCAGCTTTGCTAACTACTACGATCCTAACAGGATCCACTTTGGCGCACTGCGTGTGTTAAATGATGATGCCGTAAAAGGCGGAATGGGTTTTGGCGCCCACCCGCATGATAATATGGAGATTGTATCTATTGTGTTGGATGGTGAACTGGCCCATAGCGATAACACGGGTAATAAAGAAGTGATCCGTAAAAATGATGTACAGATTATGAGTGCCGGAACAGGTGTAGTGCACTCTGAATTTAATGCATCTAAAACGGAAGAAGTGAGTTTCCTGCAGATCTGGGTAATTCCAAAAGAAAGGAACGTAACGCCCCGTTACGACCAGCAAACATTTGATCCTGCCGCGCGTGAAAACGCTTTACAGGTGGTGATTTCACCGGATAAAGAAGCCAATGGCCTGTGGTTAAACCAGGATGCCTGGTTTACGCTGGGTAAATATGAAGCGGGCAAAACACTGGACATTACCGCTAAGGCCACCAACATGGGAACCTACCTGTTTTTGCTCAGTGGTGAATTGAATATAGATGGAGAAACATTAACAACACGTGATGCGATCGGGTTATCTGAATATAACAAAGTAAGTATTGAGGTAATCAAACCGGCAGAGTTTTTGCTGATAGATGTACCAATGCTGAACTAATCACATCGTTATATACTAACCCATTATATCTAAAAGAAGATCAGTCGTTACGGCTGGTCTTTTTTTTATATTTTTATCGGCATCCGTATTCATTGAAATCATTAAAGCAACCAGGACACATGTTATTAGCTACAGATCTGGACGGTACATTTTTAGGAGGTACAACGGCAGATAAGGAACAACTATATAGTTTATTGCAGCAGCAGAAAGATATACAGCTGGTGTTTGTAACCGGGCGGGGCATACGCAGTGTATTATCGTTACTGGAAAATAATAATTTACCGCGGCCCGAATATATTATTTGCGACGTAGGCGCCACTGTTACCCATTTGCCTACGCTAACGGCGGTAGAGCCGGTGCAGTCGCACATTGCGGCCAAATGGCCCGGTGATCACGTGAGGGAAACATTGAAAACAGTGAAGGGATTACTGCACCAGGAAGCACATCAGCAATACCGGTGTTCTTACTATTATGATGATAGTACAGATATTGAAGGCGCCCGTGAAATTGCGGCATCGCTGCAATGTGACCTGATTTTATCTGCCGGAAAATACCTCGACATATTACCTTCCGGTGTGAACAAAGGCTTTACCTTGAAACAGCTGTTGCAAGTGCTGGCATTGCCGCATCAGAATGTGCTGGTAGCCGGGGACTCTATGAATGATTATTCCATGTATGAAACCGGATTTAAAGGTGTGGTAGTAGGTGATTCGGAGCCCGAATTAATAGCGCGCACTGCAGGAATGACGCACGTATTGCAGGCACAGCGGCCGGGCGCCGGCGGCATCCTGGAGGCGATGGCTTTTTTTCCTGAGTTTGGCATTTATCTGTAAAAAGAAGTGCAAAAGTGAGGGGTTGAATAGAAAAAGATTGTACCTTGGAAGAGGTCTTTTCTGGTAAATTAATATGGATATTGACAACAGCGTTTGGTATGATGAATAGTTTTTTAATCATCATTTAAATTGATAAATCAATACACCATGGAAATCACAACTCCCACTGAAGAACTGCACCAGCAGTTGAATTCCTGGAAAGAAGAAGTAAACGAAGTAAGAACTGAAGTAAAAATGATGCGGGAGCGGTTGGAACAGATCGCCCTCAGCAAAGCCTCCAGGGATATAATGACACAGGTTGAACATTTTGAAAACCGTTTACTGCGCCAGCGCGAAGTAGCTGATGAAATGCATCATGACATCAAGCAATGCGCTAAAAGAGTGGCCAACACGCCGGTAACCGTGGTGCATGACGACCGTCCTATTGATGACTTTCAAACCATACAGCACCGTATGGAGATTTTCCGGAAATTATATTTATCACTAAAGGAAGACTTCAACCAGTTTATACCTTGTGAGGTATAGCTATTGGAGGGCTTTTACTTTATGCTCAATTTTATGAATGATTTCATCCAGCTGAAGGGTGGATTCATGCAGCCATTCCATGAGCTGGGTGTTGAGATGCAGGTCCTGATTGCTTTTATCAAATAAGTCTGCGATGCTGAGTATAGATACTACCGGCCTGCGTATTTCGTGAGAATTGATCCAGGCAATTTCCCTGAGTGTTTCATTTTGTTCTTCCAGTTGCCTGGCTTGTTTTACGAGCTTGTCGATATCCTGTATCATGCCTATCATGCGATGGGGGATATTGTTTTCGTACATGATGAATGCCCGGTCCACCACATATTTATGGCTGCCATCTGCGCATTTAAAGCGGTATTCTTCCGACCAGTAATTCAGGTGTGCCAGTTTGCAGGCATCAAGTGAAGTAACGATCCTGGCATGATCTGCCGGGTGAATATTATTCTGCCACCATTGCACCAGGTCGGTTTCATCATGGTTGTTATAGAGGAAAAGATTATGCAGGCCGTGGTTCCAGGTAACAACGTTTGTCAGGAGGTTTTTGTCGTATACCGCGTCGTTGGTTGCCTGTGCAAGTAATTCATAGCGGATACCCAGTTCACGCGCTTCTCTGGTGGCTTTCACCTGTGCATCCACATCCCTGGCCATGATGAAGCGGGCATTTTTACCAAAATATACTGCAGGAAGCGAGTATATCTCCACAAAAAAATTGGTGCCATCTTTTTTACGGTGTTTCCAGATGCCCCTGTATTCATCTCCATTACACCGCTCCGCGGCATTTTCTACCAACAGTGGTATATCTTCTTCATTCCGTATATCCAATAACGTTAGATCCAGAAATTCTTTTCTGCTATAACCATATTTTTCTACCGCGGCATTGTTAACAGACAAAAAGCGCATCGTGGCTTTTTCGTAGATCCACATGGGGATGGGATATTCATTAAAGAGATGTTCGAACTGAAGGGGACGTTTGTCTGATAAGAATGTGGCGACGATCAGCAGGGCACATACACTGCAAAGCGTTAGTATGCTGAGTGACAATAATAATGAAGAATGCTGGAAACCGTTTTTAAACAGGAGGTAGCTGTTAATAATGATAACAACAATCAGAAGCGATAAGCAAGTAAGCTTTATTGGGATTGGGGTATTCCGCATCACCTGATTTTCCACATAATTTAGCTAAAATTTTAGCAATCCAAAAAATAATATCAGATCGTTATGATTGATAATATTTTTTATATTATATGATTTTATAATTCTAGTATTATTTCATTACTTGCCGGATATCCGACGCAGGTAAGTATAAGCCCTTCGGCCAGTTCTTTATCCGTTAGTACTTCGTTTACCGGCATCCATACTTTGCCGCTCACACACTGCGCTGTGCAGGAACCGCATACACCGCCCTTGCAACTATAAGGTAGTAATACTTCATTGGCGAGGGCGTAGCTAAGGATGGTTTGATTCGCGGGAACAGCGAGCTTATACTCTGCATTGCGATAGCGGATGATTACCTGTTTCGGATCGTGATCCTGCGGTAACGGTGTTTTGGCAATCCGTGCATCTGTATTCACTACAAAGTTTTCCTTATGGAGTTGTGATTCCCGGAAGCCCATAAAGGTGAGCGTAAGCAGGATGGTGCGCATATAATCGGGAGGACCGCAGAGAAAGAACTGTGCATGCTCCCGGTGATAACGGATATGCGTGTTCACCAGTTGCTCCAGTAAAATATTGTTGAGCCTTCTGTAGGTATGGTGACTATCCGGATCATTGCTGAAAAGCCAGATACATTCCAGTTGATGCGGGTAACGTTTTTGCCACGCCAGCAACGCTTCATAGAAGATGGTTGTTTCGGGCGCAGCGTTGCTGTAAATCAGTTTAACATGCGCGTGCGGCTCCGTTGTTAATATATGTTTCAGCAGCGAGAATACGGGTGTTATACCGCTTCCTGCGGCCAGCAGGAAAATGTCTCTTTCTGCAGTATCTGACTTTTCGTAAGTGAAGCGGCCGGAGGGCTCCAGTGCAGTAACGATATCATTTACTTTCCAGGTATGGATAAGATGGCGGGATATCTCGCCGTTTTCTTTTTCGCGGATCGTTACCGACAGAAAGGGATCTACACCTGGTGTGGAGCTAAAAGAATAAGAGCGCCTGTATTCTTTGTTGTTGAGCGTAATGAGAAAGGTGAGGAATTGTCCGGCCAGATATTCCAGTGGCTCCGGCGATGTATTTTCCAGCTTATAAGTATAAGTACCGGGTGTTTCGCGTATGATCTCCGTTATCCTGAGCTGAAAGTACATGGTATAAAAAAGTTTAGCTACCTGAATATTCAATTCCTGTGGAAATTAAATATTCAGGTAGCTAAATAACTAAATTCTTTTATTAAATAGTGACGGTAATTTTTTCTTTCAACATATCCCTGGTAGTGCGTGCAATGCCGGCGGCATCATAACCACATTCGCGGTATAATTCGTCCGGCTTGCCATGTTCCACAATTCTATCGGGTATGCCCAACCTTTTAACGGTTGCTTTATAGTTGTTGTTAGCCATGAATTCGATGACTGCGCTACCGAAGCCACCTACAATTGTACCATCTTCTACGGTAATTATTTTGTCGAACGACTGGAAGATATCGTGCAGCATTGCTTCATCCAGTGGTTTTACAAAACGCATATCGTAGTGAGCGGGTTGCAGGCCATCTCCAATCAGTTCTTTACATGCTTCAGCCACGAAGTTACCGGTGTGTCCGAGGGAGAGGATCGCGATATCTTTTCCGTCGCGGATTTTCCGGCCGGTACCTGCTTTAATGGCTTTAAACGGCGTACGCCACTCCGGCATTACGCCTTGTCCGCGTGGATAGCGGATTACATAAGGCATATCATTTTCCGGCAGTTGTGCGCTGTACATCAGGTTGCGCATTTCTTCCTCATTCATGGGTGCGCTGATGATCACATTGGGGATACTGCGCATGTAAGCAATATCGTAGGCGCCATGATGGGTAGGTCCATCTTCTCCTACGAGTCCTGCCCTGTCGAGGCAGAATATCACCGGCAGTTTTTGGATGGCTACGTCATGTACAGCCTGATCGAAGGCACGTTGGAAGAAAGAGGAGTAGATGTTACAGAAAACGCGCATGCCCTGCGTTGCCATGCCGGCAGAGAGGGTAACGGCGTGTTGTTCGCAGATGCCCACGTCGAAGGCTCTTTGCGGCATTTTCTCCATCATAAATTTGAGGGAAGAGCCGGAAGGCATCGCTGGGGTGATACCGATAATTTTATCGTTTTGTTCTGCGAGTTCAATAATGGTATGGCCAAAAACGTCCTGGTATTTAGGAGGTTGCGGGCTGGTGACCGGTTTTTTGAATATTTCGCCGGTAATTTTATCGAAGAGACCTGGTGCGTGCCAGGTGGTTTGGTCCTTTTCTGCGAGTGCATAGCCTTTACCTTTGGTGGTAACGATGTGCAGCAATTTCGGACCGGGAATATCTTTCAGGTCCTGCAGGGTATCGGCCAGTTTGGTGATGTTGTGTCCATCAATGGGACCAAAGTAGCGCATCTTCAGTGCTTCGAAGAGGTTGCTGGATTTTGACACTACACCTTTGAGGCTGGCTTCCAGTTTGGAGGCCATGTCGCGGGTAAATTTCTTTCCTACCGGTAATTTGCCCAGCAGGTTCCACACATCATCCCTTACCTTGTTATAGGTGGGGGAAGTGGTGATATCTGTGAGATATTCTTTCAGCGCGCCCACATTAGGATCTATGGACATGCAGTTATCGTTCAGTATAATGAGCACGTTGGCGTTTGCCACACCGGCGTGGTTGAGGGCTTCGAAAGCCATACCTGCTGTCATGGCGCCATCGCCGATTACTGCAATATGCTGGCGGTCGAATTCGCCTTTGTAGTGGGAAGCCATTGCCATGCCTAACGCGGCAGAGATGGAAGTGGATGAATGTCCTACGCCGAAAGTGTCGTAACGGCTTTCATCTCTTTTAGGAAATCCGCTGAGTCCTTTATATTTCCTGTTGGTAGGAAATGTTTCCCGGCGACCGGTGAGAATTTTATGGCCATAGGCCTGATGGCCCACGTCCCATACCAGTTGATCGTAGGGGGTATTAAAAACGTAATGCAAAGCGACTGTTAGCTCCACAACACCGAGACTGGCCGCGAAGTGGCCACCATGCACACTTACCACGTCAATAATGTATTGACGCAGCTCCTCACATACCTGGTGAAGCTGTTCTTTATTCAGCTTTCGCAAATCAGCGGGATATTCTATCTGGCTCAACAGTTGACCTGCCTTTATATTCATAATTGGGCTCAGGGTTTATATGAAGTAACAAAAATACATAAAAATATGTGGTAAATAGTGTAAGGATGACAGGAAAATAGGACAGTTCTGTGATATTTCACCATTCAGATACAGCCATCTGCCATTTACCTTTTTTGATTCACCATTTATAACATTTAGGTTTCTGCTGGGGGCGCTGTAGGGTATTTTTGGAATATAGGTGAAGTTTACTAATTTGATTGAATGTTTAAACAAATAAACAAATATTGGTGGTGCCAGATATTGGGGTGGTCGGCATATTTTCTGATCAATGTTTTCTTCGCCTTTTCTGTTTACAGGAAAACGTCTCCGGACGCGGCTTATTATCTGAATCTGGTAATTTTTGTGTTATTCGGTTTTATCGCCACTCATCTTTTCCGCAACCTGATCCATCGGTTTGCCTGGGTGAATTATAATTTTGAGAACCAGATTCTGCTGTTTATCGGGTTAATGACGGGGTCGGGGCTGGTGTCGTATATTGGATATTACTTTTTTGGAATATACCTGTTACACTTATCGGATACGCCCATCCAGGTGGGGATTGTAGGATCTTTCCTGATCACTACCATCTGGTGGTTTCTATATTTCATATGGCATTACATTGAAAGGAACCGGCGGTCGCAGGTGGATCAGTTAAAGCTGGAGACTACTGTGAAGGAGCTGGAGTTGAAAACGATTAAAGCGCAGCTGAATCCACACTTTATTTTTAATGCGCTGAACAGTATCCGGGCGCTGGTAGATGAAAACCCACAGCGGGCAAGAACTGCCATCACAGAGCTTTCCAATATCCTGCGGAGCTCTATGCAAACGGAGAAGGCGGAAACGGTGAGTCTGGAAAACGAATTGAATATAGTAAAGGATTACCTTGCATTGGAACATATCCGGTTTGAGGAGCGTTTGAGTGTTAAGTATGAGATTGACCCGGATACGCTGGAGTTACAGGTACCACCGATGATGTTGCAAACGTTGGTGGAAAATGCCATTAAGCATGGGATTTCCCGGATCATCCGGGGAGGCTCGGTTTATATTCATTCTTCCCTGAAGGGTATGCAGCATGTAATTACCATTGAAAATACCGGTCAGATTATAGAAAACAATATGAACGGGCATGGCTTTGGATTACAGAGCACCCGGCAGCGGTTGAGCCTTTTGTTTGGCAGCAGGGCTTCTTTTGAAATCAGGAATAAAGATGAGCAAACGGTGGAAGCTACTGTAGTGATGCCCTTGCTCTAAATCACTTGTTATAAACTGCTGTAGCCGGATTAACTGGTTATAGCTATTATTTTTAAATCAATTAAATCATCAACCAAACTTCATATTGCCAATGAAAAAAGCATTGATAATAGATGATGAACGCCTGGCCAGAAGTGAATTGAAAAAATTACTGGCAGATCACCCGGAAATAGTGGTGGTGGGGGAAGCTGTGAACGCGAAGGATGGTATAGAGAAGATAGAAACGCTTCATCCTGACTTACTGTTCCTGGATATCCAGATGCCTGATAAAACAGGTTTTGATTTGCTGGCAGAGCTGGAGAAAACGCCGCAGGTGATTTTCACTACTGCATATGATGAGTATGCGCTGAAAGCATTTGAGTACAATGCACTGGACTACCTGTTGAAACCGGTAGAGCCAAAGCGGCTGGCAGATGCGATCCATAAACTGCATCAGCAGGATGAGAAGGACCGTTTGGCGGCATCTGGTGGTATCCGTAATTTATTGTCTGAAAATGACCAGGTTTTTGTGAAAGACGGCGACAGGTGCTGGTTTGTGAAGCTGCAGGAAATCCGGCTTTTTGAAAGTGTGGGTAACTATGCGCGGGTTTATTTTGAAACCAACAAGCCTTTGATCCTCAAATCATTGAATGCACTGGAAGAAAGACTGGACGAGCGTACTTTTTTCCGTGCAAACCGTAAACATATTGTGAATCTGCGGATGATTGAGAAAATTGATACTTACTTTAATGGCGGCTTGTTGCTGGAAATGCGCGGGGGCGAAAAAATTGAAGTAAGCCGCAGGCAGGCAGTGAAGTTTAAGGAGATGATGAGCCTGTAAGTATTTAGCGGTCAGCTAATAAAACGAATGACAGCAGGAGACAGCAGATCTCCTGCTGTCTCCTGCTGTCATTCGTTTTATATTTTATGCTATATCTTTAGGCTTTTACAGGAACAGAATGCACGGCGTCTGCCAGTTCCTTAATGAGAGAAAGGTCTTTCTCAATGGCGTTGCCTACTACGAGGATATCCGCGCCTGCTTTACAATTCAGGTAAGCTTTTTCTGCATCTCTTATACCTCCTCCTACAATAATAGGAGCCTGTACCTGGCTGGCCACCCTGCTGATCATACTTTCTGTGATAGGTACACGGGCGCCGCTGCCGGCATCCATATAAATCACTTTCATTCCCAGCATTTCCCCTGCTATTGCGGTACACATGGCAATATCTGCCTTGTCTGCCGGGATAGGCATGGTGTTGCTGATATAAGAAACTGTAGTGGGTGCTCCGCCGTCGATTACCATGTAACCGGTGGAAATTACTTCCAGTCCGCTTTTCTTCACAGCAGCGGCAGATACCACATGCTGTCCAATCAGTAATTCAGGGTTTCTGCCGGAAATTACAGACAGATAGAGTAAGGCATCAGCATATTTTGATACCTGGGAAGGGCTTCCGGGAAATAATACAACGGGAATGTTGCAGCTGGCTTTCAGCTGTTGTACGCATTCATCAAGGTGATCAGAGATCACCAGACTACCTCCAAGGAAGATATAATCAACTTTGGCAGCAGTGCATTTATCAGCAATCTCTATGATGCCGGCAGGTGTTACCTTATCCGGGTCAATTAAAACCGCGAATGCCTTTTCCTTTTTAGCCTTTCTTTCGATGAACGAAGTGTATATGTTATTGTACATCAATAGCGCATTGTTCCGGTTGTCGCAAATGTATAATATTTTTATTAATAACACACATTGCTAAATAAATATGCATTCAATTCATTTTCTATTCATGAACTTCATGATACCTAGCGGATTATGTGTAACGCAACTGTAAACGTTTTGTTAATGACAAATTTTAAGCCGGATTTCTTTTTGGCTTTATAACAAACGTGTTGGCAAACTGTTTGCGCAATTATCCACAATCTGTGCAAAATAAATGGGCCGCTCCAGGCATTTTAAAATTAATTTTAGAGTACTCCGCTATACTAACTCATTTATATCATCTAAGAAAAATTTACGGGCATGGAAAATCCAGTCAATAGTAAGAATGGGCTTGCGTTTACCCGCCATTTTACCAAAGAAGGTGTGAGTCCATACGATCAGTTTGCCTACGAACTCCGCTCTTCTGTGATCCGGAATCCCGGTGGCGATGTAGTATTTGAAATGAATAACGTGGAAGTACCGGCTGCCTGGTCGCAGATTGCTACCGACATCCTGGCGCAGAAATATTTCCGCAAAGCAGGGGTGCCGCAGGCTGATGGCACTTCAGGGAGGGAAACTTCGGTGAAACAGGTGGTGCATCGTATGGCCAACTGCTGGCGTGCCTGGGGTGAAAGATATGGCTATTTCGCTTCCGCGGAAGATGCCCGGATTTTCTATGAAGAGCTGACCTACAGTATGCTCAACCAGTCGTGTGTGCCTAACTCCCCCCAATGGTTTAATACCGGCTTATTTGAGAGCTATGGTATTAAAGGCAAGCCACAGGGGCATTACTATGTGGAGCAAAATACCGGCAACCTGGAAAAGTCTACTTCTGCTTACGAGCGGCCTCAGCCTCATGCCTGTTTTATTTTAAGTGTAAACGATGACCTGGTGAATGAGGGTGGAATTATGGATTTATGGATGCGGGAAGCCCGCATCTTCAAATACGGTTCCGGTGTGGGTACTAATTTTTCGCATATCCGGGGAGATGGGGAAAAGCTCAGTGGTGGCGGAACTTCCAGTGGATTAATGAGTTTTCTGAAGATCGGGGACCGGGCCGCGGGAGCAATTAAGTCGGGTGGCACCACCAGGAGGGCCGCAAAAATGGTGTGCCTGGATCTTGATCACCCGGAGATTATGGAATTTGTAAACTGGAAAGTAGAGGAAGAAAAGAAGGTGGCAGCGTTGATTGCAGCTGGCTATTCTTCTGATTATGAAGGAGATGCATATAAAACGGTATCTGGCCAGAACTCCAATAATTCTGTCCGGGTACCGAATTCTTTTTTCCGGGTGTTGGTGGAAGATGGCGAATGGGAACTCAAAGCCAGGAGTACCGGCAAAACTACAAAAACGGTAAAAGCAAAGGATTTATGGGATCAGATTACTTATGCTGCCTGGCGTTGTGCAGATCCGGGTACGCAATATGACACGACTATCAATGAGTGGCATACCTGTCCGCAGGGCGGGCGTATTAACGCCTCTAATCCGTGTTCAGAATATATGTTCCTCGATAATACAGCCTGTAATCTGGCGTCCGTGAACCTCCGGCGCTTTTTCGATGATGAAAGTAACCTGTTTGATGTTCCCGGCTTTGAGTACACCGTGAGGTTATGGACAGTGGTGCTGGAGATTTCTGTGCTGATGGCACAGTTCCCCTCTAAAGAAGTGGCACAGCTTAGTTATGAATACCGCACGCTGGGGCTGGGTTATGCCAACCTGGGCTCTATGCTGATGGTGAGCGGCATTGCCTACGACAGCGAGGAAGCGCGTGGCATATCAGGAGCGATATCCGCTATTATGACGGGGATTGCCTATAAAACTTCTGCGGAGATGGCTGCACATCTGGGCGCCTTTCCCCGGTATGAAGAGAACCGGGAAGATATGTTGCGGGTGATGCGGAATCACCGGGCGGCCGCATACGATGCCTCTGATGCGTATGATGGACTGGAGATAAAGCCCAGGGGCATTGATGCACGGTATTGCGCGGATTACCTGCTGAAATCGGCCACCAAGGCATGGGACGAGGCAGTGAAGCTGGGTGAGCAATATGGTTACCGGAATGCACAGGCGACGGTGATTGCACCTACCGGCACTATTGGCCTGGTGATGGATTGTGACACTACCGGCGTGGAGCCTGATTTTGCATTGGTGAAATTCAAAAAGCTGTCTGGTGGCGGCTATTTTAAGATTATTAACCAGTCTATTCCTACGGCGTTACAAAACCTGGGCTATTCTTCCCACGAAATAAAGGCGATTGTGGATTATGCAAAAGGAACCGGCAATTTTGCGGGGGCGCCTTATATTAATCATCAGTCGCTGAGTGAGAAAGGATTTATGGGGGAAGAGCTGAAAAAGCTGGATACCGCCGTTTCTTCTTCCTTTGATATATCGTTTGTATTTAATGTTTATACATTGGGAGAAGAGTGTTTGCAGCGGTTAGGGTTTAAGGCGGAGGATTATTACAGTCTTGAGTTCAGCCTGTTACATGCTTTAGGATTTACGGATGAGCAGATAGAAGCGGCGAATGATTATGTGTGCGGAACAATGACGGTGGAGGGGGCTCCTTACCTGAAAGATGCTCATTTACCTGTATTTGACTGCGCCAATAAATGTGGAAAGCATGGAGAGCGGTATATACATGCGCATGGTCACATCAGGATGATGGCGGCGGTGCAACCTTTTATTTCAGGGGCTATTTCCAAAACCATTAACCTGCCGAATGAGGCGGCTGTGGAAGAAATTGCGGATGCTTACAAGCTCAGCTGGCAACTTGGGTTGAAAGCCTGTGCTTTGTACCGGGATGGTAGTAAGTTAAGTCAGCCTTTAAGCAATAAGAGTGATAAAAGGAAGAAAGCGGAGCCGGTGAACGAGGTGGCTGCCGGGCAGGACCTGCAGCAGCTGACGATTGATGAGTTGCTGGAGGAAGTGAACAAACGGATGCTGGCCAGCAGGGACACCACCTTAAAGCGCCAGTTGTCGAGGATTGTGGAGCGGCAAAGTTTGCCATCCAAACGGGGTGGGTTTACGCAAAAGGCAAATGTAGGTGGCCAGGTAATTTTTGTGCGTACCGGAGAGTACAACGATGGTACGTTGGGCGAAATATTTATTGATCTGGCGAAAGAGGGCTCTACTTTACGGAGTTTGATGAACTGTTTTGCCATTGCCGTTTCTGTTGGATTGCAATACGGGGTTCCGTTGGAAGAGTTTGTAGATAAGTTTGTCTTCACGCGGTTTGAGCCGGCCGGAATGGTAGATCATCCCAATATTAAATCGGCCACCTCGCTAATCGATTATATTTTCAGGGTGTTAGGATATGAGTACCTGGGCCGTACCGACCTGGTACATGTGCTGGATTCACCTGGTAATACGGGTGAAGGGGATGCGGATGAGGAGGCGCCGGTTCCATTGCCAGGAAAGGTAAACAATAGTGGGCAAGCTGCTCCGCGTATTCCCAGGATGCAGGCGGCTACAGCATTTCAGCAGGAAAGTGGTACGCAGGATTACCTGAAAAGTATGCAAAGTGATGCGCCGGCATGTAATACCTGTGGACATATCACGGTGCGTTCGGGTACTTGCTATAAATGTTTGAATTGCGGTACCAGCATGGGTTGCAGCTGATTGATGTTACAACTTCTTGTTAATGATATGTTATTTAGGCTCTAAAATTTCAAAGAAAAATAACATGCCCTTACCTTTGTATTCAAATAGGGTTTTCATAGGATAGTAACAAATTGAGGGCGCTTTTCTAGGCGCCCTTACTTTTTTCAAAAAACACCTGTTTTTCTTCTCTTTATCCAGGCAATATTTAGGTCCTGATTCTTTACAACATATTTTTTTCATTTGATATTTTTCTAAAAAGATCAATCTAATTGCATCTTTTTTAAAAACGTGCAGAAATATTAATATATTTCTAATATTTAATCTTTCCCCTAACTCACGATATAATTTTATTATATTTGTTATTGTATTAATTTTTATTATGGTTACTGTCCTATGAAAAACCAAATATTCCTACACCGCATGATTCATCATGCACTGTAAATGACTCTCGAAAGCAATGGTTCGCCCATTGCTTTTGTTTTTTTCAGGGGTTTTTACGCATATTTTGGAATCTACTAGAAATCTCAAAATATAATTGTATTTTTAAACTCGAAAATTTGACGCCTTATGAAAAAGCTGTTGTTTATGCTGTTGGTAGTTTTGGCCGCAGCCGCATCAGCAAATGCCAGCACTGGTTTCAAAAACGGGGATAATAATGGTGATAAAAACGGAGACAACAACGACAACCGTAATAACGCCAAAAACACGAATAATGCCAAGCCTGTAAGGGTAGAAGAGTTTGTGTTAATGTTTCCGCGGGTAGAGACAACTGAGAAAGTGGATGAAGCAGAGTTGGAGAAAGCTATTGTGGACTTATACAAGTGGTATTTACAAAACGAGACTAAATTAAATACAAACGACTTCCTCAAAGGGAGTGGTAAGGAAATGGCTTTTCCTTTCAAGGTAGATCCAAAAACCTTGCAGCAATATTTTCTGTTCATCAAGAAGAACTTCCCCGGATTCAGCGAGGACGATCTGTCTAATGTAAAACGCAGCCGGAAGAAGGAAGCACCTGTTACTGTGCGTGATGAAATGGATAATCCGATGTCGATTTCAGTTAACAGATAAAATAGTTTTGCCAGGCGATAATGCATTTAGAGTTTAACTACGATAAAGGGGATGTGTTGCATGCATTGCGCTATCATTTTATGCGAAGAGGCGAGATTAAAGTCTTCCGCAATACCCTTATCATCTTATTACTTGCTACTTTAACAGGTTATTTTTTTAGCGTGGTGACCACCGGTGCGCTTACTGGTATTGTTATCATGATACTGGTGCTTGGCTGGGTATTCTGGTACCTTTTACCTGTTTCCATTTACAATAAGGCGGCTACTTTTAAAGACAGTATACATCTCAAGTATTCTGACGAGGGATTATTGATTACCACCCGGGGGAGTGATCATCCGCGTAATATCAGCTGGAGCAATTTTTCCAGGGTAGTGGAAACTGAAAAATTCTTCTTCCTCTATCGTGATAAGAAAACTTTCTTTCTCATTCCCACCAGTGCTTTCCAGACAGAGGAGGCCTACCGCAATTTCGCGGGCATACTCAAATCGAAGTTTAGTAATTACCGGTAAGACTTTCTGCGTTACAGGTTAATATTCTGGAACACGCTGAAATGCAGGATATGGTTCATGGTTTTAGCGCCTGACGTAACCTGGACCAGCTGGTTCATATAGCCTATATCTGCTTTGAGATTAGGATTGAACTGATATCCAAAAGCAACCAGGAAGCGATTCTGATCGAACAGCAGGTTGCTGATATCATTTCCCCAGAGATTTAAAAAGATTTCGTCCTGTAGGGCCACGTAAAACGGGGTGGCTGCTTTTTTATGAAGGATGGGTAGTTGTGTGCGGTTGAAATAGCGGGCGCGGTTACCATATTTCCAATTACCGATAGCATGCGGATCTCCGGGAGCTGACGGTTGGGATACCCAGCGTTGTTCCAGCCGTACCCGGTGGGTCATATCCAGTTTTTTTGCTTTATGGATGTATTGTTCAAAGATGCGTTGTTCAGGCAGCCATGTATTGCTGGTGGCATTGTAAGTGGGCACATATGCATATCCCAGTAAAATATGATCCTGTTTGGTAAGGGAATATTGCAGACCGCCGCGCATGAGCAGCTGACCTTTGTTACTGATACCATCCCTGATGCGTAACTGCACATCAAAAGGCACCGCCCATTTACTGTTAATTTTCATGGTGCCGAAATAAGTATACCAATTCTGGTAGGCATGTGTTGTTTCCTGTGCTGATACCAAACGGACAATAGCCAGCAGGGCCATTGTTAGCAGTACTTTCCTCATGATCGTTGAATATAGGTGGGGTTAAAGATAAATAAATCGGTATAAAAAAAGAAAGCGCCTGCAGATGCAGGCGCCGGTAGATTGTTGTTTAGCTATAGTTGATTGTTGTATCAGAATTTGTTATACCACAGTTTGGTGCCTTTTGTGTCGCCACCGATGTCGGAAGCGGCTTTTTCGTAGCTGGCCTTATTCTGTGTTTGCTCGGTCTGCAGGTAAGTTAACCTGTAGGGCACCATTGTAACGCTGGGATCCAGTGAACCGGATACCGGAGCTATGAATAATGGTTGTCCGCCTGGTTTGCTAAAATGAAGCCTGGTTCTTTCAAACCATGCCTGGAAGCCCTGCGGATAAAGCGCGAGCCATTTTTGCGTACCGATCACATTTCTCCAGTCGGCGGCTACGTAAGGTACTTTCGCTATATATGCCTCGATAGCAGCATCCGTGATATCTGTGTTGTTGGTAAGTGTACGCCAGTAGCTGATAGAAGCGGTGATGCCTTTTGCATAGTGCGTAGCCGCATCATCGCCCACATTCATGCCTCTGGCAGCAGCTTCCGCCAGGATAAACTCTACTTCTGCATATCCCATTAGAATGCCTGGCATTGTGGCGCTATATATTTGTGTGCCGGGAAAGGAGTAGTTGTCTATAGGAAGCCTGTCCGGATTTGAAGCGGACGAGCCGTAAGGCATACCTTTGATGGTATCGCTAATGGCTGAAGGCCGGGCGTAAATGCTGAGGCGGGGATCATTTACACTTTTCATATAATCCACCAGGGTGGCGCTTACAGAAAAGTCGATGATATCGCGTTCAGAGTCATTATAAGGGAATTTGTTGGGTGCTGCATTCAGGTATTCGAACTCGGCATTGTCACTGTTATCGCTAAGGGCATCCTGATAGTGCGCTTCAATGATCTGTTTGGCTTTTTGTGGGTTGGCGTCTACCATGCGGATGGCCAATCTGAGCATCAGCGAATTTGCCAGTTTCTTCCATTTTTCTACATCTCCGTTATAAATAATATCCCCGGTTTCAAAGCTAATCTGTGATGTGTCCAGCACATTTATCTGCGCCTGCAGGGTGTCGAGCAGGGAGTTATAAATGGTTTGGGCATCATCGTATTGAGGGGTAATATTACTGCTACCCTGGAAGGTTTTTGTATATGGAATATTTCCGTAGGTATCTGCCAGGATCTGGTAGATCCAGGCGCTTGTGATTTTTGCGATGGCACTCTGGTTAGTCGCGCCGGGCAGCCCCGGGTTAGCCGCGTTTTGTTTAACCAGGTCATCAAGATTATGCAACGAGATACGGTATAATGTATTCCAGAAGGCGGCATTATTACCTTCATCGAGATTGAACTGGCTATCATTTGTCCTGGAGTTTCCAGTCCAGAATTGTGCATAGTTCATGGCGATGAAACCGTTTTGTAATCCGCTGTAAAGCATGTCCATCGTGCTTTTCTGGGCGCCCGTGAGCAGGTTTGCCGGCGAAGCGGTAGTTGGCCTGGTTGGATCAGTGTTCATATCATCCAACTTTTTACAGCTGGTAACTGCCAGTGAAGCCAACAAGAACAGGATGCTGCTATATTTAAAAATCTTTTTAGTCATCTTCACAAAATTTAGAATGATACATTCAGGTTTAATCCATAAGACCGGAGTGATGGCAGCGCACCACCTTCAATTCCCTGCACATTGGAAGCGGAATTGAGGATATTGGATGGATCTACATTCGGCGCATTTGATTTAATTAACCAGAGGTTACGGCCATAGAGAGAAAGGCGGGCGGCCTGGGCTCCTATTTTCTTATACCATGATTCCGGCAGATTGTAGCCGATTTTTGCCTCTCTCAGGTAGATATAGCTGGCATCATACAGGTTGGCCTTGCTGATCACATTTCCACCGTTGTAATTGAAGTGATCCTGTGCACTGATGTTTGTTGTATTGGCGTGGCCATCTGCTGTAACGCCCGGAACGACGATACCATTTTCACGGATACCATTTTCTACAGTGGTTTCCAGCAGACCGGATTTATTTCCGTATAGGTTAGTATAGGAAAAGAAATCGCCGCCGTGTTGGAAATCAACCAGTGCAGACAGGTAAATACCTTTATAAGTAAAGGTGTTGGTAACACCGCCTACATAGTCGGGATAGGCGTTACCGATAGGTTTGATTTCACTGGGCACATAACGTCCGAGCGCATCTACTACTTTCTGGCCGTTAAGGTAAGTATAATCGGTACCGCGGATAGTTCCCAGCGGCTCTCCTACTTGTCCTACCACCGATACCTTCTGTGTACGGCGGTCGGTGCCGATTGTCAGGAAGTCCAGTGATGTATTGTACTGTGCAATATCCAGGTTGAGCACCTTGTTCCGGTTGCGTGCGAGGTTGGCGCTGATATCCCAACGGAAGCCATTTTTCAGGCGGATGGGGTTCAGGTTCAGCCCTATTTCAATACCTTTATTTTCCACGCTACCACCATTTACGTAGGCTCCTGTGAAACCGGTAGCTGTAGGCAGTGCCAGTGTGATGATCTGATCCTTGGTAACGCGTCTGTAGTAGGTGAAATCAACACCAACACGGTTATCCAGGAATTTCAATTCCACGCCTGTTTCCACTTCCGTGGTACGTTCAGGTTTCAGGTCTTCGTTGTATAATGTTGGAGAGAACTGGATAACCGGATTGCTGCCGAAAGGAGGAATGAAGTCGTATGTGTTGTAAATCCGGTACGGATCGGCATCATTACCTACCGCAGCGAGGCTACCTCTTAATTTACCAAATGACAGCCATTTCCATTCTTTCAACAGGTCTGAGAAAACAAAGGAAAGGGAAGCCGATGGATAGAAATATTGGTTATTACCTTTTACCAGGGTAGAGGACCAGTCGCTACGACCCGTGAGGTCGAGGAACAGCAGGTTCTTATATCCCAGGTTGGCGGTAGCAAAGACGGAGTTGATCTGTTTTTCGTAGTACTGATCAATGGCCTGAGCGGGTTGCGCAGAGTTGAGCAGGTTGTACACATCTTTAGTGATCAATCCACCCACGACGCTTCCGCCGGTAACGGTCCATTTACGATGCATCACGTTTCCACCAACTGTTGCATTCAGCTGGAAGTCGGTACCGAAATCTTTTTTGATATCTGCTGTTAACTGATAGTTCATTTCGCGGTTACTTCTCACGCGTTTGATATATCCTCCTATTGCATAATCTTTTGCTGTTCTTTCTTCTTCGAGTGTACTATAGTCGTCCATGAATACGCGACCGGAGAAGGAGAGCCATTTTGTGGCGTCTATATCCAGTCCGGCAGATCCGAAGAGCCTGTTGCGGCTATCTGTTTCGTAATCCATATAACGGTTCCAGTATGGTCCATTGCTGGAGGAAACAGTTGGATCGTCCCATGACCGGCGGTTCCAGGTGATCTGGGAACCGTCATCGTACTTGTATCTTTTCTCCATTTCCAGATCGAGCTGGCGCTGACCATACATCGTGAACTGCAATGTAGGATTGGGACCGGTAAAGCCGGTACCTGGACGGCCTTTTACTTTTAAGGAGGTGTAGTTCATGGAGGCTACGGCTTTTACTCCCTTTGTTAATTCATAGCTACCATTGAAAGAGAGATTGTTTCTTTTGTTGGTGGCATTGGGGAGTACGAAGGTTTGATCCATGTTACCATACGACAAGCGGAAACTTCCTTTATCGTCGCTGCCTGCCATTGATATATTGTTGGTAAGTGTAAAACCTGTTTTATAGAAGTCTTTTACATTATTTGGATGTGGTGACCAGGTATCAGTTTTGCCGAAGTATGGATTTTTTTTATCCTTATCCCATGACCAATAAGGGCGAATTATTTGTCCGTTCAGTTTGGGCCCCCATGATTCATCCACTGCATATTGTGGCATCAGGTCGTAGCGTCCTTTGCCGTTGTTGTCGTCGTAGGTAGCGCTTTGTTCATTGAGGAAGCCTTCCGGATGCTGATTGTAATAGAGGGTATCAAATTTTCCTGCACTACCGCCGCCGTAAGTATTTTGATAATCGGGGAGTACAGCTACCTGGTCTACCTGGGCGTTGAGGCTATAGGTAACCCCGATTCCTTTTTCGGTATCCGGGCGTTTCTTGGTGGTTATCTGGAGAACGCCGTTGGCACCGCGGCTTCCGTAGAGGGCGGTTGCAGCTGCGCCTTTGAGGACAGAGATGTTTTCAATGTCTTCCGGGTTGATATCCTGCATAGGGCTACCGTAGTCGTAACCGCCGCCACCGTTTTGCTGTCCGGGATCGTTTGTTACGTTATTGATCATCGGTACACCATCCAGTACAAAGAAGGCATTGTTATCACCCAGGATGGATTTTACCCCACGGATGGTGATTTTGCTGGCACCGCCCATGGAACCTGTGTTAGAGCTGATTTGCACACCGGGAACTTTTCCTGTAAGGGCGTTTACAAAGTTTACTTCTTTTGCTTCCTGTACGGCATTACCGCTTACTTCCTGTATGGCATAACCTACGGAGCGGGGATTCTTTTTAATGCCGAGGGCCGTGACTACTACTTCTCCCAAAACTTTTTTGGTAGCATTGGAGGGAACCAGGGTAACATCGAGTTCACCTCTTTTTTCTACCGGGATAGACTGTTCACCGAAAGTAGGAGCTGTGACGAGTATAGTATCGCGTACGGCCGCCTTAATGGTGTATTGACCAGTTGGGTCTGACTGTGCGTTTAGTTTAGATGTTTTATTCCGGATAACGGCGCCGGGAATAGGAGTTCCTTTATCATCTTTCACTGTTCCTGTAAGCTGGAATTTTCCAACTTCGCTTTTGGCCGTAGCTGAGTCCGGGGGAAGGATGAGTGCGGTATCCTCTTTAGGTTTTACTACAGCCGTTTTGGCGGTATCGGTTACTGGTTTGGAAGTATCCTGTTTCGGTTTAACAGTGGAATCGGTAGCAGCAGGTTTAATGACTACCGGAGCAGTGGTATCCTGTTTAGGTTTAACACTGGTATCAGCAGCAGCGGGTTTAATCACTACCGGAACGGTGGTATCAGCTTGCAGCTGTTTTGCTGTGAGATACCCTTCGGGTTTTGCGTATGCGCTGCTGGAGGTATAGCAGAAAAAGGCATAGCACAGCCCCGACCAGGCTAGTACATGGCTTCTCATCGTATTATGAAAGATTTGGTTACAAAATTTTTTGACAGGATTCCTATGCTGTCTGTTGTTATATTGGTTATCCATCAATATAACAATACAATCAAAACGCCTTCTACAATGGGTTGCAGAAGCAAAAAAATAAAAAATAATTAATTCAGGTTTTTCCTCATTTCGTAGTGCGGAATGCCCACCTCTGTAAATTCTTCTCCACAGATTTTATAGCCCAGTTTCTGATAGAATCCCGTGGCTTCTTTCCGGGCGTGCATGGTTAATTCATCAAAGCCGTTGCTACGTGCATATTGTTCCGCGAATACCACAATTTCTCTGCCTATTCCTTTGCCCTGCAGGCGGGGCGACACTGCCATTTGTCTTAACTGTACTGTGTTTTCACTGACAGGAGTGAGAATACAACAACCGGCGAGTATTTCATGATCGTTCCCTTGTGTAAAGCCGGCAATGAAAATATCATTGATTTCTTTTTGTAATTGTTCGGCTGAAAACGTAAGCCCCAATGGTTTTCGAAGCACCTCGCTACGAAGGTCAATCATGGTGTGGTAGTCGCAACTACCGTATTCGAGTATACGAAAATCAAGCATAATGATTTGTCAGATTTGCAGATGGCCGATTTATGCCATTTCAATTTCAGGAATTACCGCTGCATGGTTCACAAGTGTCTGGATGACAAATAGCCTGCCAACAGGAATCAGGAGTGCTGTGACTGAAAATAATTGACGATCAGCTGGTCGACTGATTTAACAAGCAACATATCGTCGTTGATGGTGATGGCATTGGGATGGGTATCTGTGCAGACTACCTTTTTAATGAGACCTGATTGCTTGATTTTTTCGAAGCCATTTCCTGCAAAGATGCCGTGGGTGGTGATAACGAAGATATTTCCGGCACCGGCATCACGATAAGATTGTGCGGCATGGATCAGAGATCCGCCGGTGCGGATCATGTCATCGTAGATGATCACTGTTTTGTCTTTTACATCGGCGCTAATGGCAGTAATAGCTGTTTCATCGCCGGAAAGGCGGCGTTTGAACGCGAAAGCCGCCGGTACATGCAGGTCGTTGGCAAGGGATTCTACCCATTTAGCCCTGCCCGCATCCGTGCTGGCCAGCACAAAAGGCTCTCCGGCTGCGAGCTCCATGGCCGTATTCATTACAAATTCCTTTGCATATAAATGCACCGGGCGAACATCGTTTTCAAAATACCAGGTAATACCATCCACATGAAGATCAATCATTACGATCCTGTTACCACGGGAGGTATTGGGTAAAGACGAAAACAATACAGCGCGTGTTTTGGCCTTTACAATTTCGCCATATTTTACGGCGCGTTCCATAGTAGAATATCCAAAAAAAGGAATGATGATGGTCAGGGAATAAGCTCCCAGCTGGATACAACCGCTGGCCAGATCATATAGTTCCAGCGTTTCTTTATCGTCGATAGTGCCACCGAGCAAAATCACTTCTTTGTTGCTGACATTACTCAAAATGCGGTGATAATGCTCCCCATCGGGGAAATCACGTATGTCTAATTCCCCATTTTCCCAGGTGGAGCCTGCAATTGAGAGGATCCTGTTTTTCAGATACTGATAATGTTGGGTAGCAAAGATGATTTTCTGTGGCATGACTTTTACACAATAATGGGTGATAACCGTAAAAATAAGTGATTAGAGGGATATTTATAATGTTGATAATTAATAATTTTGCTGCTGAGCACTCATATTTCTCCCGTTTTTTAACTTTTCATTTGCGGGTGGAACATTAAATTTGAAGGATTAGTATATTCATGATTCGTATTACAGCATATATCGGAGCACTGTTTTTTTTCTTTTTCATTAACATGCAGGGAACCTTCGCACAGGTGCGTTTGTCCGGTATGGTGGCGGATCAGGATTCCAAAACGGGATTGCCTTTTGTTTCTATTGTTAACAAGAGGACAATGACGGGCACATTAAGTAATGAAAATGGCCGTTTTTATATTGAGGCACTGCCGGGAGATACCCTTGAATTTTCCATGTTGAGCTATACACCTAAAATGTTGCTTGTTCCGGGAATGTCAGCTTCCCAGGATGTATATATGCAGAAGCGGTTGTTTGAATTGCAGGGGGTAAATATCCGGGGTAAGAACTACCGTAACGATTCTATGGCGCTGAGAGATGAATATGGACGATACTTTGATTACCGTAAGCCGGGGGCGATGGATGTACTTAAAACCTTGCCGGCAAACCCTATTACGGCTTTAAGTTATCTAGTGCCAAGTAAAGTGCGTAAAAGAAAAGAGCAGTTTCATGAACAGCTGGTTTATTGGGAGAAGGAGAAGTTCATCGACTATCGCTACTCTCCTGAACTGGTGGGAAGAATGACCAAGCTACAGAGCCCGGAACTGGATTCGTTTATGTATAAATACAGGCCGGGATACCAGTTTTTAAATTCCGCTTCAGACTACGATCTGTTACTTTATATAAAACAATCGTTTGAAGAATATCAGAAGCGAAAGATAGAAAAGAAAGAACCTTAAATAATGTTACGCCGGAGAGTTATCTCCGGCGTAATTGTTTATATCTGCTATGAATTTTTTTAATATTTATGTTTTTACCATGTGGTATGCTGACGGCGAACCCACGAATTTTAATCAGCTGGTTCCAATTCCTGTTTTAAGGCCGGCAATGAAAAATAGCGATGTTGTTTGAGAAAATCCTCCAGCCCTTTGTCTTCGTTAAGCATATTTTCCAGTACCGATGAACCCGGCCATATACCTGGATTTTTAGGCATAAGCTGGTGCTGAAGTGGTTCATAAATATTGGCGATATAGGCCACAATTTTTCTTTTTTCATCCAGCGAAAATGTTTCAAAGGGATTATTAGCGAATATGTCGTTACTGGTATTGCTATATAAAGAATAGGCGTATTGCTCCAGCGCCCGAAGCAAGGCGTTATCATTGACACGGGTATGATCCGAAATCCATTGTAGTAATTCCTGCTTTATTTCTAACACACCTTCTGCGTTTTTTACAAAGATGATCTCGCCTACTGTAGGCATGTGATTATTGTCGAGATCCAGGTAATCGTTCATAGCCAGCGTATTTATCTTTTCTTCTTTGGTATAGCCGAATGATTTGACCAGTGTTTTGAGGAAGAGCGTATCTTCGGCGAGAAGATAGGCAAGATCTGATTGGCTGTTGTTGAAGAGGTATTTGTTGCGTGAGATTATTTTTGGATGGAGATCAATTTTATAACTGTTGTTATCTTCAAATTCAATGAAATCCCCTAATAGAGGAACCCAGGAGATAAATTTGTATTCTATGGAAACGAAGATATTCTCGATTGTATAGTCATATTCATCTTCTTTTTCGTATCCTTCTTCAATAATAGTATTGAATTTGTTATGAAACCTGACTCCGTCATTTTTACGACTAAGTATTTTTCCAAATATATCGGTCAGCGCTTTATTAAAAGAACTATCGCTGAGCTGTTTAAACCCTTTGTCTTTTAAACCTTGAGCAATAATAGGTAAAGCGATATTAACATCTTGCTCTGTATACGTATAGCTTGCAGGTATTCCGTCCTCCGTTGATTCTATGTGGGATTGCCATTCTATGTGTCGTTTAATGGCGTCTATATTCATGGTGTACATTTTTTCTTTTTTGATAACGTTATTCTTTCCAATGCTTTGTACTGGTTGCTGCTGGGTGTTTTGACAGCTTACATTGCTAAGTATAAAGACTATCAGTATTAAATTTACTGTTCTCATTTTTTTATTTTTTTCCTGAGACCGAGATGAAAATGATCTTGATGTGCGATTGTAGAACTGCCAAGCGTATTATTAATACGTTTGTTATAAGCGAAATTGTTTCTAAATTCCCATTTAGTGGCAATGTTGAGTAGCTTCTCCAACACTTTCAGAAATTCTTTTTCGCTGCCATATGTCTCCATCGCTTCCGTCCATAATACAGATCCTTTCCTGTTTGAGCTTCCGGGGTACCTGATATCAATGTCGTTCCCATTAATATGTCCTTTATGACCTATGTTCCGTTTGTCTCCGGCGGAGATATCGTTATAATAAAGTGTATCTGTGTAGCCATTCTGTGGTAACGAATAGAAGAATCCAAACAAAGGAGCGGCAATATCAGGAGCTATATAATTATCATCTCCTCCATCCCTGGTGCCGTATCTTCCCCAGTTGGGACCAGTTTCGGGGAATGGCAGCAGGCCGTATCTGTTTTTTTGCAGCAAGAATGTTTTAATATGTGTACCGGCGTTGTACAGGTCGTATTTGTATTGATTGGAAGTAACATTTTGTTCCACCAGTGTGTAGCTGAAGGCATCTATTTTGACAATATACCTGTTCAATGCACCTTCGGATATTTTTCGATGCCGGCAGTTGTTTACCTGGAATAAGACAGATGAATTTGTGTCGAAGAAATGTTTCTTTTCAGCATGTGAACTCTTGCCATTTGAAATCGCATCCAGGCCTACTACCTTGCTTATTTTAGCGGTTACTTCTGTATTGCCATTAGCAGCAAGCTGCAATCCCTTCCATTTCCAGAAAGCCATTGAAGATAGTACGGCAATTTTTATATCTGTGGCTACCAGGTCTGGTTGAAGAAGAATATCGGCCTTTTCTTTCCGGGTAAACTTGTTTGCATAAGTATAAGCTTCCCGGCCGGTAAGCTGGATCAGTCCCCTGCCTCGGAATTTCCATCCATCTCCCGGTTGTATGTTGCCCAATGATTTCCCCTTTACCGAATCGGGACCGTATACATAATCAGCAATATGCCGTTGGTTTTCTTTTGTTACGCCAGGACGAGCCGGTTTTCTTATCGCTCTCCCCCATGCTTTCGCTTTTATTTTACCTGCCGCTGTTCTGAATGGGGGAAAGTTCTTTCCCAGGTCTTCCCAATACCAGTTGAAGCTTTCTCCTTCTTTAACATTCAAACATCCACCGCTTTCTATAGCCACCTGGGCGAAAAAGTGTGCCTTATTCCAGCAGGTATTCATACCGGTTTGTTCCATAAACCTGTTGTAAGTGGCGGCTGCAATCTGCAATGAGGAGGTTGTTGCATGAGGGAATATTTTAGCCAGCTGTTCTATCGTAATCATCTCTTCGCATGCCGGACACCTGGAGTCAAGCTCATTTATTTCAAGTTGCTCGCCCAGTACTACCGGTGCATTTGCCCTGGAATGCCTGTTTATAAAATTATCAAACCAGTTGGATAGTTTTATATGCTGGTAGTAACTGATATTATCAGGGTTCAGGATATTTTTATCCGCTATCTCATGTGGATAGAAATAGTTATCCGGAGAAGACTTTATTACTGCATAGAAGCAGCGGAGAAAACTATCTTCCAGTGTATTCCCCGCTTTCAGCTGGTTTGAATCTATTGTTGCATTTGCGGTTCCATATTCATTTATATGCAACCTGCCGCTGAACCAATGTTTATCTTTTCCCTGATACCGGTTTTCCCATATCTGAAAGGATAATTCCTCTCCGGCAAGGTTAGCGGTTTGTACGAGCATGCTGAATTTCTGTCCGTATTTGTAAACTTTATAGGCAGGATATTTACGCTGATCGTGAAAGTGTACAGATACTACACGTCGTTTGTTATTGAGCTCCAGGTACCCTCCCTTTTCCTGCATACGTTTGTTGCTTTGCTTTTGCGGCACCCAGTATGCTGTTCCTTCACAGGTAATGGTTTTCATTTCAGCAAACCGGATGCAATTAGCAGACAAAGGTATTGCGAACAACAGGCGAAATGTATCCCATTCGAAACTGGTATTAGTTAATAATGGTTTCAGGCTATTTATGCTAACATCGAGTTGCAATAGTCCATCCGTATTGAAAGCCACCTCTCCCAGATCCTTTACATGATGAATGCAGTTTGCAGGATTTATCTGCAACAGGTGAAGCGGTATCTTTTCATTTGCCGCTTCATGGCTACTGATAACTATACGGACTATCTCCTGCCAACCAGCCGATGGTCTATAAATTAATTGCTCATCCGTAAAACACCAACGTGTGAGCGTGGCTTTTATGGCACTGATACTGAGCGTTTTCCGGGAATTTCCCAGACGGGCACTGATCATGAAGCTTCCTTCCTGTGAAGCTGATGCAGTTGATATCTTATTGGTATGAGCTCCATAGGGATTCCAGAAAACAGGGCCATCGAGTGTTTCCTCATAATCCATTAGTGTTTGCGCAAAAACAGTATAATACCTTCCAACGATCCAGTTGGTACTATCTCCCGGCACCAGCATCTTTAATACTTCATTGTTTTTTACTTCAAAGTGCCAATAGGCTTGTTGAATATTATTACGCTCCCCCTCCATGATATTTACACGTACTTCTACTGTATACTTTCCGGGAAGTATAAGATGAACATCGCCATTGATTGTAATGTGGAGCCCTATGCCTACTGGCCGGCCGTTTAACAACCATTGAATAGCTGCTGGAGGTACTGGTGGCAGTTTAGTATGCAGCATTTGTGAAACGTGGAAATTCATATTTGTGCGGGGCCTTACCACATGTGTTGACGCCCCGTTGCTCACTGATATGGCCCCGTTGTTTTGGGTATGGATTTCTTTGCGGATCTGTTGCGGATGTATACCCGTACGCATGATGGCTGAAACAACGTAAGTGGCAGATGCGTTGGTGGGCGTGAACCAGATTTTATCATTATCGGATATGGCAATTATGTTTTTGCTGTTATCGGTTACTTGCATAGACACCAGCGCTCTTTCTGCTTCAGTTGGGGGAGTTATCTTGTATACAGCTTCTGCACAAACCGGAGTTCCACTTTGCAGGTAGCCTGACTTATAAGGTGTTTCACTAATGATGAATTCCTCTTTAAGCGTGTTGTTATTCGCATATAGATCAATGAAGGCATCGCTATCTGTTTGTTCTTTTCCGAAGGCCTGTACCCTGTAGTGCCCGGATGCATCGAATGAAAATGTTAACCGTGAGCCGGATGATTCGATTAACACCACATCGTTGCCGTCATTGTGAAGATTGAGTACTTTCCATTGTACCGCTGATTCGTCCGGGATCACATGATTATAATAGCTTTCAACCTCAAACAATAACGGCTCCATGATCCTGACGGAAACCTCCTCCTTCTTTTCACTGGTAAAGATTGCCGCAGGGTTACGTTTTTCAATACATAAGGTAATTGTGCGTATGGCAGGAACTTCCCTGCACTTCAAACGGCTGGCAACTAGGGGATTTAGCGCCGGTATAATAGCGGATTCATTTTCCGCAATGCTATCCTCAGCTACATAAGCTGTTTGACCGTGATGGATAATACAAACACAAGGAGCCCCGGCTGCCGCGCAAACAGCAGTGCTTTTTTCTGTTAGTATTTTCCCTCCGTTCGAAAGTGTAACGCCGGGCAATACATTGTCCCATTGAATGATGTTAGGCGTGCAAGGCTTGTGGGTTAACATGCACATTCCAAATGTGCCTGGCATGAAGGGATTGCCTATCTCATTGGAACCTGCAGCTGGTTTGGAGTTTCCACTGACGTCGTTCATGTATTCTGCATTTGCGGAAACCTGTATTTTAGCGGGAGCATTACCGAAATTACATCTGCATAATGCTCCTTGCACCACAACGTGTTTATCAGCCATCTTTTTAATGCAATTTTATTTTTCAGGATTATGAATGTCTGATGATATTTTATGGAATTTTACACCCTTCTGTTTGCCGTTGATGATTACTGATTTGCCGGAATGAAGAAACAGTTCTCCTGAACTATGCCAACGAATGCTCTTCCCTGTTTCTATATATTTTTTGCAGACAATCAGCATGCCTCCTGTGGGGGTATCTCGCATTTGTTGGTGTTTTAGAATAGTTTTGACTTTTCTGTACTCTTTATATTGACTGACTTTCCTGAGCTTATCTGCATGTTTTCTTTGGAGCTGTCGATGTTTATTTCTTCCGCATGTTTATCTATTTCTCTCGCCTGCAGGTTGATATTTTCCATCGCTATTTTTGTGATATTGGTTGCGGTTAATTGATAATCGTTCACCGTATATTGATAAAGACAGTTACCTGCCTGTTGAAGAATATCCATCCCTGCGGAGTGGTTGATGTTACTCCCGGCATTTATATTGATATTTTCAGTGGCATTAACGTCGATATTTTTGGCGGTTAGGTTTATTCTTTCGGGCGCCGAAATTGAAATGTTCTGTCCCTGGGTATCCATCGTGATCATGTTGCCACCTTTATCGGTGATGATAATATTTTCGTTGCCATCTGTATCGTCGAGGCGGATCATGTGGCCACTACGTGTTTTAATTGCTTTAATGTTATTCATTGGATCCCCGAAGGCAGCAGTTGCTTTTCCGTTGTACGCACAGCCGGTAACGTATGGTGCTTCAGGGTTACCGCCTTCGAAATCTACCCATACCTCTTCATTTATTTCAGGAATAAAGTAAAAACCTTTATTGATTCCGCCATGCGGTTGATGAAGTCTGATCCAGGGCGTACTTCCCTGCTGCCAGTTAAATTTTACCCGGACGCGTCCAAGACCTTTGGGGTCATTGTTATCCGTTACTAAGGCGCTCTGGGCTTCGCAATATGGCATGTTTTTCAGGTTCATAGCAGGTACTGCTATATCGGCCGGAATACCTTCAAATGTATTGTAATAGTCGCCATTCCCATTACAATGGTGTTCCAGCCTTGTAAGTATAAATTCACCATGATCTTCACGGGCGGATAGCTGTTCCTTTACGTCAATAATGTTTCCGATACACAGACCGGTATTCCTGCTACTGCCTTTTATGAAAACCAATTCTGCTATTCGTCCTTTATAGAAGCGATTGGTAAATGCAGAAAGTTCTGCGGCGGCATTCTTGCCAAATACATGTGGTACTTTATAGCTGGTTTTATAAGGATACAGTTTCCTGCTCACTGATCCCGCGTGATACGAGTGATGGTTCATGTTGCCGAAGGCTGCATTACAACTATCTTCCGCTACTATATTATGTAACCTGTATTCATATGTTTGAAACGTTTGATGGATGGGTGAAACTTTATATTCCAGCTGGAAATCAATCAGGTCTTTCTGATGTACCAGGTCGTTTTTTGGGGAGCTGTACTGACCGAAAATAATTTGCTGCCCATTGTAGAAGAAATGTTCTCCAAAACGCTGAGAAAGCCGCTGAAGAAAGTCGAATCCGGTTTCTTTGTATTGTACAATATACTTCAGCGGTTGTGTGAAATTGGGATTCACCTGCGGATGCGCAGCAAAGGGATAACAGTTTTTCATGACGGTGTTTACAATGGATGATAAGGCCAGTTGCTCATAAGATTGCATATGTGGATTACCTGAAAGCAATATGGTAGGACTGTTGCCATGAAGTATGCAGCTGCCGGTATTGCCATTATTTTCTTTTCCGGCGTGGACTCCTGTAATGATACCATTAAACAGCAACTGGTTAAATGTTCCCAGGGATTCGACAGGCCGGATACAGATGCTGATTTCTTTTCCCAGTAACGACCTGCCTGCTGCAACCGCATTCGATCCGTATTGTGATAGCCAATCGTATTGTATCCCTATCTCAAATTCGTGGTGCTGGTCCATGTATTGTTTCAGGTGCAGGAAGTTGAATTGACTGAACTGTTGTTCGTCTACTGATATGGTTGTTTTTGTATACAGTGCCATGACTAAATGAGTTGAAAGAGTTGAGGATATGTTTTGGTGAGGAGTTAACTTGAAGTTATTGTTGATAACAAACGTGAAAACTAAATTATGCAATTAATTTTAATTGATGAAAAATTAATTAAGATTCCTACCTAAAAATTATTTTTATCTTTTCATTTTTCAAAATTTATTTTTAGTATCATTTTGATACAACTCATATCAACATTGCCTTTCCTGAGATTTCGTTTTAGTGTAGCAAACGAAAGTATTTTTTACCTGTGTTTATTTTATCCGGAAAAAATAATAAATTGTGACGTTGTTCGCTGGTTTATTACCGGAAATACTTTCACAACAACAGGTGTTCCATCTATAGTAAATGTATGTTGCAAAGGGCAGGTTAAACTGATCTATTCATTCAGTTATAGTCTGGTTCTATGATTTATTGTTCATGTTAATCTATCATGGAAATGATTCACGCAACACGGCCTGGATTGGTGCTTGGTTTTCACGGTTGTGAAGAAGACGTACGAGACGCATTAGTGAGAGGGAGTATTAGAATGAGTCCCAGCAGTAAGCCATATGATTGGCTGGGAAGTGGCTGCTATTTCTGGGAGAACAGTTATGAACGGGCATATGATTATGCCTGTAATCCTCCGGGAAATAAAGTAATCCGCTCACCGGCGGTATTGGGAGCAGTTATTGATCTGAAGTTCTGTCTTGATTTGCTGGATGCAACATGTTTAAACCTTGTACGTGAATCCTATCATGCATTGTTCAAAGCTGTTGTTAATGATAAAAGAACGCTACCCGTGAATATGCCGGCACGAGGATCACAGGATTTATTGTTAAGAAATCTCGATTGTGCAGTAATTGAGAACCTGCATATCGACAGACAAATGAAGAATTTAATACCCTACGATTCTGTGAGAAGTGTTTTCATGGAAGGTAATGAGCTTTACCCTAACGCGGGATTTAAGGATAAAAACCACATACAGATCTGCGTCCGGAATCCTAATTGTATCAGAGGCTATTTTAACCCTGTGAAGGACATACACTGGCAAGGTCGGGTTCCATTAAGAAATACCGGCCCTAAAAGGTTTGACGAGATCTGATTTTCCTGGTTGATAAATTTATAAGATGACAGAGAAAGATTACAATGAGATGCTACAGATTCTTAAAGAACAGCAGGAGCTTGTTAGCAGTGACGCTGACGCTGCCCATGAACTTCTGGTAAGACTTAACATTCTTCATCTTTGCATCCCCAAAGATGCCTATACAGAGATGGAAGTAGTATATCCTGTAGACACCTTTTCAGAAGGGATTTATGTCGAAACTAAGCTTCGCACTTTTCTATGTGACTAAACACCAAATAAAAAAGGCTTTAAGAACACATGTTCTCAAAGCCCGACTTCTAACTTATCAATCAACAATCTTAATTTAGTTTCAGATTCTTCCAGTCCCCGCCGGAGCCGTTACCAACCCAGTAACCAATCATTCCTGTTTTTTGTTTGCCGAGTAATGTAACTGTTAAGCATCTTTCGCCATTCAGATAGGTACTTGCTTCCGTATCAGTTACTACTATCTTTACATGAAACCATTTGTTGGGATCTGTGGAAGGATTTACTTCATGCTCATATTTTCCGGGGTATTGTTCTCTTAAAAATGGCCAGTCGTTTCCGGGAAGTGAAATGTATTGCACCGCGTGCCCTCTTCTGCCGGCTTCAGGAACCTGGAAATTGAACGGTCTGAAATAAATGGCGTCATAAGTAGAATCGTTTACGCCATGGAAAGCAATACCTACAAAACTCTGTTGCAAAACATTCTTTCCTTTTACATCAAACTCAATAGTGCCACTGGCAAATTGTTTATTTTTAATCCAGGCTATTCCTGCGCTTGGCGCTTCGTTCAAATGGATAATGGAGTCACTGACCATTGCGCGGTTTACCACCCGCAGCTCCTGGGCTGTACATATGTAGGTAAAGCAGATAATGCCGCTTAAAGTAAGCATAATGTAACGTAACATGTGTATCGTGTTTTATAATCCGGTGGAGATATTTGCAAAATCATGCCGGACGAATCAGCTTTGAGTGGTAATCCTTTTTATATTGTCTATTATTTAATGTGTTCGTTAATGATACAAGTGCCTGTTCATGCCCGTACAGTTGATGATAAGATCAAAAAAAGAAGCGGATAAGCAGGATATATCTCCCTTACTTATCCGCTTCTGATATAAAAAAATAATCTATTGCAGCAATGCGCCGTTCAGGCGACCCAGCTCCGTTTCCGCAAGCTTGGTATTATAACGCGCCTGTATAAGCCGGTAATAGGAATCTTCCAGGCTTTGTTGCGCTATTTTTACTTCAAGAATGGTAGATACGCCTTGTTTGAAGCGCTCCAGCGCAACCATCGCATTCTCTCTGGCAAGATCGTTTGTTTCTTCTTCCAGCGACACTTGTTTTTTATAGTATTCGTAGTCTTTGAACGCGTTGTTGAGCGACAGGTCTACCTGGGATCTTACGTTATCCAATGTGATATTCTGGAAATCAAAGTCGATCCGCGCATTTTGCACCTGTCTTTTTACATTAAATCCATTGAAGATAGGGATAGCAGCGGTGAAGCCGTAGTTGAAAACGGCATTCCGGCTGAAACGGGGACTGAATGCGTTAGATGCAGCATTGGAGGTATTCCTGTTATAATTATATCCTGAATTGAAGGAGATAACCGGGAAGTAATCTGCTTTACGCTCCCTGACCGTCAGGGCAGAAATATTCACATTCTGTTGCTGTACTTTAATAGCGGTATTGTTGTTAGCAATGTTTTGTTGCAGCACCGAAAAGGATAGCCCGCTGTTAAGCGGAATGGAATCTACCACGTCATATCCGGTAGCGCCGGCGGGTACGGCCATCAACTGGTTCAGCAGGGCTTTACTTTGTTCTATCAGCGTTTGCTGGCGGATGTATAATGCCTTCTGCGCATTCAGGTCTACTTTTGATTGCAGCAAATCCGTTTTGGGCGCGAGACCTGTACTGAATTTGGCGTCAGACAATTTTACCCGTTCTTCGGAGATGGACATCTGCTCTGCCAGGGCTTTCAACTGTTGCTTTTGTTGTACAATGTTATAGTATCCGCCGATGATAGTGGAGATGGAATTCTGCACCTGGTCTTTTATGGCCAGTTCCCCTAGGTCGCGGATAGATGCTATTTTATTGCGTGTAGCGAACATCTTTAAACCGTCAAACAACGTCCAGCTGAGGGTTACGTTGCCAGTGAGATTGTTGCCCTTGATGCCGCTGGTATCGCGTTTGGTACCGTTTACAAACTCCTGTTTGGTAGCGGTGCTATTCCAGGTAGTACCTGCAGTAGCATTCACGCGCGGTACAAATGCAAAATTCGCATAGGCGTAGTCGTTAGCAGACAGTTCAGCTGTATTCCTGGCCAGGCGGATATCAAAGTTGTTTTTCAGCGCCACATCTATTGCCTGTTCAAGGGTAAGCACCTGTTGCTGTGCCTTTAACGCACCCGCACTTAGGAGTAACAGGAATAAGAAGAAACACTTCTTTATATTTTTCATCATAAATAGCATAATCGTGATCATTCAAATCTGTTATTATCAGGCATGTGCTGCTGCTACCTGTGCTTCCTCATTGTTTGCCATTTCGTCTTCCTCGTCAGTATTATTATTTCTGCCTCTGCGCGACAGGAAGGTATACATCGCCGGAATTACAAATAAAGTTAACACCAGTGAAAAGATGATTCCACCCACTATAACGATTCCCAGCGGAATGCGGCTGGTGGCGGCAGCGCCGAGCGACATCGCAATCGGCAATGCACCCAGCGCCATAGCGAGGCTCGTCATCAGGATAGGACGTAAACGCATCGAGGAGGCATGGATTACGGCATCGGCTTTTGCCATCCCGGTATCACGCTGATGGTTGGCAAATTCCACGATCAGGATACCATTCTTCGTTACCAGCCCTATCAGCATAATTACACCGATCTGCGAAAAGATATTCCAGGTTTGGTCAAATACCCATAGCGACAGCAACGCTCCAGCAAATGCCAGCGGTACCGTTAACATGATGATCAGCGGATCCACCCAGCTTTCAAACTGTGCGGCTAATACCAGGTAAATGAGTACCAATGCCAGTCCTAATGCAAACATAGTATTGGAGCCGCTTTCCGCATAGTCGCGGGAGGAACCGGACAAGGCGGTATTAAAGGATTCATTCAGCACACTTTCATTTTGCAGTTTATTATAGATCCGGTACATTTCGGTGATACCATCGCCAATAGTTTTGCCCGGCGCCAATCCTGCTGACACCGTAGCGGATTTGTAACGGTTAAAGTGATAAATGATCGGCGGACTGGTTTCTTCTTCTATACTTACCACGTTATCGAGCTGTATCGCTTCGCCACGTGAGTTACGTACATAAAGGTTTTGCAGATCCATTGGATCATCACGGTCGGCGCGGAACACCTGTCCCATTACCTGGTATTGTTTACCATTCCTGATAAAATAACCATAGCGGAGGTTACTCAGTGCCAGCTGCAGTGTGGAGGATATATCCTGTACAGATACGCCGAGTTGTGTTGCTTTATCGCGGTTAATATGTATGCGCAGTTCCGGTTTATTGAATTTCAGGTCCACATCCGTTCCCTGGAAAACAGGGCTGTTGCCCACTTCTTCCATAAACTTGGGCAGCACCCTGGTAAGACTGTCGAAGTTGATATGTTCCAACACAAAAGACACCGGCAATCCCGCGCGGCGGCCTACCTGGATAGTCTGGGATTCGATGGCAAAAACTTTACCCTCCGGAAACTTGTTCATGCTCCGGTTTACCATATTCACGATATCTTTCTGGGAGCGGGTTCGATCGTGCGGCTCTGTGAGCATTACGTTGGCAAAGGCGGTGTTTACCGCACCGGACCCACTGAAGCCGGGAGAAGTTACGCTCAGGATGATCTTCTTTTCAGGAATAGAGTCCATCATGAACTTAGTAAGCTTGTCCACATAATTATCCATGTAATCGAATGCGGTGCCCTCCGGAGTGGTAATAGACAGGCGGAAAGTGCTGCGGTCTTCCAGTGGCGCCAGTTCCGACTGCAACGTTTTAAAGAGGAAGTAAATCATTGCCAGGCAGCCGACGATGATTAGTCCGGCTACCCAACGGATACGCATAAACGATTCCAGCGATTTTCTGTATCCGTCTTCCATCCAGCGGAAGAAAGGTTCCGTTTTGGTATAAAACCAGGAATGGGTATGTGTTTTACGGCCCAGCTTTACGTTTAGTACAGGCGTTAACGTGAGTGATACAAAGGCAGAGATGATTACTGCGCCGGCCACCACGATGCCAAATTCACGGAACAGTTGTCCCACGAAGCCCTGGAGGAAGATGATCGGTAAGAATACAAAGGCCAGTGTGATCGACGTAGCGATTACGGCAAAGAATATTTCTTCAGATCCTTCGCGTGCAGCCCTCATACGAGGCATTCCCTGTTCTATCTTCTTATAAATATTTTCTGTTACCACAATACCATCATCCACTACCAGACCGGTGGCCAGTACAATGGCCAGCAGGGTGAGGATGTTAATGGTAAAGCCGCAGGCGTACATAATAAAGAAGGCGCCGATTAAAGATACGGGGATATCTATCAGCGGACGGAGCGCCATGAGCCAGTCGCGGAAGAACAGGTATACAATAATAATTACGAGTACCAGTGCTACTATGAGAGTTTCTTCTACTTCATCGATCGATTGTTTGATGAAGCGGGTGTTATCCATTGCAATATTTACGGAATAATCTTCCGGGATATCTTTTTTCAGTTGTTCGAATCTTTTATAGAATTCTTCTGCAATGGCTACATAGTTGGATCCGGGCTGCGGGATGAGGGCGAGTGCAATCATCGGGCTGCCGGATTCTTTCAGCACGGTTTCTTCGTTTTCAGGTCCCAGCACTGCCTGGCCGATGTCGCGGATGCGTATCTCGCTGCCGTTTACATTTTTAATGATCAGGCCGTTGAAATCGTCTTCAGATACCAGCCGTCCGAAGGTACGTACGGTAAAGTCGGTGGCGTTGCCGGCAATTTTGCCGGAGGGCAGTTCCACGTTTTCGCGTAACAGGGCGGCCTGTACATCGCCGGGGGTAAGGCTGTAGGACGATAACCTGGCAGGGTCCATCCAGATACGCATGGCGTATTTTTTTTCTCCCCATATCTGTATGGCGCTTACGCCGGGAATGGTTTGCAGTTTTTCCAGGAGTACGTTGGAGGCGTATTCGGTTACTTCCAGCTGGTTGCGGGTGTTGCTCTGCACCGTCATGGAGATGATGGGGTCGGAGTTGGCGTCCTGCTTGGATACTACGGGTGGAGCATCAATATCGGGTGGCAGCTGGCGCAGCGCCTGTGATACTTTATCACGCACATCGTTGGTCGCGCCTTCCAGGTCTTCTCCCAGTTCAAATTCCACGGTGATGTTGCTGCTTCCCTGGCTGCTGCTGGAAGAAATATTTTTGATCCCTGCGATACCATTGATCTGTTTTTCCAGTGGTTCGGTGATCTGTGTTTCGATGATATCGGAGTTAGCGCCTGCATACGAGGTGCGTACGTTCACGACAGGCGGATCGATCGCCGGGAAATCCCTTACCCCCAGAAAAGTAAAGCCCACCAGGCCGAATATCACGATAATGATATTCATCACGATAGCAAATACGGGGCGTTTGAGAGATAATGAAGGTAAACTCATGATAATTATTTTCAGGTTTTCTGCCGGGCTTTCCTGTTGGCAGCGATGCTGCCGGTGGTAGTGCCGTTGGGAAAACTATTATTGTATCTTATTGTACTTCAACTGCATGCCTGGTTTCAGCTGGAGAATACCAGTGGTAATAACCGTGTCACCAGGTTGTAGGCCACTGGTGATCTGTACACTGCTTTCGGTTCTGATGCCTGTTTCTACTGTTACAAACTTGGCCTGGCCTTTATCGGCAATAATTACTTTTTTATCACGGGTACCGGGAATAACGGCCTGTGACGGTATCAACATAGCATCCGGGAGGTCTTTCAGCAAAATTTTCACTTTGGCAAAGGAGCCGGGGAACAGGATACCGTTATTATTAGGAACGATAGCACGGAGCTTTACAGTACGGGTGGTAAGATCTATTTTCGGATCGATGGCATAAATGCTGCCTTTATATTCTTTATTGTCACCGGATACCAGGAAGTTGACCTGGTCGCCATTTTTGATGGCGTTGCGGTATTTCTCGGCCACGGAGAAGTCCATTTTCAGCGGATCTATTTGCTGGAGGGTGGTAATAATGGTAAGGGACGACACGATGGCGCCTTCGCTTACGTTGCGTAAACCGAGCTTACCGCTGAAGGGAGCGCGTAGTTCTGTTTTCTGCAACTGGGTTTGGGTATACTCCATATCGGCTCCGTAGGCGCTTACCTGGTTGCGGGTCACATCTACGTCCTGTTGGCTGATTCCATTTATTTTAAGGAGGTTTTCCTGGCGTTCCAGGGTTGTTTTGGCCAGTTGCTGCTGTAATTTGAGCTTCTGAAGCTGTGCTCTGAGGTCTTCGTCATACAGTTTAACCAGCAGATCTCCTTTTCTTACAGTGGTTCCTTCTTTAAAATAAAGGTGTGTGATGCGGCCATTAATTTCCGGTTTCACTTCTACTTCTTCATTGCTCTGCAAGGTGCCGCTTGCTTCAATAGATTGATCGAGCCGGGATGTTTTAACAATCCAGGCATCGGTAAGCAGCAGCCGGGAAGCGCCTCCTTTTGCGCCGGATGCGGCAGCGGCCGGCTCTCCGGCTGATTTTTTGCCGGATATTTTCTTAAAAGCGAGGTAAATGACGATACCGGCTGCGGCCAATATAACTATTGTGCGAACGGTCTTTTTGGTGATGGCCATATCTTATTTATATGTGTTTTTCTAACTTTTGCTACTGATTCATAACAGAGAAACAGGCTCCTGAAGGGATACTATCTCACAAGCCGGACAAATTTACGCATTGAGGAGGCTGAATGCTCCCGGCAACTGTTAAATAGCGTTAATGCTTTAGATAAGTGGCTAAATAGCCGGTTGAATGGAGATATTTTAAGATTTATATGTTTTGGATTTCAGAGAATGGCGTAATTGTCCCGAAAAAGGCGACTTTTGTGGTAAAATATGCAAATCTGTAATCCAGCCAGTATCAAAAATATATAAATTCTTTTATTAACAAAGCTATGAATATGTTTACTGTATTGGGTTTGGTGAGATTGGCCAGGTTAGAGCGTCCTTAAAATTCGGGCTATCTGTTGGCAATTCAATAAAAATTATATTTTTGCAGTCAAGTTTTAAACCAAAAACACTTAAAATTATGTCAGACATTGCATCAAGAGTTAAAAAGATCATCATTGACAAATTGGGCGTTGACGAAGCCGAGGTAACTCCTGAAGCCAGCTTCACCAATGACTTAGGCGCTGACTCTTTGGATACGGTAGAACTGATTATGGAATTCGAAAAAGAATTCAACATCTCCATTCCTGACGAACAAGCTGAAACTATTACTACTGTTGGCCAGGCAGTTGCTTACCTGGAAGAACATGTAAAATAATCCTCCTAATCAGAATTGTTTTAATGCAACCAAGACGAGTTGTCGTTACAGGTTTAGGCGCTCTTACACCGCTCGGCAATACTGTGGCCGATTTCTGGCACGGATTGACGAACGGTGTATCCGGCGCGGATTATATCAAGCAATTTGATGCTTCCAAGTTCAAAACCCGTTTTGCTTGCGAACTGAAAAATTTTGATCCTGCTAACTACCTGGACAAAAAAGAGGCCCGTAAAATGGACCCCTTTACACAGACGGCTGTAATTGCCGCAGATCAGGCGATACTAGACGCCAATATCAATAAAGACAAGATCAATGCTGATCGTGTTGGAGTGATATGGGGTACTGGTGTTGGAGGTATGATCAATTTCAGTCACGAGCTGAGAGATTTCCATACAGGGGATGGTACGCCCCGCTTCAGTCCTTTTCTAATTCCAAGGCTTATTCTTGATATCGCTGCCGGCTATATTTCTATCCGTCACGGTTTCAGGGGGCCCAACTTTTCCGTTGTATCAGCCTGCGCATCTGCTACCAATGCTATCATTGAGGCGATGTACAGTATCCGTTACGGCAAAACCGATATGGTGGTTACCGGCGGATCGGAAAATGTGATCAACGAGCCTTGTGTTGGTGGCTTCAACGCCATGAAGGCCCTGTCAGAAAGGAATGAAGATCCCAAAACTGCTTCCAGACCCTTTGATCTTGACCGCGATGGTTTTGTGATGGGCGAAGGAGCTGGCGCACTGATACTGGAGTCGTTAGAACACGCACAGGAAAGAGGCGCCAGGATATACGCAGAGTTAGCCGGCGGCGGCGCTACAGCAGATGCATATCACATCACAGCCCCACATCCGGAAGGACTAGGCGCTTTAAATGTAATGCGGAACGCTTTGGCAGATGCCGGAATGCAGGCCAACGAAATCGATTACATCAACGTTCACGGTACTTCCACTCCGTTGGGAGATATTGCCGAAGTAAAAGCCATTCAGCGCGTTTTTGAAGAGCATGCCTATCAAATGAACATCAGCTCTACAAAATCCATGACAGGGCACTTACTCGGGGCTGCCGGCGCCGTTGAATCCATAGCCGTAATTATGTCTATCCTCGATGGCATAGTTCCTCCTACGATCAACCACTTCACTGACGACCCGCAGTTAGACCCGAAGCTGAATTTTACTTTTAATATCGCACAAAGGAGAGAAGTAAACGCTGCATTGTCCAACACCTTCGGGTTTGGCGGACATAATGCTTCCGTGATTTTCAAAAAATTTGTTCCTTGATCTTGATTGTGTGAGTTTACTGCCAGGTTTTTTATATCGACTTGTTTCCAAAAAAAGGCACTTATATAAAGAGCTGCACAACCTGCTGGGCTTCCCGCCTGGTAACTTTGCCCTTTATGAAGTGGCCCTGAGCCATCGTTCCAGTAAAGAAAAATTCCTAGAAAGCAACGAAAGGCTGGAATACCTCGGTGACGCTATTCTCGGCGCCATTGTGGGTGACTATCTCTTTAAAAAATATCCCTATAAAACAGAAGGATATTTAACCGAGATGCGCTCCAAGATCGTTAACCGGCAACAATTGAACGACATTGCCATCAAAATGGGCTTAAGAAAGCTCACCATCTACGACAAATACAACAGCTTCCTCAAAATAAGCCAGATATTCGGCAACACCCTCGAAGCCCTCGTAGGTGCTGTATACCTCGACCGCGGCTATAATAAAACCCAACAGTTTGTGCATAAACGCATTATCATGCCTTATATAGACATGGAACTGCTGGAAACCGTGGAAATGAACCACAAGAACAAATTATACGGCTGGGCCAATAAAAATGGCAAAACACTGGAATTCGAACTCCTCGAAGAACAGATGGACAACGGCCGGCGCATCTTCACCGTAGGGGCTGTAGTAGATGGCGAACTCATTTGCAGCGGCAAAGCCTTCAATAAAAAAGATGCCAGCCAGATCGCTGCACAACAAGCCATTATACAACTCGGGTTAACCGACTAACTGTTTTTGGTAAGATGTGCTCCGCCCATCATCAGCTACTTACTTACCGGGTGTCTTAATATCGTTTTCAGCTTTTCCGGCGCCGTTTTCCTGAAATCCGACAGGTAAATTTCATGATGCCGCCCATTCATGCGCAACCCCTGCTGAAGCATGAACTCCTCCATCTTTTTCAATGATACCGGCTCTTCACTATAAGGACCAATATGCATCAGCTGAACACTCAGCCCCTCTTCTATATGCTTTAAATCCACCTGCCTGATAAAAACAGACTTCTTCTTTTTCTCTGCAGCAAGCACTGCTTCGGAAAACTGCTGGCGGGTGATGTCGTCCGGCATCCTGATGGCCAGTTCGTAGTGCCATTGATCTCGGGATACCTGCAGCGGATCTGCGGTATTAACGTTTACCCACCAGAAACCTTCCAGCTTGCTCACGGTAAAGTCGCGGCCCTTTTGCTTGCTGCTGAACTTAATACCATATGCCACTGCATACAACGCTGCCGTTACTTCACTAAACATGGGACCATTGGGATCCCCTTTGCCTGTGATAGTTACAAACAGTCCCTTTTCTATGGTAACCAGTTCAGGTACTAACGCGGCAGTATAGTACTGTTTGAATTCCTTTGTTAAATCCAGTTTACTCATATTTTTAAATGTTAATTGTATATCAAATGCAAAGGTGATGAGCAGCAGCCATCCCATGATGATATAGACTTTCATTGTTTTAAGAGTTAAAATCCCCCGGGGAGTGCCAGGGGATGTTTACGCCGGCTAGCGTAACCCAATCTGTATGTTGGTGATATTCTGCGCCGGTTGTTCAAAATTATACCGGAGGTATTGTTCCCGCGTATAGCCGGTTACCTCCATACCCAGTATACCGATACCGGTAAATAACTGCCCGTAGGTAGTGATGAGCTGTTCCCAGGGGCCTTTGTGCTGCATGCTTACGCAGTTGAAGGCGGGCAGTGTTTCGCATTGCCACGGCGCTGTAACTGTTTGCACGGCCGTTACCGGCAGGCCGATATCCAGGGTGAATACGGTATCTGGTTTTCCGTCGAAGTTGCGGTAGTGCCATTCGGGGGCGCCGCATATTTCCAGTCCGGCGTTGATGGCCTCCCGGTACACGTCTTTAATAGCGGTGCGTACGAGCGACAGCATACCGGCATAATTAGTTTCGTAACGCTGATAGAAGAAATGAAAGGGCGCCGCAGATAACATCTCCGGAAGAACAGCCGAATGATCAAAGAAGCCAAACCAAAACTTCAGGGGTTCTATCTCCAGTAAATTAAAATGCTGATAGATAGCTTTGGCAAAGGCTGTCATTGCAGTACCGCTGGCGGTTATGATCTGCTTATCAGCTACTGCGGGTTCATCCAGGTATTTTCCGGCGCCTTTATAAGCAGGGGCCTGTTGCTTTAGCACTTCAGGGTGATTGCTGGTATGGGCAATGTTGTCCAGGAAGCCGTGCTGCCCCAGCAGCACAGTGGCGCCGCAGATAGCCGCGACTGTTTTTTGCTGTGCCAGCAGTTGTTTAACAAGTGGAATGATTGCAGCATTGGAATCATTTTCCATGGCCGCACCTCCAGGAAGTATCAGCAGGTCGATATCCGCTTTCAATGCCTCATCAAGACTTGCACGGGGTTGTATCTTTAGCTGCCCGCCGGAAGTAACGGGTTCGCCGGTAAAGGAAAAGGTAACGATGTTGGTATCTGTGAAGCTTCCCAGGCCATACATGGCCAGCGCGGGTTCCCAGTCGGAGTAGCCATCGAACAGGAATACATAGCAATTGCTGAGCTTTTTCATATTTGTATTGTTTTTGATCACAATACAAAAGAACAGCCTGGGAGTGACAACCTTATGTCAGCAGCATTTCCGGATTTATAAATAATGTCCGTGGAGTTCTGTTACAAGATCTCCGATAGCGGTTTTGAGCTCCTGGGGCTGCAGTACTTCCACCCGGTTGCCAAACATAATCAACCACCTGGCGAAATGGCCCAGGGAGGCCTGGAGGAATGTAAGCTCTGTTTTATCGCCCACCACTTTTTCGTCCATAAGGCCATAGTAATACTTCTGTTCCCTTACATACCGCAACATATCGTTGTCCAGCGCTATTTTTACGAGATAGGTATTTTCGCTGTTCCGGCTGCGCTGCTGTTCCAGGTAATCCTGCAAAGAAAGATGCTTGTTTTTCTTATAAGTGGCAGGCAGCACGGTTAATTTACGGATACGGTCTACCCGGAAGTCGCGGTAGCCCTGCCGGAGCTTGCAGAAGGCGATCAGGTGCCAGTTGGCGCTGCTATGAAAAATACCTATTGGTTCTACTTCCCTGCGTGTGGCCACTTCTTCCTGGAAGGAAAAGTACTCCATACTGATCACCTGGTTCATGCCCAGGGCTTGCTGAATATCGGAAAGGAACCGGTTGGGGAACTCCGCCGCATCCGCTACTACAGGCCGGTACCTCAATACGGCGATGTTTTCATCCAGTGATTCGAGGTAGTCCTTTTCTGTTCCACGGAGTACGGAACGGATCTTTTCCATAGCAAGACTAAACTGTTTCCGGTTACTGTGGTCACTGAATTGTTCCATCAGTTTTTCCCCGGTCAGGAGTGCGGCTGCCTCTTCTTTGGAAAACATCACAGGGGGCAGGTGATAGCCTTCCACGATATAATAACCGGTACCCGCTTCTGCACCAATGGGCACGCCGGCTTCCTGCAGGGCTTTTACATCCCTGTACACCGTTCTTAAGCTAATGTTAAAGCGGTCGGAAATCTCCGCGGCCTTTACTATTTTTTTACCCTGTAGTTGTATGAGAATGGCGGTAAGCCGGTCGATACGATTCATGGAAGTGATCAATTCTGGGTACTAATTTCGGCTTCCCGGAATTATTTTCAGAAATTTTTTTAAACCGGTTAAACTTTTATCAAAGCAGGCCGTCTTAAATACATCTCTCCTGATAAAAGATAGGATACGGGAAAATGATAACTGGCGACTTTCGGGAGATCATCAACACAATGCTACAGTACAGAATATAGGTTAAATGGTAAGTCCCTGCAATTTCTTGCGGGGACCTGTTTTTTTAGCCAATAGCTAATATCTAATAACTCATTTCGTTCAGCTTCACTTTACCCCGGAATGTCCAGAATAAGAAAGTAGTATATCCAATTACCATCGGGGTGCCTATGGCTGCAATGAGCAGCATAATTTTCAACGATTTAACAGAAGACGCCGCTGCATAAATGCTGATACTATAAGCAGGATCAGTAGTAGATATCACAATGTTGGGATACAGGCCTACCGCGAAGAGGATAAGCAAACAGGCAGTGATAATAGAAGAATAGAGGAAGGCGGTATAATATCTGCGTGCATCCACATTCCTTTTGATATTCAGCAGGATCAGTACCGCCAGCATGGGCAGCAGGAACAGCTGCGGATGCGATTTAAACTGGAACGTCATGTGCGGCACATAAATAAGGGTAGCCATTGACGTTAGAATAAAGCAAAGAATGAAGAACTTGCTGCAGTTGTTCACTATCACCGTAAGCCTGGTGTACAGCCTGTTTTCCGTTTTCATTACCAGGTAAATAGAACCATGCAGCATGAACAGCGATAAGGTGGTAAAAGCAATCAGTATCGCATAAGGATTAAAAAAGGTGAGCAGCGTACCGGTAAATTCATGTTCCTTATTAATCGGGAGACCGTGAATGAGGTTGCCCAGTACCAATCCCAGCAGCAGCGTAATACCGGTGCTGGACACTGTATAACTGATATCCCACATTTTGCGCCACCATAGCCAGGTTTCCTTACTTCTGAATTCTATTGAAATAGCCCGGAAGATGAGGGCTACGAGGAATAACATAAAGGGAATGTAGAAGGTAGACAGTACCACGCCGTATACCAGCGGAAAGCCGGCAAACAAGGCCCCGCCGGCAATTACCAGCCATACCTCATTTCCATCCCATACCGGTCCTATCGCATTCAGCACCAGGCGCCGGCTTTCTTCTTTTTTAAAAAACAGGTGCAAGGCACCAGCACCCAGGTCGAAGCCATCCAGCACACCATAACCAGTGATCAATCCGCCAATCACTAAAAACCACCAGGTGGGAAGATCCAGTCCGAGAATTGTTTCCATGAGTTATAATTTAGTGGGATGGTAAGTTATATTATCGTGATAATAGCCGTCGTATTCAATTTCAGCATTCTCTGAAACATCTGGTCCGTGCTGTATTTTCCGCGTTAGCAGATAGATGAACAGCGTAAACAGCAACATATATACCAGCGTAAATAATATCAGCGAGAACATTACCTGGTCTGCGGTTACTTTACGCGACAGTGCATCAGATGTGCGCAGCAGTTTGTACACCACCCAGGGCTGGCGTCCTACTTCCGCGGCATACCAGCCTACCTGGTTGGCTATTTGCGGCAGCAGTACCGCCCATGCAAATATGATCATCAGCCAGCGCTGGTTAAACAGTTTCTTTCTCCATAAAAAGAAAACGGCCAGCAGCGTAAGTCCTATGAGTATCATGCCGATCGTAATCATCAAATGATACATCTGGAATACAAAGTTCACTGCGCCGGGCCTGTCTGCCTTGGGCGTGGCTCTGAGACCTTCTACCGGGGCGGAGAAGCTGCCATGCGTAAGGAAAGAAAGGCCTCCCGGAATTTTTATGCCGGTTGTTTTTTCATTTTTATTATCTACCCAACCCACAATATACATGGGCGCTACTGCAGAACTATCGTAGTGCCCTTCCATAGCAGCCAGTTTAGCGGGTTGATATTTGCTTACATAGTGAGCGGAACGGTGACCGGTGAAAAGCTGCATCAGCGCAGCAATTACAGCTACGCCCAGGCCTACTTTAAACATAGCCTGTGCATGTTTGGCAAAGCGGTTTTTAAGTACATACCAGGCGGCAACGCTCATCACCAGGAAAGAGCCGGCGAGAAAAGAACCAATAATCACATGTGAGAACCTGTCGACCGAAGAAGGGTTAAACACCATCTCCCAGAAATCAGTAACTACTGCACGCGCCTGCAGATCATGCCCTTCTATGCGGTAACCGGTTGGCGTTTGCTGCCAGGAATTGGCAATAACGATCCACAATGCAGAAAAGATAGAGCCCAGCGCCACCATACACGTAGAAAAGAAATGTACGCCCTTGTGAACGCGGTTCCAGCCAAACAATAATACGCCCAGGAAGGCAGATTCCATCGCAAATGCAAAGATGCCTTCCGCTGCCAGCGCACTTCCGAAAATGTCGCCTACGTAATGTGAATAAGTAGCCCAGTTAGTGCCGAATTCAAATTCCATTACAATGCCGGTGGCTACGCCGATACCGAAGATCAATGCAAATATTTTAATCCAATATCGTGTAATGTCCTTGTAAAGCGACAAACCGGTTCTGAGGTACAGGCCCTCCATGATCACGAGGCACAGTCCCAGCCCTATACTCAGCGGAGGATAGATGTAATGGAAGGCAATGGTAAAGGCAAACTGTATTCTGGATAGTATTTCTACTGAAGGCATAATGTTCAATTATTGATGCAAAGGTAGCAGGTGAAGATATCCATGAAACTGATGTTTGTCATGTATTGATAAAAATATAATGTTATCATCACCTTAACAAGGAAATAACCCGCTTTTCAACTTGTTTTTACTATCTTGAAACAATAATTTTAGTGTAATGGTTTACTTGGTATAACGTCCTGCCGATGCGCAGGACGTTTATATGTTCACCACTTTACTTCATTTCTATTACTACTTTCCCGAAATAATTACCGCCGCCCATATACCTGAATGCTTCCTGCGCCTCGCTTACAGGGAATACGCTGTCTATTACCGGATGGATATCATTTATTGCTATTGCGGCAGCCAGCTCCTGGAAACTTTTCAGGCTGCCTACAGAGTAGCCCTGCAGCCGGATATAGCTGCCTACAACTGTAAACAGGTCTACCGGCAGCTGTGCGCCTTCAATGAAGCCTACCAGGCCCACAAAGCCATTGAAGCCTACCGACTTAACAGAATTAACGATGGTGGCGGCGCCGGCAATATCCAAGGTAGCATGTACACCTTCCCCGCCCGTGATACGTTTTACTTCTTCATGCCAGTTGGGATATTTTTTATAATCGATTACTTCGTGGGCGCCCAGCTCCTGTAATTTCTTCAGTTTATCCGGATGACTGCTGGTGGCAATCACCTTCGCGCCTGCTGCCAATGCGATTTGCATGGTAAAAAGGGAGACGCCGCCGGTGCCTTGTGTAAGTACGGTTTGCCCTGCTTTGATACCAGCATAGCCCATCAGGCCTGTCCATGCGGTAACGCCGGCAACAGGCAATGTAGCGGCTTCCACGCTGGTTAAATTGGCAGGAGTGCGTACCAGTGCATATTCAGGGATTACTGCATATTCTGCCAGCAGGCCGGGCGTGCTTACACCGGTTCTGATATGATTGGTACCGGCGGTGGCCAGGCCATGCTGCCAGAGCTGGTTGTAATGAATAGCCACCCGATCGCCCGGTTGCCATTTGGTAACGTTATCACCGATGGCGGCTACTACACCGGCGCCATCGGAAGTGGGAATGCGGGGCAGCGGTAATTCCTTGCTGTAAGTGCCGGTAGCGAGGGCTACATCGAGGTAATTGAGTGCTGCGGCCTCTATTTTTACCAGTACTTCACCGGGGCCGGCTATGGGAGTGGGTATTTCTTTGAGCTGTAAACTTTCCAGTCCGAAGGCTACTTGTTGTATTGCTTTCATAAGAACTATTTTTTTCTTTCACAAAATTGCTCCCTAACTTCATATAAGACAAGTATGCACCATTTGGGAATGTAGGTACCAGATGGATACTATTGCTGATAATCAATGCCAAAAAAATGAAGAAATCCGGAAAAAATATTCATGCTGACACGATCTGCGCGGTTGATTACGCTTTCCAACGGATTGGCGGGAAGCATAAAGGACGTGTTATTTACCACCTGAGAAACGGGGTGAAAAGATATGGAGAACTACGCCGGATCATGACCGGTATAACCCCTAAAATGCTCACACAAGTGCTGCGTGAACTGGAGGACGACGACCTGGTTACCCGCCATGTATACCTGGAGGTGCCGCCCCGCGTGGAATACCAACTAACGGATACGGGCAGTGAACTACTACCCTTCATTACCCTGCTGAGCGAATGGGGCCGCAAACAAATGGGACGGGAGCCGCAATGCCAACCAGCACCCGCTCTGGCGGCAATGTCCTAAGCGAAGGTTGTCTTTCTCAGGATTACGCTGATTTTACTGATTTTACTTTTTGGATTTTTTAAGATTTTTAGATTTAATAATTAAGGGAGATAAAAGCGAATATATCCGCTTATATCTCCCTTAATCCTTTATAAAATCCAAAAAGTAAAAATCCAGTTAATCAGTATAATCAGCGTAATCCTGAGAAAGACAACCTTCGCTTAGGACATTGCCGCCATGGATTCGAACTCTTTCTTCCTGTCGCGGTATTCTTCCATCGTGAAGTTGTATACCACGGAGTCGCGTTTGTTTTTATTTGCTACAAAATGACACGCATGGATATATGGTTCTGCGATATTCAGTTTGTCCAGTGGCGTTACTACCAGTAGCTGCAGGTTCAGTTGTCCGCAATATTCCATGAGGTAGTGACTCTTTTCAGGGTCCAGTTTGCTGAAGGCTTCATCTACTGTGATGAAGCGCAGGCTGCGGTGTTGACGGTTGGCTTCATTGATGCCAAACTGGTAGGCAATGGCGGCTCCCAGGATGGTGTAGGTGAACTGTGCTTTTTCGCCACCGGAAAGACTAGCCGTATCCTCGTAATATTTGAATGCCTTGTTGTCGGCCACATAGAATTCTTTTGCGCCGAAGTCGAGCCAGTTGCGTACATCCGTTACTTTGCGGCGCCATGCTTCGTTTTGTTGTAACTCGGTGATGAGCAGTTTGATATTTTCAAACAGCTGATCGCCATAGGCTTCATCTTTTTCAAGTTGATATTTATAAGAATCCGGTACTGCGTTGCTGAGTTTTTCCTTGAAGTTCCGGATCTCCACATCACGTACATGGCGGCATTCCAGCTGGAGATAGGTATCCGGATTTTTATTGAAGGTGATGTTGCGTAAAGGTTCGTTCAGGTCTTCCATTACTTCGCGTATCAGGTCTTCCTGTCCGTATATCCATGCCCGGTAGTTGGTGATGGCATTGAGCATGCTGGTGTCCATGTATTTACGGAAGCGTTCTTTATGTTCAATGAGCCGCTGGAATTTAATCCGCTCATAGAGCGAGGTAAATTCGTCGAGGTATTTCACATGCGGCTGCAGGTCTGTAACATCACCGAGCCAGTCAGGGAAGGTATCGTGGATGGATTTTGGCGGCATCACAAATGCTGCCAGCTGCCGGGTGATTTCAGCTTCTTTTTCCGCGGTCAGACGCATCGCGTCGTGCATGGTTGCCTTCATGTTATCATCTGCCCGTTTCCGGTAAGATGCCAGCTCAAGGGTTGTTTCCGCCGGTTCGGTCAGCGACAGATCTGTAAGGTATTCCAGCACGTATTGCAGGGAAACGTCGTCCAGTTTATTGACCTTCAGTTGATTGAAGTGGCGCAGTTTCTCCGCGGCTTTATCGTCCAGGCGGCCTTTTTCCTGGAGGGTGCCTTCTTTCTCTTTTTCCTTGCCTTGTATTTGCCCGGTAATATCGTCCAGCTGATCACAGATCACCTGGTATTTATCGCTGGTTTTGAGCAGCGTTGCTTTTTCGCGTGCAAATGATTCAATGACGCCGGCATGGATCTGCCAGTTGATTTCACTGTAGTTACGCAGCGACAGCAATGCGTTCAGCAGCGCATTGATATTGGCAATGGCTTTCCTGCTGTCTTCCAGCTGGGAAATGCTATGCTGCAGCGTTTCAATATTCTTGTTGCATTCATCCTGTTCTTCTTTTAACAGGCGCAATTTGTTTTTGTTGTTCCATCCCAGCACATAATTATTTTTCTGGGAACGGTTAGGGCGATCATCTTTTTCATGGCGTGTAGCCTGCCGCGTTAGTCCGTTGGAAGTTACTGCTTTCCGGCAACGGTTGAATACAGTCATGTCGTCGGTACAGGTATAATCGAACTGATCGAGCAGCTGGTTCTGTAACCATTCCTTGAAGATGGTGCCGGGTTTGATATCTATTTTTTGCAGCAGGCTTTCTTTTTCAGAAGGCATCCGCAACATGGTATAACTCTCCTCTTCTACTTTGTGGTATACGAGGCGGGTTTGCAGGTTATTGGAATTGATGTAGCGGTTGATGTCCAGGATATATTCTTCGGGTACCAGGAGGCGCAGGCCGAAGTTGTGCAATACTTTTTCGATGGCGCTTTCCCAATGGATCTCTGCATCTTTTACTTTGATCAGTTCACCGGCAAAAGGCAGGTCATCTTCCTGGATATCCAGCATATTTGCCAGCTGCTGACGGATACGGATCAGCTCATAAGGGATATTATTTTTCCGGTGCAGGAAGGAATCTATTTCTTCTTCCAGCTTTGATACCTGTGTCCTTTCTGCGGCGAGGCTGCTTTTGTGATGAAAAATTTCTTCCTGTAATGTTTCCAGTTGTTTATCGTGCGCTGTTTTCATCTGTTCAGCGCCTGCAATATTTTCATGGAACTGCTGTTCATCCGGATTGGGTGCGAGCTCCAGCCGGTCTGTGAGCATATTGTATTCTTCCATCTTATTACGTTTGGCCTCCATGGCTTTTTGCTCGTAATGGATGGATTTTTCGATAGAGCGCAGTTGTTCATCTACGCTGTTATTGGCTTTCTGGGCTATCAGCTCGTCTTTGCGGAGGTGCAGCGACTGGAGTTGCTCATTGATATTGGTAAGACTGCGGGTAGTTGCCTGTTGTTCTTTCTGTAAAGATTCCAGTTCTCTTTCCAGGATATCTTTTTCCTGTTTATTAAACCAGGAGGGCAGGATATCCTGGAGCATTTGCAACTCCCGGTTCCTGTCTTGTAATTGCTGCCAGGCCGCGCGGTTTTCGATGATAGGTTCCAGCAGTTTCAGCTGGGTTTCATCTTTCTGAATGGCACGATGACTGGTGAGTAAACTATCATAGTTTTCGCGCAGTTTCAGGAATTCGTTTTCGCTGTCTGTTTCTTCCAGCATCTGTCCGCGGATAAATGTGTTCAGATCGCCGAGTACTTTGATACCAACGGTTTGGTTAAAGAGAGACAGGGCTTTTTCGCTTCGCAGTCCGAAGATGTTGCTGAACAGGGCTGCGTATTCTTTAAAGCTGTCGGTGATTTCTGTTTTGGGAAATTCGAGGCGCAGTCTTTTTTTCCAGTCGCCTTTTACATCAAATTTCCCGTTGCCGAAGTGATCGTTGATATTAAGTTTATGCGGCGAAACGATGTATTGCCGTTTCATTTCCCCGGAGTACCATCTAACCTGCGCCAGTGTGATCTGGTGCATGGTAGCGGCGTTGTAGAAGTAGGCCAGCAGTACTGAGTAAGGGTTGTTTTCCTTATGACGGAGCTGGTCCGTTTTGGACTGCTGCGATTCTTCGGAGAAGGTTTTACCGTAGTAGCCCCAGAAATAGGATTCTTCTCCTCTGTCGCGGCGTTGTTCTGTTCCGGACGATTGGTTATAGAATCTTTTCCCGGCGGGCACCAGCAGTGTTAAGAGCGCATCGATCAGGGTAGTTTTACCGCTACCGTTTGCGCCGGTGAGCAGGGAGGTATTACCGTTGGTATTGACACGATATATTTTATTGTGGAAGGTTCCCCAGTTGTATATTTCAAAATATTGCAACCGGAATCCACTTTCTTTTGAATCACTATTGAACAGGGTGGACATGCAGGTTTAATTTTGATTTTATTTCTTCCAGTTTCTCGTTATTTACCAGTGCTTTGATGATTCTTTTTACCTCGTATTGATGCAGTTCCTTGTTGGCAGCGTCCTCCCGGGTCATTTTCAGCACGCCTACATTTAAGAGGCTGTTGATGGGTTTATTGAGATCTTTCAGTAGTTTGGATTTGTTGTGTCGTTCTTTAAAGAAGAGCGCGAGTCTTTCTTTGATTTCTTTTTGTGTCATAAAAAGACGGGTGCCATTGCCCTGGATATCAAATTCATCGAGGGCTTCACGGAGCACAATGCACAGCAGCGTGGCTTCGTAGGTAAGCCGTGATTTGCGCATGAGGCGAGGCAGTGGTTTTTCGTTGGTTTCATCTGCTTCCGGTTGCACGATACGTGCAAATCCGTCGGCTTCGTTTACCACCAGTTGGAGACCGGTTTGCTGCAGGTATTTGCTGAGCTCTGTTTGCCATCCAAGCAGGTCTTTCCAGTAAGATTTATCTTCTTCGTATACAGGTCCCTGCATGAGTTTTAGAAACACGTGTGCAAAGGGAGATATATTTTTCTCGGCCATGATATTAGTTTTGTGAATTTGTGAACAGCACCATCGGCATATTGATGGTGCGGCTGCCCAGCATCACCGGGTCCGGGGTTTCCAGGATAATATGGTGTGCCGACTGGCTCGCGATGGAAAAATAGGTAATGAGTTCAGTGAGCCCTTTTTCGGCGCCATAAATTTCTACCAGTTCTTTCAGGCTTACCTGTTTTTTATTTTGCAGTTGTGTGGAAATGCGATCTTCCAGCAGGGCGCGGTCTATGTTAAAATGGTTAAATAATGCGTTCAGGTCGTTGTCGTCAAATTCGGTACCACCCATTCCTTCGGGGAATTCCACTTCAACGTTGGGTTTCTTCTCTTCCGCCATATCCCAGCGGTCGAGGAGGTCTATTTCTGGATCGCTTTCTATCTCTATAAAAAATTCCTCCCCTGGTGGGTTCTCGAGCGATTGGAACGCCAGCTGCCGGATATCGTTGATAAGCTCCATTGCTTTGCGGTGATCCGTAAGATTATTTTCGCTGAGCACGCGGCTGAGTTTATCGCTCAGTTTTTTATTGGCGTCAATTACCTTTTTGCCGGAGGCATGAAGAAATTGTTTGAGTTTTTTTAAGAAGCGGTCATTTTTATATTCGATGTTCCGGTCTTCCAGGAGGAGATAAAGTTTTTCGATCAGCTCCCGCATTTCCTCTTGTTTGTTTTCATCCATGAGGAACTGCCAGAAGGAGTAGAAGCTTTTCCCCTGGTCTTTCTGGCGGAGCGCTTCGAAGGAGTCGAGGGTATACGCCAGCAGTGCGCCTTTCGCGATATCTTTTTCGCTTTGTTTGCGATAAATTTCCTGGGTGATCTGTTCAAAGTTTTGTTCCACTTCTTTGAAATCGCTCAGGAGTTCGCGCGACATGCGATTGACGTCGTAAAATCTTTCCTTTATCTGGGTATCATCAAACACCTGTACTTTACCGGTGATGGTGATCGCTTTTATTTCCTGTTCTATTTCATATTTCTTTTTCTCCAGTTCCTGGATCCTTTGTTCCGGGTCTTTATTGCTCTGGTCAATCAGCTCTTTGAGTTTGGAGAAGATGTCTTTGAAGCGGCTTTCTGTGCCAACAAATTCTCTTTTCTGGAGGGTGGATACCCAGTGCATTACTTTTTCCATGTCGCTGCTCAGCTCATGGATATCCAGTCCGTCGTCGTCGGGATATTTGCGGAGAAAGCCTTTATTGCTCCATTGATCGATATATTTCCTGGCCTTCACATCGTCGTGTTCCAGCAGGCTGGTAGCGTCTATTTCATCATCTGCGGCCCGGTAGCCGGTTACGCCGAGGTAGTCGGACAAGCGGGTTACCAGTTCCACATTGGAAATGGTAGTATGATTTTTTTCCTTGAATGTGTAATGAAAAAATGACAACATCATTGGCGCGCTACGTGCCCGTAGTATCTTGAGGGTAACTGACTGGGCATATAGATTACATAATTGGTCATACGTCATAGGTGTAAAAATAAGGAATTACGTATTACAAAGTAAATACGTTTCGCTATGGGCTTACATTACGTACAAACCTTCCTGTCGCGGCAATACCGGTGCGGGTACCGGTTCATCTCCCAGCAGCTGGATAACGTTGATTTCAATGGTCCGGGCGATGCTGTCGAGCGGAATAGCGAGTGGCTGAAAATCAAACGGGTCCATGAGGGTGATGCCGTTCAGGTGGGTTACATGGAATACGAAGCCGAACATCCATCCGAAAGGAATGGCCCATGCGCCGATGGATTCCGTCATCATCAGTGTATTCATGATAACGTAAAACCAGATAAACATCTGCGTAAAATATACATAGCTGGGAGGGAATACGGTGTTCCTGATCCGTTCCGACTGGCCCATGCAGTCGCAGTGTTTTACCAGGATCTGGTTCAGTTCTATAAAAGTGAAGCCATCGATGCTGCCGGAGGCCCGGAGTTGCTGTAAGTCGCGGGTCTGCAGGTTCAGGATGGCATTGGGGATATTACTTTGTTTTTGTACTTCTTCAATTTCTTCTGTGGTAAGGTAGCGGGTGTAGTAGTCGTCGGGCCGTTTGCGGAGAACGGTTTTGAGCGCATAAATAAAGGCGAGGTGCCGGTAAATCATGTGACGGATGAGGGCTTTGGTTTCGGGCGTAGCGTCCGGGGAGGGATAGTTGAGCATGGACCGGCTCCAGGTGCGGGAGTCGTTTACCAGTGCGCCCCATATTTTACGGGCTTCCCACCAGCGGTCGTAAGCCTGGTTGTTATTGAAGCCGATAAAGAAGGCGATGGCGGTACCCAGTACGGTAGATACGGCTATAGGGATGTTAATATGTGCTGCCAGCCAGCGTGAGTCGAGAAAATATACCAGGGTACAACATCCCAGCAACATAAGGTCTACCTTCCAGGTAAAGGAAAAGATCTGGCCGAGTGATAGTCTGTGTTTCAGCAGCATATGTCAATATTTATTCTTTTATGGCTTCGCTGTAAATTATGTCATCCGGGTTTATCCTGGCACGTTTTTATCGTTTTTTTTAAAGATGGGCGCCCCTGGTTGCTATAACTTTATAACAATAACGGGTACACGCTTTGAATGTTTGGCGCCGGACTTAAATACCCCTGTTTTCATCTCCCGGAAAAATATTTTCCTCTCAAAGCTATTAGGAACCAGTTATTTAGAATTTATAATCCTAATAGTCTATAGGAATAGTAGGGTAATTAAAATATTCTCCCTATCTTTGTTTTACGAAAGCAAAAGATATTCACCAAACCTATAACAGCGGCCATTTTATCAGCCATTATAAAAGCCTTTAATATGTCATCATTGTATAGATACGCCGATTACTTACCGCAGCCCACACCGGAAAACTTCCCCAGTCCTGTAAGGAACAGGGAAAAAATTAACCCGTTAAAATCAGGCAGCTTTTTTCCTGAATTTTTTATTGAAGAAGCGCGTGTGATCAACGCTGGTCCGCTGCTGAATAATGCCCATTCCGGCGCATCATTGCACAGTCTTACTTTGCAGCCGCTGGTAGTGGTGTTTTATTCCTGGCATTGGAACAATTACGCTGATCAGCTGATGGAACGATTGAAAGAAAGCCATGCGGCCATAGTGGCTGCCGGCGCCCGTTTGCTGGTATTGTCCAGCGAGGATAAGAAGCAGTTTACATCGGTTTATCCGGAGGTGTTGCCATTTGATGTAGTGCACGACGCACAGTTCCGCATAGCCAGGAAAGCAGGCATTTACAGGGAATCAGACCCGATCTGGGGCTTTGTTTCCGGTGTTAATGCAGACGTACCTGTGCCGGCGGCATATCTTATTGCGCCTTCACTGGAAATCAGTTACGATTTTGTTGACCTGTATTTGCAGGAAGAATTTTCGCCGGAAGCCGTGGTGGCTGCCATTGGCAAAAAGCTGGCTATCAGCGCCTGATTAGCAGGCTGGTTCCAATGCCGTGCATTTACGTATGTGCATCAAGGCATACCGGTAAATGCTCCACTGTAAGCTGTTACATTCCAATGGTGACAAACTTTCTATTTTTTCCTGGAGGGAGGTGAAGATTTCTTTATATAAAGCAGCATGTTCCTTTTTTATGGTTTCCAGTAACTGGTCAGCCTGCTGGTAATCTGTTATGGCGCCTAATTGTGCTATGGTCTCTAAAGCATGTTCGTCTGCAGTCATTGTATTAATTTTTGTATTACTTAGTCCTATCTTCTGATCCACATTTTTAGCATTAAATCCGTAGAAGCATCCACCATCTGATAACAGGGAGGTACTTCATCTTCAAGACTGTGGTATGTTACCAGTCTTGTACCGCTTGCACTGCTTTCCAGTTTTTTAAATAAAAAGCGGCTGTAATAATTATATAAACTTGTTGAATATTCTACGTTGTTATCTATCTGATCCTGATCTACCAGGTTTTCAAAGAAAGAATTATAGAAGTAAAAACCGTCATACGCAGAAAAATCCTCCTGCGTAAAATTGCCGTGAATAAAGCTCACATTCCTGATTTGCGTGGCAGCCTTTGCTTCAAGTGCGTGCTGATAAAGCTCTTCCCGTTGCTCAATGCCGTAAAAATTGGTTCCCGGGTAAAAGCGGGCGCCTACCAGGCAAAATTTTCCGACACCGCTGCCGATGTCCAGAATTTTTTTCCCTGGTTCATTTGCGAGGAAACGGGCCGCTGCTTTAGCGATACTGAGTGGCGTCCAGTGCCTTCTTGATAGTTGCTGTATTCTTTCAGGATACAACCAGTCAAACCCGGCATCATTTACGTAGCAATTAGGCTTTAATAAAGTAGAAGTCTGCATGAAGCCGCAAAGTTACGCTTTTACCGGCATTTTTGGAGGATTTAACCCTTATATATATGCAAAACGGGGCATATAAACCGGTACAGTGGCCAGTAATACCTTTTTTTTTACATGTCGCTATTACAATTTACCTGCTAAGCGGATTTTGTCTTGGCTCAGGATTACGCTGATTTTACTGATTACCTGGATTTTTACTTTTGGATTTATAAAGGATTAGGGGAGATAGAAGCGGATATTCGCTCTTATCTCCCTTAATTATTACATTATAAATCTGAAAATCCAAAAAAATCCAAAAGTAAAAATCCAGGTAATCAGTAAAATCAGCGTAATCCTGAGCCAAGACAAAATCCGCGTTAAACGAAAGTCCGCGTCCCTGAAGAGGTATAAGCCAGCCTGAATTCCTTGGGTGTACAATCTTTTTTCTTTTTAAAGATGCGGTTGAAGTTGGAGATATTATTAAAACCGCACTTATAGGCGATTTCATTTACTGTGTGTGTGGTTTCTATTAATAGCCGGGAAGCGTGTCCCAGCCTGATTTCTATGAGGGTATCCACAAAGGTTTTACCGATTTTGGCCTTGAAAAAGCGGCTGAAGGCTACCTCCGTCATGGCAGCGAGCCTGGCGGCTTCCCCCAGTGAAATGTTTTTATCGTAATTGGCATTCAGGTAGGTCATGATCTTTTCCACGCGGCGGCTATTGTAGGAGAAGGTTTCCGTGTTGCCGAAAGTGGAATCAGACAGGATGCGCATATTCCGGCTGATAGACAGGTCGTGCAAAATAGACATCAGTTCCAGGACGGAATCGAAGCCTTGCTGTTGCGGCAACCGGATCAGGCGGTGCATGATCTGCTGGGTGGTTTCGGTAGAAAAGAGGATTCCCCGCAGAGAACGTTCAAACATGTTTTTGATGAAATTCATCTGGTTGCGCTGCAGGAATTTATCATCAAACAGATCGCGGTGGAACTGGATGGTGATTTCCTTAACGCTGCCTCCTTCATGGTTATTGGCAAACCAGCCATGTTGCAGGTTGGGCCCTACCAGTACCAGCTCAAGGTCGCTTATCTCTTCAATATGATCCCCGATGATCCGTTTGGCCCCACTGGCATACTGGATAAAGTTTAATTCAAATTCGTCGTGGTAATGCAACGGGAAATCGAACACTTTTTTCTCACGGGCAAACAACGTAAAGCAATCACTTTGCGTAAGAGGAGTGATTTCCCTTAATAATTTACTCTTCATAATGAGCGCAGTTTTTATAACACACCGGAATCCTGACGTGGAATGTAAGTACTGGTTGTTGATTTTTATGACCTGGTTGCTAAAAAAGCATTATAAAAATAAGGTTATCGGGCGTAAAATACAATTTTTACTTTTTTCCTTATAGTATTAACTGCCGGGCGATTTGAGTATATAGGTGTTATTATTACACTTATTATATCATGAATTTGATTATCAAAGTATAATTAAAAGATAAAAAAGTATTAAGCAGATGTGTGAATAAAAGGCATTTTTGTATAGAAACATTTCCAGGGGAAGAATAATATTATTTCCAGGTGTTTATGGCCGGCGTGGTGTTGTAAGGGGGAGGACGAATATTACCGGAAGGAGCTGGCTGTTGAAATCAACGATCCGGATGCGCGGATAGTTGATTTTACAATGGTTCCGGAAGGGAACATAGCCGGCCGTAACACCTGGATTTTTATTGCTTACTGTATTAATACGGATCTTTTTACAGATGGACTGTTGCATTTTTCCGTTCCACTTTCACGTTTTATTACTCAGTTTTACCAATGGTGTTGCTTTCCGGCAGGGGCTTGTCCCCCTGCGGCAGGCGACCATAAGCTCCATTCTTAGTAAACGATTATAACGGGTACGGGCATACGGAGTACTTAAGACTTTGGAGCAAGTTTTCTTTCAAGTGCATTTCCATCTATTAAACCCCAGTGCTCCGCGATCCGGTTGTCCTGCAATCGAAAGCAACGATAGCCAGGAATGCTTACTGTTAAGCCGGTAGGGCTTATTCCCCGCCATAATCCAATGTGTTTCATGCGCATGGTTACTTTTATGATACACTTCCCGGGTTCGGCTACCTGTTCTTCTATAATGGTTTCGGGGTGGAAGGATTCATGCGTTAATGCAATCCATTGTTTCAGGCCGGTAGCATTGCCGGGCAGCGCAGGCGGCAAGGAATGATCCACATAATCCGGATGCAGGAATTGCTCCAAACGACTGGTATCGCCCTGGTTCCAGATGGTGGCAATGTAGTGTCCGATGAAATCTTTCTGTTCTTGTATAGTCATGACCGTTAGTTTTATACCGTAAAGGTAGAAGGCCAGCTATAAAGCAATTGTGTCAAACGTCACATAATGGGTTCAGGGCAGGCGGCGGCGGATGCGGCTGAGGGTTTCCCGCGAGATGCCGAGATAAGAGCTGAGTTGTGTAAGAGATACACGTTGCAGGAGTTCGGGTTGCGTAGTTAGTATGGACTGGTACCGTTCTTCGGGATTGTGTCTTTTAAGCCATTGGTTATGTTTTTCCTGTTCAATGAACAGGTGTTCCAGCCACTGGCGGCCAAAGGCGGTGATTTCGGATGACTGCTGATAGAGTGAAAACAGATTGTCCTTATGCCATTTCCATATGGTGCCGGCTTCAATAGCTTGTATATTGTAATCGGCCGTAACGTTGTTTCGCAGGCTGTTCAGGTTAGTGAGGAATGTATTTTCAAAGTAGAAGCTGGTATTGATCTCTTTTTCATTGTGATGTTGAAAGGCTCTGCAGGCACCGGTTTCAATGAGCCATATGTGTTGGCAGCGTTGTCCTTCACGCAGTAGATAGTCACCCTTTTTTACTATTTGTGAAGTAGTATGTGTTGCAAATAGTTCCCTTGCTTCATCGCTAAGGGGAGCAATGTGCGAAAGGCTTTGGAGGAAATGTTCCGGACTGGCTTTCATGATAGGAAGGTCATTTATTTTTTAAAAATACTCACATGTAGGTATTTGTTTCCCTTTAGCTTTAACATATCTTTGTGAAAGTAATCTGATTTCACATTATTCTATATAAAGTCATCCACCTGATTTAGTCAATCACCGTATTTTCTATCCCCAAAAAAGGGTCTCTTCTTTGTGAGGGACCCTTTCTTATTTTCACTACATTTGTTGCCGAAAGAGCACTGAAGTAAGTAGTCAACCAACATCACAGAGGATTCCTATACACGATTTTATATCAGGTACATGATTGAGCACGCTGCATTTAATAATGACGGATCAGGGCTGGAAGAGAAGCTGAACGCTTTAAGGGCCATTGATCAGGAGCTTCCGGTAGTGGTAATTGTAATGAATGTGGTAAAGAGCTACGTGGAGTATATGTCGCCACGGGGCTGCCGGGAACTCGATATTACGCTGGAGGCTTTACGGGAAATGGGCGCCGGGTATTACGACACCTTCTTTAACCCACACGATGTAGCGGATTACCTGCCAAAGATCATCAACATGCTGGACGCACCGGCGGAAGCCAATATAACGGTCACCTTTTTCCAGCAGGTACGAACCACTGCGTCGCGGGACTGGACCTGGCATCTGGGCTCTACGCGGGTATTTATGCGGGATGCCGGAGGGCTTCCCACACACGTTATTACCTGCGCCATTCCCATTGATCCGCTGCATCACGTTACCAGCAAGGTAAACCGCCTGCTGGAAGAAAATAACTTCCTGCGCCGCAACCAGCATATTTTTGCTTCCCTTACCAAAAGGGAAAAGGAAATCCTGCGGCTGCTGGCCCTCGGACTCAGCGCCAGTGAAATTGCCGAAAAGGCGGGGATCTCCGAAAAGACCGCCGTTACGCACCGGCGAAATATCAAAGCGAAGATTGGGGCACAGTCGAGCTACGACCTGACCAGTTTTGCCCAGGCATTTGATCTTATATAGTTATTAAACCGTATATCAACAACTGGCTGGAAGGGCCATCCCTGCGGGATCCATTGGCTTCCTTCAAAAATAACCCTCAATTTTTCGGCATGTAAACAGAAATGTGTATTTTCATTCTGTATACCATATTTTTGTGCCTGTCTGTTGTGCCTTGCAACGGACCTGTTAACCAGATTAATTATGTCTTTTAAAGCTGTTCTCAACATCGACGGGGAAGAAATGAACATCCTGGAATGCAGGTTTTCATTTACCCAAAATACAGATCATAACGGGAAACCTGCCGCCCGCCCCAAAGGAGGCACTATTAACCTGCTGATCGAGTCTGCCGGTGAAACCAGTTTGTTTGACTGGATGATTTCCAACACCCAGACGAAAAACGGCAGTATCACCTTTTTCCGGCGGGATTCCATGTCGAGGCTCAAAGAGCTGAAGTTTACAGACGCCTATTGCGTAGAATACGAAGAGACGTTTAATTCCGCCAATGAGCAACCCCTGCAAATACAGCTGACCTTGTCTTCGAGGGAGGTGAAATTAAATAACTCCACTTACCAGAATCCCTGGCCTGCATAGCGCTAGCCGTTGTACATCTTTTTAAAAAAGAACAACCCGCATGAACACCTGTTACATGCGGGTTGTACCTGTATATTTAAAAAGATATGCCTGTTGATAAGTATAGCAACTGAATAATGATTATTTTAACTGTATGCTGGTACTTAATTTTAACCCCTTTCCGACGCTCGTTTCCGAACGATTTATTTTGAGGGCTCCTGCCTTGAGTGATGATGAAGCCATTGCTGCTCTCAGGTCGGACCCGCGTGTGAACCAGTTCCTGAACCGGGCTGCCACCACTACAGTAGCAGAGGCCCGGCAATTTATTGAAAAGCTTCAGGCAGGCATTGCAGCCCACAAATCGTTGTACTGGATAATTATCGACAAAGAAAGCGACCAACTCGTTGGTACTATCTGTTGCTGGAACATAGTACCTGAATCCGGCCGGGCTGAAATTGGCTACGAGCTTCGCTCTGCCTTCTTTGGAAAAGGCATTATGCAGGAAGTGATACCGGTGGTCATAAAGTTTGGATTTGAGCAATTGCATCTTCAAAAAATTGCAGCTCTCCCCGCTGACAAAAATGAAAAATCCATTAAGCTCCTCGAACGTCATCACTTTGAAATCGATCACGCATTGAGAGAAGAACTGGAAAAGGAAGATGATCTGACGGGGCTGTTGTGTTACTCCCTCGCCAGGCCCGCATAATATGGGCCTGCCGGGAAGCGCATAATTTTTTACCTTCAGGGTAAAAGAAAATTGATCATGCCAGCGAGAAAGGGAATAAGGGTATATGGTCCTGGTTCATTTACTGCCAGGTTTATGCAACCTAAGAAGGAGCTTGATAACATCTTAAGACCCGATTTTGATAAGTTTTTTATAGTGAAAGTGGAAGAGATGTACCGGCTGGTAACGCAGTCAGTACCGGCTTCCAGGTCTACCAACCATAGCTGCCTGTTTATTACCAGTGGAGAAGCAAGTATAAAAATTGGCAGTGAATTGTATACCATCCACAAAAATGAAATGTTGTTTGTACCGGCGGGACAGGTTTTTTCCTTTAAAAGCGGGGAAGTGAACAAGGGATATCTGTGTAATTTCCATACTGATATCCTTACCGGCAAATACAATACACAAGAGCCGCTGAGAGCATTTGATTTTTTAAGGGTATGGGGCAATCCAAGGATCAGTCTCGACAGGCAAACCGCGGGGTTTGTGGTACATCTTTTCAAACGCCTGTTATTTGATTACAGCCGGAACGGGCTGCAGCACCTGGAAATTATCCAGCCATACCTGATCACATTACTATGCGAAGTAAAGCTGCTTTACAAGCCGCTGACGGGCAGTCATCAAACGGCAGCCGTCAATACCACCAATCGTTTTAAGGAGCTGGTATTTACCAATGTCCGGTCGCGGCACCTGGTAACGGATTATGCATCCCTGCTGAATATTTCCCCCAATCATTTAAACAAATCAGTGAAAGCGGTTACCGGTAAATCACCTGCGCGGTGGATCGACGAGGCCATCGTGCTGGAAGCAAAAGTATTGTTAAGTCAAAGTGATCTCACCATCAGCGAAGTAGCGGGGGAAGTGGGTTTCGGGGATCAGTCGTACTTCACCCGGCTCTTTAAAAAGTATGAAGGTATTACCCCTACTGATTTCCGCAGGAAGATTGAATTGTCCTAAAACAACCCTTATTTGTCCTAACAGCCCGTTGCTTTTCGTCAGAGCTTTGCGGGCATGTATTTCTTTTTGTTATTCATACATTCATTATTCCGCTGGGCAGTAGTACTAAGCCTTTTATACGCTGTATACCGTGGCATACGCGGATGGAGCCGCAAAGAAGTATTTACCCGGCAGGATGATCTGGTAAGACATGGTACCGCCACCATTGCACATATCCAGCTGGCGATTGGTTACATCCTGTACTTCAAGAGCCCTGTGGTGGCTTATTTCAGGTCTCATTTCCATGAAGCCATCCGGCAATTTGATTTCCTGTTTTTCGGGTTAATACATATTGTGCTGATGACCATCGCCATCGTTTTTATAACCATTGGTTCATCGGTAGCCAAACGGCAAAATACCGATGCTGGCAGGTTCCGTACTATGACCATTTGGTTTTCCCTCGCGCTTATTATTATTTTCATTGCAATACCGTGGCCGTTCTCACCGCTGGCGAACCGGCCATATATAAGACCATTTTAACTATGCTGAAGTTCTTTAATACAAAAATCGGAAGATTGCGGCTGATCGCCTTTTTAGAAGGGATTTCCCTGCTGATACTGATTGGAGTGGCAGTACCGCTGAAGTATGTATATCATGATGCCTCCCTGGTAAAGGCAATAGGCCCCGTGCACGGAATATTATTCCTGTTCTTTATCCTGAATACCCTGAGTGTAGGAATTGCCTATAAGTGGAAATTCAGTACAACTACCTGGAAAGTTTTACTGGCGTGTATTATTCCTTTCGGAACGTTTTATGTGGACCGGGTTATTTTGTCGCGGATGATGGCGTGAGAACTATGAGGGATGAAGCTAGCCGGGCTTGATTGCCGAAGTTAGTTCGTAGCTGCAAGACAACAGGTTTGTTTCGACGAAAAACTTTTTGGGATAAAAGCCTTAAAACGCTGGCAACTTAAGCTACCAGCGCTTTAAAGCTTGTTCAGAAGATTTTGCACTGAATAGTTGTAGTAAACAGATTAAAAATCAATTGTCTGAGCTGGATTCCATATACTATTAATACTAACACTGAATCCACTATTGACATTAGTTACCGGTGGTATTGCGGGATATAAACTACCAGTCAGTATTGTTTTTGTATTTTTAGTAAGTGTAATAGGACCAATTGTTTTAGTTAACATCGTATTTGTTACTTTGTCTGGATAATTGATATCTATCCTGATTTCTTCACTTGTATTCATAATCAGTTCGCTAAATAAATGCTGAGTTCTTTGGGGAATTTTCAGTTGCATAGGAATCCCTGTATATGCCCAGGCCGAAAAAATCTCAAAATAGGTGTTTTCAGATCTTACGTTGACGGTTATATTTGAATCAGCTCTAATAGCAGGAGCATCTGTAATATTTACTTCCAAAGAAGCCATGATGCGTTCCAGAGATAAACTGAAGTTGTTTGCGGTAGTGTCGGGTCCAACTGTAATTTGCATCTTTTTGTAAAAGATATCCGGGAACGCAGCTAATATAGTATTGTTGTTATAATCTGCATTAAGATTTATACCAGCGTTACGTAATTCATCACTTATTATCAGAGAATCACTGGAAGCAATCAGGGCTATTGTACATTCTCCACTTGGTAATGAATCTGAAATAACGCCAAAATCAGCATCGGTGGATCTTTGATGTATATAACTAATTCTGTCTCCATTATTTTTAAAGGCAAAAAAGTAAATATCAGAAACCGCTGTATTAAGCGTTGAATCTTTTGCAAAAATTGACGAAGGAGCCATTCTGCCGGAAGCGCTGGGTAGCTGCTGCACTTTTTTTATAAACTCAGCAACGCTTACTTTGAATGGAATTTGTACCTGACGGGTGTCTGGTCTTTCATTGGTGTTGTCTTTGCTACAGGCATAAAACAGTACACTTAGCGATAACGCTATAAGCCATTTTTTTTTCATAGATAAAATGTGTTTGAGAATTTAAATATAAGGGTTGAAAATTTTGACAAATAATAGATTGTATGGATTATGGGTTCACAACTCTCGTTAAAACAATGACTAATTATACTTTTTCTTCAAATAAAGGAATATCTTATTGTGGAAGTCTAAAGATACTTTCCATTTTAGAAAAAATGAAATATCCCACACGAAATTACAGCACTATTTTTAAGTAGATAAGCAAAACAAAAAAGCCCTGATAACTTGCGTTACCAGAGCTTTAAAGCTTGCGGAGAAGAAGGGATTCGAACCCTTGATAGGCTTTCACCTATACACACTTTCCAGGCGTGCCAGTTCAACCACTCCTGCACTTCTCCGTGATTATCTTTGCCTGAATACAAAGGAAGGGTTGATTTTCCAATTCAGGGTTGCAAAGATAATCCTTTAGTTTATATTTCAAAAAAAAGTTTAATTCTTATCGTACAGCTTCCATATTCCTCCGCCTAAAAGCCCGCCTACAATGGGTCCTACGAGGAACACCCACAAATGGGAAAGGGCGGCGCCACCAACAAACAGAGCCGGTCCGATGCTCCTTGCGGGGTTCACAGATACCCCTGTAACCGGGATGCCTACAATATGGATCATGGTAAGGCAGAGACCTATTGCCAGTCCGGCAAATGCGCTGTTGCCGTTGTTTTTACTGGTGCTGCCATGAACTACCACCAGGAAAATGGCGGTAAGAACGATTTCAGCAATCAATCCACTGATCAGTGAATAATGGTCTGGTGAGCCATCTTCCACACCATTGGCGCCAAGGCCATTAGCAGCAAGACTGTAATCTGCTTTTCCCTGTGCAATAAAATACAGGAGTGCAGCAGCAACAATACCTCCGATGATCTGTGCTACAATATATCCGCCCGCATCTTTGCCGGATATTTTGCCTGTAGACCACAGGGAAATAGTAATAGCCGGATTCAAATGACATCCGGAGATGTGGCCTACAGCGTACGCCATGGTTACTACTGATAAACCAAATGCAAAAGCGATACCTAGAAACCCTACGTGCGTACCGGCTAACACGGCACTGCCGCAACCCATAAATACCAGGACAAAAGTGCCGAAGAATTCAGCAATGCATTTCTGTGATAAGGAAACTCCCATAGAATAATGAATTTTGTGGTGAATAGAAAATAGGGGAAGAGAATTTGGTGATGTTTAAAATTACCTTAAATATTCAAAATAAAAAAAAGCGAAAGTACAACTGAATGTATCTCCCGCTTGTATAAGCTTCCGTTAAAAAGGTATTTAGTATACTTCGATTGGCGTTAGTTCGCCCCGCAGGGATGTTTCCAGCATTGTCTTTGCATCTTCTACAGAGAGGCCCTGACCCAATACGAACATCAGTTTGGTGACTGCTGCTTCAAAGGTCATATCATGCCCGCTCACTACACCAATTTCCACTAAATGCTGACTGGTTTCATATTTGCCTAACTCCACAGAGCCGCCATCACACTGGGTAATGTCTACTACAATGGCGCCATGATCAATCACTTTTTTTATGCTCTCAATAAACCAGGGCTGTGTGTTGGTGTTGCCACTGCCAAAGGTTTCCATGATCACACCTTTCAAACCGGATACACCCAGTGTGGCTTCTACAGCTCTCCTGGTAATGCCCGGGAATAATTTCAGTACGGTGATATTTGTTTCCAGTTCCTTATGCACCTTCAGTGGTTGTGTAGGCGGCGGTAAAATAAACTGATGCTTGAATTTAATATCAATGCCGGCTTCCGCAAGCTGAGGATAGTTCATGGTATAGAAGGCCTCAAATTTTTCCGCATTATATTTTTTTGAACGGTTGCCTCTGAACAGGGAGAAGTCAAAGTAAATACATACTTCAGGTACCATAGAGATGGCAGTGCCATTATGCCTGCTGCAGGCTATTTCCATCGCTGTAATGATGTTCTCTTTGGCATCTGTACGTATTTTCCCGATGGGAAGCTGGGAGCCGGTTAAGATAACGGGCTTCGACAGGTTTTCCAGCATGAAGCTCAGGGCGGACGCCGTGAAGGCCATTGTATCGGATCCGTGCAGAATTACAAAACCATCGTACCGGTCGTACCGGTCTTCAATTATACTGGCCAGTTCCACCCATATCTCCGGCTGCATGTCTGATGAATCAATAGGCGGATTAAATGCGTACACATAAAAATCGATGCCCATCCGGTATAGTTCCGGTAAATTATTCCTTATTTCATTGAAGCCGATCGGGCGCAGTGCTTTGGTTTTATCGTCGTAGATCATACCTACAGTACCGCCCGTGTAAATTATCAGAATTTTACTCATTGTGCTAGTAGCCATTGCCTGCAAAGGTATTCACTAAACAGTTAGAGCATTTTGAATAATTTCCGGGCATTGCTGCTTGTTATAGCTGCAACGTCTGCTATTTTTAGATTTTTTATATCTGCCACCTTTTCACCTGCCAGCGGGAGGTAAGCACTTTCATTGCGTTTACCGCGATAAGGAACCGGCGCCAGATAGGGTGCATCTGTTTCCATCACGATATGCGCCAGGTCTATTTCTCCCAGCAGCTTATCCAAACCGGACTTCTTGAAGGTAACTACCCCGCCTATGCCCAGGTAAAAGCCCAGGTCAATGATTTCCTTAGCTTCTTCCAGGGTGCCTGAAAAACAGTGAAAAACACCGCTTAAACGGCCATCCTGCAATGCCTTTACTTCGTTGATACATTCCCGTGTAGCTTCCCGGCTGTGAATGGATACGGGCAACCCATACTCCCGCGCCAGCATCAGTTGCTCCTGGAAAGCCTTGTATTGCTGAATGAGCAGGGATTTATCCCAGTAAAAATCCAGTCCTATTTCCCCGATCGCCCGGAAAGGCCGCTGCTGTAACCAGGCTCTTACCAGGTCCAGCTGCTCATCTACGGCCTCCTTTACATAACAGGGGTGTATTCCCATCATGGCATAAATATGACCGGGATACCTGGCTTCCAGCGCCAGCATCCCTTCAATGGAACTCTCGTCTATATTCGGCAACAACAGTTTATCTACCCCCGCTGCTATGGCCCGCGCTACCATTTCGTCCCGGTCGGCCTCAAATTCTTCAGAATAAAGGTGCGTGTGGGTATCTATCCAAAGCATAATAATTATTTTATTAAATTTGTAATTTCTTTAATATTTAAACGGTATCTTTATTTCTGTAAAGGTAAAGACCGAAAAACCTAATTGCTAATAAAACCTAAACTATGAAAAGCTATTTCAGTACCAATCGTGTGCTGGCGTGGACCTTCACCAGCGTGGCGGTAGTCACCATTTTCTTTGCCTGTAAGAAGGAAGTAACCACAGATACCGCACCGAATAATCAATCAGATAACAATACCATTGCTGCTTCGCAACACGAGGCGGCTGCCAGTGCTATGTACAGCGGACTGTTTGAAACAGTGGCGGAAGTAGCTATTACGCAGGGTTTGTTTACCGCCCGCAAGGCAGATAACGTAAACAATGCGCTGGCCAATACAGCCTCCACTGGCTGCCCGGTAGCAGAACTGCAGGATGTTACGAGCCCTGATAAATGGCCGAAAAAAGTAGTGATCAATTTTGGCACATCATGCCTCGACAGGTATGGCGTATTCCGCAGCGGCATATTGAATGTTACTTTCAGCGGTCCGTTATTTAATCCTGCTTCAATCATCCTGGTGGAGCCGGTTGGTTATAAACTCAATGGAAAATCAGTAGAAGGCCGCTTTACCATCAGTGGCGTGAGCTACAGCGCAACAACCGGTATCCAGTATACCACCGAGTTAACTAACGGAAAAGTAACGCTCAGCGATACCATTGTAATCAACTACGCCAGTAAGAAAACCATTAAGCAAACAGCAGGTTTTGACCCGGTAACACCGTTGTTAAATCCTTCTGATGATGTGTTTACCGTAGAGGGAACAGCCAGCATTTCTTATGAAAAAGGACCTGTAATTGGTGTTACGGGCACTTTTACAACACAGGAGGCACTGGTGAAAATATTTGACTGCCAGCACTTCGTTAAAGGAAAACTGAAGGTTGAATTTGATAAAGTAACCGGGGTAATTGATTATGGTAATGGTAAATGTACCGATCCCATTACGATTACTGTGGGAGATAAAACCAAAGAGATTAAATTATAAAACCTCTTAACTGTTGCTGATAAATGAGTTTATCAGCAACAGTTATTATAGTATAGCGGCTACTTCAAATTTTTGCTTCCTGCAATACTCCAGTACCCGTGGCAGCGCATACTCCAGCCGGTCCCAGGCTTTGGCGCTGTCGTGAAAAACCACAATAGATCCCGGCTGCAACTTGAATACTACATTCTGCACACAGGCTTCCCCGTTGATTTGCGTATCAAAATCGCCGCTGAGAATGTCCCACATAATAATTTTAGCGCCCGGTATCTTATTCCTGATCTGACGGATCTGGAAGGGAGTGATCCTGCCATAGGGAGGTCTGAACAATGGGGAGGCAATATATTTTGCTGCTTCCAGCACATTCTCAATATATTTTCCGGTATTGGTTTTCCATCCGTTCAAATGGTTTTGGGTATGATTGCCGGTAGTATGCCCTGCTTCCAGTATCTGCTGATAGATAGCGGGATGCTCCAGTACATTTTTTCCTATACAGAAAAAAGTAGCTTTGGCATTGAACTTTGCCAGTTGCTCGAGCACAAAGGGCGTTGCCTGCGGATGCGGACCATCATCAAAAGTAAGATATACCTTATTCCCTGCCGGGGACAGATTCCAGACACAGCTTTTGTATAAGGCTTTCAGGATGCCGGGAGTTTTAGTAAGATAGAACATATAGCCTTTGGCTTTTTAGCGATGAGCTTTAGTATTGCAATATACTTAATGTCTGTTAGCAGGGCTTCGTATTAAAAAATTTTAATCTCCCAATTATCTCCCTGGCAATAACTTCCACCTAAAAGCTAAATCCTTATCTTTGCGGCCTATGGATCACAAAAAAGTAAGAGTGCGTTTTGCGCCCAGTCCTACTGGTGGCTTACATCTTGGAGGTGTACGCACTGTATTGTTCAACTATTTGTTTGCGAAGCAGCATAACGGCGATTTTGTGCTGCGTATAGAAGACACAGACCAAACCCGTTACGTTCCCGGCGCGGAAGAGTATATCAATGAATGTTTGCGTTGGTGTGGCCTTATTCCTGATGAAAGCCCGGAAGCAGGCGGACCGTTTGCTCCTTACCGTCAGAGTGAGCGCAAGCACTTATACCGTCAATATGCGGAACAGCTGGTAAAAGCCGGCCATGCATACTACGCCTTCGATACCCCCGAAGAACTGGAAAGTATGCGTGAGCGCCTGAAAACGCCGGAGAATCCTTCTCCGCAATACAACCATATTGTAAGGGCCAAAATGCGTAATTCCCTTACGCTCTCCGATGCTGAAGTACAGGACCTGCTGGCGAAGGATACGCCACATGTTATCCGTATAAATATGCCTGCCAATGAAGAAGTTACTTTTACAGACCTGGTTCGCGGAGAAGTTACCTTCCATACTTCGCAGGTAGATGATAAAGTTTTGCTGAAAGCAGATGGTATGCCTACCTATCACCTTGCTGTGGTGGTGGACGATTATCTCATGAAAATAACCCATGCCTTCCGCGGAGAAGAATGGCTTCCTTCGGCGCCGGTACATCTCCTGCTTTGGAAATTCCTGGGTTGGGAAGCGGATATGCCGCAATGGGCGCATCTTCCACTGATCCTGAAACCGGATGGCAATGGTAAACTGAGCAAACGTGACGGCGATCGTTTAGGCTTCCCCGTATACGCCATGAACTGGACTGACCCCGTGAGCAAAGAAGTAACGAAAGGCTTCCGTGAACGCGGTTTCCTGCCGGAAGCATTTATTAATATGCTGGTGATGCTGGGCTGGAATGATGGTACCGAACAGGAAATTTTCTCCCTGGAGGAGTTGATCCAAAAGTTCTCCCTGGAGCGCGTGCATAAGGCGGGTGCTAAATTCGATTTTGAAAAAGCCAAATGGTTTAACCACCAGTATATTCACCACAAAGACAATGAAAGCCTGGCAGCCTTGTTCCAGCCGGTGCTGGATGAAAAAGGTGTTACCGCCGATCCTGCTTATGTGGCTACCGTTGCTGGCCTGGTAAAGGAGCGCTGCTATTTTGTGAATGAAATATGGGATCACGGATTTTTCTTCTTCCAAAACCCTGACAGCCATGATGAAGCTGCTGTAAAACCAAAATGGAATGCAGATAAAGAAGCATTTTTCCATACCTGGTCTGAACAGCTGGAATCGTTATCTGCAGCTGCTGCAGCCGATTTGGAAACTGCCTTCAAAGCGCTGGCTGCTGAAAAGAATCTTAAAATGGGAGATGTACAACTGCCGTTCCGCATTATGCTGACCGGCGGTAAATTCGGCCCTCCTGTATTTGATATCGTGGCCACGCTCGGTGTAGCGGAAACCCGTAACAGGATTGCAAAGGGACTGGCAGCGTTTAAGTAGAATTGTTAGTAGTTTCAAATAAATGAAGGCTAAGCGACGTGAGTCGCTTAGCCTTAGTTATTTTTCCATGTTTTTAATTCCGAGTGCGTGCTGATCAGCTCAAAGTCGCTGTCGTTGTGCACCACTTCCAGGTCAAAGCTCATGGCATAAAAAGCAATTACGCAATCGTTGCTTTTGCGAATAGTAATACCTTTTTTGCGGAGTGAACGGAATAAGGAGGAGGCGCCCATAGCGGCTGCCATAGGCGCTATTTCCAGTCTTGTAAAACGGCGGAATGTTTCCTTTACTTTCTGATGCTGGTTATCATCTCTTATTCCTTGCAGGCACTCCTGAACAACAATGGGAATAAGCGGAATTTCAAAATCATTATCGATGTAATGAGTTAACAGGTTGGTTTGTGGTGTTTCCTTCCGCCGTAAAGCATCAATCCAAACGGATGTGTCGAAGAGTAGTGGTCGCATTATTTACCTCGCATTTCGTTTAAATCTCCTTCCCATTCAATCTTTCCCTTCAGGTCTAAAAATTTACGCTGATTCATACCTAAAATATACTTCCTCAGCGCCTCGTTTATAACTTCCTCTTTGGTTTTACCCTTGTTAAGCTTCATCGCTTCTTTGATCAGCTTATCGTCTAAGTCTATATTGGTTTTAGCCATATAAAGTGATTTACTGTAAATAAAAATACATATAATTATACACATAAAAAGGCCGGACAGTAACTGCCCGGCCTTCACTTTTTTTAAAAAAATATTTATTTCCCTTTGGCGCTTTCTTTTGCCCAGGCATCTTTCAGTGTTACGGTCCGGTTGAACACTATTTTTTCCGGCGTGCTGTCTTTATCCACCACAAAGTAGCCTTTGCGCAGGAACTGGAATCGTTCACCCGGGGCAGCCTGCAGCAGTCCTGGTTCCACATACGCCTGTTTGATGATGTGCAGCGAATCCGGGTTGATGAGCGTTTTGAAGTCGGCTTCCTCTGCCTGCGGATTTTCCGCGGTAAACAGGCGGTCGTAGATCCGCACTTCAGCGGTAGCGGCATGTGCTGCGCTTACCCAGTGAATGGTACCTTTAACGGTTAAGCCGCTCTGGTCGCCGCCACTTTTGCTTTCGGGCAGGTACGTGGCGTAAATGGTAGTGATATTGCCATCGGCATCTTTCTCAAAGCTTTCGCCTTTGATGATATAGGCATTTTTCAGCCGTACCATCAGGCCGGGACCGAGCCGGAAGAACTTTTTAGGAGGCGCCTCCATGAAGTCTTCCCGCTCAATGTACAGGGTATTGCTGAAAGGCAGGGTGCGGGAGCCAGCGTTTTCATCTTCCGGGTTATTATCGGCAGCCATTTCTTCTACCTGTCCTTCCGGGTAATTGGTGATCACCAGCTTTACCGGGTCCAGCACTGCCATTACGCGGTTGGCGGTTCTGTTCAGCTCTTCGCGGATACAGAATTCCAGCAGGCTGAGTTCAATCATGTTGTCACGTTTCTGTACACCTACGCGTTCGCAGAGCTGGCGGATGCTGGCGGCGGTGTAGCCGCGACGGCGCAGACCACTGATGGTAGGCATGCGGGGATCGTCCCATCCGCTTACATGACCTTCTTCCACCAGTTGTTTCAGTTTTCGTTTACTCATCACCGTATAGGTGAGGTTTAAACGCGCAAACTCGTACTGGCGGCTAGGGAAGATCTCCAGTTCTTTGATGAACCAGTCGTACAGCGGGCGGTGCGGGATGAACTCCAGCGTACAGATGGAATGGGTAATATGTTCGATGCTATCGCTCTGTCCGTGCGCAAAATCATACATCGGGTAGATGCACCATTTGTCGCCGGTACGGTGGTGATGGGCATGTTTAATGCGATACATGAGCGGGTCGCGCATGTGCATATTGGGGGAAGCCAGGTCTCCTTTGGCGCGGAGTGTTTTTTCCCCGTCTTTGAATTCGCCTTTGCGCATCCGCTCAAACAGGTCCAGGTTTTCCGCTGCAGAGCGGCTTCTGGCCGGCGTGGGCGTACCGGGTACGGTGGGGGTACCTTTGGCTGCGGCAATTTCATCGGCGCTGGCATCTTCTACATAGGCCAGTCCTTTTTCTATCATTTTTACGGCAAATGCGTAAAGCTGTTCAAAATAGTCAGAGGCATACAATTCCTTTTCCCACTCAAATCCCAGCCAGCGGATATCCTCTTTAATGGAATCCACGTATTCAGTATCTTCTGTTACCGGGTTGGTATCATCAAAGCGGAGATTGGTTTTTCCATTGTATTTCTGGGCCAGTCCAAAGTTCAGCACTATGGATTTGGCATGACCTATATGCAGGTAGCCATTAGGTTCTGGCGGAAAACGGGTCAGTACCCTTCCGTCGTTAACGCCGTTCGCTATGTCTTCTTCAACAATTTGTTCTATAAAGTTGAGGGATCTTTCTTCGCTCATAATGATTTTATCTTGGACGGCAAATGTACAAAAAAGCCGAGAGCTTAAGCTTTCTGCTTTTTCGTACATTTACTTCCTTAATATGATAATGGTATGGTCAACCCGTTAAATCGTCCTGTTCGTGTATTGGTAGCTAAAGTGGGCCTGGATGGCCACGACAGGGGCGCAAAAGTAATTGCGGCAGCACTGCGGGATGCCGGAATGGAGGTAATATATACCGGTTTACGCCAAACCCCGGAAATGGTGGTGAATGCAGCCCTGCAGGAAGACGTGGATGCTATTGGTATCAGTATCCTCTCCGGCGCCCATATGACCGTATTCCCCAAGATCATTGCCCAGATGAAGGAAAAGGGTATGAACGACGTACTGCTGACCGGTGGCGGCATTATCCCCGATGCCGATATGGAAACACTGCAGGAAATGGGAGTAGGAAAACTGTTCCCTCCCGGCACCAACACCAAAGATATTTCCGAGTATATCACCAGCTGGGTGGCCAGTCATAGGGATTTTTAAAAATATTTCCCTGTTGCCGTAACATTTTCTAAACCGGGTCGTCTTTAATGGAAATAGTCCACCAAATATCTAAAAACCATAACACCCGTTTTTATGAAATGTAAGTTGTGCCCGTTATTCCTGTTACTGTTGATGTTGTGTTGTAATGTATTTGCCCAGGAGAAAAAAGATTCAGCCAATGCTGCTGCCCCCGATACTACTACCGGGAAAACCGTTTTTTCCATCATTTTCGGAAAATATCCCAAACACCGGGAAGGGGTATACGTAACCCACGGTGGCGACGGCCCCCTGCTGTCCTTTGCTTCTATGAAAGAAAACGGGGAGCATCTGCGCAATATCCCCCGGTTTACCCTCTTTCTTAATGTTGGCTCTAACTTTAATAAAGATTTCTCTAAAAACTTTGGAGTTTTTACGGGCATCAATATCAAAAATATTGGTCTGATCTCCAAACCTACCGACTCTCTGAAGCTTAAACAGCGGGTGTATACCCTTGGTGTTCCGCTGGGGATAAAGATAGGTGATGTGACTTCCGGCAGCTTCTTCTTTTTTGCCGGTGGAGAAATAGACCTGGCCGTTAATTATAAAGAGAAACAATTTGTAGATGGCGATAAAGTCCATAAGTTCAATGAATGGTTCAGCGACCGTACACCGCTGCTGATGCCCTCCTTTTTTGCCGGGTTCCGCATTAACCCCGGCTTCGGACTGAAAGTGCAATACTACCCGCAGAATTTCTTTAATAAAGACTTTAAAACAAAAGATAAAGACGGTAATTCCGTTTATCCGTATAAAAACTTAGAAGCAAATATGATGTTCGTTACGCTCAATTATAACTTCAGCGGTATCGATTATTTTAAAGTAAAGAAGAAAAGACACTATATGAAGATGAAAAATGGCAAAGCAGAGTTTGAAGTGAACTATTAAGAAATATATCCGCTATTTTTAGCAAACCGGAACTAATTGTAAAATTGGTTCCGGTTTTTTTTGTCGATAGCGGTTATCACCAAAATGAGGGGAGGCGGCTATCGGGCTGATTCGTTAGGTTATTGAATATTGCTTAATATTGATAAACTAAAATACGGCACATGTATCAGACGTTAAGCACACAATTGGAAAACAATATCCTCACGATTACGATCAACCGCCCGGAAAAGCTGAATGCCCTCAACCAGCAGGTGCTGGCCGACCTGGCATTGGCGGTAGATGAAATATACAGCAACCGGGAAATCAAGGGCGCCATTATTACCGGTGCAGGTGAAAAAGCTTTTGTGGCAGGTGCAGATATCAGCGAGTTTCTTACTTTATCAGATAAACAAGGAGAAGAACTGGCCAAGAAAGGGCACGTAATTTTCCAGCGTATAGAAAGCAGCCCTAAGCCCATCATTGCCGCCGTAAACGGCTTTGCACTGGGCGGGGGCTGTGAACTGGCGATGGCCTGCCATTTCCGGATTGCCAGCGACAACGCAAAGTTTGGCCAGCCGGAAGTAAACCTCGGGCTCATTCCGGGTTATGGCGGTACACAGCGTCTTACGCAGCTCATAGGAAAGGGGAAAGCCCTGGAACTGATGCTCACCGGGGACATGATCAATGCCACAGAAGCACAGGCCTGGGGATTGGTGAACCATGTTTTAAAGCTCGAAGAATTGCTGCCCAAAGCGAAATCCATCTTACAAAAAATACAAACAAAAGCGCCGCTGGCAGTAGCCCGCGTGATTAAATGCGCTAATGCCGCACTGGATAAGGACATGGACGGCTTTGAGCTGGAACTGAAGGAGTTCGGGGCCTGCTTCGCTACAAAAGATCTGCAGGAAGGCGCTGCCGCCTTTATTCAGAAAAGACAGGCGAATTTTACCGGGGAATAGCTTGCAGCCCAACCCGTAAAGCCGTACTTTTGTAGCCTTAAAAGTTTAAGTCATGGAATTCAGAATAGAGAAAGACACAATGGGCGAGGTTAAAGTGCCTGTAAATGCCTATTATGGCGCTCAAACACAGCGCTCCATTGAAAATTTCAAGATCGCGCAGGATATCAACAAAATGCCGAAGGAAATTATCAAGGCATTCGCTTACCTGAAGAAAGCGGCAGCTATCACTAACCTCGAAGCAGGCGTACTGCCCAAAGAAAAAAGTGATCTGATTGGCCAGGTTTGCGATGAAATCCTGGAAGGTAAACTGGACGATCAGTTTCCGCTGGTAGTATGGCAAACAGGCTCCGGTACCCAGTCTAACATGAACGTAAACGAAGTGGTGGCTTACCGCGCCCACGTAATTCATGGCGGTCAGCTTACTGATAAAGACAAATTTGTTCATCCCAACGATGATGTGAACAAGTCACAGTCTTCCAACGACACCTTCCCTACTGCTATGCACATCGCTGCTTACAAAATGCTGCAGGAAGTTACCATTCCCGGCATCACAAAGCTCCGCGACACGCTGGCGAAAAAGGCAGAAGCGTTTAAAAACGTAGTGAAAATTGGCCGTACCCATTTTATGGATGCCACCCCGCTTACTCTCGGGCAGGAAATCAGCGGCTATGTAGCCCAGCTGAATCACGGCCTGAAAGCCATCAACAATTCACTGGCTCACCTGAGCGAGCTGGCATTGGGTGGCACTGCAGTAGGCACCGGCATCAATACGCCAAAAGGCTATTCTGAAAATGTGGCAAAGAATATCGCCCTGTTAACCGGGTTGCCTTTTATTACAGCAGAAAATAAATTTGAAGCCCTCGCAGCACACGATGCCATCGTAGAAGCACATGGTGCGCTGAAAACAGTGGCGGTAAGTTTAATGAAGATAGCCAACGACATACGCATGCTGAGCTCCGGCCCACGCGCGGGTATCGGCGAAATTCATATTCCCGACAATGAACCGGGATCGTCTATCATGCCGGGCAAAGTGAATCCAACCCAGTGCGAAGCCCTCACCATGATTGCTGCCCAGGTAATGGGTAACGATGTTACTATCAGTATCGGCGGTTCCAACGGACACTTTGAACTGAACGTATTTAAGCCGGTAATGATCTTCAACTTCCTGCACTCTGCACGCCTTATCGGCGACGGCTGCGTAAGCTTCAACGATAAATGCGCAGAAGGCATCGAACCTATTGAAGCCAATATCAAAAAACATGTGGAAAATTCCCTGATGCTGGTAACGGCACTGAACACCAAAATTGGCTACTACAAAGCAGCCGAAATTGCGCAGAAAGCCCACAAGGAAGGAACTACCCTTAAAGAAATGGCCGTGAAACTGGGTTATGTAACCCCGGCTGAATTTGATGAATGGGTAGTACCCGCAAACATGGTAGGAGAAATCAAGTAATAACAGATCATATTTATGGAAGAAAAGAAGCTGTCTCATAATTAATTGAGACAGCTTCTTTGTTTTAGCCAAAAGATGGCCTAATAATCATTATGATGATCAGGTGTTTTTTAAGAGAATAAATAGTTAATGTCAGCTTGCTTTAGCAA
>NZ_JBKIXB010000014.1:0-243886 GCF_051362515.1 Chitinophaga sp. ARDCPP14 | reverse complement strand
CTTTCTGAGGAACCATTTACTTGTAATTCTCCCGGAACGCCTGTAATGCCTGTTCTATCCTGACTTTCAGCTTTTCGCCGGGTGGCCCGTCGCCGGGTTTGGCGATGTGAAAAAGCGCCAGTGTATTGTTTTCCTTCAGCTCCCGGCTGCCTTTGTCGCTCTCCGCTATGTGTACAACCGGGCCGTCAAATTCCAGCCCGATATAATAATCATAAAACACACCTTTAATGGAGCTCACCGGCGCACTAAGGCGGTAAAGGCTATAACTGGTTTCCACCGGGTAACGGAAAGTTACCGACAGGATACCATCTTCGCTCACGCGGAAAGAAGACTCGATTTTCGCACCCGCCTCCGTGAGATAAGATAACTCCGGCGGATATATGGCAGCGGCGTCGTTGAGGATTTTGGTAAATACGGCAGCTGCCTTGGCCCTGCTTCCCGGGTTGACTGCCTCCTGGGCGAAGCTGTGGATACTGAAAATGGTCAGCAGGATGCCGACAAATAAGTAGCGTTGTTTCATAGGTATAATTTCGGGTTAGATAGTTTATTACAACCATAAATATAATATTTTTAAATTATATATCTATACCCCGGAAACGGGAAGAGGAAATTCACTGTTTTTGTTTACCTGCAGGGAGATACAGACCGCGGCCAGACCTGCTTCTTTTTAAGATTGTTTACAATCTTTTAAATTTCATTAACAAGTTATTTTTCCTGTTCATACTAATTTCATCCTCACATTCTGAGACCTGTGATTTAATCAGAAAATCGATTTAGCAATATAAGAATTTATCAGACCAAAATTCAAATTAGTAACAAAAAAAGGAGTTTATCAGACCAAAATTTTGTCATCGGAAGCGACGATGGTATTTGTCAAATCAAAATTAGTCAACAACAGAGAATACGTTTTACATCATTTATTCCGGGTATAATACGTCAACCAATATCATAATAACAACTGGGTAATCAGCATTCCAGTATCATTCATCAGTTTCAAATCAATTTACATGACTGTTAATTTTACACAAAACAGCCGTAACGGCGCTGTTATGTTATTAACGTTCTGCCTCACCTTCCTATGCCTGAGAGGTACCGCACAGGTAAAATCTGCCTCCACACAGATCACCGTATCAGGCACAGTAAAGGATGGTTCAGACGGCAACCCGTTGCCGGGCGTATCTGTAAGCATTTCAGACAGCAAAGCAGGCGCTATCACCAACACGGATGGTGGCTACACACTCAAAATGAACCCTGGCAGTACGCTTACCTTCAGCATGATGGGCTATCTTCCTTACTCGGTAATGGTAAAGGAAGCTAATGCGCATCTGAACGTAACTTTACCGGTAGACAAAAAAATGTTGAAAGATGTGGTGGTTATCGGGTACCAGGAAACCTCCCGTAAAACAGTTACCGCCGCCGTTACTTCCATTAATCCAAAAACATTACTGGATGTGCCCACCCCTACTTTCGACGCCTTGCTGCAGGGACGCGCACCCGGCCTGGATGTGCAGAACTATTCCGGTGAACCCGGCGTAAGGAGCAACGTGGTAATGCGTGGTAATACCGCCGTAAGCCGCAACATCAACAGCGACTTTACCAGCAATTCCGGGAAAGCCAGTTTGGCCCGCGCATTGAGCGGGCCCCTTTACGTTATCGACGGCGTACCGCAAACCACGGAAGACATTGCCGCCATCAATTACGGCTCCGGTACCAACACCGACGTAATGGCCGGTATTTCCATCAACGATATTCAAAGCATCGATATCCTGAAAGATGCCTCTGCTGCCGCGATCTACGGATCAAGAGGCGCAGGCGGTGTCATCATCATCAAAACAAAAAGAGGGATCTCCGGTAAACCCAAAATTGATTTCGCTACCTATCATGGTTTCACTGAAATGCCGCAACTGGATAAAGTACTGATAGGCGCGGAAGAACGCCGGGCTAAAATGGACCTGATCAACCATTACGGCGACTGGGGCACCCTGAGAAATATCCCGCAGGTGCTGACCGACAGCCTGAATCCGGCCTTCAATAACGCCAACGATTACCAGGGTGGTATGTATCAAACCGGCCGGGTCGACAACTACGACCTTTCCATTTCCGGTGGTAATAACCTGATCAACTACCGCTACGGCCTCAACTACTACAGCGAAGATGGTATCATCCGGAAATCAGGCTTAAAGCGTTACAGCTTCAGCAGCAGCACCGGCTTGAACCTCTCTCCCAATGTACAGATCAATACACAGATCCGTTACTCGAAAATAGACCGCCCAAGATCCATCAATGATCTCTCCGGCGGCTACGGTCCTTTCAACGGCGGGTACTATGCATCCAACGCATTACCTACCTCGCTGCTGTATATGAGCAATGCCAACAAAGACTTCATTTTCGGTAATACCACCAGCGGCACAGATCAGAACAGTAATGATAACCTGTCTATCAGCCCGATCATCGAGTGGAAGATCTCCAGTAAATTTAACTTCACCACGGTGATCTCCTTTACGCAAACCAACAGCCGGATGGACTCTTATACCCCTGGTGCTGTAAGGAGAGACGGAACCGGTAAGGCGACCAGCTTTGTTGATAAATCGAACAACTACTTAATGAGCAATACGCTCCAGTATACCACCACGCTGAACACCAATCACTCGTTCAACTTCCTGGCGGGTCAGAATACAGAGTACTGGGAATACCGGGCTACACAGTCCAGCGCCATCGGCATACCGAATGACCAGATCCGTACCGTTACCGTGCTCAATAAAAACCTGGCCGATACCCGCTCCGACCTGTTACAGAGCGGTATCCAGTCGCTTTTCCTGAGAGCCAACTACGGCTATAAAGAACGTTACCTGTTATCCGCTGTAATCACCGCAGATGCCTCCTCCCGTTTTGGTAAAAATAACCGCTGGGGTTATTTCCCTTCCGTATCTGGTGGCTGGGTAATCAGCGACGAACCGGCACTAAAATCTGCCAGCAGCTGGCTAAGCCTGTTGAAATTACGCGCCAGTTATGGCGTTGCCGGCCGTCAACCGGATGGTGGCGACAACTACCTCTCTTATAATACTTACCGTATCGGTGCAGGTGATTTCCCCGGCAGTACCAATCCTGCTACAGGAAACAACTATGGCTTTGCCTATAACGGTATTCCGGCCGTATCGCTCGACTTCGACAAAGGTCTTACCAACAATAACCTGAGCTGGGAAAAGAGTACACAAAGTAACCTGGGTTTGGATATAACCTTATATAACGGCAGGTTTAATGTTGTTGCAGATGCTTACATTAAAAATACCAACGGCGGTATCTTTAACCTGAATGTACCTGTAACCACCGGTTACTCCATCCTCACCGCCAACGCCATCGGCATACGCAACACCGGTGTGGAAGTACAGTTCATTGCCAATATCCTGAAGCCATCTTCAAAATTCCAGTGGCAGGCGTTGTTAAACCTCGCGCATAACGACAACCTGATTACCTCCCTGCCGAACGGCGGCCGTGATATTTATCTCGATAAATACCTGCTCCGCCAGGGACAACCACTGAACTCTTACAATGTATTTAACAAAACAGGCATCTACTTTACCGATGCAGATGTACCGGTAAATAAAGCCAGCGGATTACCGCTCAGTTTCTACGGTTATCCATTCAGAGGTGGCGACCCGATCTGGCAGGACTCCAACGGCGACGGTATCCTCGATAACACCGATTACATCCCGGCTGGTAACCCCAACCCTAAAGTAACCGGCGGTTTTGGTAATACCTTCAGCTACAAGAATTTCACGCTGTATGTGTTCTGTACTTTCACGGCGGGCCGTAAAGTATTCAACGACTACCTCGCCGGAAAGCTTTCCCAGCTGGTACCTACGGATGATGGCGATCCCGATCCCTATCACTCCCTGTCCACCCATTCCATGCCCGACCTGAGCAACATCAACTACTGGAGAAATCCGGGCGATAAGGCGGACTATCCAAGTCTCAGTTCCGTAAACGGTACCCACTACAAATACGCCATGGTAAGTTCTGCCTGGATCGAAAGCGGCGCCTACTTCCGTGTGAAAAACGTATCCCTCTCCTACTCTTTCAAGCAGGAAATACTGGATAAAATTCACTTCAGACGTTTAAGGATCTATGCGCTGGCCGACAACCTTTATATCTTCAAACAATCTAAAAATATCCCTGACCCTGAGCAGGTGGATGCCTTTGGAGTATATAGCGGCAGTGGTTATCCCATTCCCAGAAAGTTCACCCTGGGACTGGATCTTAGCCTTTAACCATAAAAAAGAAAATCATGAAAAAACAACGCTTATATATCGCTTATGCAGCTGCTGTTATTTCTGCAGCTTCCCTGGTGTCGTCCTGCTCCAAAATACTGGACCTGGAACCGCATAACTCCACTTTTACCAGCGCTTATTTTTCTACGGAAACAGATGCCAAAACATCGCTCGCCGGAGCTTATGCCATCCTGCGTAATATCCTGATCCGTGATAATTCCTGGCATAAATACGGGGACATTGTATCCGGCGAACTGAGTATCGACGGCGGCCGGGATAACGGCAACTACAATATTTCGAATGGTCAGTTTGTTGGCCTGAACGTGGGTGGCAACAACTGGAACTGGCAGCAGTACTACCAGCTGCTCCAACAGGTAAACCTGATCATCAATAAAGTACCGGGTATCGACGACAGCAAATTCACGGATATCAATAACAAACGGCACGTGATCGGCGAAGCTTACTTCCTTCGCGCCTTTACCTACTTCTATATGAGCAGGATCTGGGGAGATGTGCCATTGAAACTGGAACCGGACCTGGATGTGTCTACCGCGAAGAATATCCCGAGAAGCCCGGCCGACAGTGTTTGGAAACAATGCCTGGCCGACCTGGAAGTGGCTAAACAAAACCTGGATTTTGGTTATGAAGATGAATCTGAACGGGCGGTAAGAGCCAATAAAGGCGCTGCATTTGCCCTGCAGGCACATATCCTGGCATGGAAAGGCGATTACGCCGGCTGTGAAGCAGCAGCGAATGAAGTAATCACCAACGGTGGTTATGCGCTGATCGATTCTGCCAATTACATGAAAGTATTTATCGGTAAAACACAGGAAGGTATTTTTGAGATCAATATCAACGACGGACAGTCAGAAGGAATTTCCCTGGCCACCAATGGCGGTGCAGGCGTTACGCTGATGATGCCGTTTATCGATGGAAAAGGATATATCGAATGGCCGGTGAATGAAAACTACCTGTCAATTTATGATGCCGATAAAGATATCCGTTTCAAAAACTTCTTCTACGGACTTGGCGGTAACCAGGGACAGATCATCAAGTTTTCCAATATTGCTTATGCGGATGGTTCTACCAAAAAAGATCCCCGCATGACCAACAACCTCACCATCTTCCGGCTGGCGGATATCCTGCTGCTGAGGGCTGAGGCGCTGAGTAAACTGGGTAAGGATGGCGATGCACTGCCCCTGCTTAACAGGGTACGCGAACGTGCAGGACTGGACGATTATGCCGGCGCTGGTGAAGACCTCGCCACTACCATCCTCGAAGAACGCCTCCGGGAGCTCTTCTACGAAGGCCACGCTTATTACGACCTGGTGCGTAATAAAAAACTGACTACGTACAATGAGCATTTCCCAGGCGATCAGTTTGAAAACGGCGGCTGGTTATGGCCCATTGATCCAACAATGTTTAAAGACGATTTCACCCTTACTCAAACTCCTTACTGGAGAGGTAAACTCTAACCCATTAAAATCAGCTGTATGAAACATAAAATATATCTCTCTTTCATCGCTTTGATGGCCGTGGTTTTATTTTCCTGTAAGAAGGATTACACGATCGGCGGCAGTTTGCATGATCCGCATGTAAACATGACTACTTATGATTACCTGAAAACAAATCCGCTTTTTGATACCGTTGTGTTGATGATCGATAAAACAGGTTTGAAGGAAGAAGTAAATGCTACCGGAACCTTCTTTGCCATCACTGACTATGATATCACCAACTACCTGGATTTACGGCAGGAAATGGAACGCACGCAGAGAACAGATCCTAACTATATCTTTACTTTCGACTCCCTGGATTTTGGAGCAATGAGAGATTCTTTACGGGCTTATCTTTTCAAAGACCTGATTCCTTTAGACAAAGCTACCAAAACAGGAAAGCTATACAGGGCAAACGACGGGGAACTGCGCCTGGTACAGGGCATTCCCAGCGGGGATTATACCGACGGAAGCGTATTCACGCAATACCCGGTATACCTCTACCTGACCAAGCTGATTGCAAAACCCGGCCATCCTGTTCCCGTAACAGATGCCGACCTGGCTAATACCATACCAGAGCAATACCTGCAAGCACGCTGTCAGACTACCGGTATACTTACTACCAACGGAATACTGCATGTGCTGAATAACAAACACACATTCACCTATTTCGCGGATACGTTTAACTGAGTTTTCACCCTTACGCAATGATCATGAAAAGAAATATAAAAATATTCGGCGCCCTGGTGATGGCTGTTTCGGCAGCTATGTACGGTTGCTCAAAAGTGGAAAACGGTTTTCTCAGCAACCAGATACGCTACATCGATAATCCGATTAAAATAAAACGCGGCCAGGTACAATCCACCAACCCCGTGAGCAACGATGGTTCCAGCGCACCGGTAGTGTACAAGCTCCTGGATATCCGCGATGCGGTGAAACACACCCATGCCGACTCCGTGTTCACTAATTATGAGCGCTATGAGTGGATCGGGAAATTTGATCCGGAAAAAGATACCACGGTAGAATTACTGAATAAAAAAAGACAAAAAGTAAACACCCCCTGCTTTGAATTCAACGAGCATACCGGCGCCTTTACTTTTTACGGCACTTCCATCAAAGTACCGCTGGGCACCTACGAATTTGATATAGAGGCCTCCAATCAGAACGGCAGCAAACAGTATAAAAACATTGCCACCTTCACGCTGATAGACGAGCCGCCTTATCATGTGGGCGACGGCGGCGCTGCCTGGTTTAAAGACGGTACCACTACCAGTGGCGACCTGGGCGTGCCCACCGTTACCATCCGGAAGATCTCCGATGAAGGCACCAATATTATCCTGAAGATCGCCGACCAGAACGGCCGCTACTTTAACCCGGCCAAGGGAGAGATCATCCGCAGGGGCGACCGTAGTGATTTCCAGACCTATGCACAGTTTCATCCGCTGGAGAAAACAGATACGAGCATGGTCTGCAACTTTGAAACCACGCCGTTTCCCTTATTACAAAGTGTGTACGGATACCTGATCTATTATCGTATCCCAAGCCAGTTTGTAACCGTGGATCCAGGGTATGCACCTACCAACGAAAAAATCTATAACGTGAACCCCCGGTTCCAGTTCCAGATTTTCCAGGAAGGAACCTACGAGGTGGTTGTTAAGATCAAACACGTGAATAGAATTATTTAACAACGATAAGACGATGAATGAAGTAAGAAAGCCTTTCCGGTAATTCGGGAAGGCTTTTTTATGTGAGGAAAGGATATTCCCCTGCCAGTTTCCAGGGGCCTTTTAAATACCGCCACACCTGTATGCCCGTAGCGGTTACTTCAAAGGGCCGGAAGCTGGCCGCCAATTGTTCATGCGCCTGCTGCGCTTTAAAAGCCGTTACCTGGTTCATAATAGTGATATGCGGCCGTAATGGCTGCCGGTCGCGCGGAATCAGCCAGGGTTCCCATTGCATTTGCAGGGCTTCATGCAATGCCTGTAGTTCTGTGGACATGAGCGTATAGGCAATACCGTTGGTATACCGTTTCAGTTCACTTACCTGCAATAAAAAAGACGGCCGCGCAACCATCGCCGCAAGGGAAGTAATGATTTGTGGTTCATCCGCCGGCAGGCGGTAAAATAAAGTAAGATGTGCGTGCACCTCGTTGGCATGAGCAGGATAATACTGCCGGCGCATCTGGTTAAAGAATGCAGCGGCGTTCCGTTCAAGTTGCAAAGTAACGATGTAAGATGCCATGTCAGCTGCGAAGATAATAAGGCGCCGCCGGTTTACAGCCAAGATATCAGCATAAAAAAAGACCGCCTCATTAAGAGACGGCCTTTCTTTTGTCTTCATCATTGTTACCGGTTCACCAAAACCAGTAAACTTCTTAGCGCCTAATTACTGTACGCCCCAGCTCTTGTTAGGCTTCGGGCCCATGAACAGCTCCAGCGTTCCGCCATCAGTTAACTGCTGATGTGTAAACGTAGGTTTGTTCAAAGGTTTGCCGTTGAACTTTGCCTGTTGAATATATTTATTTACCACGGAGCTGTTGTGCGCCACTACGGTAAACTGTTTCTTGTTGGGCAATGCGATGCTTATATTTTCAAACACGGGGCTGCCAATGGTATATTCCGGAATACCGGGTGTTACCGGGTAAAAGCCCATGGAGGAAAATACGACGAAGGCCGACATTCCGCCGCCGTCTTCATCACCGGGAATACCAAAGATGTTATCCTTAAACCAGGTATCGAGCAGGAAACGGATACGCTGCTGCGTTTTCCAAGGAGCGCCGGTGTAGTTGTACAGGTACGGAATATGAAAGCTTGGTTCATTACCCATGGAGTATTGTCCTACAAGACCGGTGGCATCCGGGAACTTACTCCAGAAAGCGTAACGCGACATATCCAGCGGTTCACGGAACAACTGATCCAGTCTTTTTTCAAACGCATCTTTTCCACCCATCAGGCTGATGAGGCCGGGGATATCCTGTTGTACCTGCCAGAGGTAGGTCCAGCCGTTATTTTCGTCGTAGAAATCGCGACCACCAATACCGCCGTCATACTTTACGTTGATATCGATCCATTCCCCGTTACCATCTTTCGGCAGGAAAAATTGTTTATCGGCGTTCCATAGATTTTTATAATTCTTCGCTCTTGGTGCAAACAAACGCTGGTCATCTTTCTTATTCAAATCACCAGCCAGCTCGGACAATGCCCAGTCGTCGTAGCTGCCGCCTAGGGTAACGGCTACTGCCTGTCTTTTTTCAAAAGGATGCACCGCTGGCTCGGTTTCTTTTTCGCCGATGCGCAATGCAGGAAAATAACCTTTGTTGTGATACACGTCGTCGAGCGCTGTTTTAGGACCATTGCGCCACGGAAGCATAGTAGCGTCCGTCGCATTTTTCCGCATGCCCTCATAGGCTTTCCCAATATCAAAATTTTTCAACCCTTTCCGGTGTGCGTCCAGCATTACTACGGAAGAATGGAACCCGTTCATGCAGGCGTGATCGCCAAACAACACGGGGAAGGTAGGCAGCCAGCCACTTTGCTCGTACATGTGTACAAACGATTGCAGCATGTCTTCTTCCTTTGCAGGGTCCAGGATCATTCTCAGCGGATGCAGTGCCAGGTAGGTGTCCCAGGTCCAGTCATCTACATAAAAAGGACGGTTGTCTTTGTGGATCTGTTTATCATAACCACTGTAATACTGCCCGTCTTCTGTAATATCCACGGCCCTTTCATAGCAACGGTATAAGGCCGTATAAAAAGAACGTTGTTGCGCCAGCGTACCACCTTTTACCTTCACCTGGTTCATGACATCTGCCCAGGCTTTTTTTCCATTGGCGGCTACGGCGTCAAAATCTTTCTTACTGATTTCTTCTTCATAACTTTTCTTTGCCTGTTCTGCGCTGATGTAACTGATAGCGTATTTGAAAGTAACTTCCTTTATAGCGGCAGGGAAACTGATAAATGCTTTGATTCCTTTACCAGCAATATTTTTATTGTTGCTCAACTGTCCCTGTTCTGCTACACCGGGTGTACCGGCTTCACTGAAAACGCCGTACAGGTATACTTTTACATAGCCGTTATAAGTTTCCATGCCGGTCATTACCTTATTGGGCAGGAAGGTGTAAGCAGCCTCACCATCGTTATAGGTACCAAACAACAGCGATTTTTCTTTACCGGCAGGAAAACGGAAACGGTAGTAGCCTGCTTTTTTACCGGCAGTAAATTCCACGTTTACTTCTTCATCCAGCAGCCAGGTAGAATAGTACCAGGGCCGGTTGGTTTCCAGGTTATGGTCGTAAGCCATCCGGGTTTGCCAGTCATTTTCCGACAGCTTGCCGGTGGCGGGTTTCAGGGAAAACACCTGCCCGAGCCGGTGTGATACCACGTTCAATGGAAAGTCGGAGATCTGGTCATCCATAAAGTCTTTCCGCTGCGGCGTAAACCGGATCAGCTGGTTCGGCAACTGCACGGTGGGCCGGGTAGGCTCCAGCAGCTGACCTACGTTTCCTATGGTTGGGTCAATCAGGTCGATGGATGGCTTTACGCCGGGGATAGTATCATACACCGCTGCATGCGCGCGGCCGGATAAGCATACAAAAGGTGTCAGCAACAGAAGGCTGTACAGCTTCCAGTTTGTTTTTTTCATTCACTAAAATTTATGCGCTGGGAGAATTCCTCATTGGCTACAGAACGAATTAACAAAATAGTTTAATCATGCACAAGGCATGATTAAACTATTTATAGGCCAAATCAAAAAGTGTTTAGTATGTCGGGTTTTGTGTCCATCCCGGGCTCAGGTTCAGATCTCTGAACGGGATCGGAGCAATATACTTAGGACCCGGGTTGGCAACCGCAGCAGGATTCAACGGGAGATCCTTGAACTCATTCGGATCGCGGCGCGCAATTACTTTTGGCAGCAACTGCAAGCGAACGATATCGAACCAGCGTTGTCCGAATTCCCCGGCAAATTCATATTTGCGTTCATTGACTACTGAATCACGGAAAGCCACTGCCGTTAAACCTTTTACGATGTTGGGCAAACCGGCGCGCCGTCTCACCCTGTTCAGCGCTTCATAGGCTTCATCAGAAACGGTGTTGGCAGCCATGGCAGAAGCTTCCGCATAGGTGAGCAATGTTTCTGCAAAGCGAACGATATCAGTGGTTTTATTGGTACTGGCGTTAAAGCTCACCACCTGTGTAGGCGTTTCAACGATACCATCACCTGCGCCATAACGGAATTTGTTATAGTAAGGATGGTGGGTAGCCGTTCTCGGATCATCCCATTTTACTACACCGATTTTATTGCTTTTGATTTGTGTGTGGAATGTTTGATCGGTACGTTTACAAACCGGTGCATCCTTGAAGTAGTTGATTTCCGGAAAGAAATCATCCCATCCACCTTCATCATCAGGAATACAGGTAGCGCCAAAGGAACGGTTAGGCAACTGGCCGCCTACATTATATTGCAGTCCGAATACCGATTCAATATTGTTATTGGTTTTGAATACATCGAGGTAGTCGGGCATCAGGTCGTATTTCCCGGCGTCCATTACGGCTTTTGCTTCCGTGGCAGCCAGCGCGTAATTGGAATTTTGGTTAACGGGCCAGCCTGCCATGGTGAGGTATACGTTTGCCAGCACGGCTCTTGCGGACAATGCGCCGGGTCTGCCTACGTCTGCGCCGGTCCATTTATCGGGCAGCATGTCAGCCGCCTTTTTCAGATCGGCGATGATCAGTTCGTATACTTTTGCAGGTTCTTCCCTGGCCGGTGTTACGGTAATATCTGCCGGACCGGTAACAATAGGCAATGCACCAAATGTTCTTACGAGGTAGAAATAACACAGTCCCCGGAGGAAGTATGCCTGTCCGCCGGCATACGTGCGTTGCTGAATCGCTTCATTGGTGGTGGCGGTTACTTTTTCAAAATTGGCAATCACGTTGTTTGCCTGATAAATGGTATTCCACGGGCCTTCCCACTCGGCTCTCATACTGGAGTTGGTGGTGGTACCCTGGAGCCGGTCAAATTCCCGCGAGTCTGCTTTGTTGGAAGCAGGGTGCGTTGTTAAATCATCGGAGCCGAAGTAACTGGTCATTTTACTGGTGAAACCCCATGCACCATCTACGGCGAGCGCCCTGAAAGCAGAGGTTACAGCGCCATCCAGTTCATTTTGTGTATTGAAGTAATTGCCGGGAGTGAGTGTTGCTCTTGGATCTTCCGTCAGCTTCACGCAGGATGATGCACCGATCATTGCTGCCATCGCTAAAGGGAGGAAATATTTTTTGTTCATAATAGTAATTTTTTAGAAAAACAGAATCCTTACTTATACGCTATGTCAATTATAAACCAAGTCTTACACCAATCGTATAGGTTTTGGGGTTAGGTATCGTACCTGTTTCCAAACCTTGTGTAATGGCATTGGTGGCGTTGGTTACTTCCGGATCGTAGCCAGGGTAGTTGGTGATGGTCCAGATATTCTGGGCGCTGATGTAAACATCCAGGCTGCGTGCATGTATCCTGCTCAGCAGTGATGCAGGAATGGTATAAGTGAGGGAAATATTTTTCAGTTTGATATAGCTGGCATCGTATACATAACGGCTGCTTTTTATTTCGTTCTGGTTACCATAGACGGGAACGTCTGTCTGTTTTTCAGGCGTCCACATATCGAGGAGTTGCGCGTTGGTGGCATCGCGTGCATCTCCCAGTCCGCCCATTGTATAGGCCTGGGTAAAGGAATACATCTGGTTGCCGTGCGTGCCCTGGAACATAACGTTCAGGCTCCAGTTCTTGTAAGAGAAATCATTGATGAAACCGAAGTAATATTTAGGCATACCATTACCGATCGTAGTAAGATCGCCGCCGGAAAGTTTATGATCGCCATCGAGGTCAGCATATTTTGTATCTCCGGGCTTCTTGCCGTATGTAGCGGCTTCTGTTTTTTCTTCATTTTTCCAGGTGCCCAGGTATTTATAACCATAGAAGGTACCGAGCGGTTCCCCTACTTTGATGATGGATACGCCTTGTTGTGCAGAGCCGATACCATTTACAATGATATTGTCCTGACCTCCCAGATCCAATACTTCGTTCCTGTTGAAGGAGATATTGAAGTTACTGGTCCACTTGAAGTCTTTTCCAACAACCGGCATACCGCCTACGCTGAATTCCAGGCCGGTATTCCTTACGCTGCCGATATTACGCTGAAAGCTTCCGCCGCCATAGTAAAAAGGGTTATCGGTGGCATACAGCAGGTCGGATACTTTTTTATTATAGGCATCTGCGGTGAAGGTTAAGCGGCCACGCCAGAATTCCATGTCCAATCCTACATCATAGGTAGCGTTCTTTTCCCACTGAAGCGTAGTGGCTACCGGTGTTCCCAGCGGGGTATTTACGCTTGAAGTAGTACCATCGAAGTAGTAAGGCAGGGCCGTACCGATCTGGGCAATGGTAGAATAGGCAGGTACTGCCTGGTTACCCGTTTGCCCGTAGCTGGCGCGGAGTTTCAAACCGGTTATCACTTTTGAATCTGCCATAAACCCTTCTTTGTCTACAGCCCATCCTAATGCAACTGCGGGGAATGTGGAGTACTTCTCTACCAGGTGGGAAGATCCATCTGTACGAACAGAAACGGTTAACAGGTATTTATCTTTAAAGGCATAGTTTACCCTTCCCATATAAGAGATGAGCGCATCTGCCCAGTAACCGCTGCTGGTCGACTGGGTTTTACCCAATCCAAGGTTCCAGTAGCCGAGGCTGTAGGTAGATAATTTATTAGCCTGCGCAATGGTGTTTGTATTGGTTTTGGAAGCCTGTTCCACGAGCGCGGTGACCGTGAGGGAATGATTCCTGAAGCGGTTGTTATAGGTCAGGAAGTTGGAGTTCTGCCAGCTCCTGTACCGGCTATTCTCCATTTTCGCATAGTCGTTACCGTTAAACGCTTCGTTTGTTCCCGGAGGAAAAACGGATTGCGTTTGCTGGTTCTGCAGCTCATAGCTGTTATTGGAAGTAAAGGTAAGGTGATCGATGATACGATAGGTGAAAACGCCGGTAGCAGTCAGGTTAGACGTTTTTCCATCTACCGAACGGCTCATGATATTTTGCACCGGGTTTTTAGCGAGGGATGCGAAATTAGACTGGCTGATATAATCACCAGCTGCATTTCTTACCGGGCTGGTAGGATCCCACATACTGGACTGCGAGAACGGATCAACGATATCACCGGAGAAATCCGTGTTGTGTGATTCCGGCAACAAACCTGTAATATTTACTTTCAGGTCCATTTTGCTGTTCAGCTTCACATCCACATTCGCGCGCAGCGTATTTCTTTTATAGCCGGAGTTGATCAGCAAACCTGGCTGATCCAGGTGGTTGTAAGAGAAATAATACTTTACATTTTCAGAACCACCGGACACGCCTACCTGGTAGTTTTGTGTCAATGGCTTGCGGGTCAGTTCATCCTGCCAGTCGGTGCCACCGGGATTTTTCTGCAGTTCTGCGAGTTGCGCATCGGTAAACGGATGGCCCGTTCCGGCAACATCGCCTTTTTTATTTACCTGCTGCGCAAATTCGTAGGCGTTCATCAGGTTTAGTTTCTTTGGCAAAGAAGCTTTGCTTATCCAGGCGCTTGCATCCACGCGGGGTTTTCCTGATTTACCGGTTTTGGTAGTTACCATTACCACGCCGTTAGATCCGCGGGAACCGTAGATGGCGGTAGCGGAAGCATCCTTCAGGATTTCCATGCTTTCAATATCGCCGGGAGCGATGGACTCCAGGTTGCCGCCAATGTAACCATCAATGACGTATAACGGGTCGTTACTGCCGGTGATGGAACTGGCGCCGCGGATCCTTACACTGATGCCTTTACCCGGCTGACCACTGTTGCTTTGCACCGTTACGCCGGAAGTAGTTCCCTGTAAAGCCTGTTCTACTCTTACTAAAGGACGTTTGGCAATTTCCACGGCTTTCACCGAACTGGTAGCGCCGGTTACGTCGCTTTTCTTCTGTGTGCCATACCCGACTACTACGATATCATTGAGGGATCTGGCATCCGTTTTTAAAGTGACGGATAAGTCGCCGCCGGTTACCGTCACCTCCTGTGAAAGGTAGCCGATATAGGAAATCACCAGTACCGGGGAAGCGGTTTCGCCGGTAGCAATCTGGAATTCGCCCTGTGCATTGGTGGGGCTTGAGATGTTGGTACCTTTTACTCTAACGGTTGCTCCGGGTAGTGGTTGGCCGGTTTCATCCAGCACTTTACCCTTTGTCAACTGCTTTTGTGCATAGGCCTGCAGCAGGCCCGATGCGAGGAGCATCAGCAATAGTAATCTTTTCATAACGCGAACGATATTTCGATTGATAAGAGAATAATGAATGCAAGTAAGCGCCGGCGGCCTAACAGCAGCGCTAATAATGAACTAACAGCCATATTAATGCTGTATTTTTTTTAATTTTCTTTTTAAGAAGAAGCTATTAATCCCTTTCAAAGGATTTGAACAACTCCGGCGGCAACGCTGGTTGCTGGCGGCGATCAAAAATATAATTCCCCATTACCAGGTAATCCATTTCTGTTCGCATAAAAGCAAGCCACGCATCTTCCGGCGTGTTTACTACCGGCTCTCCCCTTATATTAAAAGAGGTATTGATCAACACACTGCAACCCGTTAGTTCTTTAAAACAATTAATAAGTTGCCATAACTTTGGATGAAGCGTACGATGTACGGTTTGTATCCTGGCGGAATGATCGAGGTGTGTCACCGCAGGGATGGTGGAGCGTTGCAGATGCAGCCGCTCATAAATGGAGGCGGTGGCATCTGCTGGTGTATTTGTGCGCAGCGCATCTTTTAATGTGGTGGTAAATAACATATAGGGAGAAGTAGTGGCGTCATTAAAATAGTGGTGCGCATCTTCTGCCAGTACTGCGGGTGCAAAGGGGCGGAAGCTCTCACGGAATTTTATTTTCGTGTTGAGTTGCTGCTGCATGGCCGCCTGCCGTGGATCGGCGAGGATGCTCCGGTTGCCGAGTGCGCGGGGACCAAACTCCATCCGGTCGTGGTACCAGCCCACTACTTTTCCGCCGGCCAGGTGGGCGCTCACTTCCTGCGTGAGTGCGACGAAGTCCGGCTGATGAACAGCCACCGCTGCATAGCGGGCCAGCAGCTTCCGGATATCGGCGTCGCCATAAGCGGGGCCGAGAAATGCGCCCTGCATGCCATCATCTCCCGGAAAAAAAACACGGGCCTGCTCCATACCAATATGATAAGCGGCGTATGCAGCGCCCAATGCGCCGCCGGCATCACCGGCAGCAGGCTGTATCCAGATATCCTCAAAAATACCGGCAGCTTTTATTTTATGATTGGCCACACAATTAAGCGCTACACCGCCTGCCATCACCAGGTGATTGCTGCCCGTAATGGCTTTCGCCGTACGTGCCAGCGTCACTACAATTTGTTCGGTAACCTGCTGAATAGCCAGCGCCAGGTTCATGTGCTCCTGCGTGATAGCTGATTCCGGCTCCCGGCGGGGAAAACCAAATAAGGCTTCCCATAGTGGCGTAGCCGTCATTTTCAACCCGGTGGCAAATTCAAAATAATCCATGTTCAGCAGGATGGAACCATCGTTTCGTATATCCACCAACGTTGACAGGATCTTTTCCCGGAAGGCAATGGTTTGCGGGGCATCAGCCAGTCCGTAGGGCGACAGCCCCATTAATTTATATTCGCCGCTGTTTACTTTAAAGCCGAGGAAATAAGTGAATGCAGCATATAATAAGCCGGGTGAATGCGGAAATCGCAGTTCCCTTAAAATTTTGATATCGTTACCGGCGCCATAACAAATGGTAGTGGTAGCCCACTCCCCTACGCCATCAACGGTGAGAATGGCGGCCGACTCAAAAGGCGACGGGTAAAAAGCGCTGGCAGCATGAGATAAATGATGTTCTGGGAAATACAATGGCACTTTTACCGTAGCTCCCAGTGTGCGGAACTGGTGGCGGAGCATTTTCTTCATAAACACTTTCTCCTTCATCCACACCGGCATAGCAGTGATAAAGCTGCGCCAGCCACGTGGTACAAAAGCGTGATACGTTTCCAGCAACCGTTCAAATTTCAGCAGCGGTTTGTCATAAAACGCCACCGCCGTTAGCTCATCAAAGGAGATACCCACTTCAGACAATACATATTTAATGGCCTGCGCCGGGAAAGCAGCATCCTGCTTAATGCGCGTAAAACGTTCTTCCTGTGCGGCCGCAACAATGCGCCCATCGATGATCAGCGCAGCTGCACTGTCGTGATAAAATGCCGATATACCCAGGATAATTTTCCTCAAAGCCGTTAAAATATGGCATAAATAAAAGGCGCCAGCGCGGAAGCACTGGTCAGGGCTACCAGCGATGCCAATAACAACAGCACGATGATCAGCGGAAGCAGCCAGAATTTTTTACGGGTTCTTAAAAAATAGAACAGTTCATGCAGAAATTCCATGACGTGAAAATGATGATCGTTTTAAAATGTATGCAGTAAATCTTCTTTCGTATATACATGATTACGTGTAACCATCACCGATCCTTTCTCCTTCTTAAACCCGCGTAGCTGTAAAGTATCTTTGCCCCGCCACTTCCGCCATAAGCCCACAGGTACTACCACCAGTATAAAAACAAGGGTCAGAAGAATGCGGATGTTTACTTCTCCCAAAACTTTTCCGATGCCCAACCAGATCACCGCCAGCGGATAAAAAAGCCGGGGCGCCAGCAATGTGATGAGCAACAGCAGCAAGGCAATGGTTACCAGCCTGAAATCACGGAAATACAGGGCCGCCGCCAGTAGCGCCGCCACAGCCACCTGGCCGGATTCTATGCATTGCTGCAGCGTAATATGGGTGAACCGTTTCCACATGGCTATACTTTTTTGAGTTGACTTTGCATGGTGAGTGCATCCCGGTTGCCTGGCGAGACTTGCAATACTTTTTCTACATACAGCACGGCGCCCTCTTTATTGCCCATCCGGTAGTACAGTCCCGCAATCTGGTTAAGCAAACCTATATTTGCCGGCTCCCTCGCCGCCTTTGTTTGCAGCTCCAGGACCTGCAACAGGCAATCTTTTACGGGCAACAGGTTTAAGCGCCGTTCGTTATGATCGATGGCATAATTCAGGTAAGGCAATGCTCCGGTGGCGTTATCCTGTTTCAGGTAAAGCACAAAAAGCGTCCTGGCCACCTCAAAGGAAGGCGACATGTCAAATACTTTTTTAAAGTAGAAGATGGCTTCCGCAGTATGATCCAGCTTACCATAGTAATTACCGGCTTCCTCGTAGTATCCCGCTTCGGTAGGATGCTCCTGTACCCATGCCGCCACAATGGTAGCGGCGTTTGCAAAATCGCCGTTTTGATTGTAGGCATTATAAAGCTGTTGCAGCGCCGCGGCCCAGGATGTTTTCCTGAAAGCAACTTCATAAGCAAGCTGTTCTTCTGCACTGGCAATCAGCATAGTATCATCAACATGCGTTTTACTAAACGGCCAGCTTCTTTTAAGATTAGCGATCTTATAAGCGCCGGATAAGCTGTCGATAACCGTAATGGGCATGGTTTGCTGCAACCGGGCAAAGCTCATTTCCGTTTCCGGCAACGGCTTGAAAAGTCCCTGTGCTTTCATGGTATTATAAAACACATCCGACAGGAGCGCATAGCCTTTCAGGTTAGGATGTACATGTTCGAGGATCAGCCCATTACCGATAATACGGCCGGCACTCGCAGCTTCAAAAGCCGCATTGGCATCTACCAGGTGCGCGTTCTTATATTTGCTGCATAGCTCCAGCATCACTTTATTCAGTTTGGATGGCGCCCGGAAACGAAGGGCATCGAGGTCCCTGGCTTTGTCGAAATACGTTTTGGCAGCGGCGCTATCGCCGTTGTGCAGGGTCAGTAGTCCCAGGTAATAGTTGCAGCCGGCATGCGCCTGGTAGCTGTTTTCCGCGGCCATGAAATATTGCAGGGCTGCAGCGGAATCCCCATTGGCCATCGCCCCCTCACCCTGTAGGTATGCGGTGTTGAAGCCCTGGTACTTTATGCTGTCGGGTGGTATGCTAACAAATGGGAACAGGTCTTTTTCAGCAGACACCAGGTTGCTGATGAACACCGGAACATTTGCCTGGTCCAGCATGTGCAGGGTATTATCCATGTTGGCCGTGAACTGGGCAATGCCTCTTTCGTACATCGCTGATCCGAAAGGGATCTGTTGTGCTGCCACCATCATTTCCATGCGGGTTTTGCCGGCGCCATCCGGGCTGGCCGGTGTTAGCCTGGAAATTTTATGGAGCGCGTTGGCCATGAGCTGGGTAATCCGGAACTCCCCGAGCTTCAGCACCAGGTGGATCAGGAAAGGGTTGCCGGCAATTTTGTCGGTGCTGCCGGTGCCCAGGCAGCCATAATACTCATTATGCCCGGTATAAATAAGTACCGCATCCGGCTGATAAGGCAATAATTCTTTTGTAAAACCCTCTACTGTATAGGAATTAACGCCCGTTAGTGAAAGATTAATGATTTCGAGGCGTTTCTCCGGGCAGGAATGCATGAGGCGGTATTGCAGCCAACGGTGAAAGGAGCCATTATGAAAATAGGGATACCCGATCGTAGTGGATTCACCTAATACAAAAATGCGGAGGGTACCTGTGTCTTTTACTTTCTTAAATAATTCACTATTGCCTTTGGTAGCGATTTCCGTATTGGAAAAATATTTCAGGGAAGCTGCGGGGTTGAGTTGGTAGTAATTGCTGTTTTGCGGAGAGGTAATAAAAAGCGCCAGGTTGTGGCCGTAATTAAATAACCGCAATCCCCCTTCCACTCCACCGATAATTAAAAAAGGAAAAAGAATGCTGATGATTTTAATCACCAGCATCCTTTTTTTTCGTAATAAAACGGCCTGAGTGCCATAGTCGTGGAACCTTGTCTTATTCATTTCAATGCAATTTATACGGCGGGCCTTAACGGCAGCACTAATAATGCACTAATGCGAAAAAAAGTTAGCGGGATTAGAGCGGATTTTGTCTTTCTCACTGATTACGCTGATTTTATTGATTTTTAGGATTTGATCACGTTGGGATTTTAAAAGGATTTGGGGAGATATAAGCGGAAATATTAGCGTAGATCGCCTTCGGCGATTTTAAATTGACTTGGTGCAGGATTAGGTTGATTAACGCCGATTGCGCTGATTTGATAATGTTTGATTTTAACGATAATAATAATAATAATAATAATAATCAGGAAAACAGAAGCCAATATCCGCTTATATCTCCCAAAATCCTTTAAAATCCCAACGTGATCAAATCCTAAAAATCAATATAATCAGCGTAATCAGTGAGAAAGACAAAATCCGCTCTAATCCCGCTACCCTGAGTAGTCCGTGAACGACTGCGGGAACTCCTCCCCATACATGTGGAGATATTCCTTCGCGAACTTGTTGAAGGCCGTTTTGGCGAGGGAATGGCGCCCCAGCGACACGAGGCTGCTGCACTTCATGCGGAGGGCTTCTTCATTCACGGGGTCGAAGAGGAAGATGCGGTCCGCGATTTCAACGAGGAGTTCCGGATCTGATTTGAACTGGTTGGCGGCCTCTGTGAGGATGTCGAGGGTTATGCCGGAGATTTCGGACTGGATATCTTCCAGCCAGGTGTAGTTGGTGTCGGGCAGGAAAGAGCCACGATGGAGGATCTTCAACAGATCCCTTACATGTTGTTCCTGCAGTGGACGGGGCGAGTGCAGCAGTTGCTGGAACCCGGCCAGGTCCATGTCGATATCGGCGGTGGAGTATTGGAGGCTCCAGCGGTCAGCTTCTTTTACGAAGGCACAGGCGCCCAGCTTGTCGAGGATGGCTTTGAGCTTTACCATATTCACGGAGCGGTTGTTCTGTGCTTCCTTGCTGGACTTATCGCGCCAGAGGGTGGCATAGAGCCGGTCGGATGAAATACCTTTTCCTGAACGGATGGTATTGATGGCTATCAGCAGGAATAATTCTTTGAGCAGCGGCGTGAAGAATTTGGTAACGTCCTGCCCTTCTTTGTCCAGTACTTCAAACGGACCAAAAAAATAGATGTTTCCTTTTTTTTCAGCGATGATTTCTTCCGGTGCCGTTTCATCGGTAACCGTTTCGGGTATTACCACGGGCAGCGGAGGAAGCGGTGTTGCAGTTGCTGGTACCGGCGACACAACAACTGAAGGTGGTGGCATGATCTTTCTGCGGCGGCGCAGGAATAAGAACAGGCCGGCGGCGACTACGGGAATGAGCAGCAGCGGGTACCAGGCGAAAAATTCCGGGAGACCGGATTTATCTGCCACTACCGCGTCGGGCGGGAATTCCAGCGTGTACACCTTTACTTCCGTGATATTGTCTTTGGAAGTATAGAGCGTTACGGCGACCAGCTTTTTACTGTCGCGGCAGTAATAGAGATCTGCGAACGATTTGATATCATGAAAAGAGTAAGGGATGGTATTGGCCAGTGGCTTTAACCGTGGTGCTTTCAGCGAGCCTTCCACGAGCTGCAGGCTGGTATTAAATTTATCGTCGGGGAAGATGAGGGCATAATAATTCTGGGTATTTGGATCGATGACCAGGCTGTTGGCAAAGCAGAACTGCACGGGCGGTTCTTCCAGCTGGAACACTTTATGAAAGGAGTGATCTTTCACGTGGAAGGCCATGAGATCGTAGTAATGGCGGGGGTTTACTACCTGGTTCCCGCTGTTGCTGCCGTAGCCGCCCAGGATATAAGCAGTATCTCCATTGCTGGTAGCGCCGGTGGCGGCGAGGTACCGGGGAATGAGCCTTTCGCCGGTGGTGGGTACGGAGTCCCACTTCTTATTGGCAAAATGATATCGCTGTACGGTATTTTTATATTGCATTTGTCCGTATCCGCAGAGGATATAAAGGGAAGTATCCTGTTGGGAGACAAATTTATTGGCTTGCCAGTAAACGGTAAGCAGGTCTGGTGTGTAGCTGATATCCCATTTCCGGTTGAGGGAATCATAAGACCCTGCTTTTTTTTGGTCTATATAAAAGTTAAAGAGCTTATGAAGAAATGGGTTGAACACCGACTGGTTCCCCGGCATGAGGCTATCGAGGCGTTGCGCCAGGCGGATGCCGTGTTGCTGCTCATTTTTAAACGAAATATTATATAGTGAATCGGAAGATACAATATAGAGCACTTCTTTCTCCCGGTCGAAAGCCACACTGGGGGTACCATTAATTTCCCAGCTCTGGAGCAGGCTCCAGTTGCGGTGTTTGGGACCTATCCAGTTGGCATTGCGGATCTCGGCAGTTTTACCTTCCTGCAGGTCGGTGGCGTTACTGCCATCGTTTTCGGAGAGCGGCCAGTTGTACCTGGTTTGGGCGCCTTCTTTCACCACTATATTACGAAGGTTCATGGGTGGAATATCCACTGTTTGAAAACCTTCGTAGGTATTGGCGCCAAAGAACACGCGGGTACATGCCGGGTTGCCTAGCTTTGCAGGACCTTTGGCGATAAATTTATCATTGACCGAAATAGCGGCTTCATTACGCCCGAGGTCGAGGTGAATAGTGATATGCGTCCACCCGCCGAAGAGGGCGGCTGAATCAATGGCAAATGCACGTGAAAAGCTTTCGCCTATGAGGAAGTTAAAGGTTCTTTCTTTCTGGTTATATACCAGGTCTATGTTCTGGTTGTTGGCGGCGATGATCCTTAATACGTATCCGAAATAAGTTTCTTTATAAGGAAGGAAGTTCAGATCGAATGATATTTCCCCGTTCTTTTTGAAACACAGCGGACCGGATGAAGTTAAGTTCAGCGTTGTTCTCCTTTCCTGCACCACTTCATGACTGGAAAAGCGTAATCCGTAGGACTGCGCATAACCAGCATTTGTAATCAGATAAACAGATAAAAATAGTAAAAGGATAAATTTCCGCATACTCCGCTAAAAAACTAAAATAACTGATTGTCTAATATTTGTTGATCTAACGCCACGCGGAATATACAAATAATAAACAAATTAGTGCTTTTTTATAGCCTAATAATCAATGACAAATGTAAAATGTACACGCTAAATTGGCAATCGGTAACCGTCAGTTGCCGGTTATTTTAAATACTGGGTAACTAATTGTTCCCATTCTTCTTCCTGTGTACCAGAAGGCCTGGTGGTGCCTGCCCGGCGGTACCAATAGTCAGCATTTGCCTGATCTCCTTCTACCCTGTGCAGGTAAGCATGTACCCTTGCAGCATCCGGTCCCGGCAGATCGTCTACCAGGTCGTGCGCCTTTTTCCAGTTACCTTTCCCTTCGTACCAAAGGGATTCAAGGTATATGTCGACATATTTAGGTGGGTGTGTCTCCTGTAAAGATTGCTTAAATTCGTTCAGATCCATCTTTTCCATTTACCAGCTTGAATAATGTGGGTCTCAAATATACGGAAGCACAGCGCAAAATGACAACTTCCTCTTCCAATCTGATATTAAATTAGCCAATATTCCCTGATCCTCAAAACGATGTGGTTATTTCCTTTCATCCATTTTTAAGGAAATAAAAAATAATATTCTATTATTTTGTGTCCCGCAAATCAAATCCATAATCACATCACATGAGTGAACTGTTCAGGCTATGCACGCAGAGACTTCCGGCCCTGTTTATTGTCGGATTGACATTAATTATACAGGGATGCGGCGACCACCCTGCCAAAAGCAAGGCTACCAAAGCCCCGGAAGACAACCGTTTTACCAAAACCATTCTTTCCAACGACCTCAACGAGCCGATGGAACTGGCGGTAGCAGGTAATGGCAGCGTGTATTTTATTGAACGCAGCGGTAAATTGTATCACTACGACCCGGCCACACAGGCCACCAAAGTCGTATATACATTCCCGGTACTCCCCGATACGAAGGAAGGATTTGGTAACGGGTTGCTGGGTGTTACACTTGACCCGGACTTCGACAAAAATCATTACATCTATTTTTACTATACGCCCAATAAGCTTCCCGCAGCGCAACACGTATCCCGCTTTACGCTGGAAGGCAAAGACTCCCTGGTGTTGGCTTCCGAAAAGGTATTGCTCACCATCCCGCTGGAACTGGAAGTGAGCGCGCATACGGGTGGTTCGCTCGACTGGGACCGCAACGGCAACCTCTTTATTTCCACCGGCGATAACACGGTGCCTTTCGCTTCCAACGGTTATGCGCCGATAGACACTATTCCCGGCCGCATTACTTTTGACGCCGAACGCTCCGCCGGCAATACCAACGACCTCCGTGGAAAAGTGCTGCGTATCCATCCCGAACCGGATGGCAGCTACACCGTTCCTGCCGGTAACCTCTTTCCCAAAGGCACCGCCGGCACACGCCCTGAGATATACGCGATGGGCTGCCGCAATCCTTACCGCATGTCCGTTGACACTGCCACCGGCATTGTTTACTGGGGCGAGGTAGGTCCGGATGCAGGCCAGGACGGCGACCAGGGCCCGCGCGGATACGACGAAATCAACCAGGCAAAAAAACCAGGCAACTTCGGATGGCCATTTGTAGTAGGTGATAATAAAGTATACCCGCAATATGATTTCGCTACCAAAACCATCGGCGCACCTTTCAAAGCAGAAGCGCCGGTAAACAATTCACCCAATAACTCCGGGCTGAAAGTATTGCCACCCGCACAAAAGGCCATGATCTGGTATCCGTACGATTCCTCTGCCGTATTCCCTCAACTGGGCAACGGCGGCCGCTGCGCAATGGCCGGACCAGTATTCCATTATAATGAAGCAACTGCCTCCCCTACCGGTTTGCCTGCATGGTATGATAACGCCTTATTTATTTACGACTGGATGCGTAACTGGGTATATGCCGTGCGACTGGACAGCCAGCAGCACTTTAAATCGATGGAACCTTTCATGAAAACCAACGGCGATTTCAGGCGCCCGATAGACATGGCCATTGGTAAAGGCGGCGACCTGTACATACTCGAGTATGGCTCCGTATATGGTATCGACAACGACGATGCGCGACTGGTACGCATTTCCTATAACGGTGGCAACCGCGCACCGGTAGCAGCTATTGCCACTGCTGATACCGCCGGCACTGCCCCCATGAAAGTAAACTTCAGCAGCAAAAAGAGCTATGATTTTGATGAAGGACAGGCACTTAAATACGAATGGCATTTTGGCGATGAAACCGCTGCGGTAACTGATTCCTCACCTGTGCACACGTATGAAAAGAATGGCGTGTACCATGCCATCCTGAAAATAACGGATCCGGAAGGCGCCAGCAGCACCGATACCCTAACCATCCGCGTAGGTAACACCGTACCGGAAGTAAAGGTTAGCACAACCGATAACACTACCTTCTATTTTGAAAACAGCCCGCTGCATTATGCCGTTACAGTGACGGATAAGGAAGATCCGGCCATCAATAACGAGCAACTGATGATTGGCCTGCATTACATTCCACGCAGCAAAGCGAAAGCAGAGAAAGGACATCAGCTCATTACCACGGTACCGGCGCATCCTGGCAAGTTGCTGATGGAAAGCAGCGATTGCAAGGCGTGTCACCAGGTAGATAAAGCCTCCGTAGGCCCTGCCTTTACACAGGTAGCCAAACGCTATGAGAAAGACCCTAAAGCACCAGCCTATCTTGCTGCCAAGATCATTAAAGGCGGCGGCGGCGTTTGGGGAGAACACTCTATGGCGGCACATCCGCAGCTGTCTGTTGACGAAGCCGGACAAATTGTAAAATACATCCTCACGCTGTCCGCGCCACAGGCGGCAGGCAGCTTGCCCGCCTCCGGCAGCGTAGCACTGAAGGATCACCTGGGTAAGGAAAAGTATGGCACCTATGTACTGGCAGCCACCTATACAGATGGCGGCGGCAACGCCTCCCCGCTCAGCGGCAGCGGACTGCTGCTCCTTCGCTCCCTCCGCGTACAGGGAGAAGATGCGGACTCCGTTAACAACATAGACCGTTCATCTGATCACCTTGGGGCTATTCATAACAAATCGTTCTTTGTATTCAGGGATATTGATCTGAAAGGTATTCATAAAGTCACTTACCGGTATTCATCCCTCGACAAGGATGCCGTGCTGGAAATTCATACTGGCAGCGTGAACGGACCAGTGATCAGCAAGCTGGCATACAAAGCCACCGGCAACTGGGATAAATTTATAGAAGTAACCGCACCAGTGGAAGCACCTGCCGGTAAAAATGACCTCTACTTCGTGTTCAGCAAAGATCAGCAACCGGACCAGCATTTGTTTACACTGGACTGGCTCGAATTTAAACCATGATAAAAATATAGCCTTGCACGTTATAGTGCTTTTCTGCGCCCTGTATACAAATGTATACAGGGCGCATTTTTTTATCTGCATTTGATTTATCTTCCGTCTGAAATTATTCATTATGTCTCACAGAGCTTACCTCTATAATATTTCTTCCCCGGCTGTTGTTCAGGATACCGATGTAATGGTAATGGAATGGGGATACGAAGTGCCGCTGCTGCTGCAACCCCTGCTGATTGACGAAGGTTTTGTGGCGGGTAATATTTATAACACGCATACCGATCCAGAAAATTTTGGTCTTTATTATAATGCAGAAAAGGGAATCCAAAACATTAAACGGTTTTATAATTTTATCGAAAATCACCAGTCAGCACTGATAGATGATATAGAAAATTTTACGATTGCCAAAGAAAAAATGTTCCGGTACCTGGATAATTTAAGTCAGCCTTACATTCATGTAGATGCCTGGGACGTTTTTAACATGAGCGATGAAAGTCATCAGCAGCAAGCCAATGACCTGTTGACGGTGATAGCCTATAACAACAATGTCATCACCCGTGCAATAGACGCAGATGATATTTCGCTTTTAACCCCTGCTGCATTTGCAGGCGGGGTGATGCTGGGGTTCTCCGATTTCAGGTCCTTGCTGAATTACCCTGGTTATGATTATGGATTCAGGTATATCTATGAACAGGCAGATACCGGGGATACAGATATTTTTGAAGAAAACGGACTTTGGGGATTAAAAGATAAGAAGGGGGAGATATTGGCGGAAGCGATTTATGACGAGTTCTATGGTTTCGATGAAGAAGAAGAACTCGCCGTTGTAGCAAAAGACGGGAAGTACGGCTATATCCATAAATCCGGGAAAATGGTTGTACAGCCGGTTTATAACGACGCCTATGGATTTGACGGCGGATATGCAGTAGTGAACTTAGAGGGCAAGTATGGCCTGATACAATCGAACGGCAACATCAAGCTCCCGCCGCGTTACGATGACCTCTCCTCCTTAACGCCTTTGGGAAGTTACTGGTCGGCCGGATTGAATGGAAAATACGGGGTAATAAATGCTGATGACAAAGTAATGCTGCCTTTTGATTATAATCATGAAATTAAAGTTTCCGACGATGAAACGTTTTACACCATCGAAGAGGAAGGCGCCGGCAGCCATTTAATATTCTCCGGTCAGTTTGTTTTTCTCGGCAGATTCGATCCTGCCTTTGTTAAAGGGAGAGCTATTTATCATGCTGAAAATTTTAATGAAGAGGTTGTTATATTCGAGGTTTTAAAACATCCATATCAGGCGCATAATGTTTTACTATCTTCCAGTGGAGAAATCTTACTGGCTGATTATACTGACATCATTGAAACCTGGGGACACGCATTTTTAATGAGTAAGAATGATAAACAAGGATTGTTTAAATACCCGCTGGGACTGGTGCTGGATTTTGACTTTGATTTAATAGAAGATCTGCGTCCAATTACCGATGAGCCGATAACGGCTATTATTAAGGAGTTACCCGAACGTCTTGAACATCTGTCTTTCAACTTTTGTAAGGTTATTACCAATAATCAAGATGGCTTATTCTTCACCTGCGGTGATTTTAGCAAATGGATACTGGCGCCTGAATACGCCGCAATAGAATTCCTCAAATCGCAATACATCGCCGTGCATGACGACGTCAACTGGGCGGTGTTTAATATTGACGGAAGCCAGCATACCGGTTTTGAATTTGAAGAACTTATCAACCTGATTTCTTACACCGGAATTGCCTACGGTATAAAAGGAGCACATGTTTTTACCATTATGAAAGAGGGAATCATGCCTGCTGATAAAATGCATTTGCAGGATTATGTGGAGGCAAACGAGGAGTATGGTTATTATTATTTCACGGAGGATGTTCAGAAAAAGTTCCAGGCGTATATTGATGAAGAATGAAAGGGTCCGTATCGATGATAAAAAATCCTGTGTCAGGTCGATCTTATACTCATCGACTCCCACATCCTGATCCAATCCAATAAGTGAAGCTCCACCCCCTTTACTGACTTACATTTTTCCAGGATCCGGTACACATTCTCCCAAGTTTGCGCATTGGGTCCACGGAGGAACTCCTGGATACTCTCTGTTAACATTCCCATCTGGGGTAGCAGTGCCGGATCAACATGCGCCACGCTGGCTACCAACGCCAGCAACTCGTCGGCCGTCTCCCGGTCGGCAACGGTCAGTGTTGGTGCACTGACAGGCGGGGATTGCGGCTGGAAACGGGGTATATCCCGCTGCGGAGATGTTGTTACATTCGTATTAGGAACAAATGGTCCTGGAAGGATTTTAGGCTTCTTGTCCTTTTCATCGCCGGTATCCTCTGTTTTCAGGTCTGTTTCGGATTTACGTTTTATAGGTGCGGCTGTTTGGGCTTCCTTCAGTGCTATGTCGAGTTTTCCATAGGCGGACTTAAGCAGCACCTCCCGGTTGTTCAGATCCAATTTCGCCTGATTTTCCCGCCAGAATTTTTTATACATGTCGAAAATATCTTTTGCTGCTGCATCGAACTTCCTTTTCCGCCAGTCTTCGGTTAACTTAGGCCGGTATTGCGAGCTGATCGTGGCATTTAATTCGTTCAGCAGCCCCAGCACAAAATCAGCTTTACCTTGTTCAATGAGTAATGCGCTCTTGTTCTTTACAATTTGCGCTTTCAGGGGAGCCAGCAAATCCTCCAGTTTCTTTTCACCCAACTGCGGATCTTTCTTCCACTCTTCAACCGTTCTGCTCAGGATTTCTTCCTGCATAACCGCAAAACGTTTCCCAAATTCGGGGTTAAGTTCCAGGGTATACTTCTCCACTTCCCTTTTGAACGCTGGTCCCAGCTCCCGTAACCAGCGCTCTTTCTTAAGTTCTGCCACGGTTTTGACTTTATACTCCGGCTTGGGTGTCTTTTTCTTTTCCAGTGCCAGTTTCTCATCTTCCTTTGCTTTCCTTACTTCTTCTATCTTCACCGCATATGCTGCTTCATTAGCCGCCTGCTCTGTTTTTTTGGCGATAAGAAACGATTGGCCTTCTGGTGTTGTCGTGGAATGTATATTATTATCATGAATAAATGCTATCGGCTTCTGAGGTATCAGTATTAGTTCATAACCGGCCGGCATCTTAAATGCTGTGGTGATCTCCAGGTCGTACTCCTTAGAAAACAGTGCACTTTTATCCAGCCCAAACGGTTCAAAAAGATAGTCGAATCTGGATCCGTTAACAAAATATTTCCCTGAAAGATGATAATCCGGTGGCACTTCTTTTAATGTTCCGGCAGCAGAAAAGTAATACCCAGGTATAAATGTTTCCGGTACCAGCGCCATTGTTCCGCTCTTGGTTTCTTTGCTGGTTGGTATGGTATGCACCAGTGTTTCACTGAATACCGGGCTTTTAGCGGCCAGTTTCCAGTGGCCGATTTCACTGCCATCTTTTGTGGGATCCCGCTCCAGCTGTTGAACAAGAAATCTGAACTTAGCGGGAAGTTTGTTCTCCTCCAGGAAAGTGCCTTTAAAAAACCCTTTGTATGCGCCCCATTCGAGTGTTTCCACTTCAAACCTCACTACTTTATTGTTGGCATTCACGGCTTCTTTGGTTTTCGCCTCCACCGTTGTCTTCATCAAACTATTAAACGGGGTGGATATAGGAACCAGGTTATCGTTAGTACCTGGTCCATGCAGGTGATCATTCAGCATATGACCACGTATATACGTGATCTTTTTGTTGAGCGCTGTGAATAGTTTTGATTCACCCGTAGGAGCACTTCCCGTCACACCGTCATCCCTGGGCAACAGGCTCAATGGGTGCATCACCACTTCCTTACAAAAAGTATCCCCGTCGACCGTTGTATGAACGGATGATTTTTCTTTATGAGATGGTGGCCGTACCTTTTTCATCACATCAACCGACTTCGCGTTTAGCTGCTTTAGCAATCCGGCGATCTCTCTTAATTGTACTACTGCGATAATGCGCTCCGCCTTTGTGGCCGCCACGTGCTGAGATTTTTTTGGTAAACCGGTCTTCTTACTGACTCTGTTAGTCGCCTTGGTAGTGCCATAGGTATTCACATGCACCTTCTTCGCCAACGCCTCAATATCGTTCAGCAGTTTAGCGATATCCGGCGTCATATGCCTGGCGTGTTTGCTGCGCTTCCGCCTTAGAAAAAGTTCCAGTGTTTCTTTGTCTGAATGCAGCCACAGCTGCCCGTCTGCGGTGTCCATGATCAGCGTATGCAGTTCATCTTCGCCATCGCCGTCCATATCGATCAGCAATGGCTCCGTCAGTTCTCCATTAAACGGTACTTCTGCAGTGGGGATTTCCTCCTGTGGCGCCGCCTCCCGGTTTACCACCGCCGGCATCGCAATGCCGTAGGCTGCCACCTGGTTAGCGGCTGCATGCGAACTGGTTAACGTATCCGGTGATGACGCGGCCTTCATGGAAATGGTTATTTGTAAGGAAGTTACAAAATTTTCGTTTTATTTTGAACCTGCTTTGCATTTTGTTATTTATGATTTCATCCCATGAACAAAAAAAACGTATACATTATTCTTCTTTCCATTGCACTCCTATTCACACTCTATGAAGAGCTGAAACTCAGACCTTACTTATTCAAGCATCATATTAGCACCTTTTACATAGCGGATTCCCTGCCAAACTTCCTGGCGGTGGTGGTCTTTTTTCTGGGATACATGGTGATAAGGTTTCCTGTCGACGACCGGAAAGTTGTCAGCCTTATTTTTTCGCTGGTGGCTGGACTCACGCTATATGAAGTTTGCCAGTTGTGGATGCCCGGGCGGACTTTTGACGTAAAAGATGTGATTGCCTCTGTTATCGGTGGCACATTTTCCTACCTGGTTTTTCGCATCGTGAATAAGGCATTGAATAAACACATTTAATACCGGTTCTCCCAGATAATAAATTCAGGACCATTCATCCAGTAATTCATCAAAGACTTATCATTCCCCGGCTTTGCAGCCATATTTCCGGCGAGGATATCCGGCTTGCCATCGCCATTAAAATCTTTAACATCCATACATACCCACCGGCCCATGCCAGCCACCTGTTTATCGGTATGTAATTCAAACTGTCCATCCTTTTTTTGCAGCAGGCAGGTCAGCGCCAGGTCGGGATGCTGCGCATAATCAGCGAAGAAGCTGATAGCAACAAGGTCCGGGCGACCGTCGTGGTCCAGATCCGCCGGCACTGCCTTATAGCAGCCATACAGCGGCTGGAAGAATACCTGGCGCCAGGCATTGCCCGTGTTCCTGAAAATATAGACGCCATGATAGGGCTTCAGTACGGGCGACTGATCCGCATTGTCGCCACAGGTAAAAATGATATCCCGTTTGCCATCGCCATCCATATCGGCCAGCTGGAAATAGGTAGCGCCATAGGAAGGCGGGAATCGCAATACCTCCTTTATTTCAAAGTTACCGTTTCCTTTGTTGAGCAACTGGAAGATGCCTTCATTCCCCTGTGCAAACAATACCCAAATATCTTTTTTACCATCTCCATCAATATCTTCTATATACATTTTTTCAGCACCGGGAAGATTAACGATCACCTTTTTACCGGCTTTGGTAAATAGAGACAATCCCCCTTCCATAAAACCAAACTCGCATACCAGCAGCTCATCATCCAGCAGGAGCGATTGTACCGGCCGGTAAAGCTGGTCGCATAAAATTTTTCGCTGTATAATCTTATTGTCTTTGATGGCAATTTCCTCCACCGCGCCATTCCTCGTTACTCCACCGGGATTAAGACTTCCAATGTGCGTGAGCAGGTAACGCCCTTCGCCCACAGGCGCTACATCCACCACTGTGCTGTTATCAAGACTGTCCACCTGCTGCAATGCCGGGTCAAAAACACGGAGGATACGCTTATTAATATCTGATTGAAACAGCAGCTTTGCTTTTTCATCATAATAAATGCAAGATGTAAAAGACGCCGATTTTTTTGGCGGTAATTTCAGCAGGAAGTTGTTGCCGGACACAGGAACAGGAAATACCGGCTGCGCAATTTCTGCTGGCGCCGATGCGGCATACCAGGCCACAATTTCCTTCCAGTCGTCCAAAGGAATAAATGTTCTCATAGGCGCTATGGCCGGATCACGCAGGTGCTGCAATGCCGGCGGCAGCATCTTATATTCGCCGCTGCGGTCCTTATAAATATCCGCAAAGGCGCCCATCGCCGGCAGCACGCCATCCATCCAGATATGCGCCGGCAGCAGTGCCGGTTCAGGAAACAAATGACAGGAAGCGCAATATCTTTTTGCGATATCGCGCCGGTGATCCGGCTGCTTCCCTGCGCAGCCACAGAGCAATAATAAAGTAACGGACCAGGCCAAGGCCAGGTCCGTCACTTTAATTTTAGTATCCATTATTTTGCTTGATAACACCTTTGGATTCGTCGATTACCTTCCGGGGCAACGGGTACAACACAAATTCCGGCTTTGCAAATATGGAGCCTTCCTCTTTCGCATGCTGTACAAAGGTTCCCCACCGGATCATATCTTCCCGGCGGCTTCCTTCACACCACAGTTCAAAGAACCTTTCATCCATGATCTTCTTCCTGAAGGTATCCTTCGTGAATTGACCAGGCTGGTAGGTAGCCACGCCTGCGCGGGTTCTCACCGCGTTCACCAGGTCACAGGCTTCCTGCACAGGGCCCTGGGTTTCGTTAATGGCTTCTGCCAGCATCAGCAACACATCTGCATATCTCCACACAATAATATCCGTTCCCTGTGCTTCACTGATAGCGCCGGGATCAGGGCCATACTTCATGGGAATGGCGCCAATATAATTATTTGCACGGGCGTCGAATATAGCGCCGCCGGAAGTAGGCCATTTGGCCAGCAAAACGCTCAGGCGTTTATCCTGCTGATCAAATTTGTCGTAGGCTTTCCAGGGCATCTTATAACCACCCCATTGTGTAATGGTAAGTCCTTCGGGATCTACATAATTACCCGGCATACACATGGCCAGCCACAGGTTATTATTGACCGATGCGTCGAACCTGCACGGGATAGCCAGTATTACTTCCTGGATATTTCCTTTGTTGGCGAAAGTGAAAATATCTTTATAGTTACTCTGCAGGCCATGACCATATGTTTGCAGCTGTTTACCAGTACTGATAACCGATGCCCAGTTCTTTTCATGCAGGTATAATTTCATCAGGCCCATGAGACAGATATCCTTTGTAAACCTGCCATAATCGGAGGCTGCCAGTTCACTGGCCTTGGGTAACCCCTCAAATCCTTCCTTGTAATCTTTTTCTATCTGTGCTACCATCCATGCGGCATCGGGCCGGGGAATAGGTTGTGCTGAAGGATTTGCTGCTTCCTTCGCATCCAGGCGGATAGGCACAGGGCCATAGCAATTATAGAGAATCCAGGAGTAATGGGCGCGCAATGCCTTCAGCTCTGCGATATACCTGTTTTTCAGGGTTTCATCCATCTGCACGCCTTGTATTTTGTCGATGTCAATGGCTATTTCAGAAATCACCGGCATCAGGCCATTATAATGATTTAACAGTTGGGAAAAATCTTCCGAAAAATTCAGCTGGTTAAACTTACGCCAGCCATCCCAGCCCCAGGAACACACCAGTTCATCTGTGGTGAAGCTGCTCTGGGCATTCCAGCCTTCATTGGCGGCGCCCCAGCCTCCCCCGTAAAATCCTGCATTGAGCATACCGGCATACATACCGGTAACCGCCGCTTTTACATCTTCGGCATTCAGAAAAAAGGTGGAGGAAGAATAACGGTCGTATGTTTTTTCTTCCAGCCCCTTTTCACAGGAAAAGCTGGCCAGGGAGAAAAGAAAAATTATCAGTAAAGCGTATCTGTAGTTATTTGGACGTTTCATTGCTGTTCCTTTTAAAATGAATAAAGAGGCTAGAACTTGGCATTCAGACCAATAGTGTAAGAGCGGGACATGGGATATGCCAGGTAGTTCTGCAATTCAGGATCAATTCCCCTGTAAGAAGTAATGATAAAAGGATTCTGAACATTGGCATATATCCGTAAGCCGCTCAATACGTTCTGTTTGGCAATCATTTTTCCGCCGAAAGTATAGCCCAGGGTAATATCCCTGCATCTCAGGAAGCTGGCATTTTCCAGCCAATAGTCCGAGTTGGCGGCGTAGCTGGCATAAGGATCATTGAGACCGGTGGGATACTTCGCATTCACATTATCGTACGACCACCTGTCTTTGGCAATGCTCAGCACATTCCAGCCAAATTGTCCCAGCTGCGCATAAGTACTGAATGCAGACGCATAGTCAGAATTATATTTCTTCTGGATAAAGCCATACATGAAAATGCTCAGGTCAAAATTTTGATAGCTGAAACTGTTGTTGAATCCAAAACTGTAGCGCGGACCGTCGATGCCCACCAGCACCTGGTCGGCAGAGGAAATTTTGCCATCGGGTTTACCGGTAAGATTACCTGCATCGTCGTAGCCGTTCAGGTCTTTCACAATAATTCCACCCGGCAGGATGCCCGGCATGCTGGCAGGTGCGGCTTTATCTCCTTTATAGATCCCATCGCTGACGTAACGATAGAGCCCATTGAACGGACCATCGGGGGCAATATATTTTGCCAGCGATCTTAATGCATCCGGGGATCTCTTCACCCAGGAATTATAGTAATGCGACAGGTTGATCGTGGTGGACCAGTTAAAACCTCCCGCTGTTTTGCTGATAATATTTTTTGTATTCAGGCTTGCATCCCATCCGCGGCTGCGTGTTTCGCCAGCGTTACCCGCCACGCTCGATACCGGGAAGTCCGAAGTCAGCGGTACGCTTTGCAGCAGGTTCACAATCGTTCTGTTGAAATAGTCGAATGAACCTCCTACCCTGTTACTGAACAACTGGAAATCCAATCCTACGTTCACATCCCTTTGTGTTTCCCAGCTCAGGTTATCGTTACTCAGCTGGCTAAGCGACACACCAGGCAGGCTGGTACCTCCAAACACATAAGAGCTGTTGGCGGTATAATAGGAGAAGGCGCTGCCACCGATGTCACTGTTACCGGTGGTGCCATAGCCTGCCCTTAACTTCAGGAAGCTGATCACCGGGAGATTATTTTTCAGGAAATTTTCTTCAGAGATTATCCAGGCAGCGGAAATGCCGGGGAATGTGCCCCACTTTTTGTTGGGTGCAAAATTGGAGGCGCCGTCCCTTCTGATGCTGGCTGTGAGGATATACTTATCTGCAAAATCATAAATAATCCTGCCAAAATATGATTTCCAGATACGGGTAGGATTTCTGTAAGAGCTTACGCCGGGTCTTGGCGCGGTACCGTACCCGATGTTATTAAAAAGAAAGTTATCGGTCGGGAACCGGTCGTTATAAAGTCCTAAACCATCCCAATCACTTACCTGGTAAGAATGTCCGGCCAGTGCCTGGATATTGTGTTTTTCCCCGAAGCTTTTATTGTAGTTGAGTGTAACTTCTGAAATTTTGGAGACAGAGTTATTTTCGTTGATAGATGCCTGTCCGCCTGCGCGTGCACCATAGAGAAAGGTTTTAGGGAGATAGGCATACCGTTTCCCGGAGGACTGATCATAGCTGTAATTCATTTTAGCTTTCAGGCCGGGGATGATTGTCCATTCCGCATAGCCGGAAGTAAGCAGGCGGCTGCTTTTGGTGTAATCTGTAATATCCAGGAAAGACAGCGGGTTCGGTGAGTTCTGGTAGTCCGGGTTGATGAGATAGTTACCCGCTGCATCTCTCAGGGGCATATTGGCCGGGTAATAAAATGCGGATAGCACCATGCCGGAATATTCATTTGCCTGTGTGCCCACGTTGGCGTTGATGGCATTGGAACCGGAAGCGATCACGTTTACACCCACTTTTATGTTTTCGCCAACTCCCTGGTCAAGACTGATCCTTCCATTATACCGCGTAAACGCAGAGTGCTCCAGCACGCCCTGCTGATCCAGGTAATTGCCGGATACATAGTAACGCGTTTTATTGCTGGCGCCGGAGAGGGAAATATTATGCTGCTTGGTATAGCCTTTCCGGGTGATCGCATCTATTGCACTGGGTAATAAAGCAGTGGTATCTATTTGTGATTGTGTATACTTTGGAATATACGGCGTAACTGTGCCCGGATCGGTGCTGCCATACGGCGCAACCTTGTTAGTCAGCATCCATTGTTCCAGCCCTATTTTGTTACGTTGCTCCATATATTCTTTCGTATTCAGGATATCATAAAACCTGATGATATCCTGGAAAGCGTAGCTTCCGCTGTACTCAATATGCGGCTTATCTCCTTTACCCTGTTTGGTAGTGATGAGCACCACACCGGCGCCGGCCCTGGCGCCATAGATCGAAGTAGCCGAAGCGTCTTTCAGGAAGTCGATCGATTCAATATCATTGGGGTTAATAAAATTAAGGGGCGACCGGTCAACGCCGGAGCTGCCATACCGGGTGTCTGACGAAGGTTCCGCGGCGTTATCGTTAATGATAACTCCATCTACCACGTACAATGCTCCCGGGGAAGCGTACGATGGATTACTTCTTATCTGCAGGTTAACGCCGGCGCCTGGCTGTCCGCTGCTCTGGATGGCAGATACGCCCGCAGCGCGGCCGGCCAGCGCCTGTACCACATTGGTGGAAGCAGCTGTATTCAACTCGGCAGTTTTTACAGAAGATACGGCACCGGTTACATTTCTTTTCTTAACGGACCCGTAACCAATCACCACTACTTCCTGTTTTTGCTCGATAGCGGCTTTAAGTACAATCCTGAGTTTTGTATTGCCATTCAACGGCACTTCCTGTGTCACCATCCCGATAAAAGAGAAAATAAGGGTATGGGAAGCATTATCAGGCACGTTGAGAGAAAAATTTCCTCCTGCGTCGGTACTCACGCCTTGTTTTGTTCCTTTCACCTGGATGGATACGCCCGGCAACGGCGCGCCGTTTTCATCGGTTACCTTACCGGAAACCTCCACCCGCAGCGGCGCTGCGGCGGCTGGATCAGGGGCATTCCTGCTAACAACAATCACATTATCGACAATGCTGTAATGAAATGGCTGCCCTTTTAAACTCAGCTCCATCACTTCCGGCAATGAGGCCTTGTCTACCCGGATGTCTACTTTCCTGGCTTCTTTCAGCAGGTTAACATCATACCAGAAAGAATACCCGGTTTGTTTTTCAATCAATGAAAAGATCCGTTTAAGCGACAGGTTGCGCTCATTCAGCGTCACTGTCTGGGAATGGGCGCTGGCCGATATTCCCGTACTGACAATGATTAACAGGACCGCTAGCTTCATAAATAGCAGTTTTTTTATTTTTTTCCAATTAAAAGGGATCGTTAAGCTGTTCCCCTCCGGACGGGGGAATTTTTCTTTCCGAAAAGCCTGCAATTTCATACTTTTGGTTGTTTGGATGTTAAATGAAAATTTCTGACAAAGGAATTCCGTTTAGTTCAGGCGCCGCCGCTTCATCTCGCACATGAAGCGGCATTTTATTGAACTATTACAATAAGTAGGTGGATCAGGACCATGACTATCCTGAGTACATTATGAAAACTCTCGCTGACATAGCTTTTGGTTGATATTAATTTGTGCTATCGGGACTTAATGATGATTTTATTTCCTGTAATTCTGAAGTTGATGCCACTTAATTCTAATACCTTCATCACCTGCGATACTTTGGTGGCACGGGATATCCGTCCGTTATAACGGCCGTCTGGTAGCGGGCCGTCATATTCCACGTCGAGGTTATACCATCTTTCCACCTCCCGCATGATCTGGCCGATATTTGCTTCTTCAAAAACAAAATAGCCGTTCTTCCAGCCCATTACTTCGTCCATATTTACATGATCAGAAAGCGCAATCTGACCGTCTTTTCCAACAAGGGATTGTTGTCCGGGTTGCAACAGTTTTGTATTTGCACCCTGTTTTATTTTGACGGCGCCTTCGAGCAACGTAGTTTTTATATCCGTTTCATTATTATAGGCGTTGATATTAAAATGTGTACCCAGCACCGCCACCTCCATGTTCCCGGCTTTACAGAAAAAAGGAACCGGGTTGCCTTTTACCACCTGCTTTGCCACTTCAAAATATACTTCCCCGGTAACTTCCACGGTGCGTTCCTTGTCTGAAAAAGCAACGGGGAAGCGGATAGAAGAGGCACTGTTCAACCATACGTTGGTGCCATCGGATAAAGTAAGTTTAAAGATGCCGCCACGGGGCGTTGCCACCTTGTTATATATAGGATTACCGGATCCGTTTGTTGCTGCGGCGTAGGAAAGATGCCCCGGCGCCTTGCTCAGGTTAACAGTACCCTGCCGGGTAATAGCCCCGCTGCCGGCACTGTCGAGATTCACGGTGTTACCGTCTGCCAGTATCAGTACGGCCTTATTCGCCGCAGGCAATGCATCTCCCTGAGGTTGCACATGCACTAAAACGGGCGCCGCACGGCGGGCAGCAAAATGCGACCATGCCCAGCCTGCTGAAACCAGGATTAATACGGCAGCAGCAATTTTCAAAAGATTGAAGATCCTGATTCTTTTAGCAGGAGCCTCCCCCAGGACAATCTTATTATACATGAACTCCCAATCGATCTCCTCACCGTCCTCCGCAACTCCGGGAGCTTCAAAATCTTTATCCACTATATTATTGAACAGCTCCCTCACCGCGGGGTTTTCCAGGTACCGGAACAACTCCTGCATTTCTTCAGGAGTACAGCGCTTTCGTGTATATTGCTGTAACAGGTACTGCAGCCTGTCATAAGCGGGAATTACCTTTTCTGTCATAAAACGTGAGGGGGAAATACTTCCTCCAGTATATAGACTGTTAATAAAGGCAACCGTACCGGTTGAATGCAAAAAAAATTTTCCTATAGAAAGAAAGAGAGCAGGAAGCCTATGATCAGGACGGAGGATTCGTACTGGTTGCTCATATAGGTCCTGATATAACGGAGGATCTCCACGAGGGAATTTTTAACGGTAGGCACGGAAATGCCCAGTTGCACAGCTATTTCCTGGTTACTTAACCCTTCCCGGCGGCTGAGGTAGTAGATGGACTGCTTGCGGCTGGAAAGACCGTTAACCGCCTTTTGAACGATATTGGCCGTTTCAGCTGCCAGCACTGCCTGCTCGGTGTAATCGCCGCTTTCATGGATATTTGCCCATACCTGTTCATGCAAACGCTTATTCCTTGCCACCCGTGAGAGATGATCAAACACCTGGTTGCGCGTCATGGTATAGATATACTTTTGTGGAAGCTGGATATTGGCAAGGTTTAACCTGTTTTTCCAGATTTTCAGGAACACATCCTGCACTACCTCCTCTGCATCGGTTCTGGAATGAGTGAACTGGAGAGCGAATGCGAATAAACGCAAGCGGTAGCATTCAAAAAGCGCTTTAAAGGCCGGTTCATCCCCTTCAGCAATAAGCCGGAAGAGCGCTTGTTCACTATTTAGCTCATTTTCTTTTTTCATTAAGTTCCCTGTACAAGGTAAATTTAGTCCTTTTTTTCTTATCAAAAAATTTGCCTTGCCGGCGGGAAACCGCTTGCCCCTCCTGCTCCAGGTTGCCCTGGTAACCATCTATAGCGACTTTATTTCTTACCCTTTACCGGTGTATTTTCCTGCTTATTAAATTCAAGGGCAAGTGTTAACCAGTAATTAAAATCTCTTTTCGTTTTAAGATGCTCTTCATTTACATATACAAATCCTTTGTACTCCCGTCCTTTCATGATCACTGTACGGCAGCCTTCTTTTTTTATCGCTTCTTCATGAATACCGGGGTCAATACGGCACATCATCTGGCCGGGGCCTGCTGTCAGGCACATTTTATTATTCACCATAAACGCAATCCTGCCAAACATTTTCTTCTCTTCAACATTGGGCAGTTGTGCGAGTGCCTGCCGGATCTTATCCGCCAGCTTTTCACTGTAGGCCATAAAATTTATTTGGGGATATGCTTGTCAAAAGTAAGCGTATCAAAGAATATGGTCAGTGCATCCAGTTTTCCGTTCTTTGCCTTCCAGATCTCCGCTACATCGCCATTGATGCTTACTCCGTCGGGAAATATAAAATCGTAATTTCCGATTACACAGGCATTTTCACCGTCTATGATCATTTCCTTCACCCGCATTGTTTTGAATGCCCGTGAAAATCTTTTAATCACTTCTATATACGCTGTTTTTCCAACAGCAGGCGCCGTTTTTGTCATATCGCCGCCGGTGAATTTAAAGTCGTCGGAGATGACTGTCTCCCATCCTTCTTTCCTGGCAAAGCCATTGTAATAAATTTCGAGTAATTGTTTTGTTGACGTGGAGGTTTCCATTTTTTTCTATTTTTAAAGAATCAGGAATTGCAATCTTAGTTATTGCATTTTGCAAGTAAAAATAATAAAGTTATTGTAAATTGCAAGTACTTTTTAAAATCATTCAGTATGGAAAAAGTCAGGTCGGATTGCCCCATCAGTTGCTCGCTGGATGTTTTTGGAGACCGGTGGTCGCTGCTGATCATCAGGGACATTATGCTCAGGGGGAAATTGTCTTACAGTGAGTTCCTGGAGTCGGAAGAAAAGATCGCCACCAATATCCTGTCGAACAGGCTGAGCGTGCTGGAAGCAGAAGGTATCCTGTTAAAGCGGGTATCACCGGCGAATAAGTCGAAGTTCCTTTACAGTCTTACGCCAAAAGGAATAGACCTGTTGCCCATCATCATTGAAATAATGGATTGGGGGGCAAAATACAATGTAAATTGTCCGCGAAGGGAACTTGGAAAGAAGATAAAAAAAGATAAAGCCGGGGCCGTTAAGGAATATTTTGCAAAGTTGAAAAAGCAGTTCAGGTGAGAGGTCGCACCCTGTTATTTACGCTTCAGATCTTCCCCCTTCCTGGTGTATAATACAATACACGGACACGGCGGATGTAAATCCTGGAATACTTTTGCGTAGGCGAAATCCGACAGCGGGCGCATGGCCACTATGGCCGCAGGCACTTCATTCTCGTCTATGAAATATTGTACCCCGGAGGAGCAGGAAAGCACGCTGCTGGATTGCCACCCGGGCGGCAACTCCCGGTTCAGAAAATCCAGCACAAAGTATTCCCTGCCGGGGTTGATGGGGTCCCGGAGATCAAAAGTATAATGTTCAATGGCCCTGAATTCCTCCCGGATGACATATTGCTTATTTAACGCCGCATGCCTGTTCTGCCAGCGTGCCTTTACCCTTACCTCCTTTAACTTTCTGGGTTTTGTGGTATCTGCTTGCTGTTGCTGCGCCATTGCAAAAAAGGGCAGGGAGAAAACGAAAATAAAAATAATGCGAATCATTACAAGGATTACACAGATCAGCAGGATAAAGTACCCTGCTTTTTTGGATGGCGTTACCTTTTTTTTCCAGTACTGTATTGGGTTCTATCAATATGAGCAGGATGCCCGGTTATACTGATATCGGGTATCATTTTAATCCGGGCTCCGCCGCCCCCAAATCGGACATAGTGCATGGGGAGTCCATGGGGAGTGCATGGGGAGTGCATGGGAAGTCCATGGGGAGTGCATGCGAACAGTATTAAAACCGCATGGATGATCCATGATATACCCATGTTTGACCCATGGATGAAGCATCCGGGAAATAACCGTGACCCAAAGGACTTTTATTTAACCATCATCTTAAATACCAAATAGAAAACAGGTGAATTTAATATTAACTCTGAATGTTTTTTGCCATTACCTTAGTGAAAGTTTATGCTTATAGAGAATCGTCATTTTTAGTTACCCGTACTATGTAGTTTAACCAAAATCGTAGTTCGTACCTATTTGTAAACAAGATCCTGTAACAACCTGTAAACCTAAACACGCGTATAGTTTCAACCAAATATCAAGCTTCATTTAAAACAACAGAACATGAGAAATCCTCTCCGGTTATTGGCGATATTATCGCTGGTATTCCTGATGTTACCCAACATTGCTTATGCACAGGAGCAAAAACTCATTACCGGCATTGTGTTAGCCGATGATGGTAATCCCCTGCCTGGCGTCACCGTCAGAATCAAAGGTAGCAACCGTAATACACAAACCAATGCTACAGGGCATTACCGCATTGCGGTAACTCCGGGAGAAGTCCTGGAATTTTCTTTTATCGGTTATGAAAGCCAGAGCATTCCTACCGGGAAAAGCCCGACAATCGACGTGAAAATGCTGACGAGCGCCAGTTCGCTTGAACAGGTGATCGTTACCGGTATGGGTATCAAAAAAGAGAAAAAAGCACTGGGTTATGCCGTGCAGGACATCAAATCGGCTGAACTGCTGAAAAACAAGGATCCTAACCTGGTGAATTCCCTCAACGGTAAAATTGCAGGCCTGAACATCACCAACTCCGGTGGCGCACCCGGCGCGTCTGCCTCAATTATTATCCGCGGAGGTACCTCCCTGGAAGGAAACAACCAGCCGCTGTTTATCATTGATGGTATGCCAATGGACAACTCCACCGGGCAGGGCGACAACAGCGCCTTCGATGGATCTATCAACCAGAGCACTACTTATAGTAACCGCGCCATGGATATCAACCCCGAAGATATTGAGTCCATTTCCGTCCTGAAAGGCCCCGCTGCGGCTGCGCTTTATGGTCTCCGTGCTGCTGCCGGCGCTATCGTGATCACCACCAAAAAAGGTACCACCGGAAATGTAGCCGGCTCCGTTACCAGCCGCTATATTACCAACTGGGTAAACCGGCTGCCCAAACAGCAAAGTATCTATAAACAAGGCTCCAATTATAACGGCACCTTTACCGATCAGACGGCGATGTCGTGGGGAAATAAATTTGACCCGGGCGAGAAGATCTATGATAACATGAAAGACTTCTTCCAGACAGCCAATGCGTTTGATAACAGCTTCACCATTTCAGGAGGTACTGCCACCGGCAACTTTTATCTCTCCGGGTCTAACCTCAACCAGTCAGGTGTAGTGCCTTCCACAGACTTCAACCGTTCTACCGTGCGGTTTAACGGCGAACAGAAGATCGGCATTTTTACGTTTGGCGTAAATGCTACCTATGCGCGGAGTGAAACGCAGAAAACACTTACCGGAAGCGGCTTATGGGCCTCCGGCGGTTCCGGTTATATGGAAAGCATTGTGGCCTGGCCACGGAACGATGATATGAAAGTATGGCTGAACGCAGATGGCTCCAAGCACCGGCTGCTGCCGGATATTCCGCTGGATACCGACATCGACAATCCTTACTGGATCATTAACCGTAACCCGCAGTCGGATAAAACCAACCGCTTTATCGGTTCTGCTTATGTAAATGTAAAAGTAACCAGCTGGTTTGACGCTACCTACCGCCTGGGCATAGACAACTACTACACGCAGCTGCGTAATTTAATTTCCCCCGGCTCCAGTGTCAAAGAAGGCTGGCAGAAAGGAATGCTGTCGGAAACAGACCGGAACTACAATTATGTAAACTCCAACCTGATGCTGAACTTCCACAAAACCTTTCATAAAGACTGGGATGCCAGCCTGCTGCTGGGTACTACTACAGAAGACAGCTACACAAAATCCAATTCTGCCCGTGCAGAAAGTTTCCAGATACCCACCTTTATCAGCATTAACAATGCTGCCAAGGAAAACCAGTACATCAGCCAGGGAATCAGCCGCAGACGGTTAGCCGGCTTCTATGGCGACCTGCGCTTGTCATACAAGAACATTGTATTCCTGAGCGCTACCGGTCGTAACGACATTGCCTCTACCCTGCCATCTCAGAACCAATCGTTCTTTTACCCTTCATTAAGCGGAAGCCTGGTGTTTACGGAGCTGATCCCCAAAAACAATATCCTGAGCTTTGGTAAGCTGCGTGCTTCCTGGGCGCAGGTGGGTAAAGACGCTCCTACCTACCAGACCAACACTTACCTGTTCGGGCCTGAACTTACTATTGGCGGCGGCTTCCGCAACTACTGGTCGAGAGGAAACGATAACCTGAAACCGGAAACAACTACCTCCACAGAATTTGGTACCGAAATGCGTTTCCTCAACGGCCGGCTCGGATTTGATTTCACCTGGTATGTTACCACCAGCCGCGACCAGATCCTCACGCCCCGCGTAAGCAACGCCACCGGTTATATCCTCAGCTCTGTGAATACCGGTACCATTGAAAACAAGGGTATTGAAATATCCATTAACGCCACGCCGATAAAGAAAAAAGATTTCAGCTGGGAGGTAATGCTCAACGCGTCGCATAACAACGGCGTGGTAAAATCCCTGCCGGGCTCCCTGCCTATCCTGTATGTAACTGATGTGCACCTTGCAGTAGGCCAGGCTGCATCCTTTGATGGTGGCGTGTTTATGGGCGTAAGCGGCTCCGTATGGCAGAAAGATGAAAACGGCAACCTGCTGCTCGACTGGAACACCGGCTACCCGATTCCTACCACCGCCCTTACTACGTATATAGGTAACCGTGAGCCTGACTTTCTCGGAGGGTTGAACAACAGTTTTACCTATAAGCAATTTAACTTTTCCTTCCTCTGGGATTTCAGGGTGGGTGGAGATGTGTTTAACGGCACCGACTACCTGCTGACCTCCTATGGCCTGAGCGAACGCACCGAAAACAGGAACAGCGAAATTTCCTTCAGCGGTGTAGCTAAAAATCCCACCACAGGAAAATTTGAACCGGTAACGAAAACAGTGGTGCAGTCGGAGAAATACTACCGCGATGTGTATGTAAAGAACGCGCCTTTCTTCCTGGAAAAAGTAAACTGGATGAGACTCCGTTCTGTTTCCCTCTCCTACTCACTTCCCAGAACATGGCTTAGCGGCGCACGCTGGCTGAGGGATGCCACAGTAACCGCTACCGGCACCAACCTTTTACTGCTGACCAACTACTCCGGCATGGATCCTGAAACCAGTACTGCCGGCGCCGGCGTAATAGGCTCCGGCTCTTCAGGCATCGACTATTGCGGGGTACCTGCCACAGCAGGATTTGCCATTGGTTTAAATCTTAAATTCTAAACGTGCGGAAAATGAAAAAAATACTCTTTATCATCAGCCTGTCGTTTGCACTTGCCTCCTGTAAGAAATGGGTGGACATCAACGACAATCCCAATAGCGCCAATTCATCTGTACCCACCGCCGAACAACGGCTGCCGCCACTCATCGCCCAGTTCTGCGATGCATATGAAAGCACCGGCACCCGGGCAGCCTATCTCTCACAACAACTCGCTTCCGTATACGTCAGCGGCGGAAGTAACTACAATCTTACTGCCTGGGTATCCAACAGCACCAACATACAATGGCCGTGGCAATGCTGGTATGTAAATACCGCCGTAAACGTGGCGCCACTCATCACCGCCGCAGAAAAAGTACAGGCGTATCATTATATCGGCGCCGCCAAAATCATGAAAGCATGGGGCTTTGGCACCCTCGCAGATGTATACGGCATGCTGCCATATGACCAGTTCGACGATCCCACCACTATCACGCCAAAATTTGACCAGGCATCCTACGTTCAGGAAAAAGTGCTGGCACTGCTGGATGAAGCCATTGCGGACCTGCAGAAAACACAGGGACCTACTGCGCCTCCGCTGGCCAAAGGAGATATCCTCAACAACGGCAGCACCGACAAATGGATCCGCCTGGCCTACGGCTTAAAAGCACGCTGGTTGAACCACACCTCCGCATTGCCCGGCTTCAACGCACAGGCCGTACTGGATGCCGCTTCAAAAGGCGCACAGTCGAAAGACCAAAGCGCCGTGATGCAATATGTAGATGAAGGTCCAACAGTCACCTCTTCTGCCAAAGAAGCATTACAGTACACGAATACAGCTACCACCGCCAGGATCACCAAACTGTACATGGACTACCTCACCAATAACTACACCGGCGCTCCTACAGGCATCAATAATATGGAAGATCCAAGAGTAGACCTGCTCATTCCAAGCATGGCTGACCGGAACGGCGTACTGCACCGCACACAGGGCGTAGACATGACTTCCGGTATTACCAATACCGGTCCATTGTCATACACCTACAGTACGACTAATAATACGTTCTCCAACAAGGATTCCATTTATGTGATCCTGCGTAAAACACCGTATGCGCCAACCACCACCGACCGTATACAATCCACCGGTACCTGGTACACAAAAAGAGGCGCTAAAGGATTATTGTTTACCAATGCGGAACTGCGTTTTATTGAAGCGGAAATTCTTATTAAGCAGGCTAAAAACACAGAAGCATTAACAGCCTATAAAGCCGGTATCCGCGCACATATGGAACTGCTGGACATCCCAGCCGGAACGATCGACGCATTCCTCAACAGCAGCTCCGTAGTGCAGCTGCCGGCATTGCTCACACTCAGCAATATCATGATCCAGAAATACATTGCGTTGTCGTACTCCCCGGAAAACTGGGCAGACCTGCGCCGGTTAAACTACTGCACCGACGCCGCCGGAAACTATAACGAAACAACCGGCGTTTATAAAGGGTTTAAACGTCCCGCGCATGTTAACACGTTGTATTACCCGGCCCAAACCGATTGGCCACGCCGCTTTGCGGTACCCAGCTATGAAATCAATTACAACAGCACACAGGTACTGAATGCAGACCCTACTGCCAGCAGCCCGACGTATATCAGCCAGCCAGTGTGGTGGAATAAGAAGTAAACGCGAATTTTGTCTTTCTCAGGATTACGCTGATTTTACTGATTACCTGGATTTTTACATTTGGATTTTTTTAGATTTTTAGATTTTCTTAAAAATAATAATTAAGGGAGATAAGAGCGATATCCGCTTCTATCTCCCTTAATCCTTTATAAAATCCAAAAAGTAAAAATCCAGGTAATCAGTAAAATCAGCGTAATCCTGAGAAAGACAACCTACGCTCTACGGCACATCATCATCTTTAAAAAATGGTTGCAGGAAGAAGTGCATGATCAATAATCCCAGCACAAAACCAATACCCAGTATGGCCAGCACACTCATTAGCGGCACACTGTGACACTGACCTGGTACGCTGCTGATCCCTACAAAGGGTATTTCCTTATTTAGAAAAAGCGCCATAAAGCCACTGACCACCGTAAGCAGGATGAGTACAATTAATAGTATCAATAATTTTTTTCGCCACTTCCAGTCGTCCCCTTGTGTTTTTACAAAATAAAAGTACACCGCACCCGCCATCAGCACTAAAATAAAAAAGCCGATGGTGAAATAAATAAAGTAAACATCCCCTTCATACTGCGAGGCATCCACGCTGCACGGATCTTTGAACAGTATAGCGTATATGCTCAATTCTCTTTTTATGCGCTGCCAGAACGTGAGATGCTGCGGGATGGGGGGATACAGTGATACCGTATCAAGAACAAGCGTGTCTGTTACCACAAATTTATCTACCAATGCATCCCACAGGTCTGTGGTGCCGTTATCGGCGCCCAATGTCCATATTGCGATGCCACCTAGCTCATTCTTCATTACAAAGTCATACTTCATCGACATGCTGATGCCATCATCAAACCAGATCTCCTCCTTTACTACGCCATACTGATCTTTTACTTCTATAAAAAAAGTAGCGGTGGTTTCATCGAAGATGGCCACAGTATCCGAAGGGTACTGCTTGCGGATATCGCTGTAGCTAACATAGCGACTGAAAACATCCGGGTTGCCATCTCTTCCTTTTTTCCATACGGCGCCGTAGTAAGGCAATAACAAGGAAAGTTGTGCAGGCGGAATGTCGCCTTGCAGGTAACGTGAAACAGCGCCTGTCAAAGACTTTGACGCATTGCCATCCAGCGGAGCAAGCGGTCCTGCCGTTTCGCCGCCCGCCTGTGTAAAATCAATGATAAAGTAATCGACATAACTGTGGAGTGCACGCAGATCGTAGTTATAGGAAGGGTCGTACGGAGGTACAACTACATTAATTTTAAAGTTCTTATTTACACTTTTCAACGCACCGGAAAGCCCAATGATAAAGCTGCTGAAAGCGGCACGTTGATTACCGGGCAGTGCCTGAAAATAGATAGTAACCCCATCTGCTTTTTGCTGCACCAACAAACGGGCAAGGCTATCCGAAAACGTTGCCTGTGCATTTTTATTTTTGAGAAGGGCGAGTATGTTACTGCTTTTTTTATCAAGAAAAAGAAACTGCAGGTTGCATCCTGCCGACAGCGCATCGCCCACAGACTTCACTTCATCCTGCTGAAAGGCTGGCTGGATACGGCCAGTCTGGCCATCAACCAGGTATCCGAGGAAACTGTAAGTACTCAGCGCATTAAAATTGTACGTCGTATATCCCTGCTCCATCCAGTATGGCTGGATACCCATTACATTTACTTTTTGTGAAAGCCGGAGCAGGTAACGCGCGCCCGCACTATCGCTCAGCCGCAATGTATCTACCTGGTCCGGTGGCCGTCCGTACAATGAGCGGATAGCGGTAAGATGAGCGGCTTTGGTATTTTCTGTTTCCTGTTCCTCACTCTTCTTCTGCAGGATGGGCATCATCTTATCCACCAGGGCGTCAAGATCAGTTCCGGGCACCGCACTATCGGGTTCCTGCACCGGTTTTTTACTGCTGGTATCAGCCGGCGGATTTGCAGCCTGCGAAGCATGACTTAATGCAATGGCATTGAGCAGTGACATCAGCGAATCAAATTGCTGGTTTTCTGTTTTGGTTAATGCCTCGTTTAATTTCCGTATGTCATCCTTACTAACTACCAGTGAATCTGTTAACGTTTGGTTGATAACATATAAAACGCGGGCGCGCTCGCGCGCGTGAGCATTATATCGAAAACGAAAGGCTTTTAAAATCCGTTGTATGAGCTTAGTGTTGGCGGCAGTATCCGATGGCAGCTTTGGCGGCTTCGGCAATTTAGGCGCTGGTGGCGGCTTTGGTGGCTTTGGTAATTTAACTGGCGACTCCTGGAAATAATGGCGCACACTCCTGCTGTTGCCGTATACGGTGCTATCGCAATGAAAAAAAACGAGGAATGCAATTATGAGGGCGGTTATTTTTTGAGCGGGATTCATCAGGATGCTTAAGATAATAAAAGATAGAAAAATATTTTTTCAAATAAAAATAAATAAATCGCTTTTTTGAATTTATATTGCGATATCAACATGAAAACTCATTTTCATTTCTCAAAATAACGAACACCTTTTTCAGCCCGGACAATTTACAGGACAGTATACATCTCGCGATAAGAATTAAATACCATTCCAATGATCTATGAGGCCCTTAGCTGTGTTACAGAAGATATTAACAATAACCTGAAGCGAAAATTACAGATCAACGAAGATAAAGTGATACTTTCCGGTATTGTAAACCAGGATGGTTCCGTAGCGATACAGGGCGAAAACAAAATGCTTGTAACGCTTGTCAATGTTGAAAAAGAGACAGCAAGAACATCCGTTTCAAATACCGGCGCCGGCATGTACAATACCTCTGCAGCAGCGGTATCCGTGAACCTCTATGTATTATTTTCTGCTTACTTCAGCAGCAATAACTACGCGCAGGCTTTAAGATTTCTTTCCTACACCGTCGCCTTTTTTCAGTCGAAAAATACCTTTACCGCACAGAATACACCTGCGTTAGATGCCGGCATCAGCAAGCTTGCCTTTGAACTGGAAAGTCCCGGAGCCGACAGGCTAAACAACATGTGGGCTACGCTGGGCGCCAAGTACATGCCATCCGTTTTGTACAAGGTGCGCATGCTTACGTTCGACGATTCCATCATCAAAGAATACAGGCCAGCCGTTGCGGGCACTGCCGGAGAAATGTTACCGGCGAGATAAATGTTATCCTTAGCTAGTTTTAAAAACTTGAATGAAACAGCAATATGAAATACTGACTACTATCCGCTATCGTCATGATTTTTTCCAGGCGCTATCCTACGAAGGCATAGGCATCCGCATGTCTGCCGCTACCGGAAAACAGTTACTGAATGCAGATCTGATGCTTAAACAACAGGCATCCGGGTTCCTGTTGCTATACAACACACTGGGCGCTGGAAAGCGCACCAGGAGCGACTTACTGCAGGACAATACCATGCTAACCTTTGAAGTAATCCTGAAAGATCCGCTGTTTTATAACTATACTGCTATTGATGCCGGCAGCATTACTACCCAATGCTTTATGTTTGGCAATGATGCCGCTAATGCACCAGGCGTTTTACACCGGCATCCATATGCTGATGCAGCAGACCTGTACGGAACAGATACGCTGACGGAACCCTTTTTTACAAAACCGTTCGGATTGCTGACATTGATGCTGAATGACTCCCTACAGGATAACTATGAGATCAGGTTTCAGGCCCGGAGCACCCACTGGTGCTACTACCTGATGAGTGAACAGCTGGCAGCGCTGCCACACCCGGTAATCCTCAACAACAGCGGAATTTCCTGTTTCAGCGAGCCATTGCTGGCAGCGCTGCCTGAGCGGAATAACGTACCGGTACTGGTATCAAATGACCCTATCCAACTTTCGGATAGGACTCCTGACATATTCAAATTGGCAAACCGGCTATCGGAGGAAGACAACAAACACAAAATCATCATCTCCCCGCTCCCGTCGCCGGAAGTCAACAGGATATCTGCTGCAGGAAGATCGTGGTATACCAATGGAAAAACGTACTCGGAAATATTTTTATACTAAACAAAAAATCACCTAATATGGCATCAACCTTCATGACCCCTGGGGTTTATATTGAGGAGAAAAATGCGTTCCCCAGTTCCATTACCGCTGTGGAAACTGCAGTGCCTGTGTTCATAGGCTATACGCAGAAAGCAGAAAGGAATGGTAAATCCCTTATCCACAAGCCCACCAGGATCACGTCTTTCGCAGAGTACCTGGAATACTTCGGCAGTGAGTTCAAACCTAAATTCACGCTGGCGGACGCAGATCCCAAGGTGAAGCAGGAAACCTTTAACATCAACGGGAAGCCGACCGTGGTGCAGATTAAAGACAATAACACGGCCTACTTCTACAACAGTATGCGGCTTTTCTTCGGCAACGGCGGAAGCCTCTGCTACATCCTGTCGGTTGGCACCTATGGCAGTGGAGCAGACGGTGTTACCATTGCAGCAGATGATTTCATTGGCTCGGACACCAAGCCCAATGTATTTACCCTGCTGGAAAAAGAAGCTGAACCCACGCTGATTGTAATGCCCGACATCATTGCACTGGGAGCAGATGCCTATACTACGGTGTACTCACAGGTATTACAGCATTGCGCCAACATGCAAAGCCGCTTCGGTATCTTCGACCTGGTAAAACAAAAACCATCGGACGTACTGGAAGATGTAGTGGGCGTGTTCCGGGAACAGATCGGCGTTAACTCGCTCAACTACGGCGCAGCGTATCATCCCTGGCTGAAAACTACTATTGTGCAGCCGGATGAAGTGGACTTTGAAAACCTGGATGCCAGCGTAGACCTGGAAAAATTATTACCCGAACCAGCGGCTGCGCAGATCATCACCAAATTTAAGACCAACGCCACACCTGATAAAAATACCAAAAAGAATTTCCATCAGTCGCTGAAGGCTGCCAGTCCTACCTACGTGCATATCCTCGAGGAAGTGCGTGCGCAGATGAATGAACTGCCACCAAGTGGAGCATTAGCGGGCATCTATACCCTGATAGATAATTCACGCGGCGTGTGGAAAGCCCCTGCCAATGTATCGGTGAGCATGGTAACCGCCCCCACGGTTAACATCTCCGGTGAGGAACAAAAAAATCTCAACGTGGATATCATGGCAGGAAAGTCTATCAATGTGATCAGGCCATTTACAGGCGTAGGAACCCTGGTATGGGGCGCCAGAACATTGGATGGCAATAGTCTCGACTGGCGTTATATCAACGTGCGGCGCACGCTCATCATGATTGAGCAATCTGTAAAACTGGCTACCCGCGCTTATGTGTTTGAATCCAATGATGCCACTACCTGGATCACGGTAAAAAGCATGATCAACAACTTCCTGCAAAACCTCTGGAAACAGGGTGCACTGGCCGGCGCCGCACCGGAGCAGGCTTTTGATGTACAGGTAGGTCTTGGTGCTACTATGACACCCCAGGACATCCTGGAAGGCAGGATGCTGATCACCGTAAAAGTAGCGCTTACACGTCCTGCTGAATTTATCATCATCACCTTCCAGCAGCAAATGCAGGAATCTTAATCCACAACTAAAAAATCTATTCAATAACTTTTAAAACTTGCAATTATGGCAGATGACGGCTCCACCCAATCACAGGCCACCTGGCCTATGGTAAAGTTTTCTTTCAAAGTCATGTGGGATGGCAAAGAGATCATATTCCAGGAAGTAACCGGGCTTACTTCTGAAACACAGGTAATAGAATACCGCGGCGGCAGTAATCCTGTATACTCGGTAGTAAAAATGCCGGGGATCGCCAAGTTCAATAATATCACCCTGAAGAAAGGTATCTTCAAAGGAGATACTACCCTGTGGGATAATTATGATCTCATCAAAATGAATACCATCAAGCGTTCCACCATTGTAATCAGTTTACTGGATGAAACCGGTCAAACGGCGATGAACTGGACACTGACCAATGCGTTTCCCTGTAAAATGACGGTTACCGATATGAAATCCGATGCCAATGAAGTGGCAGTGGAAACCATGGAAGTAGCGCATGAAGGACTGCATTTAACCAAATAAAAACGGACAACGGGTAGCGAAGCCGCAGGAATGACTTCGTTATCCGTTACTCCGCTTATTCACGGCTTCAAATAAATTGTCATGCCTATTCCACCACCACCGCCCTCGTCGGCCCAAACGCCCTTTTATCCGCCGGTGGGATTTTATTTCAGGGTAATGGTGCCGGGAATCACCGGCAGCAATGAAGGCAGCTTCCAGGAAGTAAGCGGACTAACCGCTACCATTACGCCACTGGAAGTAAAAGAAGGAGGAGAAAACAGGTTTATCCATCGCCTTCCGCAGGCGCCAAAATATGGCAACCTGGTGCTCAAAAGAGGCATGCTCACCGGCTCTCCGCTGATACGCTGGGCGCAGAACAGTATTAATCTTTTTACCTTCTCGCCCGTAGCAGTAGTAGTAAGCCTGATGAATGCAAACCGCGGACTGGTTGCTTCATGGCAATTTGTAAATGCTTATCCCGTAGCATTGAAAGTATCAGAATTCAAAGCGCAGGAAAGCGTTATTGCCCTGGAGACCCTGGAACTATGCTATGACTATTTTCAACAAATCAGTTAGTTATGCCTTTGGAAATAAGAGAACTGGTGATCAAAGTCACCATAGAAGAACATCCCTCGCAGGCAACAGGCCATACCGGCGTTAAAGACCTGCAAGCCCTGAAAGATAAGATAGTAAGGGAATGCATGGATAAATTAATTACTACCATAGAGAACTTACCCGCAAGATGAACCCTACAGGAGGACCCACGAAATTATTACTGGCAGGCTATGCAGATCCGGAAGCTACGGAATTGATCGACAGCGTATCCGCCGTAATCAACCCGGACAATTATACGCTCAACTATACCATCAATTATAAAAACACAGATGAGCAGGGCGCAGTAGCGCCTACACAAATTTTCAGCAGCATGGAGTCGGGCAACTTCGACCTCGAACTGCTGGTGGATGGAACCGGCGTAATCCCTATTCCCGGCGGATTAACAGTAGACGCCTATATCGAAAAAGTGATGAACATCGCGTATAACTACCAGGGAACAGACCACCGTCCCAACTACCTGCGCATCACCTGGGGAAATACCAACTTTACAGGCGTATGTAAGAACATCAACATCAAGTACAGCCTGTTCAGCACTACCGGCGTGGCTTTGCGTGCAGTGATCAAACTCACTGTAATAGAGTCGGTAGCCTTTGCAACGAAAATAAAAGAATCCGGTGTGTCATCCCCGGACCTTACACATATGCGGACCGTACTGGCCGGCGATACCCTGCCGTTAATGACCTATCGTATTTACGGTGAACCCGGTTATTATATGGAAGTGGCCAGGGTAAATGGTTTGAATAGTATCCATGATATTAAACCCGGCGACGGACTCTATTTCCCCCCGCTAAAGAAATAAATTCCCATGGCAGCAGTTGTACCTATCAATATAGCAGATCCTACCCTGCAGTATACCATCACGGCAAACGGCACCGCTGTGCAATACACGTACCCTGTCATATCTGTAACAATACATCATGAACTGAACCGGATCTCCTATGCAGAAATCATGTTGTCTGATGGCACTACAGCGAAAGCATCTACAGGCGTGATCGGCGATTTCCCCGCCAGTGACAGCGACAGCTTTTTGCCCGGGAACACCATCACCATTACTGCCGGATATGGCAATACCGGTGAAGAACTGATTTTCACCGGCGTGGTGGTGAAGCAGTCCATACAGGCCACCGACCAGGGTTTCCACCTGATCGTCACCTGTAAGCACAGCGCCGTGCAGATGACCATCACCAAAAAAGATGCAGTGTTCATCAATCAAACAGATAGCGACATCATGTCCACGACTGTTAGTAATAACAGTTTGAGTGGAGATATACAAAGTACCAGCGCACTCAACGAACTGGTGTTTCAGAAATTTTGTACCGATTGGGATTTCCTGTTATCACGTGCGGAGTTTAACGGCTTCGTGGTATCACTGGTAGGTCCCAAAATAGTGGCCGCCCCTCCGGTAGTAAGCGGAGAGCCGGTGGTATCTGTAGCTTTCGGTGAATCGCTGATCAGCTTCAACGCTTCTGTAAGCGCCGAGAAACAGGTACCTTCTCTCACCGCTGCCGCATGGGACCCGCAAACATTGGCCATGATTACCGCTACCGCCACGGAACCGGGACTGAATGCGCAAGGTAACCTGGAAGCCACCACACTGGCTTCCGCGCTGCATCAAACGCCGCTGCAGCTGGTATCCAATTCGCCGCTGGCGCAGGAAACTTTGCAATCATGGGCCAACAGCACCCTGCTCCGTATGCGGCTGGAATCCATCAGCGGGCAGGTATCCTTCATGGGCAACGCCACCGTATGGCCCAACACATTGATCACCTTAGCCGGCGTGGGCGCACGCTTTAACGGCAACGCCTACGTGTGGGCCGTAACACATACCCTCAAGGAAGGCGTTTGGAATACCAACGCAAAGTTTGGGTTGAACAGCAAACCTATTTATGAAAGGGAAAATTTTTCCTACTCCCCGGCAAACGGGCAGCTGCCGGCTATACAAGGACTTCAGCTGGGCACCGTAGTCGCCATTTCTGAGGACCCTGCCGCAGAGTACCGCGTGCAGGTGATGCTGGCCAGTACCGCTACCGGTCAGCAAGGCACCTGGGCCCGGCTGTCTACTTTCTATGCCACCGCCAGTGCAGGCGCCATATTTTTCCCGGAAGTAGGCGATGAAGTAGTAGTAGCTTTTATTGAAAATGATCCGCGTTACCCGGTGATCATCGGCTCCTTATATGGCAAAATGAAAACGCCGCCGGTAATTCCCGCAGATAATAACAATTACATCAAGGCGCTGTATACAAAGAGTCAGCTCAAAATTAGTTTTGATGATGAGAACAAGATCATCACCGTGATTACACCGGGAGGCAACAGCGTGGCACTGAACGACACATCGCAGGAAATAGTGATCCAGGACCAGAGCAGTAACAGCATTACTATGGCGCCGGCAGGCGTTACCATAAAAAGCGCCAGCGACCTTACATTGCAGGCCACGGGGCAGCTCAAACTGAATGGCATGTCGGTGAATGTTGCCGCCACTACCGCACTGGAAATGAGCGGCGCCACACTGTCAATGTCGGCCGACACCACGCTCAGCGCCACTGGTAACACCTCTGCCACCCTCTCTTCTTCTGCTGCCACCATCATACAGGGAGGCGTAGTAATGATTAATTAAAACGATAAAAAATAAATTATGGGACAACCCGCCGCAAGGATCACAGATATGCATGTATGCCCGCTCATTACACCTGGACTACCCCCTATTCCGCATGTGGGTGGCCCCATAGTAGGACCGGGTATGCCCACTGTTTTAATCGGCGGCATGCCCGCCTCCGTAATGGGCGACCTGTGTACCTGTGTGGGACCGCCTGATTCTGCCATCATGGGATCGTTCACCGTGCTCATAGGCGGAAGACCTGCGGTACGTATGGGCGACACCACCGCCCACGGCGGCGTAATTGCATTAGGATGTCCAACGGTATTAATAGGAGGTTAACAATGGCAAAAGATATCAAATCATTTTTAGGAACAGGCTGGAGCTTCCCTCCTTCCTTCGACAAACCCAACGCCTCGGTATTGATGGTGTCTGATGTGGCGGATATTGAAGAAAGCATCCGCATCATTCTCAGCACCATTCCCGGCGAACGCATCATGCTGCCGGATTTCGGCTGTAATATCCGCAAGATGGTATTTGAAGTAGTAGACTCCCGGTTTTCCGGGGAACTGAACCACCTCATCTATCATGCATTGCTGGAATACGAACCACGGATCAAACTGGTGGACTGTCAGATTGTTGACCAGACAATGGAAAGCGGCACCGTGTACGTTCAGATCAACTATACGGTGATTTCTACCAATACCCGGCATAACCTGGTGTATCCGTTCTACTTCCTGGAAGGTACCAACATCAGCACGAGATGAATAACTACTTTGAAAATATACAGGATGGCGTCAGCCAGTTGGAACGGCAACTGGATGCATTGCAACCTGCCTATGTAAAAGTAGACGACAAAAGTACCTTTGACCTGCTGGCGCAGCTGACCGCGCTCGCCAGCCAGTTTAACTATTATAATTTCCAGGATCAGCCGGATGGCGACTGGCAGGAGTTTTTTCAGGCAGACCTGGTGATTATGCTCATCACCTGCTCCAACCTCCAGTTCACCGCCTATGAAGAAAAATATCTCTTCCTGCGGGAAGCGATGGGCAAAGCAGGAAATGAAGCCAGTCTTTTTAAACATACCGCCGGCTTCTTCTCCCTGCTTTACGACATTGCCATTGAACTCATGGATGCCCTGCAGAAATTATTCCTCTCGGATAAACAGCAGGTGATCCGGCATTACATACAACAGGTAATTCAGGTGGTGGAAGATGAAACGATGAAGTTAAACCGGTATGAACTACAGGTAAAACAATTGTTTCCTTATGAAACAGCCAGGCATCATACCCTCCGCGGCGTCACTACCACAGCGCGGTTGCAGGCGCTGTTCCCGGGCATTTCAAACAGTATCACCGAAAGCGAAGACATCTTCAGCGGATTTTTTTCGCTGAACGAAATTTACGATACACTGCGGACGAAATTTTACCAGACTTCCAGCGCTTCCGCCTACTACCTGAAGAATCAGCTCCGGGAACGGAAACATACGCCGCATATGGGGCTGCTGATGGCATTTACGGAGCTTTATAAATACCTGCAGGACCAGATCAACGAAATACCCAAACGGCATCTGGATTATTATTACCGCACCATACTGGGTATGGAACCCCTGCATGCGGTACCGGACAAAGTACATATCCTGGTCACGCCCGCCCCGCAGGTGAACAGCCTCACGCTGGATAAAGGAGAAATAGTGCTTGCGCCCAGCGCTGCCAGGAAAGAACCGTTGCAATACCGGCTGCGGGATCCGCTCAAGGTACATGCCACCACCATTACCGCCATACACACCCTGTATATCAGTAATTACCTCCAGATCGCTGCGCGGTCGCTGCAAACCAATAACATCTGCGAAGCAGCTATTTATCATGCTACTCACCCGGTGATACCACCGGCGGCTTTTGCCGCCCTCACCGCCCCGCCGGTGACGTGGCCCTTGCTGGGAGAAGATCAGCACGACCTGTCGCAATCGGTACGTACCATGGAGAATACCTCGATCGGCTTTATGATCGGATCGCCTACACTATACCTTACAGAAGGTGCGCGGTCTGTACAGGTAAGACTTCATTTTAACGCTGCCGGCTATACGGAGTTGATTAAATACCTTCAGAATTTTTCTGCCGTTACCGGCAGAAGTGCCGCTATCATTAACAGTGAACTGATGTCTGCCGCATTCCTGCTATACTACACCACTCCCACAGGATGGGAGCCCATTAAACATTATAACGTGCGGTGCAGCGCCGCAGAGCAGGCAGATAACGCTATTGTCATCAACTTCCTGCTACGCAGCAGCGAAGCCGCTTTCACCGTATTCAGCCCCGATGTACATGGCGATAATATTACATCGGCATTGCCGCTCCTGAAAGTATTGCTGAACAATAACAGCTTCCACCACCCCTACTCCTTTCTCCGTCAACTGGTACTGGACCGGGTAACGGTAACGGCTAAAGTAACCGGCTTCCGGGCGGTAAAACTGGATAATAACGTAGGGGAACTGAACGCATACAGCTCCTTCAGGATATTCGGACCCATGCCGGCAGTAGGCTCTTTTCTCGATATTTCCAACAGCAATGTTTTTAATAAGTATACGAAAGACTTCAGCATAAAACTGGAATGGCTGGATCTTCCCAAAAATATAAACGGGTTCGATAGTTACTTCGCCGCCTACCCGGGGAATATGACCAACAACTCTTATAAGGTGGGCCTTAGTAGTATTAACAACGGCGTATTTCTGCCCGAACGTGGCAACCAGGAACAGTTCCGGCTTTTCGATACGCGCCGCGACAAAGAAGGCGATCTGTACCTGGCCGATACCTCATTGATTAAAGACGCCGACTTCAATAAAATCAGTTTCCCTAACGGGATGAAAATGGATAAGGAAGTAAAGCGCGGCGGCACGGCTTACAAGCAGGGCGCCGTCAGGCTGGAGCTGTCGGCCCCCTCCGAAACATTCGGGCATCAGTTGTACACACTCATCTTTCCGGAAGTAATTTTATACAACGCCAAACACCCGATGCGGAAAAAACCGCTGCCGTCGCCTCCTTACGTGCCGGTGGTAAAGGCCATTGCCGTCAACTATACACTGGAACATTCCGAGTCATTAAAGCCGGGAAAAGTAGCCATACCTGGAGAAACCATGGAAGTACACCATGCGGGCGTATTTGGAAATGAGGGCATTTATCCCGGCAACGGCGCCAATGACTTTTCCCTGCTTCCGGTATTCAACGAAGCCGGTCACCTCTACATTGGTTTTAACGAACTGAAACCCGGAGAAGAGCTGTCGCTGTTGTTTCAACTGGAAGATAAATATTTCACCGACACCACTACCAATCTTACCCCGCTCAACTGGCATTACCTGGCAAATAACAAATGGTATCCCTTTGAAAGCATGTGTCTTTTATCAGACAATACAAATAACCTTTCGCGGAGTGGTATTGTAAAGATCCGTGTTCCACACGGTATCAATCCCAATAACACTATCCATACACCCGGTACCTGGTGGATCAGGATTTCCACCCCTTCCCACGAATGCATTACGCCAAGGGTGATTGGTATCTTTCCTAATGCCGTAACCGTGGAGCGGGTGTTTGAAGGAATTGGCGGTTCGCTCGAAAAAGTATTAACGCTCCCACCCCTGACGATAAAAAAAACAAAAAAAGATATCCGAACCATCCAGGCGATCTGGCAGTTATTTCCTTCTTTCGGGGGCCGTAAAACAGAATCCGAAAGTAAATTTTATACACGGGTAAGTGAAAGACTACGGCACAAGCAACGGCCCGTTACAGCACTGGATATTGCGCAGGTATTACTGGAAGCTTTTCCGGAGATACTGATTGTAAAATGCATCACTGCGCTACCCGGCGCCAGGGACGAAGATGTAAGCATTGTGGTGGTTCCGCGGCAATCGGACAGCGGCCTGTTTATCAGCCCGGAACCCAAAGTAGACCTGGACACCCTTTGCCGCATTCAAACCTTTATGCAACAGCATATATCTCCCTTTGTCCGTTTATCGATCCGTAACCCGGTGTATGAAAGCGTGAAAGTAGTGTGCAGCATCATGTTCAGGGATCCATCTGAAAACAACCAGAACAGCCACCTGCAACAGCTGCAGCTGGATATCCAGAAATATCTTTGTCCCTGGTTGTTTGATCCTTCTTCCCATTTAAAGATAGGCAGCACCTTGTACAAATCTGAGCTACTGAATTATATCAACCGGCAGCCTTATGTGGAATATATCACCGGCTTTTCCCTCGTGCATTTTTACTATACAAAAGATGAAGATACCGGTATGGTAACGGCCTATTGTACAGATACCGCCATAGGCGGCCTTCAGCAGGTTACGCCTTCGTTGCCGCAAGCCGTGCTGGTCCCGTCGAAAGAACACCTCATCACCGTGCTGCACTCGCCCGAATACAAAGAACCGGAACCATTGGGCATCGATGCGTTGAAGATCAGCAACGAACTCATTATAGGCAACGACCATCATGTTATAACGCCAACGGACCAACGACCGGATCACGCAACCGATGAAGAGATGCTGACCATCTCTATACTTCCACCCTGACCGGTCATACCAGTAACTATTCATCTCTTAAAATAAATTGCTTATATATGGATACGCAACAAAGTAAAAAAGTATACGGGCGGGATGAGCTCAAACAATATTTCAGAAACGGCGTAATGCCAACAGAAAACCACTTCGGCTACCTGATAGATTCTACCATCAATAAACAGGAAGATGGTTTTTCAAAAGATGAAGACAATGGCTTGCTGGTATCTACGCTCGGCGACTCCAAGCGGCTGGTATCCTTTTACCGCGCCACTGATGACCTGGAACCTTTTTTCTGTATGGAAAAAGATGAACAGGACTTTCCTGCCCTTCGCCTGAAACCCGGCACCGGGGAAGATGACCAGACCGGACCCGGGAAGAGCTTCTTTTTTCATATGAACGGTAACCTCGGGGTCGGGAAAAAAAGTGACCCCCGTTTTAAAGTGGATGTAAACGGCTTTGCAGGTATGCAGGGACGCGTAGGAACTTTTAAAGCAGGCGCCGTTCCGGCAAACGGCAAATGGCATCCCATTCTCGAATCGATGGATAACTGCCAGGCATTTGAAGTGATGGCCAGAACCGGCCGGAAAGGCGCCGGCAGGGTAGCATTGCTTCACGCCACGGCACTCGCGGCATACGGCGGATCACATAACCGGATCAGCCAGCGCTGCGCCCACTACGGCTTTTTCTGGAATAAGATCAAACTGCGCTGGAAAGGCACCACGCATAACTACGCGCTGCAATTACGTTCCAACAGCAACTATGGCGATGGTGTGGAAATCTTTTATAACATCACCCGGCTATGGAGCGACGAGCTGTTTATGCCGGATGAATATTACTATTAATGCTGTCATATGTCCGATAGTCCCGTTCAGATCAACAGAGACAAATCCATTGCCCCTGCAATGGATTATGATCTTTTAATGAAGGAAGCCATTGCCCGCGTGCAGGAGCTGTCCGGTACCGAATGGACCGACTACAACCTGCATGATCCCGGCGTAACCATCCTGCAACAGCTATGCTATGCAATCACTGATCCGGCATATCGCACGGCGTTCCCAATAGAAGAAATACTGGCAGATAAAAAGGGCGACATTGATCCTTTGCAACACTCCTTTTTCCGGAGAGCAGAAATGCTTACCTCCGCGCCCGTGACGGTGAACGACTACCGCAAACTGGTGCTGGATGAAATAGACGACCTGGAAAATGTATGGATTGAACCCGTACAAACCATCCATCCATCCGGGTGTACAAAGGGCGTATACCGGGTATTTATACAGGTGGAAGATGCAATTGCCCGGAACATGGAAGCCAATGCAGACCAGGTACAGCTGCTGGCCGCACAAACAGATCATCTCCTGCAATCGTACCGGAACATCGGGGAAGACTTTGAACCAGCAGTAGTATTGCAACCACAGGAGATTTTCATTAAGGCCGAAATTTTTGTAGACAGCAGGCATGAGCCCCAGCAGATCCTCGCCCTGATGTGCAATGCTTTTGAAATGACAATGCACCCGCCGGTAAGATTTGTACCCGCCGCCGAAATGTATATCAATGGTCACACACCGGAAGAAATGTATGCAGGTCCCTTGCTGAAGAAAGGTTTCGTAGCGAACAGCGATCTGCATCCCCGCAAACAAACCGCCGATCCGGCCGACCTGATGAAAAGTGTTTCAGAAGTACCCGGCGTAATGAAAGTAAAAGCTATTTACCTCGCGGATGAAAACGGTAACTTCCAGGCAAAACCGGTGCAGATCAAAGAAGGCCACTACCCTTACCTGGAAATGATAAGCGAAAAGCACGAGATAAAAATATCGAGCGACAAATTTGAATACAACCTCCGCGATGCCGGCTTCCTCAATATGTACGAGCAGGTAAAAACAGTAGCCCGCAGGAAATTTACTGGTCATCAAAATGCCGAAGCTCCCAAACCACTGAAAGGAATATACCGCAACTTGGGCCAGTACTATTCCCTTCAGCATCACTTTCCGGCGATTTATGGCATCGGGCATGAAGGCCTCGAAAAAGATGCTCCCGCCCTCCGCCAGGCACAGGCTAAACAGCTAAAGGCTTACCTGCTCTTTTTTGAACAGTTGCTGGCCAACTACCTCGCGCAGCTAAGCAACATCGGCAACCTGTTTTCGCCTTTCCTGCAACAGGTGCCAGCTGCTACCTACGCTACACAACCGCTGTACAACGTGCCGCATGTGGCCTCATTGCTGAAAGCATTTACCCATCAGAAATCACCCGTATCCTGGGAGGATTTCATCAATGATAACGGGAACCCCTATATTAAAAATATGCAGGAAGCAGCAGAACCGGATAAAGAATACCAGCAACGTAAGAACACGATACTGGATCACCTGATGGCCCGCTTCAACCTGGTGTTACTGAAATACCCGGTTACTTTCTATGAACAAACCTATGACCGCGATGCGCCTCCCTCCCGGATCAGTCCGGAGCTGGAATGGAAAGCATCCATCCTTCGTGACCTGCCCGCACTCAGCGCTAACCGCAACCGTTCGTTCAACTACCGCGAAGATATTTTTAACGAAGGTAGTTTGTCAGGCTATGAAACCATTCTGCATAAGTTGCTTCATGTGCGTCCGGAAAAAAGAAAGCGGCTTACCGCCGTATTTGATAGCAGCAACTGGAAAGTATCCGTGAGCCAACCTTCCGAGCCACATATTCATGTTCACCTGGTGAAGGAATACAAAGTGAAAGATGAACTGCTGAAAGTGAACATCGCTGAAAGCACTTCCGGCGAAATCATTACCGGCAAGAAATATGACTATGGCCGTCAGTCGGTGTCGCTGCTGCGTTACGGACTGGATCCGGCCAATTACCGCATCGTATACGATGGGGAAGAAGATGTGTACCTGGTGGTATACCGTCAGGCTGCACATGCGTTGTGGCAGGTGATAACCCGGGAAAACACGCATGAAGAAGCTATGCAGGCGCAAAAAGAAACGATGCGGCACCTGAAACAGATCAGCACAGAATCGGAAGGATGTTACCTGCTGGAACACCTGTTGCTGAAGCCTGCCTACACAGACAAGAGTTTTGGTTTCCGTATTTACAGCAGATCCAATAAACTGCTGCTGCAACATGCACAATGGCTCACCCTTGAAGAGCGGGAAGCGCAGCTGGAAAACGTGGCCCCGCTGGCGGCTGCCCTGAATGAACAGGATGCTTATGGCAGCTGGCAACAGCTGCAGCAGTATTACAAAATATATTTCTATCGTGGCGATACGCCGGAACTGTTAACAGCAGCACATTTCACGTCTCCTGACCATAAGGTTGCCGTTGAAAAAACAATGCTGGATCTGCTGTTGCTGATCAGGCAAATGAAAACCGGGCAGCACCGGCAGGTACGTGTGGTGCCTTATGTAAAACACGGCGAGTCCGAAATGTTGCAGGAAGCCTTCTTTAAATTCGGCATGAGCATTATTTTCCCTTCATGGCCGGCACGCTTCCAGTATAAGGAGTTCAGGAATTTTACCGAAGGACTGTTCCGGGAACATACACCTGTACAATTCCGCATGAACTTCGACTGGCTGGGTATCAGCGCCATGCAGGCATTTGAATCCCGGTATTTCGATTGGCTCAAAGCCATGCGCGGAGAAGGCGACCGGCCATCTGCCACCGCTGCTTTACTGGCGTTCATTGTAAAAGATCCCGCATTTTCTCAACATGTAGTTACCGTATAAATGGAAGCACACATCATCCGGCGATACAGCTTTGATATCACCTACGATTCGAGGTCCAGGGCTTTTGCCTTGCAGGATAAAGTGAGTACGCTTTTCCGGCAAAGCATCAGCAATGGTACGGATGATTTGCTGCAACAACTGATCCCCGCCGACATGATGGCTTCTATCGACGGGCTGGTACTGAACATAGGGACCATTCCTTTCAAAGACCTGGAAGCCGAGCTGCCAACAAAGATATTAGCGGCTTTGCAACAGGCGCTTACTGATCTGCTGTATCATCAACAGGCGGGCACGCAGCATGGCGTTAGCGGGGATATTACCATAAGGAAAGGCGAAGACCGGCAGCTGGAACTGATGAGCTTTTTCCTGTTGCAGGGTGTGATGCCCTGGTGGGCCACTACCGCTGAACGCGCGCAACCGGGAGACATCATTTTACAGTTATCAAAAACTTCCCCGGGGAAACTGGCTGGTTTTATCCGCAGCATTGGCCGGAGTCAAAGCGTACGGGAGCGAATTGTGTGGCAATTTTCCGTTGATGTATTACAGGCCATCGTACAGGTGCTGGAACCGGCGGAAGCGCTGTTTATTATTGCCGGCAGCCGGGAAATACTGTTGCTGCAACAGCAGCAACAATTACTCCATACAGAAACCAGTGAACTGGAAAAAGCGGTGTGGTTATTTATGCTCACCTATCTCATTATGGAACGGGGCAGCAACTTTAACCGCAAAGAATTTGTACGCAGCAACCTGCTGAAGCTGGCGGGGCATTTCAACCTTTCCTATGAAACCATCCTGGAGTTGTTTTATGAAGCGTTGTGGCGTTACAAATCTTCCTTACCAGAAACAGGATTGGGTAACTATATCAAAGACCTCTATAACGAACTAACCGTTTCGCCTCAACGAAAACTGGTTGCCGGCGGTGATCCATCTTACAAAAAATTAATGGCAGACACCGGGGAACAAATCAATGTACTCCGCTATTATCTGCTATATGGCGCTATTCCCTGGTGGGCTCCGGGTGTTACACCTGCGTCCCTGCAACTGATGTTTAACAATACCGGTTACCATGCCGCCGCCTCCCTGAAACAAATGCTGCAGCTGGTATTGCAGCATCAAACCGCTGCCGGCAGGTGGCATGAACTTATGCAAACCAATGAAGTGGCGGTGGAGCAAACCGGGTATTTAAGGGAGATAAAGAACTGGGCAGCTGATACCATTGCTGCGGCTTCCTTTACCGGGGACACGCTTACAAAACGGCTATTGCTCCGCGATGTGATCCTGCACCTGCTCACCTATGGCAGTATGTCGTGGTGGGGAAAAATATATGCGCACTACTCCCTTAACAGCTTACTGGAACAGCTGGCTGATCAGCATCCGGATCAAACGCTGACGATACTCGAATACGCCGCCACCCTACCGGCAGCTATGTACCGGCTGGTGGCAGGCGTAAAGCCCGCGGTGTTTTTCCGGTTGCTGAAAAGCAGCGGTATGAGCGCCGCCGCGGAAGAAGTATACGACAACGTATATACGCTGTTAACCGCCGTGCAACAATTTGTGACGGTTAGCACCCTGCCGCCGGAGCAGTTTATCCTGCAAGCCATCTGGCAATCGCTCGCCGCCACGCGTTACCGGCGGATCAGCAAAGAGGTGTTACTGCAACACCTGTTCCTGCCCGCGTGGTCGGAAACGCCGGTGGCAGCACCGCACATGATCCGCTTCCTGCTGCAACAGCTGCTGCCCGTTATTAATCACCTTTCCGGGAATACGGTGCTGGCCAATGATTTGCAGGCATGGACCATGCCCGCATCCGCTCTTTCCCTGCAGGAGGCAGAACGTTTACCCGCACAGATAACAGCCTCACCGGAAGAGATCACCCGCTGGCTGCAACAATTCCTGACCACCGGGCAATTACCTCCGGCAGCGGGCAATGTCTCTTCAGCCTATGCCGCAAGGTTACTGCAATGGCTATACGAATATCATGAAGAACACATGAAGCTATTACAGGAAAGCATCACCCCATCGCCGCAACTATTCCGGCAACTGGAGGAGCTGTTTCTTCAGCTGGAACCGCATATTGAACCGGTACAGGCGTTACTGCAACCCTGGCTGGAGAAAACCATCGCAGGAGGCAGCTTCTTTGCGGAAGGCAGCAGCAGCAGGATCTATCAACCGGCGGTGGCCTTCCGGTCGTTATTACAGCGCATGCAGCGCTACCCTTCCATTACCGTGGAACATCAGCAACAGCAAGTGCTGGAAGAAGCGCGGCAGCTGCTAACGGTATACCTTACACGCTACCGGCTGCCGGAAAAACTGGGTTCGTTGCCATTATCAGCGACCAACGAAATCATCAAAGCAGCCGTGGTCCTTTTATTCAACGCCGCTCCTGCCATCCTTCATCAGCTCTTTACCAGCTACCGGCAACAACTGGCGGCCAGGCTACAGGTATATGGGTTGTTCTCCTTCTACGCGGGGGTGCCCGACAGCCATATACGGCAAACCCTGGATATATACGCGGTACAGGACAGCCTGCTCCTGTTACAGGAAACAGCCGGTAACAGTCACCAGGGCAGCATCACCGACCTGCGGAAGGCCGTCCGCTTTTATAAGCAGCGCAGCCGGCAGGAACGCAGGTTATTCTACAGTAAAATACTGCAGCATCCTGCACTGATAGAACAAATGGCGCAGCACCTCGACGAAGAATCGTTCCTTGACATTGTACAGGATGTTCCCCTCGGCTGGACAGCCAACACCACGGATGCCTTGCACGAGTTGCAACAGCTGCTGGAATCACTGCTTCCCGGCAGCCAGGAGAAAATACAGCTGCAACAGGTATTCCGGCGGTTTCACCTGTTACTGCTGGGCGCACATATACATGTATATGACGCGCGCAGCTACGCTACCCGTTTCCTCGATTTTATAAATATGACCACCCCGGGTATTGCGGAAATACTGGTCAGCCGGCTGGTAAAAAGCGCGCAACAACCGGCGTCGCTATCGTACACGCATATACGGCATGTAGTACCGGTATTGCAGCAGGAAGCGCAATTAAACATTACAGCCAGCCGTCACCGGGCGTTGTTACGGGAAAGCCTTTACGAAAAGGACCGCCTCCAGACAATAAACCCGGCTACCGCTACGGCAACGGCGCATCCGCTGGAAACACCGCCTCACGAGCCCGACAGCTGGGCTAAAGTGAAGAAGCAACCATTGGATACCATTTATACCGGTAACGCCGGCCTGATCATACTGCATCCTTTTATTCCGTTTGGCTTCAAGCGGATCGGCCTGGTGAACGACGAAGGTTTTATAAACCGGGAAGCACAACATCGTGCCGTACACCTGCTTCAGTATATGGTAAACGGAAAGGAAATACATGCAGAACATGAATTGGCGCTCAATAAAATACTGTGCGCCTTACCACTGGAAGAACCGGTGCCCGCAGAAATACTGCTGACCGCGGAAGAAAAACAACTCTGCGAGGAACTGTTGAAAGTAGTAATCCAGCGCTGGGAGAAAATGAACAACTCCTCCGTAGAAGGTTTCCAGGCGGCCTTCCTGCAGCGCGACGGCGCACTATGGCAAAAAGATGATGACTGGTGGCTGCGGGTAGAAGAACGGGGCTACGACATGATACTTCAAACCTTACCGTGGGGCATTGGCATGATCAAGACCCCGTGGATGGAAAAAACAATATATACAGAATGGGCATACAGTTAATAGCAGCCAACGCAGCTGCATTGGAGAAGGAACTGGAGTGGTTCCGGCTACTGACGGAAGCACGGATGCAACAATACTTCCAGCAAACAGTGGTGGAATACCCGCCAATACCGGATCTCTCGGAAGATCCATCTGTGTACGCACAGATTATAAAACACTATGGCATGTCGCATGCGGAGCGGATTATACTGCTGCTCGCGCTGATCCCGCATATACAACCACAGTTGCTGGACATTTTCTTTGTAAAGAACGCCACCTATGACAGGGGCTTCACAGAATTTGGTGGTATTAAAGGACAGATGCACGGCGGCTTTTTACCAACCGGGGAAACAGCCGCGTTCCTGCTGACGGCGGATGGCTTGCAGCAACGGTTTAACATGATCCGGTATTTTAGCCCCGATCATTTCTTTGCCAAACATCAAATCCTCAAACTCAACCCCGCCGGCGATGAGCCGCTGCTAAGCGGCACCCTGAGCTTGTCGACCGAGTATCTCAGCCTGTTTACAGAAGGCGTTTCCTACCGTCCTGATTATAATACGCAGTTTCCTGCCAAGCGTATTGAAACCGGTATGGAGTGGCAGGACCTGGTACTGGAACCGCATGCGATGGAAGAAGTAGAAGACATCCGGACATGGATAGAACATGGCACCACCCTGCTGCACGACTGGGGCATGAGCCACAAAATAAAGCCTGGCTTCCGCAGTCTTTTTTACGGACCGCCGGGAACGGGGAAGTCGCTCACTGCCTGCCTCCTGGGTAAAACGTTCAACATGGATGTATACCGGATCGACTTATCGCTGGTGGTATCAAAATTTATTGGTGAAACAGAAAAGAACCTCGCACAGGTATTTGACAAGGCCATCAACCAGCAATGGATTCTATTCTTTGATGAAGCAGACGCGTTGTTTGGAAAACGCACACAAACCTCTTCGTCCAACGACCGTTATGCCAACCAGGAAGTGGCTTACCTGTTACAGCGCGTGGAAGATTTTCCGGGCGTGGTAATCCTGGCCACTAACCTGAAAGCCAATATCGACGAAGCTTTTGCCCGTCGTTTTCAATCGATGATCTATTTCTCTATGCCAGGGCCGGAACAACGGTTACGCATATGGGAACAATCCTTTCCTTCACATATAGCGCTGGAAGATAAAGTGAACCTGGAAGACACTGCGCGTAAATACGAAATGACCGGCGGTACTATTATTAACGTTGTGCGGTACAGTTGCCTGATGGCATTGAAACGGGGTGATAAAACCATCCGGCAAAAGGATCTGCTGGCGGGCATCCGCAAGGAATTTGGGAAAGACGGGAAGATTGTATAGGCGTTACTTTAGCCAGGACATATCACTTCCTTCAAAATCGCTTACCGCCAGCGAAGGGACTTTAATGGAGAGATCGTCTGCTGATATTTTATTTTCCATTGCTTCACTGAAATACTTTCTATTTCCGACAGGGATACTACCGGGAACCCCTCTTGTCCTGCTGTTGGTTCTTAACGCTTCTCTCATTCCCTCAGGACCGGTGGAGCCCATTGTTTCTAATCCCCGGGCGCTAAATAATCCCCCCTCCAGGTCAGGATACTCTTTAAGCCTCTCCCCGTCTTGATATAGCGCATTCAGCTTCTTCTCCGCATTAGCGTTAATAAGTCCTATATTCTCCGCACCAGGCAATGCTGCGATCAGGTCATTGGCAGCCTTTTTTGCTTCTGTCCTGTTATGGGTAAGCATGCCTGTTTTATAGATCTTCTTTTTTACTTCTTCAAAAATATCGGGCTGTTCTGCCTGCGGGGAGCTACTCCCCGATTCATGCTGCCCGGTATTCTCCCTGAAACCAAGATCGCTATCTGAATAGATGCCGCCATACTTGCTGAGAATGCTGTAACGCGCCAGATCGGACGCAGTGCCAAAGTTGGTCCATGTATCATTTGTATCAGTGGGTGCCCTTTTAATATAACCTGCCTCCTTCTTATAATGTTCTGTAAAGACGCTGGCATCAGCCGAGATATCCTTTATGGTTATTTCATGTTCTCCTGCCCAGGCCGCCATATCCGCAAAACCATTCTGTATACTGTTAGTCCGGTCGCGCCAGCGGCTGTCAGACCATAACCAGATCTTCGCAGTGGGATTTCTTTTCTTCCAGGCAAGTACATTTGTTTTCCCGGATCCAGGCATGGAAGCCCCTATCCAGATAAAATGGATGATCTTCGGCAGGCCTCCGTTATCCTTACTCTTAAATTCACTAATGTAACGCTCAATAGCCTCCTTCTCCTTTCCTTTCTCCAGCGGATATATTTCGGATTCGCGCATCATGACCTGTATTAAGCCATAGTGCTGCTCAAACAGTTCCGGATTAAAAGCTATCATATCAGTGATGGTGGGCTCTTCTTCAGTACCCTCATATATAAATTTTCTCTGTACAGGCGCATTTTGGGAGATACCATTTCTGCCAGCTATGTGATCGGCATTGCTGCGGAATTTACGTTCCTGGGGATTATTTCGGGTATACATGGGAGTTGTATTTTCGTTATTCCGGCTGACTGAAATTAACGAAAAACACCCGGCTTTCAACATTTAGTTTAACCCGCAGAATTATACCGCCACCAGGTTTTCAACCCCGGCCTGTTTCCTTAAATTCATCAGTGCATACCGTACCCTTCCCAGCGCTGTATTAATGCTGATACCGATGGTTTGCGCCATCTCCTTATAACTCAGGTCGGCGTAATACCGCAGGATCAGGGCTTCGCGTTGCAGTCCGGGCAGGCGGTCCAGCATCCTGTTTACTTCTTCGGTTACCTCGGCACGGATCATGCGGTATTCCTGGCTGTGTTCCGTGACTTCCATGTAATCGCCCAGGTCATCGTTGTAGGTAACGATGGTGCTTTGCCGTTGATTGGTTTTCCTGAAATGGCTGATACAGGCGTTATGGGCAATCCTTACCGCCCATGCCAGGAACCGGCTGTTATCGACATAGTGGCCCGATTGTAAAGCGTTCACTATTTTTATAAATACTTCCTGGAAGATATCTTCCGCCAGGCTTCTGTCTCTCACAAGTAAAACAATAGTAGTAAAGATCCTGTTCTTATGGCGGTATACCAATGCGGTAAAAGCCGGGTTATTTCCTGAAATATACAGGCGGATCAACTCCTGATCCGTAAGGTCACTATATGGGTTCATACACGGTTTCGTAAATTTTGGTCAATAAATGATTTCAAATGGGGGCCACCCTGAATAAGGCAGCCCTTTTATATACTGGTGGTTGTATTAGCCAACCTAGTCCTTGAGATTTAAATATTTTTTCACCTGGCTGTAATCATTCCAGTCGATGCCTGCTGCAGATCTTGCAGACACGCCACCGGGAATAATTACATACCTGTATTGATAACGTTTATCCGTAGCAGTGGTGCTGATAGGTGCATTCGCAAGCAGGTCGATGGCGCCGACAGAGGCTACAAACCTTACCAGGTAACCATATTCATCCACATACGGTAACGCCTGTACGAAAGAATTGGCAGCAGTACCGAGATTGATATAGACGTTGATAGATGCATTGGCCAGTAAGGGAGCTGTTAACTTCGGAGCATCCAGGCTGGCGCCATATATGATGGTGTTAATTGTACCATTCTGATTAAAGATGGTATCTGCAGGCGCAAAGGCCACATCCTTCCAGGCAGAATAAATAACATTCGCACTACCGGGCGCACCTGAATCGCCTTTGGGACCGGTAGCACCGGGCACACCCGAAGGACCCGCAGGGCCAGCAGGACCGGCAGGACCCTGGTCTCCGTCTTTGGAGCAGGCAGCAAAAAATAATACAACCGCAGTGATCAATGCATAGGGCATAAAGCGTGTAACCTGTTTCATAATGACAATTGTTTTGTTTTTGTTTTTATTTATTAAATGAAAAGATGAAAAAATTGACAGCCGTTACCATACGTTACGGGGACAGGTATCTCCATACTTGTTACCCAGCAGGAAACCGATCATGATTTCATGAGTACCCCGGCTCACTGTATTCAGGGAAGATGCCGTATAGTCGTAAGAGTAACCAATGTTAAACTGCGAGCTGATGTTGACCCCAAACATAGCAGCCACCCCGTCGTTTATCCTGTAAGAAGCCCCCAGCCAGAGCCGGTCGCGGTACATAAACCTGGCGTTAACATCCACACTGAATGGCATGGCGGTGATCATTTTCAGCATTACCGACGGCATCACATTCAGATCATCGTTTATCCATAACCGGTAGCCGGTAGTAAAGAATAAATGCGGTACCAGTTTGCCGCTGTAAACAGAGTCGCCCACTACTTTGCCATTGTCGAACCCGATTTGCTGCGGGATAATATTCTGCACAGAGATACCGGCAAAATAATCTGCTGAGTACAGCCACAGTCCGGCGTTTACTTCCGGCTTCCATTTGTTCAGTATACCGGTGCTGGTGCCCAGCACCGGATCGGAAGGATCAAAGAATTCCACCCTGCTGGCATCCAGACTCACCTGCTGCATACCTATACCGATACCGGCGCTGACGCTGGTTCTGGGAGATAGGTTAATGTGATGCGCATATGCCCCCGTAATGGAAAAGCGGTTAAGCGGACCGGTTTTGTCGTTCAGCACGGTGAGCCCTACTCCGGGATGCGGAGGCGGCGTGGTGTAATCCTGCCAGTAGCCTTTTCCGCGGGGATTATTCCCTTCCGGGTCAAAACCGGTAGGCGACGCGGTACTGTAATCCGATTTACGCAAAGGCCCCTGCAGGGTCATATACGTGGTTACCGGTGCACCTTTCATACCTACCCACTGATGCCGGTGACTGAAGCGCAGGTCCCAGTAGTTTTCAATACCCGCCAATGCCGGGTTGATGATGAAAGGATTCATGATATACTGCGTGTAATGTGGCTGTTGCTGCGCATGGGTAACATGCACCAGCAAAACAAGCAAACCTGTGAGCACAATGTTTTTCATGGATCAGTGATTTTGGGTTAAACAGCCGGGCTGTTACTTTTTAATGATGGTAAATGCCGTTCTCCTGTTCTTTTGTCTTCCTTCCGGGTTATCACTACCATCTTCCTGGGTGTTGGGCGCTACCGGCTGTGTATCGCCATAACCTATATAAGTAAGCCTGGAGCGATCAATGCCTTTGCTGACGAGATATTCCACGCAGGTTTTCGCACGGGCTTCAGACAGGCGTTGGTTAAACGCGGGTTTACCTTTACTGTCGGTATGCGCGCTCAGTTCTATGTGCATATCAGGATTGGCAGCAAGCAGTTCCGCAAGCTTATCCAATGAAGGGAATGAACCTTCCTGTAACGTAGCCTTGTTGAAATCGTAGTACACGTTTTCCAGCACCACCGGCGCTTCCGGTGTAACCAGCTTCGTCAGGCACAATACCGGTACTGTCATGGCAGTAGTGTCTTCGTCCTGCGGAACAGTTATCTGCCGGGCATTAGTCGTATAACCATCTGCGTTAGCCACTGCTTTTAATGGCAAAAAGTCTTCCACGGTAAAAGCATAGCTGCCATCGGCGGCCGTAGTGTGCGTGTATACCACTTTGTTACTGATAGTATCTATCACGTTTACGGCAGCACCCGCCAGCGGCGTGTTACTGTCGCAGGATACTATGATGCCGCTCAACCGTTTTGGCGGACGGTTCTTATGTACAAAGAACAATTCCAGGCAGCATTCTGCTGCACGGTCAGTGCCCAGCAGTACATCATCCAGCAGGTTTTTATTATTGCTTCTGCTGGTAAAATAAATATCGTCTTTCACGGAGTTCACCGGGTAACCCATGTTTACCGGCGCTTTCCAGGTACCTACATTTCCTTTGCTGGAGAAGAAGTCGTATCCACCCATGCCCACACGGTTATCTGCCGAAAAGATCAGCGTTTTGGTAGCCGCATGATAGAATGGCGCCTGCTCATTACCGGCAGTGTTGATTACTTCTCCCAGGTTGGCTGTTTGCAAGGGCTTTCCGGATTCATCAAGGGAGGCATACCATAAGTCGAAACCACCGTAGCCATCGGCCCTGTCGCTGGCGTACAACAATGTTTTACCATCTTCCAGTAAATATGGTTGCTGGGTATTATTACCCGCCGAATTTACCAGCGCATCCATCACCACGGGCTCGCTCCAGTTATCACCGTTTTTACGGGACACATAAATGGCCGATACCTTTTTGCCATGATCCATGTGCCAGCGGGTAAGGAATAGTAACTCCCCGTTGGGCGACAGGCATGCAGCGCCCTGGTGCAGCCCTTCCGGCTGATCGAGCTTTAACAGGTGAATATCAGATACCTGCCCGGCTTCATAGCTGGCGGTATATAAACGATTGATATAAGTATGATTTTTCTGAAACGAACTGTCGGGCCGGGTAGAAGTAAAGATGAGGGTACTACCGTTACTCCACAACGGCGCATAGCTGGCGCCAGTGGTATTTAACGCAGCAGGCGCCTTCTTTACGCTGTACTCCGACAGATCTTTTTTATTCAACTGGGCGGTAATAAATGCCAGGTTCTGCAATTCGCGTTTAGCCGCTTCCGTGAATTTATCATTAGCCGTGTAGCTGTCCAGGAAATTTTTGAACGCCTGGGTCGCCTCTTCATACTTAGCCAATGCCCGCAGGGAAACTGCGTAGTAGTATGGCGCCAATGGGAAACCAGCTTTATCCAGTTCCATCACGGATTCGTAGTAAGGCGCTGCCTTACCATAGTTATGCAGGTTGCGGTAGCTCTCTGCCAGCTTATACACCGCCAGCTGTTCGCTGCTTACCTTTACTGTTTTATTCTTTACCACCGACACGGCCGCATAAGGTTTGTAAGTATCCGGCTTCACCGTTTTGGTACGGGAGCCCAGGTACTTTTCATAGTAGGTAGCCGCTGAATTGTAGTCTTCTTTACTGTAGTACTGATCTGCCGCTTTGAGATAGTTATAGGTAAATTGTGCAAACGACATCATACCCGATAACAGCAATGCGGAAGTAAATATTATTTTTTTCATGAGATCCTGTTGCTTTTAAAAGTTGATTACAATCGTGGACAAACAAATTCTACATCCGGTGTTCTTACCGATCTGCGGCCAATGAACGTAAGGGATATTTCAAAGCTGTTGGAGCCATGTGCCATTTTGCTGAGATCAGATGTATTGATATCATAGCTGGCGCCGAGCATCATATTCTTATAAATAAATCCCGCGTGTGTAGTCACTGCATCTTTGTACCGGTAGTTTACACCGAGCAGGAAATCCGTTCCCGCCGCTGCATTCAGCTGGCCATAGGCGCCGATCATTTTTTCCTGTGCAGGGCCCTGCTGCATGAACAGGAAGTTGGGCGTAATGCTGAGTATTTCCGACAGGGTTAACTTCACGCCGCCGTGTACATTAAAGCGCATCGGGAAACGGGCATCACCTTTGGCGCTGAACTGGTCCTGTGGTTTGGTAAGATGCATAACGGAGAAGCCGCCATAAATATTAAAGTTCTTCCCGGGGGTAGCGTCATAATACAATGCCCCTGCGCCGGCATCAAAGGAGGCTGCCGAGTTACGGGTAAGTACATCCGATACCGGGTTACCGGGGTTGTAGCCGGTAACAGGATTCCATTGTTCGCCATAGGTGAGCTTCGAAGGGTCAAACCTACGCTGGATAAAGCCCAGCTGCAAGCCGAAGTTTAACTGGTGATAATGGGAAGCATCGAGTTTCACGCCGGTATAGGCCGCGCTTACATAAGCCGTTGTATAATTGTAACCGCCATCGCCGGCAGTTTGATTTAATACGCTGGCGCCTATATTAATATTCTTTGCGGTGGGTATTTCCCCGCTTACACCGTATGTTTTAAACGGGCTGATATTCCCCCACTGCGTGCGGTAAATGGCCGCCACGCGGTAGTCGCCATCAAATACGCCTGTAAGCGCAGGATTTAACCACGACGGATATACGTAGTACTGTGAAAAGTGGGGATCGGTTTGCGCCATTAACCGGGTACCGGAGCATACAGTGGCAGCAAAGATGAATAAGGTTGCAATGATCGTTCTCATTTACAATACGGTTTTATGTGAATGATTTACTTTACCTGATAATAGTTACATAGCCGGTGATAGGCGCCATACCCGCCCGGAGCCTGATTACATAATAGTAAGTGGCCATTGGCAGCTGATTACCTTTGAATCTGCCGTCCCATGGTACATTATAACCGGTGGAATGGTATATCCTTTGTCCGTAGCGGTTAAATATTTCCACGGTGCTTTCTGCATAATCAGACAGGTTGGTGATAATCCAGGTGTCATTAACACCATCTCCGTTTGGAGAGAAGGCATTTGGCGGTGCAACTGGTTTTAATACTTTCACCGTCATAGCGTCACGAGCCATACAACTGTGTTTGCCGATAGCAGTAAGTGTGTAGGTGGCATCGTGCATGGCAGGAATTACCGGCGACAACACCGTAGGATCGGGGAAGTCGGCAGCAGGGTCCCATGCGAAAGTGAGGTTCACCGAATCGTTGGCCACCGGCTTAAAGCTCACGATAGTACCCTGCGGCACAACAAAGGATGGTCCGGCATCTATCACCGGCTGGAGGTATACAATCACCTTGCTGCTATAGGCAGATGATCCGCAACCCGACTGATTTGCTACCTGCAACTGCACGCTGTATTCACCAGGTGCAGTATATTTCTTTACCGGGTGTTGTTCCGTGGAGGTGGTGCCATCGCCAAAGCTCCACTCCCATTTATTAATGCTTCCGGTAGGATCTGTACTTTGATCCGTAAACACATTGTCGGCGCCCTGGCAAAGGGTATCCGGCGTTACTTTAAAGGATGCCACCGGCTGGCCAAAGAAGGCGCTTAATGTTTTAGTGGCCGAATCTTTACAACCATAAGCGGTAGTAGCCACCAGCTTCACGTTAAACGGTCCAAAGGCTTTATACTGCCAGGTAGGGTCTTTTGCCGCCGATCCTGCACCACCGTCGCCGAAGTTCCACTGGTAAGAAAGGGACGACTTGTCCCTCGCCGTAGTGAGATTGGTAAACGCAGCGGTTCCATCCGGCATACATACCTTGGCAGGCAGTGCAAAATCTGTTACCGGCAATTCATGTACGGCCACTATGGCTTTAGCGGTATCACTGATACAATTATGATCACTCACCGCCACCAGCTTCACGAGGTAGCTGCTGTCTTTCTGGTAAGTGATGGTAAACGGATTGTTGTTGGTGTTGTTTCTCAGCGTACCATTGCCCAGGTCCCATTTCCAGTTGGTGATGGTTCCTACGGAGATGGCAGACTGGTCAGTGAAAACAGTATTCTGTCCAAGACACAAATTGGCGGTAGCTGTAAAAGCAGCTGCAGGTTTAGGATACACTACCATGGTGGTGGAAATGGAATCGGTACAGCCGCTGCTGGTAGTAAACACATACCAGATGGTATGCGTACCTGCGCCTGCGGTGGCAGGGGTGAAATTGCCTGTTGAATCCGTAGCCGGACCACGGTAGTAACCTTTACCAGTTACGCCATTTTGTACAGTAGCTTTGCCTATGGCAATGGTGCCGGGCATGTTTACGCAAACCCCGTTCAGGGCAGCATAAGCCAGTTGTGGTTTCAGTTTAAAGGTAGCCGTTACCGTAGTATCCTTCGTACAGCCTTTATCGGTAGTTACACTATATTTAATAGCATAAGTGCCAAACTTCGTATAGGCATGCGTGGGATCTTTCGCCACCGAGGTATTCGGGTTAGCAGTTGTTGCATTAGCATCCCCGAAGTTCCAGGCGTGTGTGCTGATGGTTTGCGCATCGGGTACCACTGCACCGCTGGTAAACTGTACCAGGCCACCTACCGGCAGGCAGTCGCCGGGATAAGCAAAAAGCGGGTTGGGTTTGGCGTACACGGTAACCGTTTTTGAAATGGTGTCGCTCACACAGAGGTTACTTACTTTCACCACGTGTTTTATGGTGTAGGTATTATGATCTTTGTAAGTAATCGTTTGTACCGCGTTGGTGACAGCGTTCAGCACAGAATCATTTCCAAAATTCCAATACCACGATTTTAAAGGCGCCGTACCTCCGTAAGTGGAGTTATCGGTCATCTTCAATACTCCGCCTTCGCATAAGGCAGCAGCATCTGTTGTAAAGGATGCCACCGGTTTGGCCGCTGCGGCTACCTGGAAGGAAGTATCTCCCACACAGCCATCCCTTGAAATCACCGTTAGCTTTACCGCAGCATTCCCCACAGGAAATACTTTTCCTACCTGGATGCCACTATCCTTCACTGCTCCCGGGAACTCCCACTGCCAACGGTCGATCAGCGGATCCTTCAGGCTTGTATCTCCCTTAAAGTAAACCGTATCCAGCGAACACCCGGTATAGGTATAAGTCATTACCGCACGCGGCTTTCCTTTCACCAATACCGTGAATCCCACCTTTTCGGTATTGTTACAGTTTTCAATGCTCGGATGCGTGGACATGACCGGGATATCATACTCTCCTATTGCGCTGAACTGGTAAGTGCCGGGCAATGAGTATTTATAATAAGTGATCCCATTGATCAGTACCGTACCGGTGCTTACCGGTGCATTAACCGTTACGTCTGCGTTAGGCGTAATCGCTGTGCCCAGGGTGCTGAGCCGCCACACCATTTTTGTAGGCTTGTACGCCATTAAAATGGACAATTGCACGGGGGTGTTGGTACAGGTAAAATCATTGGATGTTTTAGAAGTATCATAACTGTTGTGAATAGAGCCTACAGCATTGAGGTTATTGATCAGCGTACCGGCATTGTAGCCATAGCTTTCCACGCTGCCCAGGCCGTATGTAACTGCGGTGAAGGCGGAGTCGCTGCTCACAATACATTGTGCAGGCGCAGCCGGCCATCTTTTGATCACCACCGTGTAACCGTTCAGGTTAGGGTGCGGGTAAGAGAAGTCAAACAGGGGGCTGCCATCAATCCTGAGCGAGGGAATACCTGCCGTAGGAATGATCATGGTGAGATAGTTGGTTTCTATAAACTCCCGGTCGTTCCGGTAAAAACCAATCCGCTTGATGGCTTGTTCTATAGGGCTCAGGTATACCATTTCCGGATCTCCCAGTCCGCCGGTATTGCCGCAGGCCCCGGAAGACGACATAAACTGCGCCACCAGCACGGGCTTATCTGACTCTATATAATCGGCGGTATTGCTAACAAACTCGTAGTAAGAATTGGAGATCAGGCCGGTGAGTGTTACGCCATTTCTTTTTACAATGGTGGCGGGATCTTTTACCACTACTTTATAAATATTATACTGGAGGGTCGACGGCAAATCATCTTCAGAGGTGGGCGCGGTGAGATAACGTTTACCCCACGCCTGGAACGGAAAGATCTGCTGGATGTTATTATCGCCGCTGCTGCTGGAGTTATTGCAGGTGATGGCCGTACGGCTGCTGCCGGAATACACGGCCACGGGATAACACTGTCCCATTGGGTTGCCGATCGATTTAATAGTAGTGCCGGTCAGCTCCCGGCCGGCGCCACTGCCCAGCGAAGCGCCTACCAGCTGGTAGATATCCCCGCGGTTCAGCGTAACGGTGAAAGGTACGCCGGCAGGGCGTCCGTTACGGGTTAATACCGAAGGTGTAATTTCCACCACGGTATTATTCTGGTTCGCAATAACAAACATCCACGAGAAACAATCGTCCGCATAGTTCTGCATACTGTTCACAGAAATGTAGGAATAACCCCAAGTTTCTTCCGGCATCAGCATAGTAGCCCCGGAAGAGGCGCTGCCATAAATATGCGCATAGGCAACAATAGGCACGTTACTTTGTATGTGAATAGACTTCCCCGTGAAAACGCCCTCGCCTCCGGTGCCGCCAAAAGAAGGCGGCAGGGAATACAGTCTTGCATCTATAGCGCCCGATTTAGGGATCAGGTCAGAAGCAATAACGGTATTCGCCGGGATGTTATACGTGCGCGTCCAGGTGGTGCCGGTAATGCTCACTGTAACGGTGGCAGGCTGTTCTGCACTCAGGTACAGGATCATTTCCTGGCTGTTGCTTTGCCCCATCTCCATGAACTGGTGGTGTCCGTAGCCCACCCAGAAATCTTTCCCTTTATTGGAAAGATTCTGGGCGTATGCAACATCGGCTACGAACTGAAACAGGGTCAGGGATATGGCAATGCAAAGTCGCTTTATGTATAGTAATTTGGTTGACATCTTTTTCAATTTTTCATATTGAAATGATTATTGTTTGATGATCATCTTCGACGTCGTTGTGCCATCTGCAAAAATGGTATTCAGCATATAGGCTCCCCGCTGGATATCCTGTACATCCAGCTGGTTATTTTTACCGGTAACCGCTACACGCTTGATGGTTTTGCCATCCATCGCATAGAGTATCAGCTGTTGAATTGATTTGCGTGACTGTATGGTGAGGGAAGAAACGACCGGGTTGGGATATACCTTCACAGATCGCTGCAACATTAAAAGGCTGTCGATATCCTGGCGCATGGGCCGGATAGTTGCATTGGCACAAGGCCAATGCAACATCCAACATCCAATGACTAACAGTAACAACTTCTCTATGCTTACTTTTTTCATACAACTGTTTTTAGCGGATCAGGTTAATAACTCCTTTCTTCTCTGTTTTACTTCCGTCTGTAAGGGTCAGATGACATACATAGATGTATACACCGGAGGGCAATGCCTTTCCTTTGTAGTTGCCATCCCAGCCAACAGACTGATTGTTGGATTCGAATACTTTTTCACCCCACTGGTCAAAAATGGTGATGTGCAGCTGCTTGATAATGTAACCATACACGAGTAGTACATCGTTCCGGCCATCATTGTTAGGTGTGAACGTATTCGGAATATAGATGCCGTCAGGCAAGGTTTTACCTTCAGCCGGCAGTGATGCCTTGTCTTCACAACCTTTCGCGCGCACAATCAGTTTCACTGTTTGCACCGGTTGTAACCCGCTAACGATATGCACCAGTCCTTCCCTGCCGGAAGTTGGCAATGTCCAGCTGGTACCGCCATCCAGGGATACTTCGTAACCGGTGGCATTGGCAACCGCCTTCCATTTGAAGCGGATCATGTTTACGCCTACGCTGTCTACCGTAACTACCGGTGTTTCCAGAACCGGCAATACATGTACAATGGCTTTAGCGCGTGACAGTCCGGGGCATCCGTGTGTGAGTGTTTCCAGGTAGTAATTACCATCGGCGGCAATGTTGTTAATCGTGTAGTCGTTGCCGGTATGCAGCAGGGTACCGCCTGTTGGAGCATCGTACCAGTTGTACAATACGCCGGGTTCAGGATTCCTGGCAGACAGGGTAACATCCGTGCCGTTACATACGGTCATAGAGTCTTTCACAAGTTGTGCCAGCGCAGGCGCATACACTTCCACTTCTTTGGTAGTATCCCCTACGCAACCCTCTGCCGCTACAATGCTCAGTTTCACTTCTTTCACACCCGGGTATCTGAAATACTTCAGGGTATCTTTTGCAGACGATACTGTAGAATCGGCAAAGCTCCATTTCCAGGTGCTGATAGCAACCCCGTTGCTGGTAGTGGCGGTACCTTTAAACAAGGCGCCGTCGTTCAGGCAGCCGGTATAGTCAACGCTGAAGTCAACCACTGGCGCAGGGATTACCTTTATCTGCAGGATGCTTTCAAAACTGTTGCTGCAGCTTTCAATATCCGGATGTGAAATCAGGATAGGCACTTCATACAAGCCTGGTTTGCTGAAGATGTAATCAGCCGGCACCGTAAAGCGATAGTACTTCCGTTCGTTGCTGATGATAGAATCCACTGGCACCGGGTTATTCTGCACGATATCAGTTTTAGGTGCAAGGCTTGCTACCTGGCTGAATTTCCAGGTAATCGCTGTTGGCTTCACTGGTATCAGCATAGAGAAGCGGAATGGTGTTTTAGCGCAGGTGTAGGTGTTGTTCTGACCACTGTTGTTCATTACGTTGTTAAATGAAGGCAGGATGTTCAGATTCTTCACCAGGGTACCCGCGTTGTAGCCGTAGCTTTCCACGCTGCCGAGGCCGTAGGTAACGGCGGTGAAGGCAGAGTCGCTGGTTACCGTACACTGTGCAGGTGCTGCCGGCCAGCGCTTCACTACTACCGTATATCCGGTCGCGTTAGGATGCGGATACGTATGATCGAAAGTAGCGCTGCCGTCGATCAGCAGGGAGGATACACCTCCCGTAGGTATGATGAGGGTAAGATAATTAACAGTAATAGACTCCTGTGTATTGCGGTACAGTCCTACCTTTTTGATACCCTGTTCTACCGGGCTCAGGTAAATCATTTCCGGATCGCCGTTGCCGCTGGTATTGGGACAGCTGCCGCTGGACGACATATATTGCGCTACCATCACCGGCTGATTGGCTTCAATATTATCGGCAGTGCTGCTTTCAAACTGGTAGAACCTGTTGTTGATCAGTCCCGTCAATGTGGCGCCGTTTATTTTCACTACGGTAGCAGGATCTTTCACCAGCACACGATAAATGTTGGTCATGAAAGAACTGGCCGATCCACTGGTAGAGGTAGGTGCAGTAAGATACTTTCTGCCCCACGCCTGCGACGGGAAGTTCTGCTGGATCAGGTTATCGCCCGATCCACCCGTTTCGATGCCGCAACCAATACCGGTACGGCTGCTACCGGAGAACACCGCCATCGGGTAGCATTTTCCATCTTCATTGATGACAGACCTGATGTGGCTACCAGACAAGTCGTATCCTTCGCTGCCACCGCCAGGCATCATAGCGCCCAGCACCTGGTACACTTCTCCTTTATTCAGTGTAACCGTAAACGTTGTATTGGCAGGTTTACCGGCCAGCGTGGGCACAGAAGGTGTGATCTCCACTTTTGTATTATCATAGTCTGCTATTACATAGAACCAGGAATAGGTGTCTGTGCTGTAATTCTGCCTGGACGATAGTGTAGCATATTCATAACCATAGGTACCTACCGGCAGCAGCATGGTGGCGCCGGAAGAGGCGCTGCCATAAATATGCGCATAGGCAACAATAGGCACATCACTTTCAATGCTGATACCTTTATCTGATAATCCTTCCTCTATCAGGCGGGCATCGTTCAGACCACTCTTTGGTATTATCTCCGTAGTGATGGTTTTGTTGGCCGGAATGTGATACACTCTTTCCCAGCTGGTGCCATTAATACGCACGGTTACGTTAGAAGAATCCTGTGCATTGAGGTACAGCACCATGTTCTGCGAGTTGTCCCCGGTGAAGAACTGGTGGTGACCATAACCTACCCAGAAGCGGGTACCGCGGTTGGAGCTGTCGGCCGGCTGGAGCAATTGAGAAGTAGCCGTGCCGCCATTGAGACCGGTGAATTTATCCAGGAAGTGTACAGCGCTATCCCTGATCACATTCGGGATATCATATACATGGCTCAGCGAATCCACGATCCATGCATTGGCACTGTCTGTGCGGCCCATCCGGATATCCTTCTGGCGCCTGATATAACCCTGCCACGGATCGATATAGAACTGATCGATGTTAAAGTTATACTGACCATTGGCCGGTGTTACATCCACATCGGTGTAGAAATACATAAAGTCCCTGCCTGTAGCCAGGTTTGGCGGCTTAATACCGGAGTAGCGTCTTACCGCTATGTTATTGGGTATCGCCGTACCCGGGTTCCAGGTAATTTTTGTTACCGTGTCCGTACCAAACATAAATGTTTGGGTAACGCCGGGAGCCGGTGTAGCCGGGAATGCCGGGAGCACCGGTGGCACGGAAGTGGGCAGGAATTCGTAAGCGCCCATATCCGGCGCGCCGTCGGTGAGTTTAACCGCCCTGGCAACGCCGTTGATGTCTTTGTCATTACCTTCTATCTGCACACCACGGCCATGGATAGCCCATACATCGGGCTTTGCAATGGCTGGTTGCAGCGTGGTATCATCTGTAAATGCAGGTTTGTATACAATTGAATTTATATCCAGTGTATCCGCTGTGATGTAGTCATGCAATGTAGCATAGCTGCCCGCAGGGGTAAGCTGTTTCACCAGCACGGTACCTTTTGTATACAGTGTGTTATAATCGCTCTTCATGTAAAGCGGGTTCGCGATATACATGGCGATACCGCTGGTATCTGAAGCAAAAATGTTATTCTTTACTTTGATATTACCATAGTAAGACGCCGTATGCCTGAAGTATGCAGCATAGTTATCGCCGGTGGTAGTGGAGCTGTTCAGTACCGAGTTATTGTAGTAGCTGAGGTTGGAACTGCTTTCACTATAAATACCGTACGCATTCACACCATTGGCTTTAACACTGATCACGTTATTGGAGATGGTAGCCCCATCTGCCTGGTAAAGTTCCAGTCCACGGACTTCCCCGGTAATATTTCCTCTTGCAGTAATCCTGTTTCCGGATACAATGCCTTTTACGCCGGCATCAGCAGTCGCGTAGTAAAGGTATATTCCGTGAACATCATCGGTGGTATTGGTTACCTTAATGTTGTTGGCTGAAATCGAGTAGCCGTTGGTGTTATCTGTATGGATACCATAGGCATCAGCTGCCATGTTACCACCCAGGTTCACCTGGTTGCGCCGGATCATCACACTATCTGCGTACTCAACATACAAGCCGTTTGAATATGGTTTATCTACAATATTGCTATCCAGTACAAGTCCGCGTGCAACGGCGCTGTAACTGCCTTCCCAGTAAACGCCATTCGACCCGTTGGTGATGGTATTACCGGTGATCACGTTACCAGTGCCGATACATTCATCGGCATACACACCGCTCACGGCAGTACCGGTGCTGGTGCTAACCGGCAGCGGAATGGCGCAGTTAGCGATGCTGTCGTACGAAGATGCATTGGCATACACCACTGCCCTTGCGTTGGTGGTGCCTGCCGGTTTAATGGTAATAGCTCTCCAGGTAACATAGTCTACGCTATCCAGCTGCAATACATAATTCAATGCAGATGTACCGGCGTAGGTAAGCGTTACAGCAGCTGCGCTGTTGGCTTCACTTTGGAAGGTTACCCTGTTTACCGCAGAAGCGCCGGGGATATGATGCATGGTGACCTGCTCTGTATAGGTACCTGCCTTTGCAAGGAAGGTAACGGGACCGGCTATACCGCATTCCAGTTTGGATACAGCGCTGCTGAACGACTGGAAGTTAGTAAGACTGGTAGGCGCAGCAGGGTTAATGGTATAGGTGCCTGCCAGCAATGGCGGGTTCAGGTTAGCCTTTACCACGGTAGAATAAGCGCTGTCGGTGCCTCCGCATATGATTAAGCAGCGGTAGTAGTTTTCTACTCCAATGGTAGTATTAAATACGCTCACATATTGTGAATCGCTGACAATTACCCATGGACCTGCAGCGGTGGTAGAACGCTGCCACTGGTAGGTTTGTGTGCCACCCGTGCTGTTGCCGGTAAGATCCAGCTTAATATCGGTACCCATGCACACCGGTGTAAGCGGGAATACGGTGGAAGTACCCGGTACCACTGGTTTGCTGCAATTAGGCACGCTCACTTCGTAAGCGCCCATGTCTGGTTTGGTAGTACTCCTGGTTACACCAAGGATATCGGTAGTAATGCCTACCGGCTTACCGGTGTTATCCAGTGGAGAGATAACCGTTGCGTAGTTACCGGCAACAGGATCTGCAAACACAGGTTGGATAGACAAAGAGTTGCTGTCCAGCTTAGTGGCGGCAGTCCATGCTGCAAGTGTAGGATAGTTACCGCCTATATAAGCTGTATTAAAATTGCTTTTTACATAAATATCATTGTAATTGGACGTAAGCACCGTGCTGGTGCCTATGCTCAAACCTCTCCTGTTTCCTTTACCGGACCTGCTTACATCAAGAATATTATCAAAGAACTGGATACCTGTAGCAGTACCCGACTGATAGAAGCCGGTAGCTTCATCAGAAGAGGTACTCTTAAGATCATTCAGCGCAATTGTATTGTGATAATAGTAGACATAGTCGGCGCTGTAGTTGGAGAATCCATACTGCGTACCCTGACCACGGAAATCATAGATCACGTTATTGAAAACTTTCGCCGGGTTAGTGGCGGTTGCATCTGCATAAGAGAACTCCATTCCATAAACAGTAGAAGTACTGCCTGGTGCACCGCCCAACAGGTTATGGATACGGTTATTGCTCACCACCACATCAGCTGCTTTGTTTTCAACGCTGATACCATACAGGGAGTAGCTGTCATTGTCGCGGCCCGGCCTGGAAATATCATTATGATCTATCAGGGTATTAGTGGTATAGCTTACCGTAATACCTGTTTCATAAAAGTCTTTTATGATATTGTAACTGATAGTATTACGTGTGGGGATAGAAGCAGTAGCGCCATAGATAAGCACACCGTTATACCCGCCGGTAATGGTGTTTTTTGTGATGATATTGCCATCACAATCGTTGTTGGAACCGGTGGTTGGACTGGATTCACTACCATTGATCACGATACCGGCAAACTCATTGTAGGTACCTGTTTGATCTATGATGAGGTTGCAGCGGCGGATAGTATTGCTATCAGCGTTATTGAGCATCTGCACACCATAGCCATAATCATCGCTGGTAGCGTCTATGGTTAGGCTGTCGAAGGTAATATGATCAGCACCACGCAACTTTATCACGGCCCTTTCATTATCATCGGTAGGTGCAAATTTTATCGTATTGCCGTTACCGTTAAAGGTGATGGTGTTAATGGCAGAGGCGCCTGCAATAGAGTCGAGGATCAGCTGCTCCAGGTAAGGACCGGAACCAGCTACTACATTCATTACCACAGGGCCTTGTATACCGCATTCCATTGCCGCTTTGGCAGCGTTAAAGCTGATGAAGTTGGTGGCGCTGGCTGGTGCATTTTTATTAATGGTATAGCCGCCACCTGGGAATGCCTGGTTTACAGTAAGGAGTATTGGTTGTGAGTACACGGTGTTACCACTACACGTAACGGCTACACGATAATAAGACGTTATAACCGCTGTGATCACTGTATCCGGGTTGGTAAGCACATTGCCAATGTTGGTGTACGTACCCGTAGCGGTAGCTGACCGCTGCCACTGGTAGGTTTGTCCGAGCCCGATAGAATTATCTGTGAGTGATAACGCCACTTTCCGGTTCACACAAATCACGGATGGGCTTACCTGTGCATTACCTGCCAGCGGTGGATTAATGCAGGGACCCGGCGTAAACTCATATGCACCAATATCAGGCGTGGAGGTACTTCTTACTGCATTATTAATATCTACAGTAATATTTACCGGTACACCTTTGTTATCGATAGAAGCATTCGCCGGCTGATAGTTACCGGTGCTGACAGATACAAACAGCGGATTGGAACTTACCGAGTTGCTATCTTGTGCAGAAGCGGTTTGCCAATCGAGCAACGCCGCATTGTTAGCGCCAAAGTAGCCTACATTGCTGGTGCCACCGGCGGCAGCCAGGTAGTAATCATTCCTGTTGGCATGAATAGTACCGTTGGTTGCAGCAAAGTATATGCAATACTTGCTGCCGCCACCACCACGTGTTACAGCAATGAGGTTATTTAAAAATTCGATACCGTCTGCCTTGGATGTCTGATAAAAGCCGCGGGCGGTATAGGTAGTACCTGTAGTGGCAGTTCCATCCAGCGCAATGGTATTATGGTAATACCAAACGTTGTCGGATCCTGAGTTGTAAATACCATAAGCATCTCCCTTACCCGTATAATTATACATAAGGTTATTGCTTACTACGTTTTCCAGCTGTGCGAGTGCATCGGTGCTGCTGAAATAAATGCCGTAAGCCGCGCTGGTGCTGTTAGGCGCTCCTCCAAAAGGATTGCTGATGATATTACGGGTAACGTTTGCCTTTGTACTGAGATTCGTGAAATAGATACCGTAGAAGGTGCCTACACCGGTACGGGCCGGCCGGCTGATGGTATTATTTTCTATCAGCGTATTAAAAGAGCCGGTTACATAGATACCATAGCTGTAGAAATTGCTAATCTTATTACCGGTAACTTTATTATTACCATTTGCAAAAGTATTGCTGCCGGTTAATGCAATTCCATAGTAACCGCCATTGATAATATTATCAGAGAAGATATTGAAATCACATTTCGCCTCTCCGGTAGTAGTAGCTGAAGTAAGCGAGCTGCTGATAACGATACCTGCGTTACTGGTGGAACTGGCGGTAGAATCCAGCAGGAATGTACAGTTCTTTATTGTGTTATAATCTGCATCGTTGATCAGATGTACACCCCATCCGTTGCTGGCGCCACTGGTTTTAATCACCAGGTTGCTAAAAGTAAAATAGTCGGCGTCCGACAACCGGATCACTGCCGGCGCTGAAGAGGTACCCGCAAATGTAAGCGTGTTGCCGTTACCGTTAAAGGTAATGGTATTGGTAGCAGAGGCACCTGGTACCGGTGTGATCAGCAGTTGTTCGTTGTACGGGCCACTGCCGGGAGCCACGTTAAATACAACGGCATTGTTGATACCACACTTAATAAAATTATAGGCATCATTGAAGGAGGCAAAGTTGTTACCACCGGTAGGCAGGGCCTTATTAATATTGAAGACGCCTGACACCGCCTGCGGAGAAGTAACTGTTACCGCATTGGAGGTAACAGTGGTACTGGAAGCGACACAGGTTATGTTACAGCGATAGTAAGTAGTAGCCGGTTGTGTAGTTACCAGGCGGTTGGTAGTATCGTTGGGAATATTGGTCCAGGTAGTATTATCAGTGGATTTCTGCCATTGATATTTAATACCGGAGGCAATAGTAGTGCCGGACAAGGTGATGGTTACCTGCCCGTTCATACAAACGGTTGATGAACTGGCGGTAGCAGTTCCTGCAGCGGGCGTACCGGTACAGGCCACAGCGGGCGTCCAGGAAAAGATCACATCCGGGCGGGTGGTCATGGTACCGGTATTAGTGGTGCTGGTGGTACCGCACAAATAATTCAGTCCGTCGGAGCGGTAGGTATGTGACGCGTTAAAAGGAAGTCCTGTTGTATACGGTACTTCCGGGTTATTCGTATAGGTAACATTGTTATCTGAATCAGGCGCACCGTTACATATTTCCACTACGATGTTATCTGTGCCATTCCAGAAAAAAGCAGAGCCAAAAGGAAAAACATTGACACCTGTTTTCGGCAGATAATTAACCGGACCCAATACCTGGTTGGTAATGGGTACCCAGGTGCTATTGTCCAGCGCCGTATCAGTAGTAGTGCCAATTTTTATGGTATACTGCTCGATCGTATCGGCGCCGTTGAGGTTGAGCACCTTGTATTTCAGTCCGCTGATAACACCGGCATTCATTCCTGCGGCATGCAGCTCTGAAGCGCGGTACAGGTATTGCGTCCTGGTGCCTTCATAGTAATCCTGTAACGGGCACGGATATCCCGTGTTGGTGTTACCGGAAGTGCTTTGACCAATGCCGATATCCGTTTGTGCCGACAACCGGCAGGCCAGCATCAGCAATACTCCTACAAGTAATGTTGTTTTATATAGATAATGAACAGTACAATTTCTCATATGAGGTTATTTGAATTTTGGTTGAATGCATTTAGAATCCCTGCCAGTTGATCCATGATTTACCATCCCGGGCGCTTACCATGTCGTAGGTAAGGGAGCTGGTTTGTACCAGGTAAAAGCCCATCGGATCGGCCATCAGCGACCTCGTTTTATTGATAGCGGTTCTGTCGGCGGGCAACTTGCCATATAAGCCGTTATCATTAAAAATGATCCTGCCATCCGAAGTAAAGGTGGGTGCGTCGTAGCCGGGACCATAAGAGATCACATTTTCGCCCGTTTCCTGCTTCACAACAAAACCGAGTAAGTCCAGGGAAGTACCGGGGCCGTCTATCTGGGGATAGTAAGTGAGGAAAGCATAAGCTGGCAGGCCGGTGATACCGCAGGCGTCGTCCTTTCCATTTACATGGAAGCCATAATAGGTAGCCCAGTAGCTTTCGTTCTGCAACGCGTACCGGTACCATCTTTTGGGAGCTGCTGCATCAATCGCCAATGGCGTTACCGTTTCCGTGATGGCTGCGGGTTTACCGTTTACCGTGAAAGTAATGGCGCCATTTTCCCACTTCACCTGGTCGAAACTATTAATAGTGATGGTGCTGTCGGTAAATGCCGGCATCAGGGAAATACCTGTTGCCGTGTATACGTAACCGGTAGAAGCCTGTTTTACCTTGCCGTTGGAGATCCAGGTAAAATTTACCTGGTGCAGGTAGGGATTGATACTGATATCATACCGGTTGCCGCCTGTGGTAAACTTGTGGAAATAAGTAAGTATAGCGCCGATGCTATCGATGGAGCGATTAATACGGTGCTGGAAATAATTATCCTTATCCTGCTGCGTAGCTTTCACCAATATGGCTTTACTGCCATGGAAACGGCCGGTCAGCCAAACGGTATCGCCCGCGGCGCCATTAATAGCAAATTCAAAATCGGAGCCAAGGCCCTGGCCGTATTGGCCGCCATTCTGACCAGCATCCGGATCGGAAAGCACATGCAGGTAGGAATAGGTATCAAACAGCAGGCAGGGTTGCTGCAATGCTTTCAGTCGCCAGCTGCTTTCGCGCATGGTTCCCGTGCTGGGGGCATCGAAGTCGGAAAACATCTGCACCCGGTTAGCATCAGAGAAACTAAAGTAAAAGCCAAATACACTGCCCGGAACGCCGGCAGGATATACGAAAGCTTTCCAGCCATAAGGCGCCGTTGTGAGCACCTGCTGGTACCGTGCCAATGTATCATTGATACGTTCGTCCGGTGATTTATCAAACAGCGGATCTGTTTCCTTTTTACAGGCAAACATCCCGGTGATGATGAAGAATAAGCAGATCAGATTATTTCTCATACTATTATTTTTACTCCTCCGGAGTCTTTCGTTTTAATAGAGTAACTGATTAATTTCTTTCCTGGTACGGGTTTGAAGGCTATAAAAATTGATATGCCATACGGTGAGGAAATAGCTGACTACCATTGCCTCCTTCTGGCGCAGCCTCGACTGCGCCTCTGCTTTGGTTACGCCGTTGATGCTGGTTCCTTCCGGGATACTGTTCACGATGGCATCAAAGCCCTGCTTTCCTTCTACCAGCATGGTAGATACCATTTCCACAAAGTCCTCGTCAAAGGCCGACATCGCGTAGGGCGTTACAAAGCCATCGCGGCGAGCGGCCATATCGGAGATGTTGTTCCAGTTACCGGTGTAAAAACCCGCGCAGATGCGTTTGAACTCCACCGGGTACATCACTGTTTGGTGCAGGATGTGTCCGAACTCATGTTCTATGACATGGAACATCTGTTTCACGTTGGCGGAGTCGGAAGGTTTGTAGCCTTCCATCGACTTTGTGAGGAAATCGTTTACCAGGTACAACACTACCTTCCGGCCGCCTTCTGCGGTGCCAAGGGTGATGGTGCCGTTTTCATTCCAGCTGGCGCTTCCGGAGAGAATAAAATACTTGGGGCAATACTTTTTAAAGAAGAGAGCGCCCGCTTCCGCAATGTAGGTGTCCATCCATACCTGCCGGATGGCCGACATCACCGGGATTATTTTCTCTTCTTTAGGGGGTACCAATGTTTTGTTGAGTTCAAACTCGAACTGGTCCCATTTATATTTCACGGCAATATTAAAAGGCACGGTAAGGGTATCGTGCAGCCATTTATCCAATGGAGAAGCGGCCCAGGTATCTCCGCCGAGGCCGGGAATATCTTCCACATTGCCCAGGTCTTCTTTTTTGCTGCAGGCCATCAGCAAGCAAAGAGGGATGATGAGTAAGAATGCTTTCATTTGTGTATGTATTAATTTTGGTACTATCGCTATTATTATCTTGGATTCAATGCTATTCCTGAGGTAGTGGCCGACGCCGGTATCTGGAACAGGCGGCGGTTATCATCGGCTTTCAGCTCCAGTACTTTTCCTTCGCGGGTGGTGTGCACCACGGGGATCTTATACCGCTGCAGATCGAACCAGCGCTGGCCTTCCTGCACATACTCCGCACGCTTGAAGTCAAGGATGGTGCGGATACAAACCGTTCTCGCATCGCTGATACCGTAGAAATTCTGCATAGCAGCCAGGGAAATATTATGCAGGGAGGCATTATAATTCCGGATACGTTTGCTGGCAAACAGGTTAAGATCTTTTAGTACGGCGCTGGTGTTGTTGAGATACACATTGGCCTCTGCACGGTTAAACAATACTTCTTCCGTGGTGAACAGCGGTGTCATTACGTAGGGCTGACCAATGGTAGCATTCACGGAGTTCTTTACAAAGTACTCAGAGAGCTTTGGCACAAAATAATCCTGTGAGCCGTAGTAGTATAACGGGTAGGACCAAACGCCGCCGGTAACATTCCTGCCCAGGATGAGCGCTTCATGCTGGAAGTCGAGGTCATACCGGAGCCGGCCCGCATTGCGGCCCCACAGCGAAGGCGCTTCCACGATCAGCAGGTTGGCTTTTTCGTTGGCATTGGCATAAATATCAAAGATCTGCGCCGGCGACATGCTGCCATATGTGGTATTCCACAGGCGCATGTTGGAGGCCACATCATTGTTTGAAAAAGTATTGTCGGCATAGGCTACTACTTTCGCGTAATCTTTTTTATACAGGTAGAACCGGGTGGCGAAGGCATAAGCAGCGCTGCGGTTAAAATGGAAACGGGGTACGCTGTAGGCGTCGTCACTGATCAGCGGCAACCCGGAGAGCAGGTCTTTCTCCACCATGTCATACACATACGCCACTGTTTTGCGTTCGTATTGTTTCATTACCACGGTTTCCGGTACTGTTACGTATGGTATTCCCGGATCGTTTGCAGCGGTAGCCGCATCGTAGGTTTTGGCAAAAATATTTACCAGCATAAAGTGGGCATAGGCTCTTGCCAGCAGCGCTTCGCCCCGCTGACGGGTATAAGCGGCCGGATCGGCGGCCTTTTCACAGGCAACCAGCGCCTGGTTGGCTGCGGCGATAGCAGTGTAGCAAGCCCTCCAGTAAGCTTCCGGAGAGTCTTCCTCTATCCATTGAATGTCGTTAAACAGATAGGCGTCACCGTTAGGGCGGTAGTACTCTCCCACTCCCTTGTCGCCCACATTATCTGACATGGCTTCACACATCGTGATGTAACTGGCCTGCGGATAAGCAGTTCCCAGCAGCTTGCTCACCTTTACTGGCGAGCTGAGATCTGTCCAGGTACTGTCTGGTACCTGTTCCAGGTATTTTTTACACCCTCCGGTGACAAGGGCCATCAGTGCAAATGCCCCGATGATGGCAGGCTTTATTTTTCGTTTATTCGCGGAGGTTATATAGTACATTGACATAGTGCTTCTTTTTAAATACCTACTTTCAATGAAAAAGTGAATTGTTTCTGGATAGGCTGTGCCACGCCACCAGCGTTGAAAAACTCGGGATCCTGACCCTGCAGCTTTTCATCGGCATAGATCAGCCATGGATTAATGGCAGCAGCGCTTACAGCCACATTGCTTAATCCTGCGCGTTTGATGATTACACCCGGCAGCTGGTAAGTAAGTGACACTGTTTTCAGGCGGATGAAATCTCCTTTCGCCACTCTTTCGGTAGAGTAGTTATAGTTATTGTAAGGGTGAGCGCCTCTCAGCAATATCTGCTCAAAAGCATCCAGCATAGAGGGAACACCTGTTTTGCTTTCATCTCCCGGCATTACCCAGCGGTCATAAAACTCTTTAGGCATCGCATCGAGGTCTGAATAGGAAGTTTTGAAAGCCGGGTACAGGCGGATTTTATTTCCAAACTGGTAAGTGAAAAATACATTCAGTGATAGCGCTTTATAGCGGAAAGTATTGGAGAACCCGCCGGTAACCGGTGGATCAACCGGACCTTCGTATACCAGGTGGGCTGTATTTAATGATTGCAGGTTTACATCGCCGCTGACAGCACCGTCCTGGTTGATAAACACCGGAGAGCCTGATTTAGGATCAAGCCCGGTGTATTGCAGGGAAAAAAGGCTGTGCACAGGATAGCCTTCGGTGTTACCACCTTCTGCCACCACCAGGTCGAAAATACCGGGGATATTTTTTGCATTGGTGATTTTATTGACGCTGTATCCGAGCGTAACGTTCGATTTCCAGCCCCAGTCTTTACTACGGAACACATCTCCGCCTATCATCACTTCCACCCCTTTTGAATCCATATCGGCATAGTTGGCCGCCTTAAACATTTCACCGCCGATACCGGAAGTTTTGATGCGGCTGATCAGGTCAAAGCTTTTACGGGTGTAAGCGTCTATGCTGAAGTTGAGGCGACCATTGAAAAAGCCTCCGTCAACACCGATGTTGGTGGTATATAATTTTTCCCAGGTGAGTTCATCATTCTGCAGGTGCGACAGGCGGATCACTGACTCCACTTCTGTGAGGTGAGGCCTGTTGGTATTAACGGTCTGGTATACGATGTTTGAATTGGTGGCGGGTCCCATGCTGGCGGTTAAGCCGTAGCTGGCACGCAGCGTGAGATAGTCCAGCTGGCGGATACTGGCCGCAAAAGGCTCCCTGTCGATGTTCCAGGAACCGGCTACGCTCCAGGTGGGCAGCCATCTTGCCTTACGGGATTGTCCGAGGCGGTTGGAACCATCGTAGCGGCCGGTGGCTGTAAAGTTATACTTGTTGTTATAGGCATAGGTGCCGGTAGCATAGAAAGCGGCGAAGCGATCATAGTCCCTGCTCATGCCAAAGTAAGGGAAGTTACTTTCAATGGTTTGTTTGAGAATGCGGTAGTCAGTGAAAGTGGCGCCGCCATTATCGTATTGGTAACCGTAGCCGGTATTGGAAGCGTTCTGGCGGTCGGCATATTTTACCTGCTGACCTACCAATACGTTGATATTATGTTTCTGGGCGAAGGTGTCGGAGTAGTTGAGGCCATTGCGGAAATCATAGTTCAGCAGCTGGTCTTCCGTACGGTTATAGAAACCGCCGGCGGGCAAAACAATTACCGGTTGTGCATCGGGATTTTCCGGATCGCGGTAAAGGAATTTATTCCTTTCCGCGATGGTAGCATTACCGGCAGCGCGGTAAGCATTGGCCATGTTGGCATTCTCTGCAATCTGGTGTTCACGGGATGATTTTACATACCTGATAGCACCGGTAAATTCGTAGCGGATATTTTTTGTCAGCTTGAAAGTCAGGTCGCCCTGCAGGCGCAAATCCATCATGTTCAGGTCGAGGTAATTATTTTTCAGTTCATTGATGATATTGAAGGGAGCATAGTTTCTTCTGAAGTATTCCAATTGTCCATTTTGATCATAGGCAGTAAGTGTACGGCTTGTATTCAGCGAGTAGCTGAATGGGTTAATATCGAAATCGCGGTCGTATTGTCCTTCCACAGGGTTACTGCTGCGGGTAAGGGCGCCGGGCGCTTTCTGACGGCGCACAGAAGCCAGTGAGGAAAATCCGGCAGATAACCGGTCTGAGAGTTTGTAGGTATTGCGGTAGTTCAGTGTGTAACGGGTTACTTTATCCGCGAGGGTCCAGCCGTTATCACTGTAAAAGCTGGTAGAAAAATAAGATTGTGATTTATCCGTACCGGAAGAAATGCTGAGCGAATGTTCCTGTACGAAGTTGTTGCGGAAGAGCAGTCCGAACCAGTCGGTATTGGCTTTCGCGTAACGCAGTAAAAAAGCCTTCTTACTTTGCGGATCGTTTTCTACCGGGAAGTTGCCATTTCCATCTGCATCCAGTTGTTCATATAACTTTCCGAATACGCCGATATCAGCGCGTGAAAGGATATCTGAGTTAAGGATTCCTTTTCTTTCCAGTTCTGCCAGTACAGACATCTGCTGACCGGAGTTCATGATATTGAAGTTATTGTAGTTGGGTTTCAGCTGCGTACTGAAGTTGCCGCTGTAGTTAATAACGGGCTTGCCTGCACGACCTTTTTTAGTGGTAATTACGACTACCCCGTTCATGGCGCGGGCGCCATATAACGCAGCAGCTGCGGCATCTTTCAGAATGTCGAAGCTTTCGATATCGTTGGAGTTGAGGCCGGCAACTGCGGAACCGAGTAGAGTGGTGGGATCGCCGCTGGAAAGCTGATCATTGGAAATATTTACCACGTCTTCCAGTACTACGCCGTCTACCACCCATAATGGCTTGTTGTCGCCATTAATAGAGGTAGCACCGCGGATGCGCACTTTGGGGGCGGAGCCGAAGGTACCGGATACATTCTGGATGGCAACGCCGGCTACTTTACCTTCCAGCATGCGACTAACATCTGTCATACCATCGATCCTCACATCTTCTCCTTTCAGCCGGGTAGCGGCGCCGGAGAATTTAGATTTATCGATGCTCTGGAAACCGGTTACCACCACTTCCTGGAGGCGGGTAGGTTTTTCTTTCAGTATGATGGTAAGCGTGCCGCTTCTGAATTCCGCCACGCTGATTTCTTCTGTTTTATACCCGGTAAAATTAAATACCAGTATAGCATCGTTGGCGATCTTCTTCAGTTCAAATACGCCTTTATCGTTGGTAGTCACTCCGCGGGAAGTTCCTTTGATCATGATGCTTACGCCGGGTAAGAGTTCCTTCTTTTCATTGGTCACCACTCCTTTTACATCTGTAACAGGAACGTTGAGCTTTAGTAGTGTATTCGTTACCGTTAGTTGATTCAGTTTTTTGCCGCTGTCGTGTTTGATTACTACGCGGTCGTACATCACGCTATAGGAAAGGGAATAGGGCGTAAGCAGTTTATTAAGCAGGTCGCCTACTTTCTCGTTGTGTGCATTTACGCTTACCTTATTCACATCCAGGGCTTCATTGCCTACATATACAAAGGAAACTTCTGCGAGGCTGCCTATTTTTTCCAGTGCGTCTTTAAGGATGACATTCTTTAGTTCGATCGTAATTTTTTTATCAAGAGCGTCCTGCAAACCGTTGCCGGCGTGGGCTTGCGTTACTGCCAGCAGGAGCAGTAAGCAATAGATGAATGATAGTTTTCTTCTGAACATAATTGTTTTTTATTGGTTTCGTTCGGCCATAGGTTCCCCGTTCCGGTTTTTGGACAAAACCGGGCAATAAAGGGCCTTCTGCGTAAGCAGGGTGTTTTTCAATCAACTATATCATGGCAATATATTAGCCGGGCGGTAAGGGTATTACTTGTATCATGTACAGTTTAGTTTGGTTGAAAATAATTCTACGGTTTATTCACGGTAAGTATTGGCAACAGGTGGCCCTGTGATCAGTTTTCGTGATCACTAGTTAACTAACCAGCATGAAGTTCTTTCAGGCTAAAAGGCCACCAGGATAGTATACCAGACTGAAATTTCTATTCTCTTAAATTTTGGTTCAGCTTTGTTGATAGCAGTTTCTCATTTGAAATATAGTTTGGTTAACGATATAGCGGTCGTTATTTTACTTACAATTTCCACCAACGATGATATATCCTTTATTGATATTATCTTTTTTGACTCTGGCATCTAATGAAAAAGCAATTAACGCAAGTGCTTTTTCTAAATCGTCCACTGTATTAAATGATCCGTAAAACCTGCACTGTGCCGATCTTTGGTCGGTTATTACCGGCACATTGTAATATCGCTGCAGGTCTGTTGCCACTTTTGACAACGGATCTCCTTTGTAAATAAATTTGCCACTCGTTTTCTGGGCAAAGAATTTGGCATCTTCTGTTCCGTCCTGTAACAACAGGTCCTGCGAGGCCGGGTTGTATACCGCGGTTTTGTTGGCTGTTAGTACCAGTTGGCCGTTTTTATGCGGTTTGCCTTCACGGGTATTCACCTGCACCATTCCTGATACCACTACTACCCTGGCGGTATTGCCTTCGTGTACTTCCATGTTAAAGGAGGTACCTAATACGGTAGTATTGATCAGCGAAGAGGAGATGATAAAAGGGTGCTTTGCATCGTGGTTGATTTCGAAGAAAGCTTCTCCTTTTAATATTACTTCACGATTTTTTTTATCAAACACTTCCGGGTAGGTAATGCTGGAGCCTTTCTCCAGGTGTACCACTGAACCGTCGGGCAGTTTCACGGTTTGCCGTTCTGATGTGGTGGCAAACACTTTTTGCTTTACGCGGTCGTGCAGTAGCATGTACCAGGCGGCTCCTGCCAGTAACAGTACGGCGGCGGCCGCTGCTGCTTTATATTTAAACAACCGGAAGATTCCTTTGAAAGAACTATCTGCAACGCCTATACGCTTATGAAGGTTATTCAACATCCTGTCCGACAGGCGTTTATCTAATATATGCTTTGCCGTTAGGAGGTCGGCCTCAAAATATTCGGCGGCTACTGTTTCCAGTTCTGAAAAATCATTGGTATCCAGGTATTCTACCATCCACTCCTGCTCTGTGGCAGTCCATTGATCTTTACTTAACAGCTGTTTGAGATATTCCTTTCTGTTGGGCACTAGCGTGATGGTTTAATCTAAATACGCGCAGTTAATAAAAATGGGTGGGTCGTTTTTGAACTTTTTTTGAAAAAACAAAATATTAATTAAAAGATAATATGAAATAGGTTTATCTGCTTATGAATCAGGGTAGCTCAGGAACAGCATCAGGAGCACAATGTATTTCTGATCGCCGTTGCGCTGCATATAGTCGTTTAGCTTGATCATGGCGGCAGACAGGTGTTCTTTTACTGTATTACGGGAGATGTTCAGTTCATTGGCTACTTCTTCATAGGTTTTACCTTCCAGTTTACAGCGGGTTACGATGGTTCTTTTTTTAGGAGATAGTTTTGAAATCGCCTGTTCCAGTAAATGATATTGTTCCTCATCGATATTTTTGCGCTCAATGGCTACCGCATCATCCGTATCGGTTTGGAAGATATTTTTGTGGAAAGCCTGTTCACGCAGCTTTTTCCTTACAAAAGACACACACATATTAAAGCTGATCACAAACAGCCAGCCGCTCACAGACTGGTCTGGCTCGATATCCTGCCGTTTTTCCCACAGGCGTGCGAAAACATCCTGGAGAATATCTTCTGTAACCACATCATCTTTCACAAACTTGAAAATATTCCGGTATACAGCGCCGTGATACTTCCAATACAAACTATCAAAGGCGCTTACTTCGTGGTTTTGTAACCGCACTACTAATTCAGCATCTGGTATATTCATATCTCTTCTTTTATATAAATCATATCGTGGAATATAATTTATATGGCTAGAAAAAAGCCAGGTCTCCCAAAGGCAATGGCCATCTATTTTGCTGCATAAATTAGTAACAAATATTATTATTTTATAAATAAATTCGCATTAGCTATAATTATAAATTATTACACACCGGCAGAGAGCAGTGAAAACATTGGCTGGCAGGGATTTTCGGGATATATGGGAAAGATGGGAACAGGAATTTCTGGCACAGACAGCTTCTGCCAAACATTAAAACAGGGTAATAATTACTAATATGTCGGCTTTATACAGGCGTTACTTCGTAGTTATTCCATTCCCACTGCAGCAGGGATACAATAATCGGCACAAGTCCCTCTCCTTTTGATGTAAGGCTGTACTCCACATGTGCCTGAGTATCTGTATATGTTTCACGAAGAATAATCTCCTCTGCTTCCAGTTCCTTTAAACATTGCGCAAACACCTTTGCAGATACATCGCCTATAATAGCATGCAGTTGACCGAAGCGCATTTTACGGTTACGTAATGCGTAAATAATAATAGGTTTCCACCGTGATCCGATGATTGATTTTGACCGTTTGATCGGGCAATCGCTGTATTTCGTTAATATCTTATCTTTCATTTGTACTTACCTTAAGGTAACTGGTATTGCTCCAAAGCCGCTGTAAAATTAAGCATTTGGTTGTTGCTTTGCGTAAAAGAAATATTCAATGAATTACGCATCATTTTTTACACCGTTTCAATACAGAGGTCTTCACCTGAAAAACCGTTTTGTGATGGCGCCCATGACACGCGCGGCGTCGCCGGATGGCATACCCACCCAGGCAGTAGCTGATTATTACGCGCGCCGCGCTGCCGGAGAAGTGGGGTTGATCCTCACCGAAGGCACCGTCATCGACCGGCCAGCCTCGAAGAATGAAAAAGACATTCCCAATTTTTATGGAACCGCCGCACTGTCAGCATGGAAAAATGTAGTGGACCACGTTCATGCACAACAGGGCGTTATTGCCCCACAACTATGGCATACCGGTGACGCTCCCGGCATGAGCGGATGGACGCCGGCTGCACCAATAGAAAACCCTTCCACCATGTCGGTAAGCGATATTGAAGCCACTATCGCCGCATTTGCCAACGCCGCCAAATCGGCCAAAGAAGCCGGGTTCGACGCCATAGAACTCCATGGCGCACATGGCTACCTCATCGACGAATTCTTCTGGGACAAAACCAATTCACGCACCGACGACTACGGCGGCAAAACCATCAAAGAAAGAAGCCGCTTTGCAACCGCCATCGTAAAAGCCATAAGGGCTGCAGCAGGTCCCGACCTGGTGATCATCCTCCGTGTATCACAATGGAAAGCCACCGATTATAACGCAAAGCTGGCGCACAATCCAAAAGAAATGGAAGACTGGATCATTCCACTCGCAGATGCAGGTGTAGACATTTTCCATGCTTCGCAAAGGAGATACTGGGAACCCCAGTTTGAAGGGTCCGATCTGAACCTCGCCGGCTGGATTAAAAAAGTGAGCGGTCAGCCTACCATTACTGTCGGCTCTGTAGGCCTCTCCGGCGATGTAATGGGCGCCTTCTCCGGTGAGAACTCAGACGTGGTTACGGATATGCGCGAACTGGAACGTCGCTTCGAACGGGGCGATTTTGACCTCGTGGCGGTTGGCCGGTCAATTTTGCACGATCCTAACTGGGTGAAGAAGGTGAGGGAGCAGCAGTTTGATCAGTTGAAGCCATTTGATGCAGCGAGTATGAGGACGTTGTATTGATGGGGATTGAATAATAAGTCCCCGGCTGTTGGCCGGGGACTTATTATTTATGTGGCACGGTGATAGAAATAGCATCTTCTAAATACAACTTTTATTCGATTTTAAACATGCTGCAACATTATTACATTTGCGCCATGTTTAATTCCTGTACCCGGCGCCGGCCTCAAAATGCCGGGCATTTTGTACCCGTAGCAATAACCCTGCTGTTAGCCCTGCTTATGCAAACAGCCTTTTTACATGCCCAATCCAACAACAGGGCAAATTATCAACTGCTTTGGCGCATTGATGGCCCCGGCCTGCATGCCCCCTCGTACCTCTTTGGCACTATGCACCTTACTGACAGGCGCGTGTTTGAGTTTAGTGACTCCGTGCTTACAGCATTACGTAACGCCTCAGCTTTTGCCATGGAAGTGGATATGGATTCAATGCTGGCGTACATGTTGTCGCCCGGAGGCCCCTTGCAGGATACCGTTAACCATATGCGTCACTTACTGAACAACGAGGAGTACCACTACGTAGACAGCCTGGTAAGGGAAAAGACGGGTTCTCCCCTTGAGCAACTGAAGCTGAAACGCTTATGGTTTCTCGAAAAACTGCTCGTGGATGAAGAAGGGGAACTCAATAAAAATGCCGGTCCTAACCAAAAACCGGAAAACATTTTCCTGGATGGCTGGTTACATCAGAAAGCGACCAGGCTTAATAAACCGGTGCATAGCCTCGAAAGGATACAAAACCAGCTGGGTGTTATGAGCGCGGATGTTTCGGAAGCACAAAAGGAAATATTCCTGTGGAGTATTGGCTACCAGCCCGCCGGCCAGGCTGATGCGAAAGACAGAACCGACCGGCTCGAAGCACGGGTAACCCATCTCAATGAACTCGCAGACCTGTATTATGAGGGCGATCTGCAGAAGATATCAAAGCTCGTGAATAGTTGGGGAGATCCTGAGGATGGTCCCAGCCTGGAAGTCCGGAACAAGGAAATGGTGAGCAATCTTGTTTCAATGCTCAACAAAAACAGCATTTTCGCCGCGGTAGGCGTCGCCCATTTACCTGGTGAAAAAGGCATGTTATCCTTACTTCGTGAAAAAGGATATACTGTTACCCCGGTAAGCGCCAAGTTCACCGGCGAAACACGTCGCCAGCGTCAACAGCTGGACAGCCTGAAAGGATACTCGCTGAACAGGATGGCAAATGGTTACAGCATTGTGTTACCGGGTGTGCCTGTGGTATATCCTTTGCCCGGTGTAAACGGCAAAATGTTCGTCGGAGGTAACGATGTGGAAGCAGGATTTGCCTTTTCGATGGACATTCCCCAACTGGCAATGGACCGGAGCCAGCTGGTGCAATCTATGATCGCGAACATGGCAGCGCAGGATGATGCGGTATTGCAAAAATCCTATCCTATCACCTACCGCAACATGGCAGGCACAGAGGCCATCCTGCTGCAGAAGAACCTGCCTTTCTATGTACGGGTTTTCATTATCAACAACAGGGCGTTTCTATTTATGCACAGCTCGGAGGAAGCAGACAGCAGTAGCAGAAAGGACTTTTTCCGGTCGGTGCGTTTCTACGATATTGTTCGGCCTGAAACCAAATATGATACGCTGTATCAGCCTCAACTGGGATTTTCTGCGCTTCTGCCATCTGAGCATAATCACATGAATATTGGTAATAAGAAAGGCATGCGGCCCGAAGAAGTGTATTCTGCATTGGATAACGCTCATAATATCTCTTATGTGCTGCGTGTAGAAAAAATGCAAAGGGGATATTATAATACTGATGACAGACAGGTGCTGAAAGACCTGCGGACATCGATATTGCAGCAGGACAGCACATTACAGCTGACCGACTCTGTTTTAACGGAAAAGAATGGTCTTCCACTATACCAGCTTACCTATCAGCATAACAATGGCTTTATTTCCCGCTTACATTATATTCCCAGGGGGAATTTGGCATATTGCCTGCTGACAACCTATGATGCTGCTCACACAGATAGCAGCTACTGGCAACATTTCCTCTACGGCTTTCATATTCTTCCTTTACAGCCGCGAGCCCCGGTCGTAACTTTTGCACCTGCAGACAGCAGCTTTATAGTAGCCGGACCAGATAAGTTTACCGGTGGACCTCTCGAACAACAATATGAATCATCGTTTGTTAATGCCAACTATTATACATCCATGGATAGTGCTTCTCTTTCGACATACCTGATAGAGATAGAAAAGTATGCTCCTTATTATCACAACAAGCCTGACAGTCTTCTGAAAACTTACATACATAGCATAGACACGACCTTTGTTGTGATGGGCAGCCGGAAATATTCGCAGGATGGTTTATCTGTATACGAAGTTGATCTGAAACGGCGGAATACCGGCTTGCGGTTTTACCGGAAGGCGGTGATTGCCGGCCATACCATTTACCGGTTGTCAGCAATTGTACCGGAAGAACTGGCTGCCACAGGATATGCCCAGCAATACTTTGCTTCTTTTCATCCGGGCAGCCGGGAACGGGCAGATACCCTCCACCTGCAGCAGAAGAAGCTATCCATGCTGTTGAAGGATCTGCAAAGTTCCGATACATCAGTATTCTATCAAGCCAGTGACTACCTGAACAACCTGCATCCCGACAGCTCGGATATTGGACCTATTATAAGTGCATTAAACAAACCTTTTCCTGCAGATACAGGCGCCAGCAATGCAAAGGTGCGGTTGCTGCTTTCATTGGAAAGTGCAACCGGTGATACCGTCGTACATGCAGCCGAGAAACTATTTGCGGCCACAGAGAGCATTCAGCAACGCAAAAATATACTGCGCTTTATAAACGGCATTCCTTCAGATTCGGCTGTCCTCACCTTTCTGCGCCTGGCTCCCGAGCTGCCCGCCAATACGCCGTTTCCCCGGAATATTTTTGCTTTTTCATTCAGGAATGATAGTCTGTATGAAAAGTACCTCCCTGCCATGATTAATCTTGCCGGCCGCTCGGAAACTTTCCTGTATGCCTTTACCGCATACACCAGCGATGACTCTTTATGGTACGCTCCCCGGTTCAGTCAATATAAACCTGAACGTCTCCTGCCGGGCACAACACAACTATTTAAGCAGCAGCTGCAAAAATGGAAAAGCCGCCAGGCCGATTCAGACAGCAGCTGGTATTGGGAAAACGACTTGCTGTATACAGGCCGGATACTTGCTCTACCGGGAATGCCTGCTTCCGCCACTGAAAGCTTCCACGAACTCCTGGCAGATACCACAATGTCGCTCTGTGCCCTTGGCGCACGCGGGTTAATAAGCCGGGGCGTCAAAGTAAACGATAAAATCCTCCGCAATATTCTCTCGGATTATAGTGCAGGCTATTCGTTCATCGGGGAATTAAAGCAACAAAAACAGTTGGCATACATCCGTCCTCTGCTTACCCAGGAGCTTCTGGGGCGCAGTTACATCGCCAATTACCTGAGCGACGACTATACCGTGACGGCCATTGAACAGGTGTCCCGTGTAAAGGTACAACCTACCGTATCGCTGATATTGTACCGTTTCAAAACTGATGGCAGCGACGACTGGGAATATGTTTTGAACGGACCTTATTCCGTGGATCCTGCTAAAATTAATTTTGAGCCCGTGTTTATGTATTGGATGGAGGGGAAGAATGTAGTGGATAAGACGAAGCTTAATGCTGTGGCGACGAAAGCTTACAGGGAGTATTTGGAGGAGGGAGAGGAATGAGGATTGCGGGGAGCATTGAATTGACTGGTTGATGATCGGGTTGTTACCTACAATTTTCGGTTGCCGTCGTGAGGTTTGCACATAACTAAACAACCCGGTCAGTGACCGGGTTGCTTTTTAAACCAATAATAGTGTGGTCTTCCATCTTTTCCATTAGATCCAATAATGGCAAACATTGAATCATTCTCATTGTACGGCGAGAAGTCTATGACGACTGGTGTGTGTTTAAATCGCAATTTGCCAGAGCTTTCAAATCCACATGTCCCTGCATCCCAAACACCTACTGTATCTTCTAAAAAAGGAACCAATCTATTAGCGTGAAACGTAGAATCAGGCTGAAAGATAATCACCACCCACCAAATGCGTAGAATCAGTTGATTCTTGACCCAATGTGTCATTTGGCACATTATACAGATATCGTCCTATCCGATTAAAATGACATTTCTTTCTTACTTCAATTTCATTCAATCCACAAGAATACGCACTGTATCGGGCTGATGTTCTATTACATCCACTTCTCTTCACTTCTTTGGAAATAGCCTCATCTAAAAAAAATAAAACCTACAAGTGAACAAAAAACAAACATATTATTGATAACCCTTAAAGCTCGATAAAATATAAGCAATAGCAAATGATTATTATTCGGGTGTACTTGCTAATTTGGTCAAACAACTTTCTAACGCTGAAATATCTTTTGAGCTATTCTTTCCTCTATGTTCATCAACGATCCGAAAGGCCTGTAAAGCTCCATTAAGAAAGGCTTTATATAAGTCGTTCTTTTTGCAATCAATTCTTGATAGCACGTTCCCATTTGACAGATAACTCAATAGGCAAAGTTCCCTGTTTAATGGCGTTACATCTATACAACTATCTGATTCTAAATATGGTAATTTAAAACCTTTACCTGCATTAATTTCGTCAAGAAAGTCACACAACTGCCCATATATCCAATATGGATAATCCCAATCCTTAAAATCCAAAACCCTCAGTCCATTAACTGATATTATTAAAGCTCCCGGAATATACATCAGATGCCCATCTTTAAACCACTCAACATTATCTTGTACAAGTTTGTCATTCTCAAGGGAAAAAAAATCTTTCGTTTCCAAAAGCCGTCCGTTCACCCCTCCTTTGATATTTGCTTTTCTCAAATAATTTTCAATGACTATCATAAGTCCCCATGTTAATTTCAAGATTTTAATTTTATATCTCCTGTAGTACCAATAATGCTATTTACTATAGCATCTGCGGAAAAATTTGACGGAAGTGCTTGGGTAGTGTGACTATACCTCATCTCCCCTGCCACCACCTGGAAAAACCCCATACCACCCCGGCCAGCCCCAGCAAAACAATACTCGTATACGCTACATACTGTACCCCTGCCCTGGCAATAGTCATACCTCCCAGCGTGGCGCCTATAGTAACCGCCAAATTACCACAGGAAGTAAAAATACTGTTGACAAACTCCGGTGACTCCGGCGCCGCGGAAGTGACATTGATATTACTGATCAGGAAACCACCGGTATGAATAAATCCCCACACAATAATAACCATCACCATCGGGATAAAAAAACCGCCGGCTACATACAACAACAGGTGCGCCAGCGATAGCAACAAAATAAACATAATAGTGGTAAGTGAAATATTCCTGCTCAACATTTTGCCGGCCACCCAGTTGCCGCCAACGCCCGCGACTCCGAAAATAAGCAACATAACACTGATTTCGCGGCCATTCATTCTGGTGATGCTGTTCAGATAAACAGCCAGGTAACCATAGCTCGCGTACATAGCAGATACCATTAAACAAGCCAGCAGCAATTGTATCCATAATACCGGTTTCTTTAAAATCTTTACCTGGTCACCAAAGGTTGCCTTTACACTTACCGGCATCGGCGACAACCATAAGCATAAACCAAGCAGGGAAAATCCATTTACTATGGCGCATAAAGCAAAGGAGGCCTGCCAGTTAAAAACATCCGCTATGAATGTGGACAATGGCACGCCCAATACACTCGCTATGGTAAAGCCGCCAAAAACAATTCCCACTGCTTTGGGCGAATCTGCTGCAGGTACTGCTCCCGCTGCGGCAGACAAGGCAATAGACCAGAATACAGGGTGCAAAAATGCGGGTAATATTCTCGCAAACAACAATAAAGGGAAATTAGTTGCCAGCGCCGACAGGATATTCGAGATCGTAAAAACCATCAATACAAACACCATCGCTTTCTTCCGGTCCACGCCCGAAAACAATAAGGTCATAAACGGCCCGAATACGGCAATTACCAGTGCGAAAGCACTCAACAGCCAACCAGCCTTATCTGCTGTGATCTGAAAATGGGAGGCTATCTGCGGCAATATGCCAACTACGCCAAACTCTGTGGTAGCAATACCAAATACCCCTAACGCCAATAAATAAAGGGTGCGTTTCATCCTGCTTTGCATGTGTAAATTTTTATGCAAATTTGCAGGACCATAACATTGTTATTGGCATGTACACTTTTAAGTGTGATACTCACCTTTTTGAAAGCATCTTATTTGTCAACGATTTAAAAGTCCTTGCTACCCACCCAAAAAAACTTCAGGAAAAAGTAAAATCCATACCAAACCTTCGTTTTCGTTCTATTTTTTACTACCCCATTGCCGCACTTTGCACCCAAATTGAGCTGCATGGATCAGAATACCACACCTTCTTATACGCTTCAACAGCTAGTGCTTTATTTTCTCCGCCTGGGCGCCTTGGGCTTTGGAGGCCCCGTGGCACTGGCCGGCTATATGCACCGCGACCTGGTAGAGCAACGCAAATGGATCACTGAAGAAGATTATAAAGAAGGCCTGGCACTGGCCCAACTCGCCCCCGGACCACTGGCGGCCCAGCTGGGCATTTATATCGGGTATGTCCATTACCGCATCCTCGGCGCTACACTGGCCGGACTGGCATTTGTGCTGCCATCGTTCATCATCGTAGTGATATTGGGTTACATCTATACCCAATGGCAGGGAATCCCCTGGATGCAGGCCGTATTCTATGGCGTGGGAGCGGCCGTCATAGGCATCATCGCTATGAGCGCCTGGAAGCTAACACGTAAATCAATCGGCGCAGATAAATGGCTGACAGGCATCTATCTCCTTACAGCTGCTTACACCATTTGGAAAGAAAATGAAAACATATGGCTTTTCCTCGGGGCGGGTATTATTTACTGGTGGTTGAAATCCCCCGGGAAGAAAATATCCTTCCTGAAAAAGAAGCCGGCAGATCTTATCAAATCGTTATCATTTCCTCTCCTGTTCAATGCTTCTCTTACTACATCGGGCAACACCCTCTGGCAACTCCTGCTGTATTTTACGAAAGCAGGCGCACTGGTTTTCGGCAGCGGCCTGGCCATCGTTCCATTCCTTTATGGCGGCGTAGTGAAGGAACATGCGTGGCTGAATGAGCAACAGTTTATGGACGCCGTAGCTGTTGCCATGATCACGCCCGGACCTGTAGTGATCACCGTAGCATTCATTGGTTTCCTGGTGGCCGGCTTTGCCGGCGCCTGCATAGCTGCATTGGGCACCTTCTTTCCCTCTTATATCTTTACAGTTGTACCGGCGCCCTATTTCAGGAAATACGGGAAACATCCCGGTATCAAAGCATTTGTAGATGGCGTTACCGCCGCCGCTATCGGCGCTATCTCGGGCGCAGTGATTGTGCTGGGTAAAAGGTCTTTAACCGATGCCTATACCATCGCTATCGCCATTATTACGGTGGTGATAATATGGCGATTTAAAAAAGTACCGGAGCCGTTGATCATCCTGGCAGCAGCAGGCATCGGACTTTTGCTGAAAAATATCCAATGATTGTAATATCTTAACGGGAGAATTCCCACCAGAAAGACCGGCACCATACTTTTAAACAGTTTGATAAATGAACGTTTACCATAAAAAGATGCTGATCAGCGGCTGTTTCATCACGCTGTCATTATCTGGTATAGCACAGCAAAGAACTATCCGCATCAAAGAGTTACTATCACTGGTACAATCGCAGCCACAGGTGAAAGCATCGGAACAACAATCCCAGGCCGCGCAATACAATGTGCGTATGGCCCGGAATTCACTGATGCCGGAGCTTACCGCAGGATACCAGGCAGGATATGCCACCTACAACAATATTACCGGCATGAGTTATCCCGGTTTGTTTTTACCGATCAGCGGCCCTCCATCTGCCGGGAATACCTACGACCCCGTTCCCGGTACGGCATTAACCGCCCTGGTAAAATGGAACCCGCTCACCTTCGGCCAGCGCCAGGCCGCCGTTGAAAAAGCCATTGCTCAATATAAACTGGCAGGCAGCTATTACAATGAAGCGCTTTTCCGCCAGCAGTACTTAGCTATATCCACTTACCTGGATGCGGTGTACCTGCAGAAATTACTACTGAGCTACCAGTCGAATATTGAACGCACCCAGGCCGGCCTGCAGCAATCGCTGGTGCTGGCTCAACAGGGACTACGCCCCGGCATTGATACCACACAGTTCCAGTCGGTGCTGGCACAGGCCCGGATGGACCTGATGACGGCTCAACGGCAATACTATGCACAACTCACTGAACTCAGCCGCCTGGCAGACCTGCCGGGTAAACCGGATGATATTTTACTGGCAGATACATCGCTGATAAACCAGTTCCCCTCCGGCGCCGATACTACCACCAACCTTACAGCACATCCTTCTTTCCAATATTATCAAACAAAAAAAGAAGTAAGTGAAGCAGCACTGAAAGAAGCCGGACGCGCATGGCGCCCCAAACTGGATCTCTGGGCAAATGCCTATGCCCGCGGCTCAGGTGTGGATGCTGCCGGTAATATCAATAAGGCCGACGGCTGGTCGCTTTCCCATAAGAACTATGGCGCCGGTATCCAGCTTAGCTTCCCGATACTACAGTTTTCACAGGTAAATCTTCAGAAAAAACAATACCGGTCACTGTTAAAATCCGATGAAGCACAACTGGACCAGGTAAAACTGAACCTGCAAAAGCAACAGGAAACCGCACAGTTTAATTACGACCAGAACCTGCTGATTGCACGCCAGGCGTTAATACAATCGCAGGCAGCACGGTATGCTTTCGACGGACTGAAACTCAGCTACGAAAGCGGACTGGTAGATTTTACACGCCTGATGCAGGGACAATATGAACTGCTGAAAGCGGAAACAGGTGAAGCCGGTGCATTCCTCCAGGCATGGCATGCTTTACTGGAACTGGCTACGGCAAATGGCAACCTGAATGTTTTTACAGATAAACTGAAATAACGATCCATTCTTTATGAAACTAATCATTTCGGCATTAAGGCATCCCGTCACCATACTGGTAGCTGTTATTGCCATCCTCTTTTTTTCCTTCCTCTCCATCCGCAATGCCAGGGTGGATATATTCCCGCGCCTCGGACTGCCCGTGGTATATGTTGCCCAGCCTTACGGGGGGTTGTCGCCCGAGCAGGTAGAAGGTTTTGTTACTTCTTATTATGAATACCACTTTCTATACATCACCGGCGTTAAATACGTGGAGTCGAAAAGTATACAAGGCGCGGCCCTCATCAAAATAGAATTTAATGAAGGCACTGATATGAGCCAGGCAATGGCAGAAGTAGTAGGCTATGTGAACAGGTCCAGGGCATTTATGCCTCCCGGTACCGTGCCACCATTTATTACGCGCTTTGATGCTGGCAGCGTGCCGGTGGGACAACTCGTATTCAGCTCCGACAGCCGCTCGCTGGGAGAAATATCAGATCTGGCGCTGTTCCGCGTGCGGCCTATGTTTTCAACACTGCCAGGCGTATCTGCCCCACCGCCGTTTGGTGGTAACCAGAAAACAGTACTGATCACCATAGACCCGGAAAAACTGCGCGGGCATAACCTCTCACCGGACCAGGTGGTACAAACCATCGCGAAGTACAATACTATTTCTCCTGCGGGCAATGTGCGCATCGGCGATACCACTTACATCACGCCGCAAAACAGCGTGATCGAAACATTACAGGACCTGCAGAACACGCCGCTGCAATCCGGCGCAGGACCGGCGGTATATGTGAAAGATATTGCCAACGTTACGCTGGGATCTGATGTAACAACCAGCTATGCGCTGGTCAATGGTAAACGCTCTGTTTATATCCCCGTAACAAAACGCGCCGACGCTTCCACCTGGGAGGTAGTGCAACGGGTAAAAGCGGCACTGCCTGATATGCAGGCGGCCATCCCGGAAGATATAAAAGTAACCTACGAATTTGACCAGTCCGGATACGTGATCAACTCCCTGAAAAGCCTGTTGTTTGAAGGCGGACTCGGCGCACTGCTCACCGGCCTGATGGTATGGTTTTTCCTGGGCGACAGGCGCAGCGCGCTCATCGTGGTTATGACCATCCCGCTGGCATTACTTTCGGCAGCCACACTGTTATACCTCGCCGGTCAAACCATTAATATCATGACCCTGGGAGGACTGGCCCTATCAGTAGGCATCCTGGTAGATGAAGCCACGGTAACCATTGAAAATATTCACCGGCACCAGGAAGCGGGTAAAAATAAAGCACGCGCCATTGCAGATGCCTGCCGGGAAATAGCGGCGCCAAAACTGCTGATCCTCCTGAGCATCCTCGCGGTATTTGTCCCCTCCCTGTTTATGAACGGCGTGCCCAAAGCCATGTTCCTGCCTTTATCACTGGCAGTAGGCTTCGCCATGATAGCTTCTTTCCTGCTATCGCAAACTTTTGTGCCGGTAGCGGCCAACTGGTTGCTAAAGGATCATCAAACCCAACAGAACACCGGCTTTTACCATCGCCTGCAACAGCGGTATACCAACACCGGCCAACGCTTTCAAACCGGCTTTGGATGGCTTACCACCCTGTTCCTGGTAGTGTCATTGCTGCTCGTGGGAGTGTTGTTCTATTTTACCGGCACGGAACTCTTCCCGCAAACCGACAGCGGCCAAACACAAGTTCGTTTACGCATGCCCGTAGGCACCCGTTTTGAACGTACAGAAGATGCTACCAGGAAACTGTTGCGACTGTCCGACAGCATTGCCGGCAAAGGGAACACCGACATCACTTCTGCCTTTATTGGCACACAGCCGTCCAGCTTCCCCGTAAACTACATTCATCTGTGGACCGGTGGCCCGCATGAATCAGTAACAAAAATAAAGTTGAATAAAGATGTGATTCCGATAGCTGTTTTCCGGGAGAAATTACGCGCAGCCGTTGCAAAAGAAATTCCGAAAGCCACGGTTTCATTTGAACCGGGCGACATCGTGGAACAGGTGCTGAACCTCGGCAGCACGAACCCCATAGAAATAGCTGTGGTAAACCGCAACCTCGCAGAGGGCAGGAAAACAGCGCAGCAACTGGTACATCAGCTGTCGGCCATTCCTTCGCTGCGGGATCTGCAAATTGCCACACCGCTGGATTACCCGGCCATCAGGCTGGAAATAGACCGCGTAAAAGCCGGACAGCTCGGCATCTCCGGCGAACAGGCCGCCCGCTCTGTTGTTACCGCTACTTCCTCCAGCCGCTTTACGTCGCCTAATTACTGGCTCGATAAATCGACCGGAACCGCCTACCAGGTGCAGGTGCAATACCCCGAATACCGGATGAACAGCACCGCGCAACTGGAAGCAATTCCGATCTCCGGCGGCATTGGAAACACCCACTACCTCAGTGAAATAGCCACGTGGAAACGCACCGTTGTTGCCGGTGAATACGACCGCCTCAATCAGCAACGTTATATCACCATCACCGCAAACATCCACCGGCAGGACGCCGGAACCGTGTTTAATAAAATAAACGGCATCATTTCCGGCATGGGTAAACTGCCCAATGGAGCAAAGATCCTGCTTCGCGGACAACCACAACTGTTACAGCAAACGCTTACCAGCCTGCAGTTTGGACTGTTGATCGCTATCGTCGTGATCTTCCTGCTGATGACGGTTTACTTTCAATCGTTCCGCGTGGCACTGGCAACCTTGTCCATTATACCCGCGGTGGTAGCAGGTTCCCTGCTGTTCCTTTTTATTACCGGTAACACGCTGAATATCCAGTCGTATATGGGCGCCATCATGGCGGTGGGCGTGGCCATTGCAAACGCCGTGCTCTTTATTACCGGTGCAGAGTATAACCGGAAAGAAGGGATCGAGGCAGGTCATCTCCGCGCAGCGGAAACACGCCTGCGTCCCATCGTGATGACCAGCGTCGCAATGATAGCAGGCATGATCCCAATGGCAGCAGGCCTCTCCGAAGGAGGCGATCAAACCGCACCACTGGGCATCGCAGTGATCGGAGGCCTTTTATTTTCAGCCATCAGCGTATTATTTTTCCTGCCGCAGGTGTACCAGCTGATCGTTGGAAGAAGGAAATTTGTGGCGGTATCTTTAGATCCGGATGATGTAAACAGTATTCATCACGACAAACAATCTTAAAAAATAAATTTAATCATATGCGATCTTTCGCGTTTATCAGTTTGGTTATAACACTGGCAGCCTGCGGCAACGCAGCGCAGCAACCGGAGCATAAAAATGACAGTGCCGCAGCGGATACCGTGCCGGTATTCTTATTGAAGCAGGACACTGTTAAAAAAACAATTGAATTACCGGCAGAACTCATCCCCTACGAAACCGCTGAATTATTTGCCAAAGTACAGGGCTTTGTGCGCAGCATGAAAGTGGACCTGGGTGACCGCGTAAAAAAAGGACAAACACTGGCAGTAATTGAAGCCCCGGAAATCAACAGCCGCCTGGCGGAATCCGAAGCTGCTTTACAATCCGCCAAAGCGAAATGGGCGTCCAGCAGGGATAATTATGAGCGCCTCTACAGGGCATCACAGGCGAAAACACCGGGCATCGTTGCCCCGGTAGACCTCGAGCGAAGCCGCAATCTGATGCTGGCCGACAGCTCCACTTACATTGCCGCCAGCAAACAATCGCAGTCCTACAAGGAAGTTTCCGGCTACCTGTATATCACCGCGCCTTTTGATGGCATCATTACCGCGCGTAAAGCCGATCCCGGTGCGCTCGTAGGCACCAACGCCATGCTGCTCACCGTTCAGAATAACCGCACGCTGCGTCTTCGTGCAGCCGTGCCCGAGATATACACCGCTGCCGCAAGCCCGTCAAAAAACATCGACTTTCGCGTAGATGCCTACCCTACCCAGCGCTTTAAAGCTACGCTCACCCGTAAGTCTGAAACCATCGATCCCGGCACCCGCACGGAGTTGTGGGAGTTCCAGGTAGATAACAGTGATCACTTACTTAAAGCAGGATCGTTTGCATATGTAAAGCTGCCGCTGGAACGCGGCACTACTTCCTTCATCGTGCCATTTGCAGCCGTAGCCACTACGCAGGAAAGGAAGTTTGTGATTAGAGTACACCAGGGCCAGGCAGAATGGGTGGACGTACGCCAGGGCATGACGGTAGATGCAGGCATTGAAATATTTGGCAACCTCTCTCCCGGCGATACCTTGCTTAAAAAAGCAACAGATGAAAGAAAGCCCGGCAGCCCAGGTCTCTGGACATTAAAATAATATAATAAAGATGCCCGCCGGTTGTTCCTGGCGGGCATCTTTTATAAATCACTGCTGATAAATCGCCTTTTCTGAATAGAGCCCCGGCAACACACCCAGGTATCGCAGATAACGATCCAGTAATTCCTTATCAAACACAGGTTCCGCTATACCACTCCCCTCCAGGAAAGTAGCCACATGGGTGTTATCCCAAATGTAGGTATCCTGGTACAACTCTACGGTAGACAGCCCCTCGTGCATATTGTCTTTGAACAAACTGGTGAGCGCATACAACCTGTTGGCAGGATCATCTTCCCATATCTTTCTCCATTCTTTATATGGCAGGCCACGCAGATCAAAAGAATAGTATTTATTCAAGAGGTCAAAAAACTGCTGCAACGTAAGGTTCGTTTCCGGGCTGGCAATCAGGTTAAATTTTAGACCCAGGGCTGTCTCCTTTTTTGAAATATAAGCGATGGCCTTTGTCATGTAATCTACCGTAATCAGGCCTTCCCTTAACTCCTTTAATGCAGGATACGCATTAAACTCAACACAGTTTTTTACCAATCCGGCCCACCACTGGTAAGGTGCGCTGGCGCCGGTTTCGCTATGGCACATCGCATAGCCAAGCCGGTAGGTAATTACCGGCAATCCCTGCGCAGCCGCAAGATCTGCGATGCCTTCCATCACCCACTTGCTTCTTACATAGCCGATATCTTTGCTCACCGCCAGCAGGTTCTGGCCAATATCATCTGTTTCCTTCATCACGGTTTTATGCGTGAACACATGCCCCCAGCTGTATACAGAAATAGTGGACAGCAATACCAGGCATTTTGTTTTACCGGCAGCTGCAAAGGAAATAATTTCCCTTAGCCCTTCCACGTTGGCCGACTTCATATACGAATAAGGTTCGATGAAATTGACGGAACTGCCCGAATGATAAATCACATCAATGGTATCAGCTAATTCCTTAAACCCGGTTTCCGTTAATCCCATATCCGGTTTGGAGAAATCGCCCGTTACCGGTATAATACGCTGGCGCAGCGATTCATCGAGGTGGATGTGATAATTGTTCAGGTATCCATTGATCCGTTCCATCGCGTAATATTCGTTACTGGCCCTGATAAGACAGTATACCTTTGCATTGGAAGCCAGCAGCAGGTCTTTCAGCAGGTGAATGCCTACAAAACCGGTAACGCCGGTGAGTAATATTGCCCCCGGGTTTTGAAGCCTTATAATGTCAAAATCCTTACGGATAACAGTGCCGGGTTTCAGGTACACATCCTGCTGTAATGCTACATAGGGTTCCACGTCTTCCTCCATCACAATGGTATCCGCCTGTGCCTGCCGGGCCGTCAGGGTTTGCGCCAGGTCTTTCAGCACCGGGAACTGGTATACATCTCTCATATATACTTTCAAAGACAACCTTCTCCCCAACGCAGTTACTACCGGCGCTACCCGAACAGAGTTGCCTCCGATATCAAAGAAGTTATCCGTGTTGTTGATGGCCTTCCGCCCCAATACACTTTCCCAGATAGCAGCAACCGTTATTTCCATATCTGTTACCGGCGGTTCATACACTGCTTCTTCTTCATAGGCAGCGGCCAGCTGCGATAACCTCGCCTGGTCCGTTTTCCCATTGGGGGTTACGAGGATTTTATCCAGGAAAATAAATTGCGAAGGGATCATGTAGCCTGGCAGCGCCTCTTTTAGCACCGCCCTGATGGCCGCGATTTCCGGCGCTGCTGCTTCCCAGTTTTTCACTAAAAAAGCAACAATATATTTATGCTGTTTTTCATCGTCGCGTGTAATCACAGCAACGTCTTTGATACCATCGATTGGCAGCAGCACTTTTTCTATCTCCCCCAGTTCTATCCTGAACCCACGGATCTTCACCTGGTTATCGACCCGCCCTGAAAAAGTTAATTCACCCGACGGCAATAAGGAGACGAGATCACCGGTTTTATACAAACGCGCACCAGGTATAAACGGATGGTCAATAAATGATGCTGCAGTTTGCGCGGGTCTGTTCCAATATCCCAGTGCCAGTCCTTCCCCGCCGAGATAGAGTTCCCCAATACCACCTGCAGGCACGGGCTGCAGGTGTTGGTTTAAAATATATGCCTGTGTATTGGCAACCGGTTGCCCGATGGACGGTACATACTCCCCGTTTTCATCGCGCACAATCCGGCAGGTAGCGAAAATGCTGTATTCAGTAGGACCATAATAATCCACCAGTTGATAATCCAGGCCATGTGTGCGTACTGGCTTCAGTTTTTCTCCGCCGGTAAACAGGTAGCGCAGGTGAAGATGGGGAACAGAGCGGCTGAGTGCTACTACTTCCGGCGCCAGCACGGTGGGAACAAAAGCATGCGTGATACCATGCCTGGTATAGAACTGCAACAGCGCTGCTGCATCCGTTCTTTCTTCGTTGCTGGCTATCACCAGCGTAGCGCCGGTAGTAAGTGCAGTCCATATCTCCCAAACAGAAATATCAAAAGCAATTCCCGCCACCAGGGTAACCCGGTCGTTTGCAGTTACCTCAAACCGTTGCTGATGCCAGGTTACCAGGTGTTGTAAAGACCGGTGCGCCACCATCACGCCCTTTGGCATTCCGGTAGAACCGGAAGTATAGATGATATATGCCCGGTCATCGGCGGTCACCGGTACCTCCGGCAGGGCATCTGGCCATTCATCAAGACTGTCCAGCGAATCCAGCATCACATAGTGATACTTACCGGCATCCGGTAATGTATGTTTACTGGTCGTGATCACGCAGCTGGTTCCGGTGTCTTCCAGTATCACCTGTACCCGTTTAAGCGGATAGGACGGATCAATGGGCACATATGCCGCACCCGTTTTTAAGATGCCAGTTACTGCTACCAGCCATTCAACGGACCTGTCGATCCATACCGGTATAATATCACCTGGCTTTACCCCCTGCTCCAGCAGGTAATGCGCCATCTGGTTAGATCGCCGGTGTAGGGTGTCGTAGCTGACTACAGCTGAGTCGAATACCACCGCAGTGCGATCCGGGTTAAGTACAGCCTGCTGATTGAAAAGAGAGATAACAGTGGCCGAGCGGTCGTAGCGCCATTGCTCTCCCTGTACCATAAAATTTTCCGGATTTTCATACGCATAGTTTTGCTCCACGGGAGCGTGTTTGGGCTTCATAGAATAATAGTTAGAAATTAAGAAAAAGGGGCGTTTGCTTCCCCTGGGTTAAAGGTTCTTACAAAAATCGTGGTATATGGTTATATGGTTATTTCGCGCAGGAACAAAACTATCCGGTTCCACTGCGATATTTCTACAGTGAAAAAAAATTTCGGTTAAAAAAAAGCGGATGGTAAACCATCCGCTTTTAAAAATATTTGTTTAATTACTCCATACTGTCTTCTCCCCAAACCTTCGCTCCTGCAGCTGATCATACTCCTTCACATAGTCGGGGTGCTCTGTTCCCATCGCCCTGTCCCACACCCGGAAATACAACCCATAATTACCCCTGAACTTTTTGTGATGCAGGTTGTGGTGAACAGACGTATTGAACACTTCAAACAACCAGGTATGCCGGAACCCGCGTGGCATCAGTTCATAGCCGAGATGGCCATATACATTGATAATAAACCCGGATACGGTGAACAACAGCACTGTAACCGGATGCATAGGCATTACGCTCGTAATCACCACCAGCACTCCGCCTTCCAACACCGCTTCCAGGAAATGAAAACTGTAGGAAGTCCAGGGAGAAGGATTGATGCTCTGGTGATGTACCAGGTGGGTGCGCTTAAACAGCTGCTTATGATGCAGCAGGCGATGCATCCAATAGAAATACGTATCGTGTATAACGAGACTCCCCACCAGGCTTACGCCGATGTACCACACCGGGAACGCCTGTATATCGGTATAGATCATGGTATACTGCCTCACCGGCGTAAACAGCAGTATAATCGTAATGGCGGTAAACACCAGCGTGCTTTGCATGGAATACCAGATCTCCCGGAGAAAATCTTTCTTTGATGCCAGCTTCTGCTGGATCTTGAAATGTTTAAACCTGTCTGGTAACAGCAGGTAGAATAATGTAAAAGGAATACCCGCCAACACAAAATACCGGAGGGCAGACATGCTAAAGATCTTAACGGTAGCTTCAATGATCGGTTCCATGGCCTTGAGAAATTTATCTCTCAAAATTAGAGAACCGCTATGGCAGATGTAGTTAACAAAAGATAATTTCGCTGCTTAACAAAGGATAATTTATCCCTTCCCCTTATCAAGCATCCGTTTGCGGATACGGCTTAACGACACGGGTGTGATGCCCAGCATGGAAGCAATATATTTATCGGGCACCCGGTTCACCAGGTCGAAACGCTCTGTCAGCAGGTTACGGTACCGCTCTTCCGGCGACAGCGTGACAAAAGATTCCATGATTTTTAACGACTCGGACAACATGCGCATCAGGAAGAAATTCCGCAGCGGTTCATATTCCGGGTGCGTTTTCAGTACTTCTTCCAACACATCATAATCTATTTCCAGCAATGTGACCGGCTCCAGTGCACGGTATATAAAACGGGAAGGCTGCCGGTGAATGATAGTATCATGCGAAGCGATAAATTGCTTTTCCCAGCGCAGAAACAAGGTGGCTTCATCGCCATTATCCTTAATAATATAGGCCCGCATGATGCCCTGTTCTATAAAAGCAAGACGGCGTTCGGTATCACCCTCATGGATATACGTTTCGTTGGCCGCCAGCTTTACCTGCCGCGTCATGGCAAATAACGGCGCGGTGTCGGCCGGCAGCACGCCGGCCAGGTCAAATAATAACTGCTGTAAGGTGGTAATGGATACGCTCATATGATCTGTCAGAGCGCTAATTTAAGGTTATTTCCCTACAAGCTGAGCTATTGTTAATTTCACCGTATTAGTCAATATTTTCATGATTCCGGACAAATGCTACTTTTGTTCTCTCACCTTATTATTTTACATTTCAAATAATCTTATGGGCTTAATTGCTTCATTACCGGATATAGAGAAAAAGAAAAATTCCGTTTTTGTCATGCACGAGAAATCGGAAAAACTGATCCCTCTGCACCGGCATAATAAGGGGCAATTAAGTTATGTGGAGGGAGGAATCGCCTATATTACCGTTGAAAGCCTTACTTATATAGTTCCAGCCAGGCATTACTTCTGGATTCCGCAGGGAATGCCGCACATACTGCGGATCGGCTATAAAGCCACTGTGCTGCGGTCGCTCTATTTTTACGCCCACGATGATACCAGGGATCCTTTTTATAACAGGCTGGGAATTTACCCTGCCAGCGAATTAGTGATCCAGATGATCAATTACACGGAGCGGTGGGATGGAAAACATGTTGATAACACGGATCCCAACTTTGAATTCCTGGTAGCACTGAAAAAGATCCTTCCTGAAAAAAGCAGGAAATCGCTCCCTATAGTTTTGCCTGCTACCAACAATGAACAGATGCAGGATATCATTGATTACCTGGAAAAAAATATCGGGAAAAAGCATACACTGACCAGCATCAGTAAGCAATTTAATATCGGGGAACGCTCCCTCTCCCGGTTATTTCAGGCTAACCTTAAAATTTCATTTTTGCAATTTCTTAAAACAATAAGAATGACAAAAGCTATTGAAATGATCTTAAAAACAAGTAAGCCTATCAATGAAATAGCTTTTGCGGTAGGTTACAGCAGCATCAATTCCTTCAGCGATACATTCAGGGGATTCCTGCATGCGAGGCCGTCGGACTTCAGAAAACTGTAACCGGTTAACCAGCGGCGTGCCGGTTAACCGGTCCTTTACGAATGTGCTTCCTTCATTTTTGTGAGTTGAGCCAGCGTATAGGCGCCGATTGCCATCACCAGGTCCCTGACCGCCACATCGAAGTACTGACCGCCAAGAAGCAATTGCAGTGCAATGCATATCAGCCAGGCCATTACAACGTACGCGCCGACCAGGGGACGCACCAATACAAGTATCCCGGCGGCAATTTCAATAATACCCACGATTTTCATGAAGGTGGCGGCGGCAAACGGGAGCATATCTGCATTACTGCCCAGGTAGTTTTCCCAGTGGGTAAGCAGGTTAGTGAATTTGTCCAGCCCGGCTACAATGGGCACAATGCCAAAGGTCAGGCGTAAGGTGCTTTGAAGCTGTTTTATGGTTGCCATGATACATATGTTTAGTGTATTAATTAGAGAGGCTATTGACAAAAAGGTTACAGGAAATCAATAGTAATTTTCTGTAACCTTTCTCCTCTTACTTCATCTAAATAACATGACCATACAAAAAGAAGCAATAGCCGCACAGGTTCCTGACCGGGAAGCAATAGAAAGAATACTGGCAGGTGAAAAGAAGATGTTCAGTGTAATCATCAGCCGGTATAACCAGCGGCTGTACCGGATTGGCATGTCTATCCTGGAAAATGATCCCGCAACTGAAGATGCCATGCAAAATACCTATCTCAATGCTTATTGTCACCTGTCACAATTTCAACACCGCGCTTCATTTGGCACCTGGCTTACACGGATTATGCTCAACCAGTGTTACGAACTGAAACGTAAAAATAACCTCCCTTTTAGTCAGTTACCTTCAGATAAATTCATAGACATGAAAACTCCGGCCAGAGATTTAGCGAATAAGGAATTGAACCAGATACTGCAAGACGCCATTACCCGCCTGCCGGAAAAATACCGGCTGGTTTTTATGCTGCGCGAAATCGAGGAAATGTCTGTCCGGGAAACCTCCGAAACACTGGCCATTGAAGAAAACAATGTAAAGGTACGCCTGAACAGGGCTAAGGCCATGCTCAGGGAAGATCTGACCGCCTATATGAAAGATCATGTCTACCATTTTCATTTAACCCGCTGCGACCGGATTACCCGTAATGTTTTACTAAAGCTGGGTATAGAAGGAGAAAGATGAATTGAAAAAATGTCATTTTCCTGAAAAAATTTCCGGCAGATACCGCCTGGTATACCCTTTGCCGGGTGCAGGGAAAGCATTTTAAGCATTCATTAAAATCTCCGTTAATATATGGTGAAAGGCTATTGTATTATCGTCGACATGAGGGTACAGGCCGGCTATACGGAATACTGCCGGTTCTATATCGGGGAAGACCGCAGCAGGGCGCGGGCGCTCTTCGACTCCCTGCATGGCAGCATCGTCATTGAAAGCATCCTCCTGCGGATGAGCCTCGTAAACCTCGATGATACACCACACGAGGTATTGGTTGTCCGGTATTGCACCCTCACAGAACTTACTGAAAACTGCCGCCTGATCACTAAGGAGGTATTCCGTTATTTTAATATTGAGTAAACAGCGTGATAAAGGTTACCCCATCCGGCCAACCATATGTCTAAATGAGCCCCCATTTTGTCTAACTCACCCTAAAACCGGTTCCCGTTACCTGGTCCGGCTGGTACCTTTGTTTCGCCTGGGAGCACAAAAGCATCTGCAGGAATGCATTATGGAACCGACAAAAAAATTTAACCGCAGACATTTTTTAAGCGCTGCTGCTTTAACTTTCGCAGCAACCAAACTCTCACCCCTGCAGGCATTGGCCACTACGGGTCAAAGGGACAAAAAAGCTAGTCAGGCCCCTGTGTCCTTTCAGGACATCAAACAGGTCAGGGCCGGGCTGTTGGATGTTGGCTACGCTGAAGCCGGCCCGGCAAATGGCCAGCCCGTTATCCTCCTGCACGGATGGCCTTATGATATTCACAGCTATGCAAAAGTATCGGCCATACTGGCTGCTGAAGGCTACCGGGTGATCGTGCCTCACCTGCGTGGTCATGGCACCACACAGTTCCTTTCTGCCGGCACATTCAGGAACGGGCAGCAGGCGGCAGTAGCAAATGATATCATCTCGCTGATGGACGCACTCCATATAAAAAAGGCGATCATCGGCGGGTTCGACTGGGGAGCGCGCACCGCCAATATTATCGCGGCACTATGGCCGGAACGCTGTAATGCAATGGTTTCTGTTAACGGCTATCTCATTAACAACCTGGCAAAAAATAAACAGCCCTTGCCTCCTAAAGCAGAATGGGGATGGTGGTACCAGTATTACTTTGCTACCGACCGTGGAAAACTGGGGTATACCGCCAATTGGTACGACTTCAACCGGCTGATCTGGAAAAATGTTTCTCCCAAATGGGATTTTGATGATGCCACTTATAAGTTGTCTGCAGCCTCTTTCAATAACCCCGACTATGTTGCCATTGTTATTCATAATTACCGCTGGCGGCTGGGCATAGAACCCGGCGAAGAACAATACGACGCCATTGAAAAGCAACTGGCTGCAGCACCAGTTATTACGGTTCCATCGGTTACGCTGGATGGCGATGCTGACGGCGTTGTTCCCGCCGGTGATGGTTCAGCGTATGCCCGCATGTTTACCGGCAAACACGTGCACCGCATCATCAAAGGAGCCGGCCACAACCTTCCGCAGGAAGCGCCGGAAGCATTCGCCAAAGCGATTATCGAGGCGAGCAGCTATGCCTGACATTGGAAATACATCTCAGTAAAAAAATAATTTATGAAGTTATCTTTCTGGAAAACCAGATCCGGCCTGGTAATAGCCCTGTTTATTTTAATGGTAACCGCCATGCAATTCATTCGTCAGCCGGTTCAAAACCACGCGGTTACGGCGCCCATAAAAGCGCCGGAGGAAGTACTGGGCATTCTTAAACGTGCCTGTTACGACTGCCACTCCAATGAAACTAAGCTTAGCTGGTATGATCATATTGCGCCGGTTTCATGGCTGGTAGCTGCCGACGTTACGGAAGCAAGGTCCCGGTTTAATTTTTCCACCTGGGATACACTCTCGTCGGCCGACCAGCAAGGACGCCTCTGGGAAATGGTGAATATGGTGCTGACAGGAAAAATGCCATTGAGCACTTATACTGCTACACATCCACAATCCAGGCTTTCTGCAAAAGATATCACTGTTTTAAAGGAATATGTAACGGATATCAGCCCCTCAAAATATCACGATACAACCATTATCAGTGAAGCCGCCCGGGAGTTCCAACAATTCCGGCAACAATCCCTTCTCTCAATGGAGAACCCGGTTGCTGCTAACGGAGTAGCCTATACGCCCGGCTACCGGGAATGGCAGGTGATCAGTACCACCAACCGGTTCGACAACCACAGTATCCGGGTAGTGTATGGCAATGCCCTTGCCGCAAAAGCCATCCGCGATAACCGGATCAATCCTTTCCCGGAAGGCAGCACCATCGTAAAAGTAGTGTGGAACAGCATTGAGGAAAAGAACGGTGACATCATCCCGGGCTCTTTAAACAGTGTACAGATCATGACCAAAGACAACCAGCGCTTCGCGGATAGTGAGGGCTGGGGCTTCGCAAAATTCAACGGAACAGCGTTGAAGCCTTATGGCAGCACACCTATGTTTAATACCACCTGTTTCAATTGCCATAAAATAGCCAGTGCGAATGATTATGTATTCAACCTTCCTTTAGTCGATAACGCACCCAAGCCGGCAAGGGAGATGTTTGATGCAGGAAACCTGCATGTGATCACATCCTTTGCCAACAGGCAAAAACAAACAATGTCTGTGTTGTATGGCAATACCGCCGCACAGCAATCTGCGCTTGCCGGTTACGAAAAACATACCCCCGGTGAAGTATTCCGGCTGGTGACCTACAAACAGGCCGATAATAAATACTGGTACGGCAGTTATATCAATGGCGAAGTTCAAACCGTGGAAATGGTATCCGGTGATGCGGACAAACTGACTTATCAACTAGAACGTGGCCACTGGCCGGTCAATAGCGCAGGCAACAAAGTAGATGCAGCCGTCCGGATCAACGATATATTTTCCCACAGACCCTCGGTTTCCCCTTGATGCTTACCGGCGGGAATAAAAGAGGGCAACTAACTTTCCTAAATGGTAAGTTAAAAATCAATATTTTTAATTTAGCATTTAGATTGATTTCTTACAGATGGAAAAAACAGGGTTTAAAATATCACATGCAACGATATGGGTCAGCTCCATTGTTCTCGGACTGTTGTCGTCCGTGCCGCAAATTGCCGAGCACCATTTTCACTTAGCGGAAGCAGCTGTTAATGCAGGTATAACAGCCACCTTCGCCGTGCTGATGTGGTACTTCAATATTTTCATGCTCTCCCGGCAGTCCGATGCTCCCCGGAAGCAGAGCATTTCGTATTCAAAACTGATAAGCAGCCTGTTATTTGGTCTGGTAGTGATGCTGGGCCTTGCCTGCATACAGCAGTTGATCCTGTCGCATATTAATTTTGGGCCTGTGATGCTGATGGTGGAGGTAAGAGGTATCCTTATCAACCTGGTATTTTATATGTTCCTGCACCTGCTGCAGCAGAATTATGAAAACCAGCATGTGACGATGGAACTGGAACGTATTAAAAGTGATAATCTCAGCGCGCAGTATGAACTATTGAAGCAGCAGGTGAACCCGCACTTCCTGTTCAACAGCCTGAATACGTTGAAGGCTATGGTAGAAAGCGGTGAACAGGAATCTGTTGACTTTATCATCAAGCTGTCCAACTTTTACCGGTTTACGCTCGAAAGCCGCAAACTTGACCTGATCCATGTGAGTGAAGAAATGGAAATACTCAATGCCTATCTCTTTCTGCAGAAAGCGCGGTTCGAGGATGGCTTTACCTTTGAGAGCACGCTTAGCCCCGGCACATTGAAAACGCTGATTCCTCCTTTCACGTTGCAGTTACTGGTTGAAAATTGTATCAAACACAATATCGTTTCCCTGGAGAAGCCATTGCGTATCAGGATCTATGAGGAAGATGACAAAATAATTGTAGAGAACCAGGTCCAGCAGAAAACAGGAGAACAACATTCTCTTGGTGTGGGATTAAAAAATATTGACCTGAGATATCAGCACCTGCTGAACCAGCATATTGATATTGTTGCCGACGAAAAAGTTTTTCAAATCAAACTTCCGCTTATTCATGAACATTATCATCATTGAAGACGAACTTAAAACAGCTAAATCACTTGCGAATATTATACTTGAATTAAAACCCGGCGATAAAATTACCGGCCAGTATCAGAGTGTGGCAAGTTCCGTCAGCGCGTTGTCTGAGGGTCCCATGCCCGACCTTATCTTCATGGATATCCAGCTGGCCGACGGTCTTTGCTTCGAAATATTTAAGTCTGTAAAAATCACCTGCCCCGTGATATTTTGCACGGCTTATGATGAATATAGTCTTGACGCTTTTAAAAATAATGGAGTGGATTATGTGCTGAAGCCCTTTTCCAAACAGGATATACAGGACGCATTGCGGAAGGTGGATGAACTGAAAAATTTCTTCCAGCAGAAAACAGTTCCTGACCTCAATGACCTGCTTTCAAAATTGGCGCCTCCCAGCGGCAAGACCAGCTTTCTTATCTTTCAAAACCAAAAGTACAAGACGATAAATGTGGAAGACATTGCGTTCTTTTATATACGCCATGACGCCACCTGGATTATGTGTTTTGATAAGCAGCAGTATGTCATCAGCCAATCACTGGACCAGATCACACAGTCGGTATCTTCCCTTCAGTTTTTTCGCCTTAACCGCCAGTACCTTATTAATTTCAAGGCCATCAAAGAGGTGGAGCCCTATTTTCTCCGCAAACTTTATGTAAAACTGGTTATTGAAACACCAGAAAAACTGCTTGTAAATAAAGAAAAATCCCATAGCTTTCTCAGCTGGATGGAAGAACGTTAACCTCATTTTTCTCCCGGCCATATATTCCCGGTTGAAAGCCAAAAATGTCCACCTGGTGGCTTTTTTGCTTACTTAAGCCATCAGCAGCCGGTACTTTTGAATAAAATAAAAATTCAAAAGATGAAAACAATAATGATGTCGGCGATAGGCGCCGCAATGGCATTCACACTGGTTTCCGCGGTATGTGCAAACAGGAATACCACTCACAAAAAAACAGCTCCGGCCGGCAACGGCTTTGCCGTGCTGGAGCTGTTCACCTCGGAGGGATGCTCCAGTTGTCCACCTGCTGATGCCCTGTTAGCGCGTATCCAGGACGAAGCCGGAAATAAGCCCATCTATATTCTGGCCTACCATGTGGATTACTGGAACCGCCTTGGCTGGAAAGATATATTCAGTGATTCCCGGTTTTCAAAGCGGCAATATCAATACAGTGAACAGCTAAACAGCCAGGTATATACGCCGCAGCTGGTGGTGAACGGCAAATCATCCTGCATAGGATCAGATGAAGCTGCAGTAACTAACGCAGTAGGCGACGCTTTGGCCAGCGCTGCTGAACAAACCCTGAATATAAAAGGGCAACTGCAATCCGGCAAGGCAAGTCTTGCTTACGAATTTACAGGCGATGCCGGCAACAGCCGCCTGCTGATAGCCACAGTGCAAAAACGTGCTGTCAGTAAAGTAACCAGGGGAGAAAACGAAGGCCGCATGCTTTCACATGTGCAGATAGTACGAGACCTTCACTCATTCGGCCTCGGGGCCAAGCAGGGCACTGTGCAGGTTAATTTACCCGGCGATTTTAATACACAGGAGTGGGAACTGATTGGTATGATCCAACATGGGGAAACAGGAGCTATTAAAGCGGTAACGCGGGCTTCCCTGTAATTACGCTCATCCAAAAGGAATGAAAGCGTCTCAATTATTTTTGAGACGCCTTCTTGTTTTTAAACATCTTATACCTGCTGATTTAGAAGCTGATTGTCGTCGCTATATTAAACCGGTACTCGCCGTTGCTTTCCTTCCTGAAAATATAGGCTGAGTCTGAAAACGATGCCTTATAAATGGAGTCCCCGATTTTAATTGACTTAATAGACCTTCCAAAGGCAGGGCAAGGTATTACTTTCGAAACGCCTTTATCAACAATTGTCAGATCATAAGAACCTCTTCCCTGAAATTCATAGGCGGTAATAATACCTGACAGCTTATTTTCATGAATACTATGCATCTCTGCTTTAAACCGGGTAAAATTTCTATATAAAATAGTTCCTAAAACAGCTTGTGCCATCACCATAATGGCTAATAAAACTTTCATGGTGGGATTCATTTTCTCCATACAGATACTCCTTTTTCGGCGCAGAATAGATTGGCTAAGTAACAGCAGCATGCTAATTTATCAATTTCCCCTCAGAATAAAAGCGGGTGCCTCAGAATTACTCTGAGACACCCGCTTTCTCTTTTTAATGCAAATGGCTTTAAATTCTTACCGCTCATGGCAAAGCCCGTACGCCTTAAAACTCAGCATTTAAACCCGGGTACATCTTCCGGAACATCGTATAAGTTACACTTACCATTATAAACGCCACAACAGCATCTACGGTTGCCGGTAACCCAAGTACGCTTAGTTTTGAAGCAAAGGCAAAAATGATATCAAAGAAGATCCCGGCAAACACCCATTCCTTTAACCGGAGCAACTTGCCAGGAGTTAAAAGAACGACTACACCAGACAGCTTGAAAATACCAAGCAGGTATATAAAATGTGAGGGGTATCCCAATTGCTGCGTTATTCCCCATACAATTGGATTTCCGGTGATTTCAAAAAATCCGCTTGCTCCAAACCACAAGGAAGTGAGCACGGTTCCTATCCAATAAATTGTTGTTACAGTTTTCTGTGTCATGAGATTTTTGGTTTACGTTATCAATGACACAAAGTTGTAACAGGAAGAAGGAATAGTCCAGGTAATTTGAGGTGAAGCGGACAAACGGAAAGGCTGGTTAGACAATACAGGGTGTAAAAAAACTGGTTAAAGCCGGGTATCTCTAAACGATTACCTGGCTTTAATTGCTGCCTTTTCAACTAACGTTTTTCAACAGCCGATTTTAACTTCAGAATCTCCTGTTCATGCCGTTTTAGCTGCTCATCCTGTTTAAGAATATACAAGGTTAACTCCTCCACCTTCTGCAGTAGTTTCCTGTTCATCTCACCCAAATCCTGCCCCTGCTCTTTTACCTCTTTTTCTGAAGGCATATCCGGCAAATGTTTATGTTGTTTAATAAAGGCATCTACGTCAGACAAAGCCGGTAAATCATAATCCGGTGCAAACACAAAATCAGGCCAGGCGGTATAGGCCTTTACCTTTATCCTGGTAAAAATCGCGTCGCCATTCACAGCCAGTTTGTATCCCTTCGTATCGTTGGTGCCGATGCCTACATTTCCATTGGTAGCATTCTGAGCGCCGGCCAGGATAATATCTCCATTGGATTTGAACAATAACGGCGCATAATATCCCGAACCTTGCCTCACTGCGTAAAATTCCAGCGTAGGCCCGGTAGCATCTCCGCTAAAGTAACCATCCTTCCTTAAAGACGCTTCCCAGAGAAAGGGTTTACCAGTTGCAATACCGGTGGTAGTTTTTACAGTGAATTTTAAATCCATGTATGCGTTGGCGTCTCCATCGCTCAAAAAGTTTACGCCTCCTCTCGTGGTTCCCATATCTATCGCGAGCTTGTCGGTGGTAGGTGCCATTCCTATCCCCACATTACCATTGGCCGTGAACGTCCCTTTCAGGTTCAGGTTGCCATAGTTATCCAATGACATAACCTGGTCTGCATCGGTTGCATAATCTATTGCACCATTATCATGGGCGAGCCAGCGGAATCTGAATAAGCTGGCCTTTAAACCAGTCAGGCCAAAATTGATAGAAGCACTGCTCTGATGAATAAACCCGGACCTGAAGTTGCTAGCATAGAACCCGGTAGTGATTGTATTGGTGTAGGTGTTCGGGAAATTTAATGTACTGTATGTACCTGTTTGGGCTTTTACAGGAAACCATACACATAACAAAATAAAAAAACTAAGGAAAACTCTGGTCATAGGGATTGAATTATTATAGTGAAACCGTTAACATTGTTACAACTTTATGGGCAACACATTACTTTTCCAGGTAAGGAACGAATTTCAAAAATGGTATAAAGAAAGCATAACGCAAAATAATAGATTCCTCCGAATGTTCAAACCAATATTTAATCATAACATATATTCAACATTGGTCAACTTATCTACACCTGCCGGGGTGATCACTTCAACCAATCCGCAATCGTAACACCGCCAAGGTATCCCATAACAAGCACCACCAGCCACCCCGCCAGCTGCATCCACACAGGATGCCGGTAATGTTGCAATAACCTTGCGCTGCCTGCCGCCACCAGCACTACTGCAAGCGCCACCGGCAATATAAGGCCATTAAGCGCGCCTGCCATCAGCAACAGCTGCACGGGGTTGCCGGCTATTACAAAAACAACAGTGGAAAAAAGTATAAAAACGCTGATAAACCAACGCTCGTTCGCCGCAATAAAAGGATGAAATGTTTTCAGAAAGGAAACAGAAGTATACGCCGCACCTACCACAGAAGTAATAGCAGCGCTCCACATTACGATACCAAAGAAACGGTAACCGATCTCCCCTGCCGCGATCCGGAATACAGATGCCGGAGGATTACCACTGTCAAGCACCGCGCCCTGTGTGATAATACCCAATGCCGCCAGGAACAATAAAACGCGCATGATGGCGGTAATAACAATGCCGCTTACTGCACTGCGGTTAACGAACCGTACCTGTGTTGTTCCACTTACACCAGCGTCCAGCAGCCGGTGTGCGCCGGCAAAACTAATGTAACCACCAACGGTTCCGCCCACAAGGGTAACAATGGCTTTGGTATTAATCACTGCGGGCCATACGCTTTGCCGCACCGCCTCCACCATTGGCGGATGGGAACTGATGGCCACGTACAACGTGAGCAGCACCATCAGGATACCAAGCCAGCGCGTAAACTGATCCAGCACATTGCCGGCCTCCTTCATCCAGAAAATAAACAGCGCGATACCACAACTCAGCAACGCACCATAAACAGTATCCATACCGGTGAGTACCTGTAACCCCAATCCACAGCCACCTATGTTGGCAATGTTAAAGGCCAGTCCGCCTGTTACCACTAATGCCGCCAGCACATAACCCAGACCCGGCAACAACGCGTTGGCAAGATCCTGCGCGCGGTACCCGGAAACAGTGAGGATACGCCAGATATTCAGTTGCGCACCGATATCCAGCAACACCGATATCAATATTACAAATCCGAAAGACGCCGCCAGCTGCTGCGTAAATACCGTTGTTTGTGTCAGGAAACCGGGACCAATGGCGGAAGTAGCCATGAGAAAGGCTGCGCCCAGCAGCACGGAAGATTTTTGTTTACTCAAGGCCGTTGTATAGTTAATTGATGATGATGTAATGCAGCATGGATGGTGCGCGCAAATTCGACAGCATGTGCGCCATCGCCGTGAATACAGATGGTTTCAGCCGTCATCGGAATCGTATGCCCGTTAACGGTAGTTACCTTTTGGTCGGCGACCATCTGCAACACCTGGGCTATTACCTGCTCCTCTTTTTCAATAAGCGCATTGGGTTGTGTGCGCGGAGTGAGAGAACCGTCGTCCTGGTAGGTCCTGTCGGCAAATACTTCGCTGGCTGTTTTCAGTCCGGCCTCCCTGGCGGCGGTAATAAGCCAGCTGTTACTGAGACCGAAAAAACAAAGCCGGGAGTCCACATCTTTCACTGCTTTAACAATCACGCGCGCCATTGCGGGAGACTTAGCCGCCATGTTATACAATGCACCATGTGCCTTTACATGTCGCATAGTGGTATCGAGCGATTTGCAAACCAATTGCATGGCATACAGTTGTGTGGTAATCAATTCATACAATGCATGATCTGAAAGCTGCTGTTCTGTTCTGCCGAAATGTTCTTTATCTGCAAACCCCGGGTGGGCGCCAATAGCCACGTTATTTTCGAGCGCCAGCGTTGCCGTACGCAGCATCGTATCATGATTGCCGGCGTGGTAGCCGCAGGCAATATTGGCGCTGCTGATAAAAGGCATAATAGCGGAATCGTTGTCCAAACCCTCTCCCATGTCGCAGTTGAGATCTATATAATGCATAGTGATGATGATTAAACAGCCTGCTGTTGCAGCCATTCCTCCAGTCGTAATTTACAGGCATTTTGAAGAAAGAGCAAGTCCTGCTCCTGTTTCCACAACAAGGCAGACGCCTTTTTTTCCTCGGTCATGCTGAAATGAATCTCCTGGTATGGCATGCGTTGCGAAAGGGAAGGCATGTCCGCTGTTATCACGTGCGCCAGCCGCCCATACCCACCGGTCGTTTGATGGTCGGCCATCAGTATAATGAGTTGTCCGTCCGGCAATAACTGGATGGTGCCCCTGGTGGTGCCGGCAGATAGCTGTTCCTCCCGCGGCTCGGTAGCCAGGGCTGGTCCGGTTAACCGGAATCCCATCCGGTCGCTTTGTTCCGTTAAGGAGAAGGCAGTGTTGGTAAATTGCTGACGGGTATCTTCGGATACCAGGTTCCATTGACTGCCCGGCAATGTATGTATAATGCCGTTTCTGGTATAAAGATGGCTTACATCAGCGGTCCATGGCAACGCTACAAACTCTTTGCCCTGGAACCATGACGGGGAAATATTGCCTGACCGTAGGTGGAGGCGGTCATTTTTTTTCAGCGGCCGGCCATCAAACCCGCCGGCGCCTGCCTTTAAATGGGTGCTGTAGCTTCCCAGCCAGGGCGTCAATGCCAATCCTCCCCGTACTGCCAGGTAGCACCGCGCACCGGAAACAGGCTTGTTAAAACGCAGCACCGTTTGTTTACTGACCAGCACCGGCCGGTTAATATCGAGGGGCCTGCCGTTGACGATTGCCCCGAAATCAGCGCCGGATAAGGATATCATGGCTTCTGTATCAAACAGGAAAGCAGATGCCGGAAAATGCAGTTCAATAGCCGCTTCGGTAATGTCGTTTCCCACCAGGCTGTTGGCAACTGCAAGTGCAACCCGATCCATAGCCCCTCCGGGGTTAATGCCCAGGTGCTGATAACCGTACCGCCCTGCATCCTGGATGGTATCCAGCAATCCTTGTTGTATTACCTGTATCAATGTTTTTTGGTCTTAATGTGTCAAATATAATGGGTCATCTCCCGGAAATCTTCCAGTGATACCGGCATAAACTTCACCTGGTCGCCAGGTTCGCAATAACAAGGGGTTTCCGCAGCGGCGTCAAACAGCCGCAAAGGGGTACGACCAATAATATTCCAGCCCCCCGGCGATTCCTGCGGATAAATACCGGTTTGTGCACCGGCAATACCTACACTTCCTGCCGGTACCCTGAGCCGGGGCTGCTTTAACCGGGGCATAACCAGCAAGTCGTGAACGCTGCCCATGTAGGGAAAGCCGGGCAGAAATCCCAGCATGTACACCGTGTAGGTTTGTGCCGTATGCAGTTCGATGATATGCTCCGGGGAAACTTTCTTGCTCTCCGCCATCGCATGCAGGTCAGGTCCTAGGGAAGGATGATAGCATACAGGGATCTCCAGCAGGCGGGGTGGCGGGCCGGCAGTGATTTCCGCGGCCCCGTCCAGCGTTGCCGCAATCAATTCCCGGATCTTTTCACCGCCGTAACTATGCTGTTGACGATACAGCACCACCGCATCATATACCACCGTCAGCGAGGCATAGGCCGGGATAAGGTCCAGGATGTAAAGCTGATGCAGCTCCCGTAGCCGCCGGAAGGCCTGCATCACCTGGCCATGAATATCCCCGCCAATCTGTTGTTCCCATTCGATGATAACAGCCCGGTCGCCCAGGGAAGATATACGGTAGTTTTTGTGCATATATCTATGAAGATAAAATAACTTTAAAACATTATGGTACATTGCTGTTAATACCGTAATTTCAGGGTACATAACATATCTATGAATGAACCTTTTTAGCCTCACCAAGCTTAAATTGGGTCCATCACTACTTTTATTGCTATTAGCGGATTGTTTTATTTTTTCGGGAGTAACAGCACAAATCAAAGCAGATTTCAATGCTTCATCAACCAGTGATTGCGAACTGCTACTAACAACATTTAGTGATAAATCGACAGGTCAGCCTATATCCTGGCAATGGGACTTTGGTAACGGTTATACCTCTACTGAACAGCACCCCGGGGCTACCTATGTCAAGCCGGGTGTGTATACCGTGTCCCTCACCGTGAAGGATGCAGCCGGACAATCTTCTACCATTACCAAAACAGGATTTATTACAGTAAGATCTAAGCCCAAAGTGGACTTCACGGCTACCAATGTAACCGGCTGCGCGCCTTTGCAAACCACCTTCACAGATAAATCAGACCCGGTAAGCGGCACCCTGCTCACTTATACCTGGGACTACGGAGATGGAACTACCGGCACTGGCAGCACCAGCACACATACTTATCAGCAGGCAGGAAAATATCCCGTAACACTCATTGTTACCAACAGCTATCAATGCACCAGCTTTAAATTGGTAGATACACTGGTAAGGGTATCCCCTCCTATTGTGGCCGGTTTTACGGTCGCCGATAAAATATTCTGCAGCGCACCCGCCATTGTGCAGCTCACCAATACCTCCACCGGTCCCGGCCAACTGGCCTATAACTGGACCTTTGACGATGGAAGCTCTTCTTCTTTAAAAGATCCCGGCACACATACCTTTACCAGCAAGGGCCTTCATTCAGTTACCCTGACGGTGACCAACGAACTGCGTTGCAGCTCGGTTAAAAAAGCAGCCGATATTAACGTAGCCGCCTATACTACCGATTTCACCTTTCCATCTCCTGTTTGTTCCAATACGCCGGGCATTTACAGCGGTGTATTTGCTACTACCGGTCAGCTCCAAGTAGCCTGGGAGATCAACGGTCAACCGGCTTTAAACAACCCGGATAATACTACCACCTACACCCCGCCTGCTACTGGTCCGTTACATATTAAACTAACCGCTACCTACGGCAAATGTGTGGATGTAGCAGAGAAAACACTGGATGTTAAGCCATCACCGGCAGCCAACATCGCCGTAACCGTCCCGCTTTTCTGTAACCTGCCGGCTACCGCCACGTTCACCGGCAACGCCCCTGCCGCCGCTGCATGGAAATGGGACTTTGGCGACGGGCAAACCGCTACCACGCAACACCCCGCACATACCTATGCTGCAGAGGGTAACTACACCACTACATTGCTAACCACCAGCAAGGATGGCTGTATGGCTACCACCAGCAGCAGCTTCGATATATCTCCCGTAAAAATAACCGCAGCAGCAAAAAACAACAGCGGTTGCGAAGGACTAACGGCCAGCTTCAGCGCCGCTACCAACAATGCAGACGTCATTAAAACCTATCTATGGGATTTTGGCGATGGTAGTCCCGCATCAGCATTGGCAACTCCTGCCCATCAATATAGTGACGCAGGCATCTATACGGTTTACTTAACCTATACTACCGTCAATGGCTGCACGGGAAAGGTAGAGACAGTGAATAAGGTAGAAGTATATAAAAAACCGGTTCCTGACTTCGTTTCACCTGATGCGCCGAAAATATGCGGTAATAATCCCGCTGCATTTAAAGACCAGTCAGATATTGGCGACAGCTGGCGCTGGGACTTTGGAGATGGAGCCGCCGCCGCCGGCAAAAACACCACGCATAGCTATCAACGCCCCGGAACGTATGACGTGCAGCTGATAGTGGGTAATCACACCTGCTATGATACTATTGCGAAAAAGGAATACATTACTGCTACTACTCCATTCCCCCGGTATGCGGTAAGGCCGGTGGACTGTAACAAACGCACTGCTATCGTTTTCGAGGATCATTCCTTAGGAGCGGAATCCTGGGAATGGAATTGGGGCGACGGTACCGATACGGCCTATAGTAAGGCTACCGCTACTTTAACACACGTTTACCCGGGCAGCGGTACTTACCAGGTAGTGCTGACTACGAAAGACAGTCACTGTACCACCCATCAAGGATTGATGGTAACCGTGATCGCTCCTTCTCCTGTAGTCATCAGTACAGATAAAACTACTTTATGCAGCAATGAGTTGCTGAACGCGGCTATCACCAGCTACAACCCTGCTATATATAAAACCTCAGGCTACAAATGGCTGGCAGATGGCATCGACCAGAGCGATCCCGACAACCAGCAAACATTCATCTACAAAAATCTTCCTCCGGGTAAAAAACTGATACAATTATCAGCCGAAAACCTGCAGGGCTGTATAGACCTCAGTAACATTATACCCGTAAACGTTCGCGGACCTGTTGCCGGGTTTAAACTGCCGGCCGCAAAATGCGCCGGCACCGAACTCACTTTCACGGATGTTACCACTACGAAATACAGTGCAGGTATCAGTCAATGGCAATGGGATTTCGGCGATGGCACCCCGGTAGCCACCTTTACAAAAGGACCTTTCGTGCATACCTACAAGCAGCCGGGCAATTACAACCCGATGCTGAAGGTAACAGATAAAGAGGGTTGCGTAAGCTATGGTTATGACAACACCCTCCAGGTAAAAGGCCCTCATGCTGTATTCGACGCCAGCAGTTATCTTGTTAAACCAGGTACAGATGTATTCTTCTATAACAAATCCAGTGAAACCGGCGGCACTATTACCAGTGTGAACTGGAACTTTGGAGACGGGCATACTTCTGCCGCCACCGGAACAGTGGTAAATAACTACACACTGTCGGGAACCCATCAGGTAATACTGCGCGTAAAGGATAACAATGGTTGTGAAGACAGTGCCAGGAAACAGGTAAGAGTGTCTGCTGTTGGTGCAGCCTTTACCTATAGCGGTATTTTTGCTAATGGCGGCAGTTGCGCACCTATGATCTTCTTCTTTACCAATACTTCCCTCAGCTATATTTCCAGCCATTGGAGTTTTGGCGACGGCACCACTTCTACAGAAGCGGATCCCATTCATACCTATACGGAACCCGGACGTTATGAAGTGATACTAACCGCCCGGGGCGAAGCTGGCGTAACAGATCAGTACATTGATACCATAGAAGTAAAAGGCCCCTATGCCGCTATAATTGCCAGTTCTGACGGCGGCTGCCTGGAAAAGGAGATCCGGTTTAATGTGGTTAGCAAGGGTACACAGGATTTCAGCTGGGATTTTACAGATGGTATTATCCTTCATACTAACGACCAGGTAGTGACGCATGTTTTTAAAACGCCAGGCATCTATCAACCGAGGCTGCTCCTCACTGACTCTGCCGGTTGCAGGGGCAGTGCACTGCTGCGCAACCCGATTGTTATTGACAAACTCGACGTGCAGTTATCATCCACGCCCGCTATCCTTTGTGGTAAAGGAACGGTTACTTTTAATCCTGTATTCAACAGTTTTTCGATTGATCAATTAGGGAAGCCGGCTACCTATCAATGGGATTTTCATCCCACATTGGTACCCTCCAATGAAACTACGGCCACCCCATCCTTCTTTATCCCCGCACCGGGTAAGTATGACTTTAGTCTTACCACCACTACCGCCTATGGTTGTAAACAAACAGTAACTACCAACGTAAACGTGTATACGAAGCCTGTAGCCAGCATTGCCGGACCTGATAAAGTCTGTGTGGAATCTCCGGTCAGCTTCACCGGCAGTGCTGTCAACGACAATGGCCTCACCTGGGAATGGAACTTTCATAACGGGCAAACCCCTGCCGGCAATAAACCTCCGCAACAAGTGTTCTCTCAGCCTGGTCCTGTGGATGTATCGCTTATTGTTGCCAATAAAGACGGCTGTACAGATACGGCCCACCACCTGCTCAACGTGCAACCTTTACCTAATGCAAAGGCCACTTCACTGAGTGAATTTATCTGTTTACATAATACTACTGTACTACAGGCTTCCGGCGGCACCAGTTATGAGTGGACACCCGTAACAGGGCTCAGCAACCCGTTCACCGCCAACCCCGCGGCAAGTCCTGATACCAATACCACGTACCACGTGAAAGTAACAGACAGCAACGGATGCGTTAATACAGATCAATTGACGCTGGCCGTAATCCAACCCTTTAAGGTAACGGCCACACCGGATACCTCACTGTGTCTTGGCGCAGTATTGCCATTATACGCTTCCGGTGCAGACTATTACAAATGGGAAGGCAGCGGCCTGGCAAATCCCAATACAGATGCTACCACGGCTACATTAACGAATACAGGCAACTATACCTACACCGTAACAGGCTATGACAGCAAAGGATGCTTCTCCGATAAATCATCCCTGCAGGTAACCGTAGCGCCCCACCCATCGGTAAATGCAGGCCCCGACCGGAATGTTCCCGCGGGCACTCCTGTGCATTTGACTGCTGCCGCAAGTAATGATGTAGTCAGCTATAAGTGGACGCCACAACAGGATCTCAATTGCCCTGGCTGTGGCAGCATACAGGTGATTCCTAATCTTACCACCATCTATTCCGTAGAAGTGGAAAACCGCTATGGCTGCAAAGCAACAGATGATGTTACGGTACACGTCCTGTGTAACCAGTCCGCCGTTTTTATGCCTAACGCATTTACGCCCAACCAGGATGGTCAAAACGACCGCATTTATCCTAAGGGAAAAGGCGTAAAAGAAATTGAATACCTGCGCATCTATGATCGCTGGGGAAAACTGGTATTTGAAAAAACACATTTCCAGATCAACGCACCTTCTGCCGGTTGGGATGGCCGGATAAACAATACAGCGGCCGCTTTTGGAAGCTATATTTATTACATGCAAACCATCTGCGAAAACGGAGAGAAATTTGAATTCAAAGGAAGCATTTTACTGGTGAAGTAATCTTTCCAAACCCGGAGCAGATACCACCATCATCTTCATGGAGCTGTATGCCCCGTCCGACAATGGGTACGGCCGTTCATTCACCATCTGCACAAACTCAATGCTGAGCGCCAGGAACAACGGGAAAGGACTGTGCGGCGAAATACTGACGGTAAGCGTCAACGGCGCAGTAAAGCGGCTATCCAGCAGCAATGGAGCACTACTTACCTCGTCACTTTCAAAACGCGCTCCGGCAAAATCAATCGCACTCACTCCGCAGGTAATGATGACATGTGTTGCGCCGTGCGGAGCCTGCACCTCCTTTGCCGGCAGGAAGGGCGGTATTACAACGGTTCCCTTGCCGGTATCGCGATCGATAGCCGCCGTTAAGGGTGCATAAAAAGAAGTACTCATCACGCGCGCTGTATTGAATTCAAAATGCTCCATGATTTTTATATCGCCATCCACCACGTTGCGCCATCCGCGCTCACTGATCGCATCCGCTTTTATCACCTTCAGGAATTCCCGGAGGAGGCGGGGTGTAACGCCACCATCGGCTGCGTTCCTTATCATATTACGGAAAGCGGTGCGGAGCAGTTTCCCGGCCCTTCCGGCCCGGCCAAATTCCCAACTATTTTCCCTGCTGCGCTGGAAGGCAGGGTCTGTGGCTACCCGGGCGCCCGGCACACCGGATCTTTTTCTGACCACGTAACCATGTTTGGTTTTATAAAATGATAAATTTTCGAGTGGGCCAGTAAATTGCAGCAATCCATCTTGTTTGCTCATAGTAAAGTATTTTCGTTAGAAGAAAGGCAATTTAGGTAGCTATGCCTGTTAAGCTGCTCCTGTTGATCAACCAGGTACTATGCGAAGTTCTTTACCGGCAGGCACACGTAAAAACAAACCCGCCGCTTTTGCCGCTTTTTGTCACATTTTGCCGGAAATGGTTGGGGCATAGTGTATGGGGAGTGTATGGGAAGTGCATGGGAAGCCCATTGGAAGTCCATGGGGAGTGCATGGTAACCGTATAGATAACGCAGGGAATACGCAGGGATCAGGCATGACTGAAGCAGGTGCTGTCCAACCCGCTCGCTTATCACTGGAAGGAGCAAGAAATGGTAAAATTCCTGGTAATAAATGAATGGTTTCAGGGTTGGGAACCCCATCTTACTCCCCAAAAGTATGGATCACCTTCGGCTCGCCATTCCTTGCAATGTCGCTGATCAATGCGCTGTCGCCGGGATAAAATAAGCGCTTCCCGGCGCAGGTATGCAACCCACAGGGCCAGCAGGAAATTATGTTCTGTTGGATATTGATGTAATCCTCTCCCCTGTAGCTGACCAGTGTTACACTGCCGCCCTGCTTAAGCGACACAAAGCTGTCGATGGCATGTTTCAGCCAGGGTAGATTCGCCACAGGATTTTCCACATTACAGGCGGTTGTCTTTTTCCTGTCTTTCTTACAGGCCGCTACTAACAATGCTGCAGCTAAAATACAGTAGATAAATCTCATAGGGTTGCATTTTTTTATTAAACGTTTTTATCCTGCATAAAGTTACATATTGCTAAAGCTAACGCACGGTAATGCCATAACGCATACCATTACCGGCCATCGGTACAACCAGTTGCACTTCCATTCCATTCAGCGTATAATCTGTAATTTGTACCGTGTTGCCGAATACTTTACTGGTCGACTTCACCTTATACCCCTCTCTCAATAATTGTTGCTGAATGGTTTCCAGGTCATTTTTATAGATAGTGTTGTAGGTTATTGTATTAGGCCTGTCAGAATACAATATTTTTTCCATAGTTAATGTTCCACCCTCCTTTTTCAGTTCATAAGCGTGGTATGTATACGGCTCCTCCGGCGGCATTCTTTTATTAGCAAAAACAAACTTCTGCTTATCCTCCATCTCTATCCTGAAAGCGTCCATACTCATTTTATTCATCTGCCTTAAATTTTCAAGACTAAAGCTTTGGGCAAAGGTACTTCTGCCTAGTAACAATAAAATGACAACTGCAATCGCCTTTATCTTTTTCATAATCTCTTCTTAAATTTAATTTGCTTCCGGTTCATGCATCAGCGCTTCCGGAAAACTATAGTTCTTATCAATCCAGGGAATAATGACGCTGTCTGTTTTCGTTTCCTTTTTAGAGACAAGACAACTGCTGCGTATAATTTTCAGGTCGTAATTTTTCTTTTCTGATTTGATAAACAAATAGTTTCTTTCGTTGCATATTTTCAGGCTCTTTTCATCATGCGACGACCCAAAATCACCATAGCTATGATGGACCACGACAGAAGTCAGGTTGTATAATTTACCGGCTTCCATCGCAATAATGTCATCTTGTTCCACCAGATCTCCCATATGCATTTGCCCACCGGCGATTACCAAAGCTACCACATTAGTCCCGGCCTGAAGCAACTTCTTAAATCCTCCGGAATTGCCGTACATACCGCCACCTCCCGCATGTAGTTTAAAATCTGTCATCTGCCATTGTTGATCTTTTTGCTCAAAAACAAAGACATCGCACCAGCCGTAGCTAAGAATGCCCTGCTCCCGCCCGGGATTCTCCACCACTACTACCGCATATACGCCACCAGGAGTTTGAAAAAACCGGGGATCGTTAACAATGCGTTGAGCGCTCTTTTTATTAACAGCCGCATCGGTTTTCACAGTATCGTATACAGGTTTTATAAAATTATTCACCGTCGCTTTGTCCAACCCGGGCTGGTCTATTAATTTAAGGTTCCAGCCTTTTTCTGCCCTGTCAGTTTGTAACAGGCTGGTACTCCGGATAAACCATTTGTGTTCTTTCTCTACCAGCACAAAGTTCTGGATATACCTTCCGTCACCGTTCACCGGGTCTTTTACTACCACATCTACTTTTGCTTCCATGTTTTTAGTGTCGCGCTGTCTTTTATAAGTAACAGACGACAGGATAACATGATTAATACCGCCGTAACTGCCTGAATCGGCAAATTGTTGCAGGGTGCCCCATTGAGGCCCGGTACACAACGCATAGGCACTGTCAAAATCCCGCTTTCCCAGGGCACCGTAAAATTTTTCTACAACGCCCTTGTATGCCTGGGCATAAATAAGGGGTGATGCAAGCATCAACAAGAAAAAAGAAATCAAAAATCTGCTATTCATTATCCCGATAAAAAAATACGTGACTCATAAGTTTTTTCACAAGATGGTCGTTGTGTTTTAAATCTAAAAGTAACCATAACACGGGCTACAATAAATACCTGCTTTCAGGTATTTATCTGCCGGTAAAACTGTACTACTTTTAAAAAGCCAATATCAATATACGCTTGCAGAAACCATCAAAATGAAATAATTGATGAACCAAAATAATCTATTGAAGATAGTATCGCTGCTAATAAGCAGCTTTTTTTATTTTACTTCGTGCGCGCAGGAAATGGAATATGCCATCCCACCGGGACAGTTTAGCCGGATACAACCTATGAGTGAGGGACTCCTGAGCGTAAAAACAAAAAGAGATGGACTATATGGTTTTATCAATGCCGCAGGTGAGTGGAAAATACCCGCCCAATATAATCTGTCATCCCCGTTTAGTGAAGGCTTCGCGTCGGTAGTACCAGCGGGTGCTGATCTCTATGGTTATATTAATAAAACAGGAAAACTGGTTATTGAACCAGGATATAAGGATACAAGACCTTTTTCCTGTGGACGCGCCATTGTGTGGATTCCAGGAGGTAAAGGCTGGGCCTGTATCAACACTAATGGCAAAATAATATTTACGGCGGAAAGTATAAAAGCCGAACCTACCAGTATGCCCTATATGTTTAAAGAAGGCCTGCTGGAAGTTTTCCAGGCAGATAAAGATAACAATTTCCGTCACGGATTTGCGGATACTGCCGGCCGGTTGGTGATCCCCTATCAGTATAGCAATACCTTTTATTTTTCAGATAGCGTGGCGGTAGTAACAGGAACAAAAAAAACAGGGAACCAAAACGAAGGAGACGAATACCATGCAATAATTGATAAGAAAGGTAATACCTTGTTTACCCTTGCCAACAATATAAATGATGTAACAATATTTAAAAAAGGCATCGCCAGGTTCCTTGCAGATGGGCACTATGGATTAGTGGATAAGAAAGGCACAATAAGGTTAGCTCCCCGTTTTGACAGGTTGCCGCCAGATTACGATGGCGGGCCTCTTTGGGGCATCATACGTGGAAAGGCGGGTGACAGCAAAGAGGGCTTCCTTTACTTATTGGACAGCAATTTCACAGAAACAGGCAAACTGCTCCTTTATGCCGCAGGTAAACGTATTACCGGCACTGAAGGCAATTTTAGCGAAGGGCTACTGGCGGTAAGACAAGATGATTTATGGGGTTATATTGACACAAAAGGTAAATGGATCATACCACCACAATTTACCGAAGCCGGGCAGTTTAATGAAGGGCTGGCTATTGTGAGCAATAGTGAGGATTCAGTAAGCGTTATTAAGAATCCATTGAGTAGCTCTAAATAACCTCCCTGGTTCCACGTCCCTTTCTATCTAAATCGGAATTAGCCTATATTTGCTTTGTCATTATTCTTCTTTTCCGAAATCCGCTTCTTTATGCGGCTCAGCGATTGATTTTTGATACCTAAATAAGAAGCAATATGAAACGAAGGTACACGCTGCACAATGTTGGGATGTTCTTGTAGTAAATTCAGATACCTTTGTTCATGGGTTAAAAACAGCAGTTCTTCTGTCCTTCCCTGAGAATGATTAAAAAAATGCTCTGCAAGAATTCTCCCAAATTTCTCCCATCCTTTATGAGATGCGTATAAATCCTGCAGATCGGGGTAATTCAGGCACAGGATCTCTGCATCCTCCAATGCTTCTATATAGTAGACACAGGGATACTGAAAAATAAAACTTCTGAAAGAAACAATAAATTGATGCTCGGAAAAGAAAAAAATGTTTCTTTCCTCATCGGTTTTAGGGTCATAATAATAAACTCTGAACATTCCCTTGACCACAATTCCCAAATCTTTACAAACAACATTTTGCTTGTTATAAAAATCTCCTTTTGCAATTTTCCGTTTATGCCAAAAAGCAAGACTAACAGAGAGATCCTCCTCTGTCAGTCCTGAAAATTCTCTTATTACCTGTCTTAATAAATAAGTTTCATCAGTAGTAATCATTTATCTGCATCAATTTTCTACTAATGTATAATAAGTTACCGTATTCCGGCAGATTTGTTGAATTTTTTCTGTTTGATAAACTGATAAACAGCGCCCGCAATAAATAATACCAGTACCACTAACAGCGTTCTGCCAACCACAGGGTCGCCCGGTCCGCTTGCCAACGGGTGATGCAGCGGAATCCTTGTTAAAGTTTCGTTGACAGTTGGGATCATAGAAAGGAAAAAGCTGAATGAAAAACAAAAGTTCTCCCAGTAACGCGCTTTTTTACTTTCCTGTTTTCTTTTAAACAGGAAATATGAAATGCCTATCAATGCAATCACCAACAAACTAAGTCCATGCCCGGGATTGAACCCTCCATGCCTGGAGATGCCCAGCGCGGTCAGGGATGTAACCAGTGTTCCGAGAAAGTAAACCTTGCCTGACCAGTGAGCCAGGCTGATTTTTCCAAATTTAAAAAAGGATGCCAGTCCTGCGATAATGGCTACCACACCAATAATAGTATGAAAGATGCCTAAAGGTGATATTCCCATAATTGAATATTTTTAGGCAAAGCTGGGGGAATATCAGCAGTTTTTTTTTCACTTAAGTTAATTTCAGAAAATGTTTTATTCGGACGCTTACGCATCATGATAAGATCGACCACTCCGTTGCAACCTCTATCCTCTATAATGATACAAATTGTCAACATTATGATACAAATTGATGAACCGGTTAAAGAAAGTCTTTTTAACTTTTAGAAAGTTTAATCACATTAACCTCTAAATGTTATCTTATGAGCAAAAGGACTCTACTTTTGACCGCAGCCATCATTCTTAGCTGCGGTTTTAGCATGAAAGCCACTTCCGCGTTAAAACAAACAGTTTCCATCCCTGGCGTGAAGGCGCCGGCTTTCGCCTGGAATTTCATCTATGCCTTTGGCAATGGCCCTGTATCCGGCTTAAGCTGGTCGAGCAATTATTTGTATGTTTCTTCCGGCAGTTACATAGTATATTCCGCGAACGGATATGGATTCCTTACACCATCGACCCCGGTTTATTGTAATGCGGCAGACAATGCAAACACCTATGTACAGGTGGCTGTAAACGGCGGCCCCGTTTCGTATTATGACTTCCAGGAATATTAATTAATAAAAGAGCAGCGCCTTTTTCAAAGCGCTGCTCTTTTATTCAGTGACTACCTTTCTTCCTGCGCTTTTGTTGCCAAATCCTTGATGTCTGCAACCATGTACGGTATTGCCCTGTGATAAGAATGATCCATACCTGAAAACACCCTGTAATTTGCCTGTGGCATTAACTTTTGGTAAGTTTCAAATTGCTGACGGGGAATCACCTCATCGTCTGTTGAGTAATAAAAATAAATATTATCCAGCTTGTTAAGATTACCTGCAAAATCATCTTCTATAACATATTCCGAAACATCCCAGTTCTGATCCTTCCAATAGGGAACACCGAACAGGATCATTCCTATTATTTTATCCGCAACCGGCTCCTGGGAAAAATGCTTTAATATTACAGAGGCTCCTAACGAGTGGCCGAGCAGGATAACCTTTCCCGATAAGTTTTCCAGGCTGGCCGTTAAAACAGCGTCCCAGGCCTGATAACTGGGATTGTCAGCATCCGGAATAGGCGGGTATATAATCCTGAACTCATTGCCAAGTTCAGCCTTCAGGGCGTCTGCAATTACCTGTTCTTCTTCTGTGGTTACAAGGCCCGCGCCCTGGATTAATAATATTTCATAACTCATAGCACTTCGTTTAGTAAGGTAGTTAATAAAGCATCGCTATTCTACAAACTGCCGGGGCTGTATCCGAAATGTTTTTTAAACGCATAGGAAAAATGGGAAAGATCCTCGAAACCTGCATCGAGGTAAACCTCGGATGGCTTTCGTTTTTTTTCAGAGATCTGGTAATGTGCCAGTTCCAGGCGTTTTTGGGTGAGCCATTTGCCGGGTGTGCTGTTGAAAGCTTTTCTGAAATCTTTTTTAAAGGTAGTCAGGCTTCTGCCGGTCAGATAACCAAATTTCTCCAGCGGAAGATTGAAACAATAGTTTTGCTCCATGAAACTAACCAGGTCCAGTTTGCCGGGCTCTTCAAAATGCCCCAAGAGCAGATCCACCTGAGGGTCAATTACCCGGAGTACACGAATGGCTTCCTCGACTTTTAAGGCAGCGATGTCCTCCGGCAAAGCATCGGCCAGCTCAAAGTAAGGTTGTAAAGAATTGAATAAACTTTTCAATAAGGGATGTTCTCCTAAAACCATGAGCTCCGCACCATGGCGTTGTGAAGTGGCCAACTGATTCTCCGTATAATATTGCTGTAGCTTTTCTTTACGGAACACTACTGATATGGCGATGCAGGGCTGCCCCGCCAAAGGGAGTTTGCTCATCCTGCCCAATTGGTTACGGGGTAACAAGATTGTATCGCCTGCAAAAAACTGATAGTGACGTTCCGCAGTAACAATCCTCATTTCGCCGGAAACTATATGTACCAGCGCTGGTTGCGGTAAAATTAGCTCACGGCTGTAATGGGCCTCTTTCTTGCAGGCAATAAATACTTCGGCTACTTCCATCGGTATAAAGTTAGCTTTATTGATCGAGTAATTGCAAACGGATCAGGCTTTGTGCAGCGGCCAGTATCGCTTCCTCTGCAGGGCGCGGAGACCAGCCGAGCTGACGAATGGCCTTTGCGCTGGTTACGTTCATCACTTTACCCAACAGCGGGATCATCGATTTAACCATCGGGTCTTTCAACGCGGCAATACGTAACAAAGTATTGGGCAATTCTTTCACTTTAACTTTATCGGCAGCAGCACCAAGGTTCTCTTTTAATATTTTTGCCACAGCCACCAACCAGATACTTTCGCCGGCAGTGGCAATAAAACGCTCACCGTTTGCTGCAGGATTTTCCATTGCACGCAGGTGCAGGTCCGCCACATCACGCACATCTACGAAACACGAGTTGATCTTAGGGCAACCCGGCATCTTTCCGGTCAGGAGATTTTTGATCAGGTGAATGGAATGCGAATAATCAGGTCCTAGTACCGGACCCATAACCGTTACCGGATTAATAACAGCAAGTTCCAGCCCGTTTCCTTCCGTTTTGATGAAGTCCCAGGCCGCTCTTTCCGCCAGAGTTTTTGATTTTTGATAGGCTGGTGCATTTGCTGTATTCGTCCAGGTATTTTCATCGAAGGGTGCTGTTTGGTTAGGATGTCCGTAAACAACCGCTCCGATGGCGGAGGTCAGCACTACACGTTTTACCCTGGCATCTTTGGCTGTGCGCAATACACGCAGTATACCTTCTCGCGCCGGAATAATCATTTCATCCTCATGTTTGTAATTAACTTTTGGAGTAGGTGAAGCCACATGCAAAACGTAGGTGCAATCACTTACTGCTTTACTCCAGTTGGCATCTGAAGCAAGATCGGCCTGCACGAAATTTAGCCGGTCACCAGCGTCAGCGCCGCCTTCGCGCAACATGGCTCTCACGGTGTCCTCACGGTCCAGAGAACGCAATGTCGCTCTTACATGGTAACCGGCATTTAATAATTGAGCAATGCAATGCACTGCAATAAACCCAGTGCCACCGGTAACCAGCACCAATTTTTCTTTACTTGAGTTCGTGTTCATCTCGTATTGTTTTGATGAACCAAAATTCGGTTTAAAGAAGATAGCTTGTTTTGTTTAAAAGGCGCATTATGCTTTGTTTAAAAGGCGGGGGAGATTAGACAGGCACCATCGCTTTAGGGCTTATCATCTGAAATGGCCTCCTCTATCCGCAGACTTTCTTTATGGATGGCATTGAGCATTTCAGTGACGAATTCGGCCGACAGTCCTTCTTTCTTACCCGCCTCAATCCCTCTTTCCAGCACCTTTTGAAAGCGGGCGGCCTGTAAGGGAGCAATATCATGCCGGGCTTTATAAACACCTATCTCACGGACAACCCGTTCTCTTGCCCCTAGCACCTCGAAAAGCTTTTTATCAAGCGAATCGATGTCCTTTCGTTTGTTTTCCAAAACAGTATCAGTGATATTTGTGGACGGGCTTTGTCCATCTGCTTTGTCCGCAATGGCTATAGCAGCCAGAGTGATAATAAAGACAAGAAATGTATTTTTCATACCGGAAGGCCCGCCATTTTAATGCCATTTTTGGTGAGCGTCAATGTCATAGTAGGGATTCCCACGTCGTTTATTACACCAATCATAATAAAATTTGCACATTGTTGTCGTATATACTATATTTGCGACAACAATACACATACACAATGAGAAAATTAGAATTTGCATCCCTTCAAGTCAGAGACCTTGAAACCTCGAAAGAATTTTACACCACCAAACTAGGGTTTGAAGAAGCAGGAATATCCAACCCAGGGGCCTGTATTTTTAAATATAACAAAGGCGAAGCAAGTTTTGCCATCAGAACACCCATCGGTAACCTGGAAGGAAAAGAACTGGGCATCGGCGCTTCACTCTGGTTCGCAATCGATGAGGAAATAGAGGAGCTGCAAGCCCGGTTATCAGCAAAGAATGTGCCCCTGTTAGGCCCGGTCCAGGCAACACCTTTCGGGAAAATCCTCGTTGCTAAAGACCCCGACGGATACAACATCACCTTTCTAAAATCAAACTAATCATTTCGATATGAACAGGGATATGAAATACTGGATCATCGTGGCATCGAAAGACCATGTCAAAACCGGCATCGCAGAAGGGATTGCCCAAACCTGCCATGGAAAGGCATCACCTTTGAAAAGGATGCGTAAGGATGATTTCATTATCTATTATTCGGGAAAGCAGACACTGGGAAAACCCGAGGCCTGCCAGGAATTTACCGCGATAGGAAAGGTTATGGATGATGAAATCTATGAGATCCGGGTGTCTGAGAACTTTTGCCCATCAAGGCGTAATATTGAATTTTTGCCAGGTGAGGATGTTTCTATTTTGCCGTTAATTCCCCGGCTGGATTTTATCCAAAACAAGAAAAGCTGGGGCTATCCATTCCGTTTTGGTTTCTTCGAGATCAACCGGCACGATTTTGAACTGATTTCTTCACAGATGCTACAAAAAAACTATGCCCAAAAAGATTGAGTTTCATTTTAAAAAGCCAGAGGACAGTCCGGGCTATTTGCTGGGACAGCTGACCATGTTATGGCAGAGAAAACTAAAGCGTGTTTTAGATCCTCTGGACCTGACGCATACCCAGTTCATACTGCTCTGTGCACTGGCCTGGCTTTCCAGGGAGAGCGATGCCGTAACACAGATCGATATTGCAAACCAGGGGAATGCGGACAGGATGATGGTATCGAAGGTGTTAAGAACACTGGAAGATAAAAAGTTTATTACCCGTCACGAGCATCCGACGGACACGAGGGCCAAAACGATCAGGCTTACGGCTACAGGGGAAAAGATCTTACAAAAAGCTATTATCAGCGTAGAAAATGCTGACCTGGAATTTTTCACAAAATTGGGTCGTGATCTGGTGTCCTTCAATGCTAATATGGCCAATCTGATTAAAGAGAACAAAATAGAATAGTTTTCTCCATTCCCTAATGGGTCCTTCCGGTTTTCGCTGGTAGGACAGTTTCAACAGCACGAATGTAGAACGACTGTTCAACAGGTACTGCCGACTGGAACGTTCCTGTAATGCCATACTGCCAGGCCACCACAGTAACTTTTAACGGCATCTTTGCACGTGGCGGCACGCTTGTAAAAACCAGCTTATTGTTGTCAATATATGCGGGACCTTCCTTTACATAATAACTCACCGGCAACCCCGAAGTCGCCTGTGCCGCCAGTGGCAGACCTTTTATCCCCTTTCGCTGATCCGGCAGTGATTTGAAATGTATCTGCTGCGCTTCGCCGGTAGTTTGCGGTAGCGGTATCTTAATATTCAGCTGCTGTACAGCGCTCTTAAACGTATCATCTCCTTTATTCTCCGCTACCAGCCAGATATCGTTGCTTCTCTTGGTATTATTAAAGCCCATACGGTAAAAATCCAATCTGAAAGTGGTGTCATCTATCTTCTTAACGGGGCCGCATATACGATTAATTTGCAGCGCCGTTGAAGCATGTTGAGCAACTTGCCTGGTTCTGGTGGAATCGCTAAAAAATGCGCTGATATGAAAAGTGCCATCGCTTAGCGGATGGATGTCCAGGGCATATACAGCATGAGATTTACCAGGTATTAGCGGCTTGCCATCCTGCATAAACCCGATGAACTGTTGCTGTTTTCCTCTTGCCATGCGGTAATACTGTTCGGTGGCATCGGCCATTTGCCGGTCAAATACCCATGAAGCAGATTGCCTGTTTCCGGCATATGCTTTGAAAGGCGCCGCAGCGGCGTTAGGCAAACTATCCCTGTGCCATCTGTCCACCAACCATCCCTCCTCCGGCTGCACCGGATGTAAACCCCTTGCACGCCAACGGAATTTCATCGCTTTGCGTATAAACAAGGAGAGATAATCGACTAAGGCATCTGATGCATCAAAATGACCGTGACCGGCATCTGCAAATAAGGAGATGACGCTACGCGGATGTGATTGTATGTAGGAGAATGCCGGGACAATCCGGTCTTCCCACCACTCATATTCCCCCATGATAAAAAGAGAAGGCACACCATTTATATCCCTGTTGCCCCAATCCGGATTGGCCTTGCCGCTACCGGTTAGCGTTGTAAGCGGCGCATCGCCATGAAGGGATATTACTGCCAGTGTTCGTGACGGATTCCATGCCGCAAAGTTCCAGGGAAAACTGGCCTGGGCAGAATGGCCGATAGGAATAACAGAAATTGTTTTTAGCTCCGTGTATCCGGATACCTCTGCCAGCCGGTTCATCATCATCTCAAAATCTGCAGGTGCATTTTTGGTGAAATCGAACATCTGCGTAGTAATAGGGGTAACCCATATTTCTCCCACCCCAAGTTCAGCCAATGTTTTACGGAATGCAGGATGTTCCAGCACCGTTTCTTCCGTCATGTTATGCTGCCCCCAAACTACCGCCTTTAACTTTTTACAGTTCTCAGGTATCCAGAGAAATGCCTGCGGAGGTGCTTTCGTCTCACCGGAAATAATATTATCTACCAGAATACGCCACTGCCAAGCCTGCGCAGCAGACCGGGATGCAATGAGAAGAAATATTACAATTGCGAAACTTACCTTCATCCTTCTTTGGGTTTTAATGCAGGCGAACACGTACCGTTGTGGTATTTGAAATATTGGAGGCCGCAGCCACACCAATCAGTACCGGCTGGTCAGCGCGCCATTCTACAGATGCCAATTGCTGCCATTTTATACCATCGTAGGATCCGGAACCTGTTATGGTATTGCCTGATCGCTTAAGCTTTAACCAGTAACTTCCTGTCAGGCGGCCGTAGGTTACCGCCGGCGGTGTTAATAGTTCCCTTGCAATAACAGATGCATTAATTCCGGGAGCCTTCCGTTGCAGGAACTGCATCATCCATGCAGGCACTTCTATTTCCTTTGTTTTACCAGGGTACAACATCAGCGCGGCAAAAGGACTGTCGGGCTCCAGCCCGGACCTGATCATCAGTCCTACCGTTGTAAACTGTGAACTCGGCTGCGGACACACCCCGACAATCATCTCCTCATTTCTTAACAGCTTCCTGTAGGTATAATTGAAAGCTTCCTGCAAGGTGTCTGTAAATACGCCCCCTGCCTCTATCCTGAGCAGATTGCCATCATACTGTGCGTAACCGGCCTTTCCTGTATTTCCGATATCACTGTTACGCCAGCCGCCGGGAAGCCCTCCGCCCGCTAGAGATACAGGGATTGATGCGGCTGATTCTTTTCCATTACTTATCCCTGCAACAGTATAATAGTATACAACTCCTTTTTTTACATGATCATCCGGGAAGAAATTTCCCGTAGAAGTTCCTATTGTTAGATACGGACCATTTTTTTTATCTGCCCGTTTGATTATGTAAGACGAAGCATCTACCAGACCAACCCAGCTCAGCGTACTTGCATCAGGCGTTGCTGTCAATACCAGCCCGGCAGGACTTTCAATGACAATATTTTGTGCATGCCTGTTTCCCTCTCCCGGATCAATGGAATAAAATAAGGTACCATACCCTGGATGATCTGCCCCCGGATTACCGGGGCCTTCAGGCCGGAGTTTATCAGCCGCCGCTTTTGTAAACGGCGCCTCTATCCCCATCCTGTGTACATAGTGATTATACACCTGTTCAAATACAGCACGCAGATTACCCCGTGCCACCTCCGATGGACGCATATGGCTGTATTTACCTGTGCGGTCAGGCATTGGCGTATAGGGGATATCGTTATACCCCAGGTTATATTTTGCGGTGTATTCAAATCCTTTTAATAAACGGTTGTCAGCATAGGCATATAGGTTCAGTCCCTGGTGCCAGGCCATTTCGCAGCATTCGGCCAGCATGCCAATGCCGAGCTGCGTGTGGGCCTGATCCCTTCCTGTTTCCTGTACCTGGCCGGTGTCGTTAATTATATAGTGAGTAAGGCTTCCATTCCCCCATCCGTTTACATAGTAGCGGACTGCCGTTTCAAAAATTTCACGGTCATTGCAGAAAATCCCTATCCCCATCACCGTTTTAAGCGCGGCATCGTCCCAGTTGCCATTTGCAAAAGGCGCAAACTCCGCAAGAACAGGATAAATCACCTGGCGAAAATGTTTCTCTGTACGCTTCGCGGCATCTTCCGGCCACCCCGCATTACTGTGTCTTATAATCTCTGCGGCGTTAACCATCTTAAATGGGCCCAGGCCGGCCATCAGTACAGCGTCTTTTCCGGTAACCGCCTTCAGTGTATTACTCCATGCGTCAATGATGCGGATCGCTGTTTCGGCATGGCGTTTATCACCGGTGATGGCCCACATCAGCGCATTCTGATAAGCGGCATTGGCATCACTGTCGTAGTCGGACTGGCCAATGCCCGGATTTCTGCCCACGGTCGTCAGCGGTCCCTTTATCTTGTAATCATAATGTGAAAAAGGACTTTCCCCGAAAACCAGGTAACCTTCGTATATGGGTGACCGTTGCTGTGCCACGCCGTTTCTCATGCGCTGTAAATCAGCCTGGCTATGCAGCAGGCCAGGGTGTAAAAAAGCAGGCGCCTGTGCGGAAACGGTATCATAAAACAATAATATGCATGCCACAAATGATACGATTATTAGTATCACATTTTTCGTGCGACTCATCATCTATTCGATTTTTATTTTTCGGGGTTGTTGGCGCCTGATCTGAAAATGATGGCCTGTCCGCCTTTCGCTAAAAGCTTTACCGGCAGCTTGTCGGTATTGTTGAGCGTAACGGTTCGCTTATTGATGACTTGATTATCGCCATCTTCATAAATAGTGGCAGTATAAGTAATGCCAGGCCGGAGAAAAGAAAGGTCCAGCATAGTTTCCCAATCCTGCGGGCCGGCTGCACAACCAAGGTACCAGGTATCTCCTTTTCTCCTCGCCACTGCTATACCCTTTCCGATATCTCCCGACAGGTAATGCGATTCATTCCAGGTAGTAGGTACATAGTCGTAGAACGCGATCTCTTCATCGTTGATATAGTCGTTGGGCTGGCCATACCAGAAAACGGCCTGCAGCGGGCTGTAGTAAACCACACTGAGCGCCAGCTGCTGGGCTTTCGAAACTTTTATATTTTTTGAAAAACTATTCTTCGAATTCGGGAAACAATAGGTAAAATCAGCAGCTCCGGCGAAAAAGCGCGTAAATGGCAGCGTAGTATTATGAAAAGCATCAGGGCTGTTTTCATCTCCTCTTATGCCTTCCTGCGTCAATAACGCCGGGTAGGTCCGGCTAAGACCAGTAGGTTTGTAATTATCGTGTATGTTCAGTACAAAACCATAATGCTGGACTTTTTTAATGGCCTGCGACAGCCAGCTGAGACCCGCCTGGCTAAGGCCATCCACGAAACCGAATTTAATACCTGCTACACCCCATTGCTTATAAAGCGGGAGAATGGTATCCAGTTTGCTTTTCAGCCCTACGTAATTTACATACAGGATAACCCCAATATTTTTTTCCTTGCCATATGCTATCACCTTCGGCATATCAATCGCCGGGATTACCTGGCAGGGATCGGAAGACGAACGGAACTCCGCACCATACCAGCCTGCATCAAACATGATATATTGAAAATGATGCTTTACTGCAAAATCAATACAATCCAGTCCGCTTTGGGTATTCAGCTGTGCACGGATAAGTTTCCCGGGCCTGATCCACGATAAATCGCCTGGTGCAGGCGCATCTGCCAGCTTCAAATTCAAGGTGCGGCAATGAGCCAGCGCAATAGCAGAACCGGCTACACTCAACGTTCTCCATGGTGTTTCAATTTGTTTGCTAAACAGTACAGCGGTATCACGAGGAAACTTTACCGCCAGGGTATTTCCATCAACTCCACGGGCCAGTTCCACTTTCGTGTAATGAAGGTTCGCGGCCTCTCCAAGCTGGCAATAATTTCTATCTGCCAGGAGCGTAACCGGCAAATCCGTAGTAGTGTGGAAGGTATCCACCAAGGTCGGCGTAAAAACAGACTCCTGGTTGTATTGATAGATGAGTGGAGAAGATGGGAAAGAGAAGGTAGTCAACTCCCGGAGCTGATGCGGTACGGCGTCAGCAACAGATACGGCATAACGGAATGCAACACTACTGTCCATCACCCTGAAATCGAGCCTTACCTGGTTACCGCTATTGGTTTTCAGAAACAATTTTGCCTGCCGGTAATTGTTATACAAAGAGTCCTGCTCGCCCAACGGGCTTGCAAAAGATTCCCGGTGCAATGCAGGCTTGTCATACCGGCTGATTTTTGCCGTGCTTAAAGACACGCCATCAACCGTAATCTCAAGTGCAGACCTGTTAGTAATTGCTTTCCCTTTAAAAAAGAGCTGATAGCTGAGCTTCCCCTCTTCAGCCTGTAATTCCAACACTGTTGTTCTACCGGGAGATACAATGGAGTATACTTTTTGTGCAGCTAGTTGCCCATACTGCAAAAGAAGTGTGAGGCCCAGCATTCCAAGTGATTTCAACCAAAAGAATCTTTGACTCATTTTCAATTTTTATCAATTTATAAAATTAATTGTAGGTTATTCCGGAAAAGAGTGGCTTCAGCAGGGTATTTCGCCACGGCCCCTATTCTGTTTTCCTGAATACCAGGCTATCTACAAACTCACCTACAAACATCCGCGCCATATCTGCTGTTTTATACCATCCTGGTTTTCCCTTCATATTATCGGACATGAGTGTTCCATTAATTTTCAGGTTTTCGAATACAACGTTCCTGACCCTTCGCCCTTCGCTGTAGCCGGTAATAATAGAAAGTTCCGGGTTATCGCCGTTGTAGGTTATATTTTTGAATAGTATATTTTCTATGCCCTCGCCAGGCGCTGTGCAGTATTTCTTATTAAACGGGATCTGCAGATGCACCAACTGGCCGCACCTGATATTCTCTATGCGGATATCTTCAAAGGATACATCTCTCACAAGATTATTATCGCCCGCATTGATGGCCATGCATCCCTGGTAGTCCACCTGCATTTCCCGGTGCTCCAGGATATCGATGTCGGTATAACGCACATTTTGGATCGTATCCGGATGCGGCGTATTTCCATGGAGACCAATATGAATGGGATGAGCAACATCTGCCCAGAGTGTGGAATGTTGCATGACTATATTCCGGCAGCCACCCACAAAACCCTTTCTTGTGGCGTATACGGTACTGCAATCATCTGAGTTGCGGCAAAAAACACCATCATACAATACATTATTGCTGGCAAATACATTCATGCCGTCACCCCATTTGTAAGCGCTGATGCTTTTTACATTCCTGACTATCACGCTATCTGAACTACCCACCGGGCATTGTGTGAGGATAATACCCTCCAGCAGTACATTTTTTGAATGCGAAATTTTCACCCCTTCCTGCCCGGGAGAATCAATAATACCTCTGCCGCCTATTTTCACATCCCGTACACTATCCACCACAAAATGGCCCTTTATTACAGCACCACCGGCGAGGTACACATATTTTCCAGACGGCACCTTCAGCACCCCGCCTTGGATTACGTGGATACCCGGACCGAAATAAATAACATTTTTTGCTTTCGGATCCGGGACAGTTGCCTGTACAGGATTGGCAAACAAATGAAGATTATGAAATTTATCTCCGTTGATTTCAATGGAAAGATGCTTCGGTTGAAGCAGGCGGAAATAAATCGTATTGTTTACCAGCTTATGACCTATCCCGTATGAAAGCGGCCGTATTGCCACCTGTCGTATTGGTGCCCTGTTGCTGGTGATGGCAACTTCTACTTCTCCCGAAAAATCAAAGGCTGCCATGGAAGCGTTTTCCACATGATGATTAACTCCGCGTACCTCATCTACCTTTACATTATACTCATATAAGTCCTGCCACTTGCCGCCTTGCTGCCTTACCTTCACCATAAAATCCGCGTTATGCGCAGGATTTCCCGCCTCTGGTGCGGGGAAAGGATAAGCCACCAATTGCTGCTGCTGTGCCATACATACTGCTGAAAACAACACACAAATAATAATACCGGTTAGCTTCGTCAATATCCGATCGAAATTCATCATTGTAAAATTGAAAACACTAATAAAATTACTTGCCGTAAAATTCAATTTCCGCTATGTTACAGTTGCCTGCCGGAGAGTAATAATAGATATAGCGATAACTATTGACAGTTGAAATTTGCGCATCCGTATACACACCATTAGGCGGTGCAGCGGCAATGGTATAAAGTACCACATAGTCGGACAGTGACGGATCATTGGCTGCTCTTATCTGTCCGCCCACCATCCGGGCGGCATTGCCGCTCCTGGGTACGTAACGTACCGATTTCAGTAATGCCGCTTTCCCTTCTCCCATATCGTATCCAACATAACCGGTTGCGGTAGGTCCATCTATGTAGGTATTCAGATTACCGTCTACAGCAGCAGGAATCATGGTGGCCGGGTTATTGGACCAGGAGCCTGAATGTCCAAACAGTATACCGGTAAGCTTCTCCGCGTTTATCAGCAGGTATTGTCCAATGAGGCGCTGACCATCAACAACCAGTGTTACGGATCCGGGAAGCGCATCCGGCACCTTGAATTTTACCTGTTCCGATGCAACGCTCAGCACTTCTGCCTCCTTTGCACCAACAAACACATGAACGAGGGATTTATCTGTTCCGAAGTTATTTCCTGTGAGCGTAATTTCATCGCCTGCCTGTGCTTTATCCTTACTCATAGAAATCAGTAGGGCAGAGGCTTTGAAGGTAAATACCTGCGGTATGGAATCGCGCTTGCCAAATATCTCAACGGTGACTACACCGGTAATGCCTTTTGGAGGGACCTGCACTACAATCTTATTGCCGGTAACGCTTCTCACAGTATCTGCACGCACGTTACCAAAATATACTTTCACTGCACCAACCACTTCCCCGAAATCCTGCCCGTCTATCGTTACATTGGACAATGCATATCCCTGTTTAGGTGAGAAGTCTGTCACCACGGGAGCAGGATAATTAAATTCCCTGAATTGTGCATCCTTTTCACAGGCAGGGAGAAATATGCCGGCAACCAATATCATTCCCGGCAGGAACAGGTTTTTAAAAATATTGCTAGTCATATAAAATGCGCGCTGTTAATTGTGAATTGAATGTTTTTAATAACCCGGGTTCTGCAGCAGATTTTTATTTAAGATCATCTGCGAGGTGGGAACCGGGTACAGGTAATGTCTCTTTGCAACACTGTTATTACGCGAACTGGCGACCACCACACATTTCAACATACCGGCCGGTGTTGCCGCGGTTTCCTCTCCAAACACATAGGTGGATGGTTTATAGGCAGCCGTTGGATTGCCTGCGGCATCTTTAAACGGTGTTTCATAAGAAGCATCCCCTACTACCCTACCAAGCCGCGACGGATTCAGTGACGCCTCCAGTATGCCCCAACGTTTCAGATCGTCAAAGCGTTTACCTTCACGATACAACTCCACAGTACGTTCCCTCCTGATCTCTTCCTTGATATCCAGGCCGTTTGCAGCCACCAGTGCATTGGTGAGATGGGCTACGCCGGCACGGTCACGCAGTTTATTGATGGATGCGTCTAACTGTCCGTCTGACATGTTTCCATTCAATTCTACCAGCGCTTCCGCATACGTGAGGTATACTTCCGCAAGGCGGATGACAGGCCAGTTGGCCGATTCAGTACGATCAGTCCTGCGGCCGCCGAAACCGTAAACACCATATTTGTTGTTGCCATAGCCGCTGGATCCCAGGCCGCCGAAGTCCAGCGTTACGGTTGCCGGCGCTGTAGCGGAAGCATACAGGTAGTTCAGTAAACGCAGGTCACGGTTTTGAAACTCAGCGGCAGCCGTATGGTATCCCTGGAACAGGGATGACTTTGCCGGTGGCAAACCGTCTGTACAAACCGCCATATCCACAAACTTGCGGCTGGGGTATAACTGCCCTACGGTCCAGGTGATGTTGATGCCGGATTGCCGCAGCGTATAGTCGTACACGGTATAGAGGATAAATTCCTTATTGGATTGCTTATTGTAACCTCCAGGGTTACTGCCTTCATCTTCAAGATTGAATAAATACCAGGAACTTGAATTGGCCATTTTTGAATCGCTGTTCTTGTTCCACAACTCATAACCGCCGTTGTCCATTATCTGCTGGCAAAGGCTCACGGCCTCATTGAGGTATTTGCCGGCATTGGCAGGATCGTATCCCGCAGTGCCTGCGCCAACGCTGCTGCCATCGCCATCCGGCGCCTTGCCTACATATTTTTCCCAGGTAGCTTCATATAGTTCCACCTGCGCCTTCAGCGCCATGGCGCCCCACTTACTTATTCTGCCTTTATCGGCAGTACCGATATTCTGCTCGGTAGGCAATCCTGCAATAGCCAAATCAAGGTCAGCTAATATCTGGGAAACTACCTGGTAGCGGCTGCTGCGCTTGTCGTAGAGTTCAGGCGACTCCACACCCAGTACCGTTGTTACAATGGGCACCCCACCATAGAGTTTAAGCAGGTTGAAGTAAGCGAATGCACGAAAAAAATAGGCTTCTGAAACATACTGGCCGATTTCACCGCCACCGGTATACGCAGCTGCCTTTGATAACAGGATATTACAACTTCTTATACCATTGTAATTCCAATTGGTGCTGCCAACAGCAATAGTACCAGTGCCGATGTCTGAGCCATTGCCATTTGTATTGGCGGAAAGGTCAGAGCCATTGTCCATGGAACCAAAATTCCATCCGGGTAATTGACCATAGAACCCTGTGGCGAAGTCTTTGAAATCCGACGGCTTCTTAAAATATACTGCGTCCGTAAACTGGGCATTCGGTTCCAGGTCAATAAAATTCTTCTGGCAGGCAACCATTCCCAAACAAAGGCTCCCTATGATAATATTATTAAGTATAGATTTCATGAGTTCAGTTTTTATAAGTTCCAGTATGAAAGATGAATACCTTATAATCCCAGGTTTAAACCAAAGGACCAGGTTCTTCCGAATGGATAGCCACTGTTGATGGAAGCCTCTCCCATTTCAGGATCAAATCCGTCTTTAATGGAAGTCGATTCCCATAGGTCGTTACCGGAGAAGTATACACGGACCCTGTTCAGTTTTGCTTTTTCAGTCCATCGTTGTGGCAGCGTATAACCGAGTATGAGTGATTTCAACCGGATATAACGGTTGTTTTGCAGCATAAAATCATTATTGGCATAATTCCAGCCCGCACGGGTTGGATTCACCGTTAAACGCGGGTACATCGCTTCCGGGTTGCTGGTGGTCCAGGTTTTACCAAGGAATACAGGGTTCTGGTTAGTGTATACTGCGCCAAATGGATAAGCCATATAGCCATTACGCATCATATTCTGTTTAAGCTGTCCCTGGAAAGTGGTGAAGATATCAATACCTTTCCAGGAGGCGCCGAGGTTAAGGCCAAAGGTGAGATGAGGTGTGCCGTCGCCTGCGTACACCAGCGAACTTTTTTCATTTCCGATGTTGGTAATATTTTTCGTACCGGCTACATCTACCCTTTTCGTGTCGCCGGGACGCAATGCAACCGCCTGATTGTTCTGAGGCATATTCGCCAGCAAAGTACTGCCTCCATAGGCGGCATAATAAGCGTCTACATCAGCCTGATCGCGGAAGTAACCGTCTGTTTTGAAAACGAACCACGACTGATACGGATAACCATTCACAATATCGTTTCTTCCGGGGCCATAACTATCTCTCCCTTCCACGCCGCTAACCACTGTATTGGTATTGCTGATATTAAATGTGGCACTGTAACTGAAGTCTTTTTTCGAGTCTTTCCACGAGAGTATAAACTCCCATCCTTTGGTTTTGAACCTGCCGCTGTTCGTTTTCGGAGCCGATCCACCCAGCACGGAGGGATAGGTTACGTCTATCAGCATGCCGATATTTTCTTTTACGAAGTAATCTACGTTGGTCGACAGCCTGTTGGACAGGAAGTTCAGGTCCACTCCGATATTCTGCTGCTTTACTTTCTCCCATGTTCTGTTATAGCTGATCAGGCCATTATTATTAAGTCCGGTCGACTGCTGCTGCGTAACGGGAGATCCCAATGCCGTTGTTCCGATATTGACGGTAGACAAATAGTCGAATGCACCCAGCCCGGATGCTTCATTACCGGTGGTGCCGTAGGTAGCACGGATCTTACCAAAACTTAGAATGGAGTTAAATCTTTCCATAAAACCTTCGTTGGTAAATACCCATCCCAACTGCACGGTACCAAAGTTTTTGAATTTATAGCCGGGGGCAAACCTGGAATTACCATCTCTTCTTCCCACTAACTCCAACAGGTATTTTTCCGCATAGTTATAATTGAGGCGGCCAAGATAAGAATAGCGGCCATTCAGACTTTTAGACCCCGAATTGGTTTGGGTGGTGGTAGACGCCAGGCCGATGTCATACACGCCCATATCGGTAAAGCCTATACGCTGGGCCGACACCCACTGTGCATTATTCTTTTCGGCGTTGATACCGGCCATTGCTGCAATATGGTGTTTCGTGGCGAGGGTTTTATCGTAACGCAGTAATCCTGAATAGTATTGGTAGGTACCCTGCCAGGCATAGGTATAATAAGTATTATTGGTTCCTCCTGTGTTAAGACCAATACCGGTAGGTACGTTATACCAGTTGTATAACTGCACCGGTAATACGTAACGCTCCTGGTTGAACCGCTCGTTCTGAAGAGAAACCAGGCCTTCCATCGACAGGTCTTTTGTGATCTGGTAGGTTGCCTTTACATCCACTCTGCCTGTCAGTGAATTCCTGTTGTTTCGCCCGCCGGCTGCGCTCATAGCTGCTGCATTCCTGTTGGCGCCGCCATCGATACCGTTAAAGGTAGCAAACCAGTTGCCATAGGGATTCTTTGCGGGGAAGAACGGCATATCATATGCATAGAGGGTATTATCCAATCCTACAGCAGGCTCGCTGGTTTTTGCATCGATCAGGCTGATATTGGTTTCCAGTTTCAGGTCCTTTGTCAGGTTGTAGTCGTAATTAAACCTGGCGTTGTATTGTTTCTGTCCGTCGTAGGCGGTAGCCAGATTACCCTGGTTATCTGCATAGCCGAAAGACAGGCGATAGGACGACTTTTCTGTACTGTTGGAAATACTCAGATTATGCTGATAGGAATATCTTGGCGCAAACATTTCCTTAATCCTGTTGGCATTGTATATATAGAACTCGGTACCATACAGTGGATACGCGCCTTCAACGCCCTGTTGCATTTTCTTCACGTTATCTTCGCCCCATACCCACCAGTTGGGAACGGTTTCCTCTTTGTTGGCTTCCACCCACATGGTGGCATATTCCTGCATGGAGGGTGAATAACCGGTGATACCGTTTGTAACGAAACGCATATTGCCGTTGTAGTCTACTTTGAGTTTGCCCTTGCCTCTTTTGGTAGTAACAAGTATCACCCCATTGGCTGCACGGGATCCGTATATGGCCGCAGATCCATCTTTCAGCACAGAGATACTTTCAATATCATCCGGATTGAGGTTCTGAAAAGAGTAATTGTTGAGAACAGGCACGCCATCTACTACAATCAGCGGATCACTCCCATTTACAGAGGAGGCGCCGCGGATACGCATGGAAATCCCTTCGTTGCCCGGGCGGGGAGAACTTCTTGTAACCAGCAGGCCCGGCGTTTGCCCCTGGAGTGCCAGGGCGATGTTGGTGACCGCCCGGCTTTCAAATATTTTGCCGGATACCTGTTCTACCGCGCCAGTGAGGGTAGCCTTCTTTTGTTTGGCATAGCCAACGACTATCACTTCGTCGATATTTCCGGCAGGCTTGAGTTTTATATCCAGGAAACCTGCTGTGACAGGCACTTCCAGCTTTTCAAAATTCAGGTAACTTACGGTCAGTGTGGAGGAAGAGGTGGATACCGGCAGGGAGAAGAGTCCATTTTGGTCGGCGGTTGTTCCCACCTTGAGTCCTTTAACCAAAATGGTGGCGCCAATTAATGGCTCGCCCGTTTCGGCATTTACCACTTTGCCGGAAACGGTTCTCCCGGTTTTAACCTGTGCCGGCAAGGAGTTTACAATTAATAGTAATAACATTGTTCCGAGGATGGCGGCACATGTTGGTAATAGTCTGATTTTACGCATACCAGTTTTTTTAGTGGCGTTGAACGTGGATAATAAATCTTGATAAAGCTTTTGTACTGTTTTTTACTGACAAAAAATCAGGGATAAATCACGCTGGTGATTCATAAAACGTAGAATGATTGTCATAACGGGTAAATTCAATTTTGATTGATAAGTATTACTGGCCAGTATGCAAAGTAAACACCAAGCACTCCCAACTATAAGGGGGAGTATTCGCATAAAAAGGGGGGTGTAGTGTGAAATTTAGGGAGAATTTACCCCTCCCCGGGCGGATTTGCCGGGAAGGGGTAACCGGGGTTAACATATCCGGGGGTCAGACTTTCTTTCGACCTGCCCTCTTTTTCCGTGTATCTGTCTGTTCAAGGTTGTATTTATCTTCGAATACCTTCCGGTAACGCCTTATATATTCGGAAGGATTCACGCCAAATACCTTGTTGAACTGTCCACGGAAAAATTTAACGTCATTAATGCCGACCTGGAAACCTATTTCATTGACATTCAGACTTGTATTTATCATCAGCTCAGCGGCCTTCCTGAGCCGTATAAAACGTACGAACCCTCTCAGCGACTCCCCGGAAACCTGCCGGATCTTTTTATAAACCGAAGAGTGGCTCATGCCAATTTCCCTGGCCAGTACCTTTATATTGAATTCATCATTATCGAGGTTAGCCTCCACTATTGCAATACATTTTTCGACAAACTCCTTATATTGACCTGACACTTTAAAATCATTCTTACGGAGAGTCACTTCGTTCAGAAAATAATTACGCAGGTTATCCCTCATCTGCAGTACCCCCTGCACAGCTGCCGCTAACAACTCCTTGTCAAATGGCTTGGTGATGTAATAGTCGCTGCCAACTTCCGCGCTTTCCAGCTTTCCCTCTTCAGAGGAGGAGCCCGTGAGCAGGATAACCGGGATATGATTCAGCAATGCATGCTGTTTGATTTCTTTGCAGAGCTCCAGCCCTGACATCGTCTCCATCCTGATATCGCTGACCACCACGTCCGGTAGCATGGCTATTGCCTTTTCCAGGCCCTCTTTCCCATTGCCGGCTTCCTCTATGTTAAATGCTGAGCGGAACATGCCTGAAATGTATTGGCGTATCTCCGCGTCATCATCTACTATCAACATGGTTTGTTTGGCCGTTATTATGGTACCGGTCGCTTCCTCGTCAGACGGTCCGTCCAGTATTTCTTCGGGCTCTTCATCTGCCATTGTGGTCAAAAAACTGGTTCGGTCAACGGGAACACTATGGGGAGGGTCGGGATAAACCTCCTCTGTACTACGGGGCAAAACAACTTTGAAGACAGTGCCCTTGCCCTCTTCGCTTTCAAAATTGACGTTGCCGCCGTGCAGCGCTATAAACTGTTTTACCAGGTACAGGCCAATACCGAATCCCGGTTGTTGTGTATGACCATTGCCCTCCGACCTGTAGAACTTCTCAAATACGTGATGGGCGCTGTCGGCACATATTCCATAACCAGTGTCCGCAATGGTTATTTCCACCTGGTCGCCGGCACAAACGAGTTTCATTTCAATGCTGCCACCGGCAGGGGTATATTTTAAGGCATTCGATAACAAATTGAATAACGCTATCTCCAGCTTCTCCCTGTCACCGGATATCCATAGCGCCTCGCTTTCGCAAACAAATGAATAGTGCTGACTGGCCGACTGGGCCTGCTGTTCAAAGTACTGGAATACCTCCTGGCATAATTCCGTGAAATTAAAACGGGCTGGCTTCAACCGGTCTATATCACTGTCTGCCTTCCTGAACAACAGCAATTGATCCAGCAACCGTAACAGCCGGCGGGCACTCCGGTATATGGTAGTCAGCTCCCGATGGTGCTTTCCGCCGGGCTCCTGCTCTGTCATCAGGTCCTTCACAGGATTAATAATGAGCGTGAGCGGTGTGCGGAACTCATGTGATACGTTGGTAAAAAAGGCGATCTTCTTTTCATTGAGTTCCCTTTCTTTCTCCGTATTCAAATTTGCCATGGCAACCTGGTACCTGAGCCTGCGTTGTTTTGTTTTATAGGTAATATAAATGGCCGTCACTGCCAGTACCATGAACAGGTATAGCAAATATGCCCACCAGGTGTCATACCAGGGAGGCAATACTATTATCTCCAGGCTTATTTCGTTACTGATCCACTGACCTTCTGCGCTGGTGCTTTTTACCCGGAATGTGTAATGACCCGCCGCAAGATGTGTATAGGTGGCAGTTCTTGTATTCCCGGCCTGGACCCAGTTTTTATCCCAGCCATCCATATAGTAGGCATAGGAGATCTTATCGGAAGTAGAATAATCCAGCGCGGTGAAGTCGAAAGAAAAGACGGCATCGCGGTAGGGCACCCGGACTTTCCGTATGTCGTCACCCAGCCGTTTGGCAATGTAGCCTGGTCGCTGCCCAACAGGCATATTGTTAATATGGATATCGGTGAAAAGCATTCTGGGCTTTTCGCCTGATGCTATAATATTTGATGGCCGGAAGATGTTCAGCCCTTTAATTCCTCCAAACATCAATTCGCCCGAGTTAAGCCGTAGCGCTGCATTGTAATTAAACTGGTTACTGGAAAGGCCATCGCCCTGGTAGAAATTGGTAAAATTTTTCCGGGTGGCATTGAACCTGGAGAGGCCATAAAAAGTACTTAGCCACAGGTCTCCGGCTTCGTCTTCCAGGATATTGAGTACTGCATTGTTGCAAAGCCCTTCGGCGGTAGTATAGCGTTCCAGTATTTTACCGTGCGCACGATCAAATAAAATCAGGCCTCCTCCTTCGGTACCGATCCAGAAACGCCCTTTACTGTCTTCATGAATGGCTCTTACCGGGTTGCCCAGCGTATAGGAGGTATGCATTTTGTTTTGAGGGTCAATCTTTATCAGGCTGCGAAGATTCCCCGCCCACAGTTGCCCGGACCGGTCCTCGTTCATCGTAAACAGATCCCTGATCCTGTCGTCAAAGAGTCTGAAAGAATCCTGCTGCCTGTCATATTTATACAGTGCGCCCTTATATAATGAACCTCTGCCAAAGGTTCCAGCCCATAGCGTATTCTTGTTGTCTTTATACAGGTAAACAGTTTTACTCTCTTTTTGGGTGTTATTATAAAACAGGCGGTAATGCCGGAAGCTATTTGTTTTTTTGTCAAACCGGTTGATGCCTCCCCAGAAAGTAGAAACCCAGATATGCTGCTCATTGTCGCATCGCACATTTGTTACAAAATTATCGCTGAGAGATGCAGGTACACCTGCCTGATGAACGAAGTTAGTGAACAATCCTGCTTTTCGCTGCCACCTGCTTAGCCCACCACCATCTGTACCTACCCAGATGGTTCCGTCGCCCTCTTCGCAGAAGGTGAAAATGAAATTGCTGACAAGACTGTTCTTGTTTAGTGGGTCGTGGAGGAAAGACTGAAACCTGTCTTTTTTAGGATCAATGATGTTAACGCCTCCCCTTAGTGTTCCGATCCACTTTCTACCATCCGCATCTTCATAAATTGCGCTTACTGAGCCACTTGCAAGCGTATAGTTGCTATTGCCCGAGGGGATGCTCTCCGCTACCGTTCCGTCTTTTGTATGAATGATATTTATGCCTCCTCCATTAGTGGCAATCCACAGCTTGCCGCATTTGTCGAGGAACAGGCCGGATACTTTGTTGTAAGAGAGTTTTCCGTTTTCTTCCGTATAGCTCTCCTGGTATTGGTTATCGGGAATGGAGTATTTCTGCAGTCCATTTGGTGTACCTATCCAAAGCAGGTCCCTGTCGGCTTTTATACAGTCGCCCGTCGGATTAGTTCCGTTAATCAAACTAACCCGGGCAGCGCTTTTATCCATGCGGCACAATCCTTTCCCCTGCACAAACAACCATACATCGCCGTTAGCGGCCACCTCAATGGCTCCTGCATCATATGAAACGAGGCGCACCCCATCAGCATCCAATGGCAACGGTATAGCAGTATAGGTTCCGGCGGGGCAAAACAGCAGGCCGAGTCCCTCTGTCCCAATCAACATATTTCCTTTCGCATCTTTTTTAATATCGCGCACAACTGCCGTGATCGGCTCATATCTTGTTGTACCGGTTACCTGGTAACGTACACTGCTGAATTTCCCGGTTACCTGATCGTATATGTTAAGTCCCTGACGCGTGCCTATCCACAGTTTATACTGCAAATCCTCGTTAATCGTGAATACCCAGTTATTTACCAGTGAACTGCTGTCGTTGAACCTGTTGCGGAATACCTTAAATACGTTACCATCGTACCTGTTCAGCCCATCATAGGTGCCAAACCACATAAATCCTTTGTGATCCTGGAACACACAGCGCACAGCGTTATTCGATAAACCCTGTTCTATGCCCAGGTATGATATAACATGATAACGATTATCCCGGGCCTGGGAACCCGGTGTGTGGAACGTTGCTGCAATAAGCAGCAAACAGTGCATTACAAATTTTCTCATCCCGTGAAATTGAAAATAGTACACAAGAATTACCGACAATTCCTTCTATCTTCTTATTATGACCTGGTTGACTGGCTGAACTACGAATTTACCCCATGTCCTACATGATTAAGGTCTATTCTCATCATTCAGAGTGCATAATAGTAATTATTGTCAAAATGACAATTTTTTATTTTGAGGTGATATTGGGGTGATGACCGTCGCCGTGAGGAGGATGTTGGAACCGGGGAACTGTTTCTTTCCGTGCGCTAAGATATAACCCAATTAATCATGTCGATGATGTGCCAGGCGGCAATTCTTGCAGCTTTGAAACCCATAACAGTACCACCTGAAGACATTTATCCCTTGTTTGAAAACAACTTGATTCATTTCGAAACAATTAGTATATTGCTGTATTCAGCATCCCTTATAGGTTACCTTGATGCGCCTTTATAATCTATTTACCTGTTTAAGAAAAGTCATGTATACAGAATCAATTATCCTGTCGCATGGTGAGGATATAGAACAGTTTAAAATGATTAGCCCCGACGCAAAAAATGAATTAAAATAGACCTGAGTTCAGGAAGGGGAAAGACTGACACAACAAAAAAAAAGCGCATAACAATATGAATATGAAATCCAGTCAATTGCTCATGGATCTTAAAGAACAGGAGGCTATGGTACAGCAATCGTTTACCAGCCATGAGGATTTACTCGCCTATCTGTTGGATCACGGCATATTGCTACAGGTGGATTGGAAGGGAGAAGAACACGAGTTCCAGATCGGCAAATTCCTTCAGGGCAGGGCAGCGGTCCTGTTACCCGGAACAAGTATTGACATTGAAACTCCATATGGTAAACTAAGAGATGCTGTCAGGAAGGAAAGTATCAATGCCGGAGACAGCGTACCCCTCCTGTTGAAAAGTTTTCAGGCACAACAAAAAAAGACCGGTTTAACGGTTGTTTTATTAGATATCGGGAATGACAGTTACTATATTGGTTTGATAAAGCAAAGTGATGCTGCCGGATTGAAAAAGCAATCAGATCCTGTCTGGAGATTTACTGCATTCGGCAGTTTAAGTGGCGAGGTGCTTTATACCGTGAACTGCGACTGTGGCAGTATGAATATCTGGCAGGTAAAACGGGGCGAAAAGATAACCGACGATGTGTGTCAGGATTGCGGGAAACAGATTTTTGATGAAGAAGGCAACTCCTCATTTCAGGTTATCAAGGATTATATTTAATTGAACAAGCCCCAAAAGCCATATCCACCCTTTGGATAGATCAATCCGAATTTAGACTATTGCTTAGCGGCAGACAATATCTGATCGACCATTACTGCGATTTCATCGTCGGCAAGGTCTGACCGGTTTGAGAGCCAGATCATACCGGTCTTTTTATCGGGCAAGACGGCGCAGTAACTGCGGAAGCCCAGTGCGCGAAGTGGGCAGCTGAGTTTTGCCTTTCTCCACGGTACCATAATTGTAAAAATGTTTATGACCGTTGCTAACCACGCCGATCGACAGGCCTACTAAATGATGTGTAAGCATAAAGTCGATGGTGCCGTAGTGGACAGCCGAATCCAAATGCGTTTTCAGCGGGTTATCATTTGGAACAGGCGCAGCATACGCCTGGATCTGCGGTAAATGATAGGATTGGAAGTCAAATCCCTCAAAGCCAACTGTGTCCGACAGGGTTAATTTAAAGGTCAGCATCTTTTTAGTACCGTTCCATATAAAATATTGCGTTTTCCCCGAGTCTATCGTTAACACGCTGTGCATGACCGGTCCGGTTTGCGACCTCATATAATTTAACCATTATAACGAAAGCTGGCGACTAATGGTTGAACAAGTTTATGATGCGCACAATCGCCTTTATGAGTACCGGCAGTAGTATTATACCGGTAATGAGCAGACACCGTGTGAAGAGAAATTATTTCTGGCAAAAAATTGGACAATACTAACTGAAAAGTTTAAATGACCACTTTAGTTCAATTGCGATGTTTTAGTTAGGCGAAGTTAAAGTGCGTGCTTAACGTTCAGCAAATGCTGTATTGAAGGTTGCTAGCCGGGAAATTTGACACTCATAAAAAAGGCTTGTAAGTCAATTACTTACAAGCCTTTTGGGTGCCCAGAACAGGAATCGAACCTGCACTCCCTTTCGAAAACAAGATTTTGAGTCTAGCGCGTCTACCAATTCCGCCATCTGGGCAATCTTACTAATGAACTTCGCCGCGTCAATTGCGGGATGCAAATATAGAAACTCTTATTTAATCTGCAAATAATTTTTACATTTTTGTATATAAAAATTTCGCACCCCGCATAAACAGGGCGTTTCAGGAGTTCACAAATGACTAAAATACCCTAAATTCAAAGATGGAAAACAAGATACACATCGGACTTATCAGGGAAGAAAAACACCCGCATGATAACAGGGTAGCTTTTACACCCAAACAATGCCAATGGATCATGCAACATTTTCCACAGGTACAAATCTACGTACAACCATCCCCGTTACGATGCTTCAAAGACGATGAATACGAAAAAGCAGGCGTCCCGCTGCAGGAGGACCTCTCCCACTGCACCACCCTGCTGGGCATCAAAGAAGTTCCCACCGATGAACTGATCGCAGGAAAAACATACCTCTTCTTCAGCCACACCAAAAAGAAACAGCCGCATAATCAACACATGCTGCAAACCATCCTGGAAAAAAATATCACACTGATAGATTATGAATGCCTCGTACACCCCGACGGACAACGAATCCTGGGCTTCGGCTTCTTTGCAGGTATCGTAGGCGCGCATAACGGCCTGATGGCATACGGGGAAAAAACACAGTCCTTTCATTTTAAAAGAGTGCACACGTGCCACGACTTCCAGGAACTCATCAATCATTACTTCGGCATCAAACTGCCTCCGCTGAAAATAGTAATCACCGGCTCCGGACGCGTAGCCGCCGGCGCACTGGAAATCATGGGCCTGCTCGGCATTAAATATCTTCCGCCGGAAGAATACCTGATCAATACCTATTCATACCCGGTATATACTCAACTAAAAGCAGGCGAACTCTATCTGCGGAAAGATGATAAAACATACAGCCGGGCCGACTTCCACGCACATCCGGAAGCATACGAATGCCGCTTCCTTCCCTATGTGACCGTAAGTGATATACTCATGAACGGGATCTACTGGGACCAGAAAATCCCGCCGCTCTTCCAGCCAGATGATCTGAAAAAAGAAAACTTCCGCATACAGGTCATCGCCGATATCACAGACGATACCAACGGCTCCATTCCCTGCAACCTCGGCGACAGTACTATCGAAAGCCCCGTGTACGGCGTTACAAAAGATAAGATGGAACAAACAGAACCCTATCTCCCCGGAACGGTAGACATGATGTGCGTAAGCAATCTCCCCAACGAACTGCCTCGGGATGCCTCGCAGTATTTCGGGGACCAGCTGATGAAATATGTTTTTGATGAGCTACTGCAAACAAACAGCGAGATGATCAGTAATGCAACGATCGTCGCTAATGGCAAACTAACCGAAAGGTATGCTTACCTCGAAGACTATGCAAAAGGAGCGCTATAGCAACAGGTTAACAGCGCCTTTCAGCTGTTTTTCTATCCCATCAATGTTCTTATAACGGATGAAATATACATAGGCTCCCACCGGTTGCAACTGCCCTTTATATGTACCATCCCATCCCTGCAACAGGTTAGTCGTGGAAAATATTTCCACGCCCCAACGGTCAAATATCCTAAACTCCAGCAATACCTGTCCGTTCGGCTGACGAAGCCTGAACACATCATTCAGCCCATCACCATTCGGCGTAAATGCATTAGGGACATACAAGTCAGAAGCACATTCCTTCACCAACGTTTGCAGGTTAACCACACCGCATTCATTGGAAACAGCCACCCGGTAAATACCCGGGTAACGGATGGCGTAAACATTCCCGGAAAATCCGCTCTGCCATTCATATTTGTCGTATCCCGGAACCAACGTTATAACGGTTGGCCGGCCGGAAAACAAGCACACTTCAGGGACAAGCGTTACCTGCGGCTTCTCTTTTAATGCCAGGTACACAATAACCGTACTATCGCAGCCACTGGTAGTAAACAATGCGCTCACATAACGCCCGGTACTGCTCACACTTCTGCCGTCAGGCAACGTATAAAATTGTCCATTGCAAATGGTATCATATTTTTCCTGGCTGTAAACAGGCATTACAGTAAGCCGGGTGGTAATAATGCTATCACATCCATGATAAGAAGCGAACGAAGATACATACGTACCGGAAACCCTCACTGACCGCCCGTCCGGTAATATATAAGGTTCTCCCTCACAGGTAATAGCTGTCTTCGCAATATTATAACGGGGTAGCATTTGCAGATCGGTAACAATAAGACTGTCACATCCTTTATCACTCTTGAAACGGGAAGTATACTGTCCTGTAACACTTACAGTCCGGCCATCCGGCAAGCGGTAAGTATCGCCATCGCAAATGCTAATGGATTCCGCGGCAGCATAAACGGGATTTACTACCAATGTTGTGATAATAATGCTGTCGCAGCCCAACGAGGACGTAAGAATACTATTATAGGAGCCTGCAGCGGTCACCACCTTCCCATCCGGTAAGCGGTAATTATCTCCCTCACAAATAACAGCATCCTGCAGATAGTTCTTCTCCGGCACATACAGCTCAGTGGTAATGATACTATCGCAGCCCTGGTAAGTTTTCAGGGAAGATGTATAGCTGCCGGAACTGTTTACCTTTCTTCCATCAGGCAACTGGTACTCCTGTCCACTGCAGATAGTCACTTTCTCCGTCAACTGATATACCGGCAATATTTTTAAGGTAGTATTAATAATGCTGTCGCAACCATTGCTCAATCTTTTCAGCGTACTAACGTAAACGCCGGCGGTACTCACTTCCCTGCCATCCGGCAGCGTATAAGTGACGTTACTGCAAATACTTTTTGCAACACTTTCCTCTGTCTTACTGCCAAGGATGATATCCTGTATTTTCTCATCAGTACTGCATCGACGCGTTACCTTTACTTTTACGGTATATTTTTTTTCGATGGCATATGTATGCCGGGGCGACAGGTCGGCAGAAGTAGTTCCATCTCCAAAATCCCACAATATACTCGTTACATCTACTTCATTATTCAGCCTGAAAACAGGGCTACGACTACAGAGGTCCGATGCAGTAAAGTCCGCAGGAAAATAAAGAAAGCTATTTACAAATGTGGGAAAAGATACAGAAGTTCTGTGTTGCCCGGTGCCGGGAGGCTCCATATCTATCGCATCCCGTTCAAAATTACAACCTACACCCCTCACCTCCGGGTTATGGATCATACCCACATACCGGTATCCCCCGTAGTATCCCTGCTCATACCCCATATAAATATGCCCGTCAGGCCCCATCTGAAGTCCGCCCATCTGGATATCATCCGTATTGGTGACTATTGTTTGCTGGGAAGCATTGATGTTGGGCGCCGTCAAATCATACTGGTATAACTTACCCCAATTCAGATAGTTCATGCTCACTACATACAGCAGCTTCCCGCTGATAGTAAATTCAATACCAAGTGGGAAAATAATATTGAGCGAAGCAAAAGGAGGACTGATCACGCCTGTGCTGTTATTAAACTTCAGCAAATCTACTACGCTCATGGCGCCCTGACGGATAGATCCCAGGGAATGCACCATAGTGCCGCCGTCAGGCGAAAACTTGATATGACCGGTTTCTTCCCAGCCTCCCGGATGAATAACTGCACCAGTTGTATAAGTAGTGGCAGCAGATAATCCGGCGGGGGAAAGCAGGTATACATGAAAGGTTGCGCTATTGGCGGAATGCGTTACTACCCAATAGTCCCTCCCGTTACAATGCCGGGTAGCCGCCATTTTCTCCGTACTCTGACTATTACTCAGCAACGGGGTATTCTTGGTGGAAGGAATGATATCACCTTTACCGTTATCCAGCGCCATATCCAGTATATTATAACGGAACCCTTTATTGGTCATTGTAGTAAACAGGTAATACTGCCCCGGATGTCCCGGAAATGGTACGGCAATACCCGACTGCACACTGGATGGGTCGCCCATGAGACCAGTTCCATTGGGCATAATGCCATGTTGGGCATTCCAAACGGTAGATCCCTCTGTATAAAAAAGTAATTTCCCGGTGGCGCCATCACAAATGGTGGCTACCCCTTCGCGGGTGTAAGTTCGTCCATCAGTAAGAACGGTGGCAGGGGTAGTGTTGAAGTTAAGCCCGGCATTATATCCAAAGTACCAGATATTGATCTCTTTCTGGGCATGCACAATAACGGGCAACAATAAAAACACCAAACAAATTCTGGCTACTCGAAGCATATCAGGATAAATAGAGTGCCAAAATACAAAAAATCTACAGGTATAAATAATATGGCCGTAATAAGGCGATAAATCCAGGCGTATATACACGCTCCGCATCATACACGGAAAGTTCGCTGATCACAGTATTCACCGGCTTCCTCGAAAAAATACCCACGGTCCGGAAAAAGCCATGGTTCACACTCTGCCGGATATACAACGCCTGCTTCAAATGAAACCCTGCTGCCAGCGCCAATACCCGGAAACCTTCAAAAGCAGTATAAGGCAGCAACACCGACAACTCTCCCGACGCCGCCAATTGCTGGTCCACTGCCGCAATCAATTCCTGGTAGCTCAGGTTGGTGGCATGCATGGCCTGGTCTTTCTCCGCCTGCCCACTCTTCAACGCACGCTCATAAAAGGGTGGATTGCTGATAATAAAGTCATACTTCACTAACCCATCCAGTTTTCGTATATCCTGCCGGGTTAGGGTTAAACGGTTCGCCCAGGGCGATTCTTCAAAATTCTCTATGGCCTGGTGAGCGGCTCCGGCGTCCAGTTCCACCGCTGTGATTTCAGCATCTACCTGCTGCGCCAGCATAAGACTCAGCAGGCCGGTACCGGCGCCTAAATCCAGTATAGCCGGCGCCGTTATATCGTTGTCCGCCAGGTACTGCGCTGTGAAAGCCCCTTGTATACAGGCATCTGTACAAACTTTCATGGCGCAATGCCCCTGGTGAACCGTAAACTGTTTAAATTTAAAAAATGTATTTGCCATCTTTATTTTGAATCTAACACCACCGCCAGGTTAGGCATCCGTAAATTACGGTGCACAGATACCGGGTTGGCCTGCCTGATCACGCAGTTTTCTACTTTACCGCTGCCGCCTGTACGTTGCGGCAACTGCTGAACATATAACACCTGTGGTACATTACGGCTGATGCCCACTACTGCCTGCTTTGCAAAGCGATTGTAGAATTTGGCCACCAGCTGATTCTTTCCTTCTTTCAAAGATAATAATAACACTTCCGATTGCGTACCTCCCCTTTCCGGGTTATTGTGCAATAACTGCTCTTCCCCGTTCAGATATACTGCAATACCATCTCCGCTATTAAAACCTACCAGGTAATCACCGGCTTTCGGCGCCGTGATCTCCTGTAAAATATAACTGGCCACACTTTTATCTGCGGTTAATGTAATAGGTGCATCATTCTTCCAGTCACTGTGCAGTGTCCACGCAGCATTATCCTTATTGGGCCAGGGTTTGGACGGATCAATATCTTTCACACTTCCATGCGTGCCATCAATACCGGACCAGAAAGGACCCGCGCTGTACATTGGTCCCCACTGCAGGGAAGCCGGATCATTTTTCAGCGGACTGGTAACACCACCATCCAGCAACACTTCCCTGGTGCTGCCATTCAGTGTCAGCAAAATTCGTTTGCCTTTCTCTGCATCGCTATACACCAGCTCCAACGCAGCAGGGCGCGGTGTGGTAAATGCCCACGACTCACCCACCTCACTGCGGTAATAGCTTTCATAATCAATACCGGAGAAGCTGAATAACGGCGTAGCATTATCCCTGCTCAAACGCGTAGCATGATGTAATAAGTGAACCGGTGTAATCGCTACAGGTCCTTTGCAGGCAACTGCCAGCACCGCAATGTCTTTATCTGCGAGCTTAAAATCTGCGGGTAACCGGAGATAGGTGTTACCATCTTTGGCAGATATTTTAACGGGTACTTTCTTTCCATTGCTCAATAAGGTTACCTGGCTGATCTTACTGTTCAGTCCTGGTAAGATAATAGTGCCATGTTCCGGCTGCTGCAGTAAATGCAGATACAATTTTCCGGGCTTCGTAGTCACTTCGCCCCAGGCGAAGGTAGTATCAAACGGGTTGGCAGCAGCGCTGTAAATAGCTTCACCATTGAGTTTCAGCCAGGCGCCGTTTAACAGCAGCACCTCTTTTTCAAAGTCCACCACCGAACCGTCGCCACGCGGGCCAATATTCAGCAGGTAGTTTCCGCCACGGCTTACCACTTTAATCAGCCCCTCCAGTTTTTCATGCGCCTTGTCTTCCGCCTTGCCATGCTCCTGCCAGCTGCGATAGCCCCATGTTTCATCATACACGGAAGCAGGCGTTTGCCATGCGGAAGCAATCTTATAGTCAGGATACTGGTTATCTCCCATTACACAAAAATCACCGGCATCATTTCCCAAACGGCCACTCACCATACAACCCGGCTGCAAACGATGCACAATATCAGCAAGGTCCCTGCTTTGATGCGCTGTCAGTGATCCCATATCAAACCAGATCTCGGATACCGGGCCATAGTTGGTCATCAGCTCCGTTACCTGCTTCTTATTGAATTCATGATGCTCGGGGGTAATAGGATCGCTATTACTGCTGGAAATAGGATACGCCTGTGGAAAATGCCAGTCGATCAAAGAAAAATACATCCCGAACTTCAACCCATGCCTGTGGCACGCATCCGATAATTCTTTCAGCACATCCCGTTTGAAAGGCGTTGCATCCACTACATTATAATCTGTATACGCAGTATGAAACATGCAAAAACCATCATGATGCTTGGAAGTCATTACCACCGATTTCATACCCGCCGCCTTTGCCAGCCGCACAATTGAGTCAGCATTCCATTGTTCGGGGTGAAACTGTTTGGCCACGTCTCCATACGTATCACTGTAAATACCGGCATGCGCCTGTATCTGTTCACTATATCCCTTCGTAACGGGCTTACCCTCCCAAACGCCTCCCAGCGTGGAATAAATAGCGCCCCAGTGTATAAACATGGAATACTTCTGATTCTTCCACTCCGTTTGCGCCACAGGTTCCTGTGCTACCGCAAACTTTCCCACCGCAATAAGTGCCAGTAAAATGCTAAAAATTCTCTTCATAGATAATAAGTAATGTAAAAATCAATAAATCAGTACAATCAGCGTAATCCTGCTCCAAGACAATTTAACATCGCCGAAGGCGATCCTAAAGCACGACTTAAAGCTAAACCGATATACTATTGATTTAGAATAGGATTTTAGCAATTAGCAGTTCGTTTTTAGCCAACCTTGTTAATGAAATTAAAAAGCGGCTCTCGCAGTAGGCACCGCATCCAGTGACGCAAAGTCACCCGCCAGGTATTTATAGTAAGCTGTAATGGCAATCATACCCGCATTATCTGTACAATATTCGAATTTGGGAATAAATGTCCGCCATTGGTGTTGCCGGCCATATTCCGTTAAAGCAGTGCGCAAACCACTGTTGGCGCTCACGCCGCCGGCAATGGCAATATCGCGGATACCTGTTTCTTCAGCTGCCTTCACCACCTTGTTCAGTAATATACTCACAATACGGTGCTGGATGGAGGCACAGATATCAGGCAGGTTTTGCGCAATAAAGGCAGGATCTTTCTGCTGGTTCTCCTGCAGGAAATAAAGAATAGCCGTTTTTAATCCGCTGAAACTGAAGTTCAGACCGGGTATCCGGGGCTCGGGGAACTTAAAGCGCGCCGGATTGCCCGTCTGCGCATATTTATCTATCAACGGGCCGCCGGGATAGGGCAAACCCAATATTTTGGCACTTTTATCAAAAGCCTCTCCGGCAGCATCATCCAGCGTTTCACCAATTACCCGCATGCTAAGCGGACTTTCACATAAAACGATCTGGGTATGACCACCAGACACGGTTAAGCATAAAAAAGGAAAGTCCGGCTTGGGATCATCTATAAAGTTAGCCAGTACATGCGCCTGCATATGATGCACGCCTATCAGGGGAATATCCAGCGCCATCGCCATCGATTTGGCAAAGCAACTGCCTACCAGCAGTGAACCGATCAATCCGGGCGATTGGGTAAAAGCAATCGCACTTAGCTCCTCCCGCTTCACACCTGCGGTTCTCAGCGCAATATCCACTACAGGCACTATGTTCTCCTGGTGCGCGCGGGAAGCCAGCTCCGGCACCACGCCCCCGTATTGCTCATGTACCTTCTGACCGGCAATATGATTGGATAACACCTGCCCGTCTACAATGACTGCTGCTCCTGTATCATCACAGGACGACTCTATAGCTAATATTTTAACCGACATAAGGCGCAAAATTAATAAAAAAGGCGGGAAAACCCCGCCTGTACAACAGCTAAGCTGTTGCCTGTTACGTATGCCTGTTTAGTTGCTGCGGATGGCTACCACCGGATCCAGCTTGCTGGCCGTATAAGCAGGAATAAAGCCTGCCAGCAACCCTACCAGGGCAGATATGCTCAACCCGAATATCACAGAACCCGCAGACAGCACCATCTCAAAGGTACCAGACAGATTAATAATTACTGTAAGAAGATAAACCAGCAGCAAGCCAAAAGTTCCTCCCAACAAACACAAACTCACCGCTTCCAGCAAAAACTCCATCAGGATAATGCCCCGTCGCGCTCCTATGGCTTTTTTCAGCCCTATGATGTTGGTGCGCTCCTTTACGGTTACAAACATAATATTGGCAATACCAAAAGCCCCCACTATCAGCGCAAAGATGGCAATCATTCCCCCACCCATATTGATCGCAGCAAACATCGCGTTCAAACTGTCGTTGGCGGTACTGATTTCATTCAATGAAAAATCATCCTCTTCCTTCGGCCTTAACCGGTGAGACGCGCGCACCACCCCTTTCAGCTCATCTTTCAGCTGATCCATACTTACACCGGGTTTGGCCTTTATCAGGATATATGGGTCCGCAAACCGGCGCTCATCCACTACCGTACGGGCAAACCGGTAAGGCAGTATAATGGCATTGTCGTACCCGATCCCGCCAATCATGCTTTCTCCCTTCTTCTTCAACACCCCGATGATCTTTACATCCCTCCCCGCTACTTTCACCACCTTGCCCATAGCCGCTTCCGGCGAAGGGAAAAGTCCATCCCAGATAGTAAAGCCCAGGATCGCCACATTGGTGCCGCTGTTACTTTCACTGTTGGCAAAGAAACGGCCGTCCAGGATCTGTAAGGTCTGTATCTGGTCAAAGTCGTTCGTCACCGCCATCATCGTCACGCCATCCATATAATCATCCCCATATTCCACCTTCTTATTGCCCGATTCAAAATTAAATGAAGCAAAACTGGCGCTCTGCACCTTATCCTGTATAGGTTTCAGGTCCTTATACTCCGGCTCCGGACGGTTCATATATTTCCACCACGGATATTCCCCATTACCGCCCCAGGGCCACTTCTGCATATATACCACATCGTCGCCCAGGTCAGCCAGATCCTTTCTGATATTGTGTTCCAGGCTACCGGTGAGCGTAAATACCGCGATGATACAGAAGATGCCAATGGTAATTCCAAACAACGATAAAAAAGTGCGCAGCTTATTTACCCGCAGCTCCTGCATCGCCATTTTGAAACTATTCCATAATATTTTAAGGGTTGCTATCATATTCCAAATTTAGCGGATTTATCGGCACGGGCAGCGCCAATAAACACGAAATATAGCCGGACAAAAAATTTAGTTACCTTTGCTGCCATTTTTCGGATATTTATGAAGTACGCTAACGAAATCAGTAAAAGAAAATCCTTTGCTATCATCGCTCACCCGGATGCCGGTAAAACTACGCTGACAGAGAAATTCCTCCTGTTTGGCGGCGCTATTCAAACAGCCGGTGCGGTGAAGTCCAATAAAATAAAGAAGCACACCACTTCGGATTTCATGGAAATTGAAAGGCAAAGAGGTATCTCCGTAGCCACTTCCGTTATGACCTTCGAATACCGCGATATCCTCGTTAACCTCCTGGATACCCCCGGTCACAAGGACTTTGCGGAAGATACCTATCGTACGCTGACTGCCGTAGACAGCGTGGTACTGGTGATCGACTGCGTGAAAGGAGTGGAAGAACAAACGGAAAGACTCATGGAAGTATGCCGCATGCGCGATACGCCCGTGATCATCTTCGTCAACAAAATGGACCGCGATGGTAAATACCCGTTCGACCTCCTGGATGAACTGGAAGAAAAACTTAACATCCGGGTAAGACCCCTCAGCTGGCCTATCAATATGGGCAGCGACTTCAAAGGCGTTTACAACCTGTACGATAAAAGCCTCGTGGCCTTCCTTCCCAACAAGAAAGCAACAGACGAAGACGTAGTACCGCTCACAGATCTCAGCAGCAGCTACATCGATGAACACTTCAATGAAAAAGATGCCGCACAGCTGCGTGGCGACGTGGAACTGATCGAAGGCGTGTACGATACCTTCAACAGGGAAGAGTACCTCGCCGGTAAACTGGCGCCCGTTTTCTTTGGCAGCGCCGTCAACAACTTCGGCGTGAAAGACCTGCTGGATACCTTTGTGGACATCGCGCCCATTCCGCGTAACCGCACCGCTACCACCCGCGAAGTAGACGTAAACGAAGATAAGTTCAGTGGATTCATTTTTAAAATCCATGCTAACCTCGATCCGCGTCACCGCGACCGTATCGCCTTCCTCCGCGTTTGCTCCGGTAAATTCGAAAGGAATAAATTCTATCACCATGTTCGTTTAGACAAAGACGTTAGGTTCAGCAACCCTTACAGCTTCCTCGCCCGCGAAAAGAACGTAGTAGACGATGCCTACCCCGGCGACGTGGTAGGGCTGTTTGATACCGGCAACTTCAAGATCGGCGACACCCTTACGGAAGGTGAAAACTTTTACATCACCGGTATCCCAAGCTTCTCTCCTGAACTGTTTAAGGAACTGGTGAACAAAGATCCACTGAAAACAAAACAGCTGGAAAAAGGTATCCGCCAGCTTACAGACGAAGGCGTGGCACAGTTATTTACGCAGCACGGTGGCAACCGCAAAATCATCGGCTGTGTGGGCGACCTGCAGTTCGAAGTAATCCAGTACCGCCTGCTCCAGGAATATGGCGCCGCCTGCCAGTTCAATACCCTGCCTTTCTACAAGGCCTGCTGGCTCACCGGTCCGAAAGAGAAAATCGAGGAATTCATCCGCTTCAAATCCTCCAACATCGTGGAGGACAAGGACGGCCATATCGTATACCTGGCGCAATCGGAATGGTACCTTAACACCGAGCGCACCAACAACCCTGACATTCAATTCAACTTCACATCGGAGATTCATAAGTAGCGGAGGGAGGGCGGCGCCTTCGGCGCCTTTTGTCTTGGAGCAGGATTACGCTGATTATGTTGATTACGCTGATTTTCCCACCTTTTGTTTTAGATTTTTTTGGGGAGAGATTAGATTGATTTTCCCACATTTTATTTTAAATATTTTGGGGGATAGAAACAGAGATGTCTGTTTCTATCTCCCATTTTTTTTATCACAATACCAGGAAAATTTTTCTAATCAAATAAAATGCAGAAAAATCATTCCCATCCTTCCCTAAAAAAATCTAAACAAAAGGTGGGAAAATCAGCGTAATCAACATAATCAGCGTAATCCTGCTCCAAGACAAAAGGCGCCGAAGGCGCCGCCCTCCCTCCGCACAAAAAAGCCGCTCCCTGTGAACAGGCGCGGCATTACTTGTACGACCAACTCAAATTATTGCTTTATTGAGAATATCTTGGTGCTGTGTATCGTGTGTGTGTTACACAAAAGTAGGTACAGCCATGCACTCCGCTTTCTCGAAGCGGGAAAATCATTTACGCAATCGGGAAACTTTACTCCGGGGAGAAGGTATACTGGAAAATGTATTCCTCGGTGGTGCCGTCCCGCATGCCTTCCACGCGGGCGTCGAGGTGTTTGGCGTCTTTAAAACGGTAGGTGATTTTTTTGGGGAAATCGTTGTTCAGGTCTTCTGCAACAAAACCAATGGCTTTTAAAACCCGCAGTTTCAGGTGTATGGTGGCGGGTTTGTCCTGCCCTTCATAGGCTGGAATATAAAAGATGCCGGTTCCTCTTCTCACCAGCTGCATGGATTGTTGCAGGGCGCTGTCCGCTCCTACTACCCGCCAGGTTTTCCCTTTCCAGGTAGAGTCATTGACCCGGCTCCAGGTTTCCACGATGGTGCTTTTGCGGGTGTTCATCTTCCAGGTGCCTTCCAGCTTATCCAGGAAACGGAAGTCGGCAGCACTTACCTGGCCGGCTGCCCGCAGGCTGCCGGCCAGTAACAGGATCAGCAGCAGGTAACTACTGTTGTACCACCGCTTCTTCACCATAAATCTGTTGTTTGTATTTGAGAGAAGGAGAAGTCAGTAAAGGTCCGATACCCAGCTCAGGCCATTTGGTATCCACTTTCCGGATAGTGGCATCGTCGGCCACAATGATATTGGGCCAGTCGCGCTCAAAATTGTCCAGCAGCCTGGTTTTCAGGGTGCCGTCCATACCAATGCCGCCAATATATTTACCGGGTTCCCCGGAAGGGATACGGACAATAAAGCTGTCGCGTTTAGGGTCCAGGTTATTGCAGAAACGCCATAACGCAGAAGCCAGATCGCTTACATCCACGGTATGCTCTACGAAAAGGATCATTTTAATGCCCGCCAGTGCCGGTAAGGTGTACAGCTGCTCATTCAGCTCCCGTACATGCGAAGGACGGGCCTTTTCCACTGCCACCAGGATACAGGAAATATCCAGTGGCAGCAGCGAAGCGTTGATGCCTTTGATTTCCGGGAACTGCTGCATGATGGCGGCTGTATCCAGCTGCCGCGGCGCCGGAACAGATATAAAGGTGGTGTCCTGCTCTTCTTCGTATTTGCGGGTACCATCGATACACATTTTACCGCCAAAGCCCATCTTGGAACAGGAGTGATCCAGTACGTCCATCGGCCCCTGGCTGAGGTATATATCAGCAGCAGGGTTCAGGTGTTGGAAGACATACTGTGCCAGCTGCTTATAGTCGGTGATCTTTGTGCCGTCGTCTGTTACCACCAGGATCTTGTTAAACATCATCTGGCCGGCGCCCCACATAGCGTTCATCACTTTCTGCGCCTGGCCGGCATAGTCTTTTTTTATCTGTGCAATCACCAGGTTATGGAACACGCCTTCCACCGGCATTTCCATATTAATGATTTCAGGCACGAGTGTCATTTTAATCGGCGCCAGGAAAATACGTTCGGTGGCTTTGCCTATCCAGGCATCTTCCTGCGGCGGAATGCCTACTATCGTCGACGGATATACGGCGTCTTTGCGGTGCGTGATAGCGGTAACATGAAATTTAGGGTACCAGTCGGCCAGTGAGTAATACCCGGTATGATCACCGAAAGGGCCTTCCCAGATGAGGTCTTCAGCCGGTTCTACATAACCTTCAATCACAAAATCGGCATCTGCCGGCACTTCTATATCCGGTTGGGTGATACACTTTACCAGCTCTACTTTCTTCTTGCGGAGAAAGCCGGCCAGCATATATTCATCTACGTTTTCCGGCAGCGGGGCGGTAGCAGAGTAAGTATAAACGGGATCTCCGCCCAATACTACGGCAACGGGCATACGCTTATTCAGCTTCTTGTATTCCATGAAGTGTTTGGCGGATACCTTATGTTTATGCCAGTGCATACCGGTCATATCTTTTTCAAATACCTGCATACGGTACATGCCTACGTTGCGGGTGCCGGTAAGCGGGTCTTTGGTATGGATTACGGGCAGGGTGATAAAAGGACCACCGTCCTTAGGCCAGCAGGTAAGCACCGGCAATTTGCTGAGGTCCGGGTTGGCCATTACCACTTCCTGGCAACTGCCTTTTCCACTTACTACTTTGGGCATCCAGGAAGCAAACTGTCCGAGCTTTGGCAGCAGGGCCAGTTTATCAAGTATACTTTCCTTTGGTTTGGATAATAATTTAAAGAGATTTTCAATTTCACCGGCCACATCGTCCAGTTCACTCACGCCCAGCGCCAGGCACATACGCTTGTAGCTGCCCATGGAATTAATCAGCACGGGGAAGTCGGTACCGGTATTTTCAAACAGCAGGGCTTTGCCGCCATCCGGCGATTTGCTGACCCTGTCTGTTATTTCAGCGATTTCCAGTTTAGGATCCACATAAGTTTTTATACGTACCAGTTCTCCTGCCTGTTCCAGCGTGTCTATAAAGTGTCTGAGATTTTTATATGCCATGTTTGAATCTTATTACCAATCAACAAAAGTAACCATCCCGCACCGCAATAAAAAATGCCCCCCATTTTAAATATGGGAGGCATCTCATTTATTCCATTTTCAGTTATCAGTTCACGATGGTAACACCCGCGTGGAATACGGCCCTTGGCCTTGATGGGTAGTAGCGTACCGGGGCTGGCACGGGAACAGGTATTACAGCGGGGTAATAAGCCGGTCTGGCGTATACCACTCTTTGACGAGGGTAGCAGTCATAGTCATACCTGTCGCGTACATACACTCTCCTGGGTCGCTCACATCTTTCCCAGCGGTCATCATCATAACGGTCATGTCCGCGCCCATGTCCATATCCGTGGCCACGTCCATGTCCCCTTTGTGCATACGTGGTGAGCACAGTGCCGCCAATAAGCAGCATCAACAGCAGTACTTTTTTCATGTTTCTTTGGTTTTTAGTTCAAGATCGGTTGGCAAATAATAGTTGTGGTGTGTTGTTAATGTTAACCCGCATACCGGGCAAAACTGGCATCTGTAACAACATAAGTGGAACCCGGATATGCGATAAAAGAATATCTCCGGGGCTTACGCGGTTTCTTGTAATGCTTTTTATACGGTTTTTTATGATGATGCGGTGGTGTTGGCGGAGCCGGTGGCCGGTGATGCGGAGGCGTTGGAGGCCTTGGCAATCCCGGTGGTACTGGTGGCGCCGGCGGATGTGGTAAATGTGCCGGAGCCGGTGGCCTGGGTGGCAGTGGTGGTGCAGGCGGCCTTTGTTGTGCAGAAAGGCTCATTGAACCTGTTATCAACATCACTGAAGCTATATTTAAAAACTTCCTCATGGCACTTCTTTTTCGTTAGTTAAAACAGGCAGTTGCACACCAACTTATTTTCTTGCGGCTGTTGATTCATTACTCTCTCCGCGATTTGTGATTCTGCGATCCGCCATAAGCTGGTGGCTGCATTAGTACCTGTTTGAACTCATAAATTCAACAACTATGCCAATAAAAAAAATCCCGGCGGGATGCCGGGATTAAAAGGATAAATAAAGTATTAAATAGTGTGAATATCAGCTGATTACGGTCTCAGTATCGGGCACCGGGTAGCTTTTTGTTTACCCCAGCCACTGCCACCACCCAAACGGTAAGTAATGGTGAACCCGGAAAACGCATACCAGTCGTTATGCTTGTCAGAACCACGGATAGCACCATCTGCAGGATATGTTCCCGGCGCCACTTTGCCGGTTACTTCATCGCCACGGTAAGCCATATCTACCGCCTTTTGGCCACGGTAGGTCAGCAAGGTATTCTGATCAACATAGTTAGTGCTCACATCATCCATATAGTCTGTGGTAGTAGCACGAAGTCCTATCTCAAATCCAAGTGTCCATTTATCATTGATGATTGCCTTTACACCCGCTCCAAACGGAAAGGAAAAGGAAAACAGGTCGTAAGGCTGACGGGTAGGATACTGCGGTAATCCCTGTCCTTCGGTACCGAGGGGACGAAGCCGTACCCGGTTGCCCGACTGGTCTTTAGAAGTGGGATCAAAACCAAAACCACCTACACCCACAAACACATAAGGCGTAAACCCTTTTTCGTCGAGATCAAAAAAGTTGATTTCACCAATCAGGCTGCCTTCAAAAATATTGGTCCGGAAACTAAGGTTACGGGCCACCAGGTCTTTGGAAGAGTTGGTGCTGTCGGCGCCGGTAGCAATTCCCCAGGTAAAAGAGCCACGGATAGTGAGGTAACGGTTAATATCCTTTCTCACCAGCAAGCCAAGCGCCGGCCGGGTATATTTCATATCCACCCTTTGCTGGGTAAGATCCCCGCTGTAGTTGCTGATACCTGCAAAAGCGCCGACATGCCAGTCCTGCGCAAAGGTGAAAAAGGGAACTGCCATGAATAACAACAGTATTCCGGTAGATTTGGAGAATTTCAATGTATTTAAGTTTAAGAGGTTAGTCCTTATTATTCGTGCATCCATTTAACGTTATTACTGCAATTTTTATTTGGTGCCGCCCTCCCAAACTTTCAACCGCTATTCCCGGCACTTTACTTTAAAAATGTAAAAATAAACTAATAAACCAATTAACTCATAAACAATTAAACTAACATCTTATATAGGCCCATCCCTCCTGTTGCCTTTCTATAAGGTGCGCTATGGCTGCAGGCACCACTTCCACAAAGGGAAACAGCTGATCCGCTGCCAGCTGACGGCTGTTCAAGGTATTTTGGCAAATAAGGAAACGGACCGACCGGCCCTGCAGGGACGCTATCTTTTCGGGGAAAGGGTGGCCCTCCGGCAGCAGTAAATTCCAGGCATGACCATGTACTACCACCTCTATGGCTACACGTGTTTGACGTTCGTTGGTATAATGAAGAAGATTATTGAGCTGCCCGAGCATAGACAATTGTGCATCCCGCTCACCGGATGTAATCTGAAAAACTACCTGCATGCCAGCAAACCTAACTAAATATTGGCAAACCCGAAAACAATGACATCAATACCAGGTGGATGTTATTTTCAGCGCTGACTCTCTTTTTGTTTTCCATTATGCAGCTCATATTGTACCTTTCTGAGCTTCTCTTCCAGCTTATTGTATTTTTCCCTGGCCTCACGCAGCTGGAACTGCAACGAAGCCTCTTTCTGCGCCTGTTTTACCAGGTTAATATTAGCTACCCGCAGGGCCCTGAAATGGTGGTACAGGATGGCCCAACCCAGCAGCAACAATAACGCTAAAACAATGATGACGGCTACCATAACATAAAAGGTTATACAATCAAATCAATCAACTATGCTAAACCACCGGCAAATGGTGTTGCGAAGGCCGCAACTCCATAACAGGATTGATAGGACAAAATCATTTAATGGCTATAAAACTATGGGAATGCCCGACTGATGATCCAAACATAACATGACTGTTAAAGATATTCATTCCCGTAATTAACGGTTTGTCCATTTTAGCTTTTTCTGTTTTTTTTCTCCTCCGGAACCTCCTTCCAGGCAACAATTTTTCTACATATTATAAATTTATATGCTAAATACAAAATATATCATATTGAAAATCAACTTAATAAAATGATCCTGAAATTTACTTCTCCGGTAATCATAAAAAAATTAAATTAGGGATAATGTTCACGTAGCGATCTGCTTATCCAGGATGTAAATCAGCATGTACCGGATCCAATGAAAATCAACTAAAATCCCTCATATTTTATGGCCGCCCTTTTGACCAAAGAACAACTTGAAAATTTTGCTTTACAAGGGTTATCTTATGCAGATGATCACGTAAGTGATCCCTTTAATATCAGAGATGTGGCAGAACGCCTCGGCATCTCCTACTCCTACTTCTATCACAACTTTGTGAATTACATGGGAGAACCATTCTGGCACTATGTTAAAAGACACCGCCTGGAACTCGGCGCAGGCCTGCTCCGGCACAGTGGCTATAACATCGGTGAAATAAGCGAGTATTGCGGATACGCCACCACCGCGGCTTTCAGCAAAGCCTTTAAACTACACTTTAAAGAAAGTCCCAAAGATTTCCGCCGCATCATCATCCTGCCCAATGAAAACAGGACCCTGCAGATCACTAAAACCATCACCGCAGCTGTAGGTAGTGAAGCATTCCAGGAATTGTTCAATTATGATCGCTGTGAGAAAATCAGAATGCCGGACAGCATCCTGTACTACTCCTTCATTTCACGGGGCCAGGACCCGATCACTGAAATGATCGCCCGCATGAACACCTATCATAGTCTGTTTAAAAAGATGCAGACATTATACGATCTGCCACAAAGCAGGATCATTACAGGTACCCTCGACGCCGTACCGGTAACCAACTATGAAAAGCTGTCTATGTTCGCTGGACTGTTGATTCCAACGGCTGCAATAAACGCGCATATCCAGCTGACGAAAAACCACTCCTATCTCGCCACAAAACGGATAGCAGGTGGCAACTACCTCAAACTGCCGGTGCCAATGGACTTCGCCACAGCAGGTATGCCGATGTATAATTTTATCAGCATGAACTGTAAGGAAGGAATTTTCAAAATGAGCGGGAACCACTTCTTCATTTCGCTCGACGGCCCTCAATACTCTGAAATATTTATTCCGCTGCTCAAAAAACATTATTAAAAAGAAAACGGAATGACCAATGATGTCATTCCGTTTATTCTTTTATCTATTTAGTAAATACAGCCCGGAAACAATTGGCGCTCGTATTCACGGTATCTTTCTGCGGCTTGCCCGTTCCATAAAACTCATCCAGGAACCCGGCGGCATCCGACCAAACCGTTTGCATCATTCCCTGGAAACGGGGTTTCATTTCTTTGGTGGCACTCGCCCGGTAATCATACATATCCTTCAGTTGCAGCTTCGCATTAGCCGGCATCCTCCACGGACACGTAATCACCGATAATCCCTTCATCGCCAGGTATACCGGCGTTTTATCCGGACGCTCGTAGTGCCAGTCGCAAATCACCACATCCTTCGGAACCAGGTCCACCGCCCGGTGTGTATTGTTCATACTCGCCTCCCAGGCGCCTAACCCCGTCAGCTTGCCATCCAGCAACCGGTCGCCCCACATCCACAGCTCACGCCCCTGCTGCGCCAGGTGATTCCGGATCGTCCATACCTCCCCGGCAAATAATTCGGCCTTGTCCCGGCCGCCGCAACGCGGACATTTATCCTCGCCAATATAAAATACTTCATCCATGCCGGCATGAAAAGCGGTGCTCTCAAATACATCACAGATCTCATCCACCAACTCAAACACAACTTTATGTACCCCCGGATGCAACGGGCAATAACTTTTGCAATACAATCCATCTGCATTTGGCCATACATATTTCGCCGGCATTTTTACCCACGGCGTTTCATCAAAATCAGGATACACCTTCAGCAGGTTGGTAGTTGTACCCGCCCACGACTGGTGTCCCAGCAGGTTGATCTGCGGAATCAGCCGGATATTATGCTTACGGCAGGTTTGCACCAGCTGTTTTACCTGCTGTTCGGTTAACCCACCGGCATCACGCAGTTCCGGGTGCGACTTAAACTGGTAATTAAAATCAACGCGCAGCACCAGGGTGTTGATGTGCCGGGGCGCCAGTTCTGTATCGATAAATCTCAGGAACGGAGCCAGTCCTTCCGCCCTGGGCGCCGCTATACAAAAACCGCGGACAGGTAAGGTGTCAGCCGGCAGGGGTTTTGCAAAGGAAAGGGATCCACTGCCGCAAACGAGCAGCAAAAGGGCAAACAGTTTTTTCATAACGCTTGAATTTTTACGGGCATGTCCGTAAAATAATAAAAGCGGTGCGCAACTGCAACCTTTTCACCGTAACAAATGTATAATCAGCATTCTAATGTTATACACTTTGATTTTTAATATCTTTGATAAAAGCACTACCTCTATGAACGAGATCAAACTACCGTTTACTGCCCGTCTCACTTTTACCCTGTTTTCGATTATCCTTATCATCTATATAGCTCATGTTGGCAGTGGTATCATCGTTCCGTTGATGTTTGCCATGCTCATTGCCATCATGCTGCTGCCCGTTGTCCATCAGCTGGAAAAATGGCGCCTGCCCCGGGGGATGGCAGCCATCATAGCGGTATTGCTGTTTATCATCGCCATCCTGCTGATAATGCTCCTACTCGCCAAACAAATGGAAGCCTTCATCTCCGATTTCCCGCAACTGGAACAAAAGCTCATGCTGGTGATAGATTCCACCCAAGATTGGATCAATACTAAGTTTCATATCAATTCCAGCACACAAATGAGCTACGTGGAAAAAGCGATGATGGGTACCCTCGGAACCGCCACCAGCTTCATCAGTCAAACATTCCTGTCGCTTTCCTCCCTGCTGGTATTCGTTGTATTTGTATTCCTGTATGCTTTCTTTATCCTCTTCTACCGCAGGTTACTGGTATCTTTCCTGATCAAGATCTTCCAGGAACAGCACCGCGAAAAATTACTCACCGTCATCGCCAGCACCCGCACCATCATTAAAAGCTATGTAGGCGGCCTGATGATAGAAATGGTGATAGTAGCCGTTCTCAATACCGCCCTGTTCTTTATTCTTGGTATTAAATACGCCATCCTGCTGGGCGTAATGGCCGCTATCTTTAATATCATTCCTTATGTAGGGATCTTAACGGCCGCCATCCTTATCATCCTGGTAACACTGGCTACGGGTACGCCTATACAGGCATTGCAGGCGGGCATTGCCCTGTTCCTCATTCATGTACTCGACAGTAACGTGCTTTTCCCCAGCATTGTGGGTTCCAAGGTGAAGATCAACGCATTGATCACCATCATTGGGGTGGTACTGGGCAATATGTTATGGGGCATCCCCGGCATGTTCCTTGCCATTCCGACCATCGCTATTATTAAAATTATTTGTCAGAATATCGAAGAGATGACCCCCTGGGCTATTTTGCTTGGCGATGAATCCAAACCGAAAGTAAAGAAGGTGAAAGTGGTGAAGAAAGACTAAACCATAAATATCGTCGTTGCCGCAGCGGTCCGGACTAACAAAACCTTTACAGCCATTTACCGGCCGGAGGAAAGAAAATATTAAAGGTGGTTCCCTGCCCTAACACGCTGCTCACCGTGATGGAGGCCTTATGCAGGTACAGAATCTTTTGCGTCATGGATAAGCCAATGCCATACCCCTCGAAGGAATGCGCATTATCTGCCCGGTACAGCGGCATAAAGATCTTTTCGGTATCAGCTGCCGCAATACCAATACCACGGTCGCTTACAGACAGGCTGATACCACTGTCGCTATAGGAAAGCCGGCAACTAACGTCACGGTTATACGAAAATTTAAATGCATTACGGAGGATGTTTTGCAACGCCAATGCTATCAGCGAACGGTTACCACGGATGCAAAGCAAAGCAGCATCGTCTGGCATACCGCTGAGTTGTACGTGCAGCTGCAACGGCGGCGATTTATGACGCCAGTATTCCGCCAGGTCCCACAATAACTCGTCCATCCGGATCAGCTCGCTGTTGGCTTCTGTAAGGTTGGCATCCACCCGTGTAAGCTGCAACAGTCCATCCGTAATGATCTTCAGTTTCTCCGATTCACCGAGCAGCGTACCCAGCGTTTGTACATATTCTTCCGGGCTACGGCTGTTCTGAAGTGTTACTTCTATCTCCCCGATAATAGTAGTTAATGGTGTACGTAACTCGTGGGAGGCATTAGATGCAAAAGAACGCTGCATATCAAAAGCCTGTTCCAGGTGTTGCAACAGTCCATTGAAATTAGCAGCCAGTTCATCTATTTCATCTTTATTTAATCCTTGCTGCACGCGCAGGTGCAGGTTGTTGGAGCGGATCTTTTGCACCTGCCGGTTGATGCTTTTAATAGGTTCGAGCGCCCTGCTGGCGTACCACTGCCCCATCAGGAAGGTGATCAGCAGGGCAACCAAAAACATCACGACCAGTATCCACAAAAGATATTGCAGCTGCTGGATGCCCGCCGTATTACGCGCGGTTACTATCACTACAAAATCGCCCTGGTTATCGGGATAATAAATCCCCAGGCCCGACTCTTCCCGGAAAACGAACCGGTACACTTCCTGGTGACGGATGGTTTCCAGCAGCGACACCGGCCAGTTATACCTCGTTTTTTCAATGAACACCGCCTGGTTGTGCTGATCGTAAATATTACTGGATTCATCGGGTATCCGTTCCCGGTAGCTCTTTTCTATTTCAAGAAATTTCTTCTTCGTCAGCTCGTCTTTTTCAAGGTACACCTGCGCAGTTACCAGCGCACGCATCTGCAACAGCTTATAAAAACTGTTCCGGATGTATTGGGCAGATAACAGGTATATCAGTACGAAAACAACCGTAAGAATAATACCTGAAATCAAAGTAAACTGCAGCGATAGCCGGTGCCGGATCTTCATAAGCTTATTTCTGTTTCATCACATAACCCATCCCAACTACGGTATGGATCAGCTTTTCACCGGTAAAGCCTTTTTCAATTTTATTCCGGAGATAATTAACATATACATCAATGGTATTGGTGCCTGTGTCAAACTCGAGTCCCCACACGGCTTCTGAAATAAGCGCCCGGGACAGCACCCTTCCGGTATTACGGAGCAGCAGCTCCAGCAACGCATACTCTTTCGCTGTAAGCACAATTTCCTGTCCATCCCGGCTGGCAGTTTTGGAATGGGTATCCAGTTGAAGATCCGCAAACCTAAGCACCGCAGGCTCCTCGTGGAAGTGGCTTTTCCGTCTCGACAACGCATTGATACGTGCCATCAGCTCTGAAAAATGAAAAGGCTTGGCGAGATAATCATCAGCCCCGGCATTGAGTCCTTCTACAATATCCTCCGTGGCATTTAACGCGGTAAGCATCAATACAGGGATACTGATTTCCAGCGCACGCAGTTTTTTACATATAGCCGTTCCGTTTATACCCGGCAACATCAGGTCCAGTAAAATGAGATCATAGTCGTGTTCCAGCGCCGCCTGCTGACCGGTAATGCCATCCGTATGCACATCCACATGGTGATGGTGCTCTTCCAGCCCGCGTTTGATGAAAGCGCCCACTTTTACTTCATCTTCTATAACCAGTATTTTCATATCAAAAAATTATAAGCAATAACCCCTGCAAAAGTAGCATTGTTTACCCGGGCAGGCATTAAAGCGGGATTAAAATCAAGGTTCCTATGGACATTTTCGCAATATCTGTTAGCTTTGCCCCAACCTAAACCGGCAACCGTATCATGCATTTACCCGTTTTAAATACCGGCAACCTGGTACTGAGACCAATAGACGAAAAAGATACCGCCGCCCTGTTCAGGCATTTTTCGGATGATGCCGTCACAAAATATATGGACATTGATTCATTTTCCAATATCAGTGAAGCCACCCATATTATACAGTTTTTCCGTCAAAGCCTGGAAAAGGAAGAAGGCATGCGATGGGCCATCACACTGGCCGGAAAGGATGAACTGATAGGCACCTGCGGGTATCACAAAATCAACAAAACACATTTCAAAGCGGAAATCGGTTACGACCTGAAACCCATCTACTGGGGCAAAGGCATTATGAAAGAAGCGATAAGCGCCATGCTCAGTTATGGCTATGAAGAATTGCAGTTCAACCGCATTGAAGCCTTTGTGGACCCGGAAAACCAGGCGTCGTCCAAGCTGTTAAGCCGGCTGGGATTCCGCTACGAAGGTTTTTTAAGAGATGCCTTTTTTGAAAAAGGAAAATTCGTAAATGCAGAACTTTACAGTCTTCTAAGACACGAACATACACGCGAATCTATTTTCTAATTATTATATCATGAGCTTACAATTCCGGCATGCTACAGAAGCCGACCTGCCAAGGATCGTTGAAATTTATAACACCACTATCGCCAGCAGAATGGTGACTGCCGACACCTCACCTGTTACTGTTGAAAGCCGGCTACCCTGGTTTCATGCGCACAACAATACCCTCCGTCCCCTGTGGATGATAGACGACAACGGCAGTAATGTGGGATGGATGAGCTTTCAGTCGTTTTACGGCCGGCCGGCCTACGACGGCACAGTAGAAGTAAGCATCTATCTCGATGAAACGATGCGTGGCAAGGGATTAGGCAAAAAAATACTGCAACATGCCATTACCGTAGCGCCGGAATTTGGCGTACAAACACTGCTGGGTTTTATTTTTGCGCACAACGAACCCAGTCTGAAACTGTTTCTGAATATGGGTTTTGAAGAATGGGCGCACCTGCCGGAAATTGCGGTACTGGATGGAGTGGAAAGAAGTTTAAAAATTTTAGGTATAAAGATCTGATTCCGGCTACAACATTCCTTCAGTTTTCCGGGATAACTTACAAACCGTAAAAGGAAAATTATGTGGTGGTTTTATGCATTACTATCCGCTTTCTTCGCGGCCTTAACCGCTATCCTGGCCAAAATTGGGGTAGCGGACATCCCTTCCAACCTGGCTACCGCCATCAGAACCCTCGTTATATTGGTATTGGCCTGGGCCATTGTGTTTGCAAGAGGGGAATATAAAGGCGCCGGCGCCCTGTCCAAACACGCACTGCTCTTTCTCATCTTATCCGGTATCGCTACCGGTTGTTCCTGGATCTTTTATTTCAAAGCGCTCCAGATCGGCAAAGTATCGCAGGTAGCCCCCGTGGATAAGCTCAGTGTGGCGCTCACCATTCTCCTCTCCGCTATCTTCCTTCACGAAACACTCACCCTGAAAACCGCCATCGGCGCCAGCCTCATCATCGCCGGCACCCTGGTGCTCATCCTGAAATAACAGTCTCACGCGGATTTTGTCTTTCTCAGGATTACGCTGATTTTACTGATTACCTGGATTTTTACTTTTGGATTTTTTTAGATTTCTTTGATTTTTTTAATAATAATTAAGGGAGATAAAAGCGAATATATCCGCTCCTATCTCCCTTAATCCTTTATAAAATCCAAAAGTAAAAATCCAGGTAATCAGTAAAATCAGCGTAATCCTGAGAAAGACAACCTCCGCTACTCCGCCTCTATCTTATACACACAACGGCGGGCGCCGTTGATAATATGCTCCATCCGCGACACATTCATTTTCTCCCCGAGTATGCTCACAAACGTGCGCATTTCGGAAGTACAGATATTGTCGCATTCTGTGGCGGCGCAGCAAATGGGACAGTGATTCTCTATAAAGTAATACGTATCGCCTTCTTTTTTCCATTCCGCCAGGTACCCTTCGCCGGAGCGGATGGCCGCAAACGAGGTGAGCCGGTTTTCAATACCGTTTACACCTTCCAGGGCACTGCTGTATTTTTCCAGCTGGCTTTTTTCCCGGGCGTTCACCACATTATCGAGCGCTTCCTTTCCCAATACCGTTTTAATGGTCTGGATCAGCTGAAGGGTGAGTTCGGTATGTGTGTCAGGGAAACGGGCATTACCCAGGGGGGTAAGACTCCATATTAAAACTGGGCGTCCTACGCCTTTGGAAGCACTTTCCGACTGCACCAATCCTTCTTCTGCCAGTTTAAGCAGTTGAAGCCTGGCGCCCTCTCCGGTAATACCCAATTCGTTGGCCAATTCAGCTGCAGACAGCGGTCCCCGGGTCTTGAGCAACGTCAAAAACCGTTCGGCAGCATTCTTGGTTCGTATTGGATAATTTTCCAAGTTCTTACTTGTTTTATTCTCAAATATCGGTATTTTTGTGAAAGCTAAAAAAAAGATTTTGGGATTTTGGTGAGTTTATGAGATCCTTCATCAAAATTTAATCTCATAATCATTTAAATCTCTAAAAGTTAAATATTAATGAACGTCCTGATATTTAATGGTGCGATAGATGACCGTCCTTATGCCACAGCAAACCAGCTGGCGGTGTATCTGACGGAACAGTTAAAAGAGAAAGGATTTTCCCCGGAGATCTTTAGTCTGGGTAACGCCCAGATCCCCTTTTTCTCCCAGGCGGAAGCAGGAACGAAACCACCCGCAGTAGACGCCATGTGCAAAGCTTTTTGTAAGGCGGACCTGCATATCTGGATGACTCCTTTATATCATGGCAGCATGACCGGCGCCATGAAAAATTGCCTGGACTGGCTCGAGATGACAAGCAAGAACCAGCGTCCTTATTTAACAGGAAAGGTTGTAGCTTTGCTGTCCTGGGCGGACGGCACCCAGGCCATGCAGGGTATAAATGCGATGGATGCAGTGGCAAAGGCACTAAGGGCGTGGGTTTTACCATATTCCCTGCCCATTTTGAAAGACAACCTGTATGACCCCGAAACCCGGGGGTTCACTGAGTTCTATAAAAATAAACTGGATACGATGGTGCAGTTACTGTGTGCGGCTAAATCGCATGTAGTGGCTGGTATTGAAGGATAAACAGATAAGGATAGGCCGGGAAACCGGTAAATAGCTAATTAAAACAAATTCTGAGTATGATAACCGTTTCAGAAAAAGCAGGAGAATATATAAAAGCGCTGATGGAAAAAGAACATCATGCGCCGGGCACCTTTGTACGGGTAGGCGTAAAAGGTGGTGGCTGCTCTGGTCTTGAATATGTGATGAAATTTGAAGCAACCGAAGAAGAAGGCGACCAGATTTTTGAAGATAAAGGCGTAAAAGTAGTAGTACAAATGAAAAGCCTCCTGTATCTGTATGGTACAGAACTGGACTATTCTGATGGACTCAACGGAAAAGGCCTCTACTTTAATAATCCAAATGCAACCAGAACGTGTAGCTGCGGCGAAAGCTTTGCGGTTTAAATATTAAACTTGTATGATCAACAGTAACGAAATAATTGATGATATAGCCAATAAGGAGTACGAGTTTGGCTTTAGCACCGATATTGAAATGGATATAGCTCCTCCGGGGCTGAATGAAGATATCATCCGTTTTATTTCGGCGAAGAAGAATGAGCCCGAATGGCTGCTGGAATGGCGCCTGAAGGGATTTGCCGCGTTTAAGAAAATGGAATTCCCGAAATGGCAGCACTTTGAAATGCCTAAACTTGATCTGCAGGCACTTTCCTATTATGCCGCACCAAAGAAGAAAATACAGCTCAACAGCCTGGATGAAGTAGATCCGGAACTGCTGGCTACCTTCGCAAAACTGGGTATTCCCCTGAATGAACAGAAAGCCCTTACCGGTGTAGCCGTGGATGCCGTTTTTGACAGCGTTTCCGTAGCCACCACTTTCAAAGGGAAACTGAAAGAAATGGGCGTTATCTTCTGCTCTTTCGGTGAAGCAGTACAGGAACACCCCGACCTGGTAAAGAAATACCTGGGCAGCGTGGTTCCCCATACGGATAACATCTTTGCAGCACTCAACGCCGCCGTATTTTCCGATGGTTCCTTCGTTTACATTCCCAAAGGCGTACGATGCCCGATGGAACTGAGCACTTACTTCCGTATCAACGCACAGAACACCGGACAATTTGAACGTACCCTGATCATCGCAGACGACAACAGCTACGTAAGCTATCTCGAAGGCTGCACCGCTCCCATGCGTGATGAAAATCAACTGCACGCCGCAGTAGTGGAACTGATAGCACTCGAACAGGCTGAAATAAAATACTCTACCGTACAAAACTGGTATCCCGGTGATAAAGACGGTAAAGGCGGTATCTATAACTTCGTTACCAAAAGAGGCATCTGCAAAGGCGCTGCCAGTAAGATCTCCTGGACACAGGTAGAAACCGGCTCCGCTATTACCTGGAAATATCCCAGCGTAATCCTGCAGGGCGACCACTCCGAAGGTGAATTTTACTCCGTGGCAGTAGTCCGTAACAAACAGATCGCTGATACCGGTACCAAGATCCACCACATCGGCAAAGGCACCAAAAGCCGCATCATCTCCAAAGGTATTTCCGCCGGCAGAGGCGATAACAGCTACCGCGGCCTGGTATCCGTTGGGCCACGTGCCGATAACGCACGTAACTTTACCCAGTGCGATTCCCTGCTCATCGGTAACCAATGCGGCTCCCACACCTTCCCGTATATCGAATCAAGGAACAAAACAGCCATGATCGAACACGAAGCCACCACTTCGAAAATCGGGGAAGACCAGATCTTCTACCTGAACCAACGTGGCATCGACAGCGAAAAGGCAGTTGCCCTGATCGTAAACGGCTATGTGAAGGAAGTACTGAACCAGCTCCCGATGGAGTTTGCAGTAGAAGCGCAAAAATTATTATCTATTACACTTGAAGGAAGCGTTGGATAACTCATTATCCAATTAATACATACAGAACGAAATAAAACAATCATGCTGACGATTAAAAATCTGCACGCAGAAGTAGAAGGGAAAAAAATTCTGAAAGGCATTAATCTCGAAATAAACAAAGGAGAAATGCACGCTATCATGGGACCTAACGGTTCCGGCAAAAGCTCACTGGCTTCTGTTCTGGCGGGACGTGATAACTACACTGTCACCGAAGGTGAAGTTTGGTTCAACGGCAAAAATCTGCTGGATATGGCTCCGGAAGAACGCGCCCGCGAAGGTGTTTTCCTCGCTTTTCAATACCCCGTAGAAATTCCAGGTGTTTCCAACCTCAACTTCCTCAAAACCGCACTGAACGAAATCAGGGCGTATAAAGGTCTCCCGGCCCTCGAAGCCAGGGAATTCCTGAAGCTGACCAAAGAAAAACAACAACTGGTCGATTTTCACTCCAACCTGATGAACCGTTCCCTGAACGAAGGATTCAGCGGTGGCGAAAAGAAACGTAACGAAATTTTCCAACTCGCTATGCTGAACCCACAGCTCGCCATATTGGATGAAACAGATTCCGGACTGGATATCGATGCACTGCGTATTGTTTCAAATGGTGTAAACAAATTACGCGATGCAGAAAAATCTTTCGTAGTGATTACTCACTATCAACGCCTGCTGGAGTATATCATACCTGACTTTGTGCATGTATTATACAACGGCCGTATTATTAAAACCGGTACCAAAGAACTGGCACTGGAACTCGAAGAAAGAGGATACGACTGGCTGAAAGAGGAATTACATTTGAAAGAATCTGTATAAAAAGAACTATGACAAGCGATATGATATTGCCATTTTACCAGGCGTTAACAGAAGATGTAAATGCACTGTCGGCACAGGCTCCCTCCCTCGCTACCGATACGCTGCAGGACATCCGCCGCAAGGCGCTGGAGCGTTTCTCTGCGATAGGCTTGCCTACGCTGAAAACGGAAGCATGGCGCTACACGAATATTCAGCGCTACCTGAAAGAGTTTCCTTATGAACTGCTTACCACTGCTTCCCCCGTTGCGGAAGAAGTAGTAAACAGCACCGCTATTCCTGAACTGGACTGCTACCGCATTGTGCTGGTAAATGGCCACCTGCAGGCGGATCAGTCTACCCTGCCGCAAGGCAAAGGTATCACCGTGGGCGCCATGAGTGCCCATACCACCGCACCAGGCTTTGTTACTTATTTCAATGAACAGCACCACCTGGCCGCAGAATCATTGGCACAGCTTAATACAGCCCTCTTCGCCGATGGCCTGTATATCGAACTGGCCGCCAACACCGTGGTCGATAAACCCATACATGTAGTAAACGTTTACTCCTGTACAGCGCATGCCTTCATTCAGCCACGCCACCTGTGGATCCTGAACAGAAACGCTGCCGCCACCATCATCGAAACTTCCATTCACCCGGAAACCGCCACCATCGCTTTTGCGAACAGTGTACTGGAAACCGTGGTACTGGAAAATGCAGAACTGTGGCATTATAATGTACAACAGGGCGCTGAAAGCTTCCGGGAAGTACATACCACCGCTGCACAGCAACACAAAGACAGCCGTTACCACCATTTTAATTTCACCCTGCCAAACACCCCTTTCACCCGTAACAACCTGAGCGTGGCCCTGAATGGCAGTCATACCGAAACTAATCTGAACGGTTTATATATTGCCAGCAAACACCAGCATGTAGATAACCATACCTTTATGGATCACATCATGCCGGACTGCAACAGCAACGAACTGTACAAAGGCGTACTGCTCGATAACGCCAACGGCGTATTTACCGGCAAGATCCTTGTACACCAGGAAGCACAGAAAACAAATGCTTTCCAGCAGAACAATAACCTCCTGCTCGGTACCAAAGCGGACATCAATTCACAGCCTCAGCTGGAAATTTATGCCGACGACGTAAAATGCAGCCACGGTTTTACTGCCGGTCAGTTCAGTGAAGAGTCCATGTTCTACCTCCGCTCACGCGGTATTGGCGAAGATGCGGCAAAAGCACTGATGGTAAACGCCTTCTCCCACGACATCACAGATGCAGTGAAGGTGCCTGCCCTGCAACATTTCCTGCAGACGCAGATTGCGGAGATCATGAATAACTAATTTTACGATGGAACATATTGCTAACATCATAACCGACGGCCTGGACGTAAAGCAGATCAGAAAGGATTTTCCTATCCTGCAGCAACAGGTACATGGTAAACCGCTGGTATACTTCGACAACGGAGCTACCACGCAGAAACCACAGGTTGTAATAGACACGGAAGCCCGCTATTACGAAGAATATAACAGCAATGTGCACCGGGGTGTACATCACCTGAGCCAGGTAGCTACCAACGCATACGAAAAAGCCCGCATCACCATTGCAGGTTATATCAATGCCGCAGACCCGCATGAAGTAATCTTCACCGCAGGTACCACCGCCGGCATCAACCTGGTAGCCAATACCATGAGCCGCCGCTTCCTTCAGCCGGGCGACAGCGTCATCATTTCCGCCATGGAACACCATAGTAATATAGTGCCCTGGCAGATAGCCTGCGAAGAAACCGGCGCCACACTCAAGGTAATTCCTATCAACGACCGCGGCGAACTCCGGATGGACGCATACAAAGCCATGCTGGATGATTCCGTGAAAATAGTAGCCGTTACCTACGTTTCCAATACCATGGGAACCATAAACCCGGTACAGGACATTATAACGCTGGCGCATGCACGCAATATACCAGTACTGCTCGATGCCGCACAGGCAATCCAGCATATCAGTATCGATGTGCAGGCGCTCGACGTGGATTTCCTGGCTTTCTCCGGCCATAAAATTTATGGCCCTACCGGCACCGGCGTACTCTATGGCAAAAAAGAATGGCTCAATAAACTGCCCCCCTACCAGGGCGGCGGCGATATGATCAAAACCGTTACTTTCGAAAAAACAATCTATAACGAACTGCCGTATAAATTTGAAGCCGGTACCCCCAACATTGCCGGTGGCATCGCATTGGGCGCGGCTATCGAATACCTGCAGCAAACCGGGATCTCCAAAATCCAGCAATGGGAAGAAGAGCTGATGGAATATGCCATGCAGGAACTACGCCAGATCGATGGCATTCGTTTTATCGGAGACGCCACAGAAAGAAGCGGCGCCATCTCCTTCCTGGTACACAACATCCACCCGTTTGATATGGGTGAACTGCTGGATCAGCAAGGCATCGCCGTAAGAACAGGACACCACTGCACCGAACCACTGATGGATATCTTTAAAATCCCGGGTACCGTGCGTGCATCCCTTTCTTTCTATAATACCAAAGAAGAAATAGACAAACTGGTAACCGGCATAAAAAGAGCCGCCGCCATGCTTTTGTAAACAGGTGAATATGACGATTCAGGAAATACAGGAAGAAATAATATCCGATTTTTCGGTGATGGGCAGCTGGGAAGATAAATACGAATATATCATCCAGCTGGGTAAGGAATTACCGCTCATCTCAGAAGAATTTAAAACGCCGGACAATCTCATCAAAGGCTGCCAGTCACGCGTGTGGCTGCATACAGAGCTGAAAGACGGGAAACTTTTTTTTACCGGCGACAGCGATGCCGTTATCACCAAAGGCCTCGTAAGCCTGATGATCTATGTACTTTCCGGTCATACGCCACAGGAAATTGCCGCAGCAGATATTTATTTTATCGATGCCATCGGCTTGAGCAGCCATCTCTCCCCCACCCGCTCCAACGGGTTGCTGAGTATGCTCAAACAAATGAAGCTGTACGCCATCGCCTACCAGGCTAAAATTAATCAGCAATGAGTGAAGCAATATTAAGAGAACAGATAGAAGCACAGCTCAAAACCGTATTCGACCCGGAAATCCCGGTGAACATATGGGAACTTGGACTGGTATACGAAGTAAAGATCAAGGAAAATAACAGGATCGGTATCGATATGACCCTTACCGCTCCCGGCTGCCCCGTAGCCGGCGATATTATCCGGGAAGTAGATGAAAAAATAAGAAATATAGAAGGCGTTTCCGATGTGGATGTGCACCTTACTTTTGATCCCCCCTGGACAAAAGAAATGATGAGCGAAGAAGCTAAACTGGAACTCGGCTTTCTGTAAAACAACACAATACTTACATACTAAAACCAAATATCAGATACACTGCGTAGTGTTACCTGATATTTGGTTTTTTATTTTATGGAATTATTTACTTTGCGCTTTAAATCGTTAATCCATTGAACCTATCCGACGAACAAGTGCTTGCTATGGCGCCTGATGAATCTTCCCGTAAATCCGGGAAGGATCTGGCTAATCCGGCTAAATGGGTTAGTAAAGGCGTCAGCGATATAGCGTTATGGGGCGAATGCCAGGGCAGCGGCAGCAAACCATACCAGACACAGATAGATACCGGCAACATGGCATTCAAATGCAGTTGCCCCAGCCGTAAGTTTCCCTGTAAACACGGACTGGGCCTGCTGTTGCTCTACTCCAGGCAACGGGCTTCCTTCCAGGAAGAAACACCACCGTCCTGGGTAAGCGAATGGCTCGCCAAACGCGCCGAAAAAGAAGAGAAGAAAAATACATCCGCCACTTCAACAGAGAAGCAGCCAGATACCTCCGCCCAGGCCAAAAGGCAACAGGCACGCATGCAGAAAGTAAGCGACGGCGCCGCAGAACTTCTCCGCTGGATAAAAGATCTCGTGCGCAACGGTATCATGGACATGCCCGAAAAAGATCCGGCTTTCTTCGAAAATATGATCCGCCGCATGGTAGATGCACAGGCCCCCGGCCTCGCCGCCATGATGCGCGAACTGGCAGACATCAGCTACTTCCACGACGGATGGCAATCCGTTTTTATCACCCAGCTCACACGCATTTACCTCGTTATACAGGGCTATCAGCACCTCAGCGACCTCCCACCAGCACTCCGGCAGGATATCCGCACCCTCGCCGGTTTTTCTACCTCACAGGAAGAACTGAAGGAACAAAACGGTATCACCGACACCTGGCAGGTACTGGGAAAACAAACCACGGAAGAAGACCACCTCGTGGTGGAACGCTACTGGCTATACGGCATAAATACCAAACGTCCCGCACTGATACTGCAGTTTTATGTACGCGGACAAAGCACCATCGCCAATACCCTCACTCCCGGCAGCGCCATCAATGCGGAACTGGTATTTTATCCTTCCGCAGCACCGCTGCGCGCACTGATCAAACAACAGGTAACGGTGCCGGCAAACCACACCTTCAGCGGCTATGCCGGATGGCAGGAAGTAGTAACCGCGCAAACCGCCATCAATGAAGTATTGCCCGTGTATAACGACCAGGTATATACGATCGCAGACCTTACCCCTGTTTGGCACGCGGATCAATGGTGGCTACAGGACAGCCGTCAGCAACTCATGGCCGTGAAAAAAACTTTCCAGCACACCTGGAAACTGCTGGCGCTGAGCGGGGGAACACCCCTCCACATGGCAGTTACCGGTAAAGAAACCCAATATGAACCCATTGGCGTTTGGCATGAACAGGAATATAAAATATTATAATGGAGCACTGGCATCAACTCATTAATACCGCCTTACTGGGCACCGCTAAAAAACCGGTAGACAGCACCGGTATGAACGGCCCCCTGCAACAGGCGGCCCATACCATCCTGACAGGCGAACACACAGATAAAGAAGATAAGTTCCTGCAACTGGCAGCAGTGCTCTATAACTACCGCCTGAGCGGCACGCAACCCGTTACCGCCAACGTAGCACCCATGAAAGTGTGCCCGCCGGAAACAAAACTTTACTGCAAGCCCGCCGCCATAAGAGTACTGCAACAGGTACTGGAAACCGAAAGCATCCAGCTGCTCCAGCTATGGCTCGAATACTGCGCCAAAGCCAATGTACTCCTGCCACCGGCGCAACTGCCCGTGATGCTCGACAAAGGCTGGCGGAATAAATCATTGCGCGCATTGATCGCTGCTACGGGCGGACAACGTGCGGAATGGCTCGGGCACTTTAACCCCGACTGGAACTTTTCACGCGTAGCGGATACCATCGAAGACAGATGGCAGAACGGCGCCACCGCACAGCGTTTTGAAGCGCTGAAGGAGTTGCGTGCAACCGATCCCGTAATGGCGCGCACCTGGCTGGAGCAATCCTGGCCTAAAGAAAGCGCTACCGTGAAAACGGAACTGCTCTCCGTACTGGAACAACCTGCCCATCCCGCAGACATTCCCTGGCTGGAATCGCTGCTCACCGAAAAAAGTAAACAGGTAAAAGACACCGCCACCCGCATCCTGAAAAAACTGCCCGGCTCCTCCCTCCATGAAAAATACTGGCAGATCGTAGCCGGCGCCATACAACTCGATGAATACGGTCAGGTAACCGTAGCGCTCCCGGAAATAACGGACGACAGCATCTTCCAGAGCGGCATCGAAAAACTCAGCAACGATAAAAGCATTACGGATGAAACACACATCCTCTGCCAGCTGATCAGCTTCGTACACCCGGCTCGCTGGGAAGAACATTTTAACCGGAATACGGAAAGGGTCATCGCTCTCTTCCAGCTGCAGGAATCGCTGAAACCCTTTATCCCTGCGCTGGTGCTGGCTATTGCCTGGTTTGAAGACAAAGCGCGCGCCGTTTCCTTTATGGAGCACAGCGAAACTTTTTATATAGATATCATCCCCCTGCTACCACCGGAACAACAACAGCAGTTCAGTGAAAAGTTCTTTGATGAACACCCGGACTCTATTATCCAGTACGCCTGCAACAACCAGGAAGAATGGAGCCTCCCGCTGTGTACCCGGATCTTCAAATATGCGGCCACACAGCCTTACACCTACAATCAGCAATTCATGAATAATCATATCCGGCAGATACCCGTGGCCATTGCCGCCACCCTGGATGATATCACACCCGTGGAGGCCTATCACACCGGGTACTGGAATAATATCAAAGTTCACCTGGGCCGGCTGCTCCAGGCAAAAAGCCAGATACAATCACTTTAATCCAAACACATTAATCAACATACCATGTCAGACATTTTACGTTACCACGCCGAACAACTGTACGCACAGGAGCTGGAAGAACTGAAAAAAGACGACGCAGGGAAGCGTCCGCAAAACTGGTTACTGCCGCCACAAGCGGTAGTTACTTACCTGATCGGCGGGAAACTGAAGAACGGTTTTGAAGTCACCCCTAAATATATTGGCAGCAAACGCCTCATGGAAATAGCCGTGGCTACCCTCGCCACCGACAGGGCCCTGCTGCTGTATGGTTTGCCCGGCACCGCCAAAAGTTGGGTGAGCGAACACCTCGCCGCAGCCATCAGCGGCGATTCCACGCTCATCATTCAGGGTACCGCCGGTACCAGCGAAGAAAGTGTGCGCTATGGATGGAACTACGCCCGCCTGCTGGCCGAAGGCCCTACCCGGAATGCCCTGGTGGAAACCCCGGTGATGCGCGCGATGCAGGAAGGCAAAATTGCCCGCATAGAAGAACTCACCCGCATCGGCGCCGATGTGCAGGATACCCTCATCACTATCCTGTCGGAAAAAACGCTTCCCATTCCTGAACTGAATACGGAAGTACAGGCTACCAAAGGATTCAATATCATTGCTACCGCCAACAACCGCGATAAAGGCGTAAATGAATTATCCAGTGCGCTGAAACGTCGCTTCAATACCGTTATCTTGCCTGTTCCGGATTCTATGGAAGAAGAAATTGATATTGTAAGAAGAAGAGTGGAAAGCTTTGAAAAAACGATGGACCTGCCGGCAGAAAAGCCTGCGGTGGAAGAAATCCGCCGCATCGTTACCATCTTCCGCGAACTCCGCAACGGCGTTACCCTCGATGGCAAAACCAAACTGAAATCGCCCGGCGGTACTCTCAGCACTGCTGAAGCCATTTCTGTGGTGAATAATGGTCTCACCCTGGCCGCCTGGTTCGGCGATGGTACCCTCAATGCTGCGGATCTGGCCGCCGGCATCATCGGCGCTGTAGTGAAAGATCCCGTTCAGGATAAACTGGTTTGGCAGGAATATCTCGAAACAGTGGTAAAAACACGGGAGGATTGGAAAGATGTGTACCGCGCCTGCCGTGACCTCGCTTAGCAGCAGGTAAGGTTCAGGTCCGCCTTTAAAGCGGGGATGAAGCGTATCAAGTCCACCCTTACTAAGGGTCAAAGCCGGGCATACGCCGTATCAAGTCCACCTTTATGAAGGCTATAAAGCGTGATACAACGTGAAAACTCCTGCTTTACTGCTTTAGTTTTTACTTTAATAGTAATTTCATAAGTAAATCATAATGTGTTTATTACATTATGTTTGTTTAGAAATTACTTTCAGTATAATTTCCGGGAGGTGCCGAACTGCTGGCACTCCATTCATTTGTTAATAATGATCGACGTATGTCCGTACATATATTAGGTATCCGGCACCACGGCCCTGGCTCAGCCAGGAATGTAAAAGCTTTCCTGGAAGAGCTGCAACCGGATATTGTGCTGATCGAAGGACCACCGGAAGCAGATGCCTTGCTGCAATGGACCGGTCATGAAGAGCTGCAACCACCCGTGGCCATCCTGGCTTATCAGCCGGATAGTCCGCAGAAAGCCTGCTTCTATCCATTTGCGGCCTTCTCACCGGAATGGCAGGCCATGCTGTATGCCAAAACCCACCGCATCCACGCCCGCTTTATGGACCTTCCCCTGGCCCATGTATTCGGCATGGAAAACGAAGCCGCGGCAAAAAGAGCAGCCGGCGCTCAAAAAGAGGAAGCTCAAAAAGAAGAAGCTGAAAATACAACACCAGGGGAAGACATGCCTCCCGCGGAACTGAACTCCGCATTGAATGCTTCCACGAAAGCATTCAATGCGGAAGAACTGGACCTGGAATTTCTCCCGCCATCACCACAAGACCCGGTCGCCCACCTGGCCCATGCCGCCGGATACGACGATAGCGAACGCTGGTGGGAACATATGTTTGAATACCGCCTCGGACAGGAACAGGTATTTGAGGCGGTGCATGACGCCATGCACGCCCTCCGGGAAGAACTCCCCCGGCGGTACGACCGGAAAGAAGCCCTCCGTGAAGCCTGGATGCGGAAGTGCATCCGCCAGGCAGAAAAGGAAATGTTCCAGCGGATAGCCGTCATATGCGGCGCCTGGCACGCACCGGCGCTGCAAACCATGCCCAAACAAAAAGATGATAACGACCTGCTGAAAGGCCTCCCCAAAGTAAAAGTGGAATGCACCTGGATACCATGGACGTATAGTCGCCTCAGTTATGAAAGCGGCTATGGCGCCGGCATTCCCTCACCGGGATGGTACGAACACATCTGGGAATACCCTGCCGATGATGGTACCCGCTGGATGGCGCTGGTAGCAAAGCTCTTCAGGGAGCAGCAACAGGATACCTCCGTGGCGCACGTAATGGAAGCAGTACGCCTGGCCAACGCATTGGCTGCCCTCCGTCATTATCCCAGACCCGGATTGGAAGAACTCAACGAGGCCACCCTCAGTGTGCTCTGCAACGGGGAAAGTATCCTCATGCAACTGATCCGTGATGAGCTGATTGTACGCAACCGGATCGGGAAAGTACCCGCAGAAGTGCCTACGCCTCCACTCCAGGCCGATATTTCCCGGTGGCAGAAAAAACTAAGGCTGCCGCAAACAGCTGACTTTAAAGACTATACCCTCGACCTGCGGAAAGACACGGACCTGGAAAGAAGTATTTTCCTCCACCGCCTGCAACTGCTGGAAATATACTGGGGAAAACGTTTCGAGGTATCCGGGAAAGGTACCTTCAAAGAACAATGGCGCCTGCAATGGGACCCCGCCTTTTCCATTGATATCATCGAAAAAGGCAGTTGGGGAAATACCGTAGCAGAAGCCGCTACCAGCTTTGTTACCAACACCGCCAATAATACCGGCACTCTTCAGCAGGTATGTAAAATGCTGGAATCAGCCATCCCTGCAGAACTCCCCGCTGTAGTGGAAGTATTGATCCACCGGATCAACAACCTCGCTGCCGCCTCCGGCGATGTGCTCCAGCTGATGGAAGTAATTCCCTCACTGGTAAATATCAGCCGCTATGGCAACGTGCGCAAAACAGATGCGGCGCTGGTCAGCAATATCACCGAAAGCATGATAGGCCGCATCTGCATCAGCTTACCCGCTGCCTGCACCGCCGTTGCCGATGATGCCGCACTCCCGCTGCTGGATCTCTTCTTTGCCATGAACGACGCCATTAACCTCATACAGGATAATGCCCTCACCACCTCCTGGCAGGAAACGCTGCTGGCCATTTCCCGCAACGCGCAATCGGCCCCCATGATAGCCGGCTACGCTTCACGGCTCCTCTTCGACGGCAAAATAATGACGGGGGAAACATTGGTAAAAGCTTTCAGTGTATCCATGTCAGTAGCCAATCCGCCTGCACTGGCGGCCGCCTGGCTGGAGGGCTTCCTCAGGGGCAGCGGTACCCTGCTGCTCCTGGATGAAGAGCTGTGGGACATGGTGCATAATTGGGTTTCCCAACTGGAAAATGATATTTTCATACAGGTATTGCCGTTATTACGCCGCACCTTTTCTAACTTTACCGCCCCGGAACGAAAAAAACTGGGCGACAAAGTGAAACACGGCGGAAATGGAACCAGCATAAAAACAGCTGCCACAGGGGATATAGATCATGACCGGGGCGCCCGGGGCATCCCCGTAGTGATGCAGCTGCTGGGATTTAAAGACGCTAAATTATTACCGGATGGAGCATGAAGAACAGGTTCGCAGGTGGCGGCTCGTACTGGGTGGATCCCAGAATGACGGTACCTCCTTCCCGTTAAATAAAACGGACCTGCAGTTGGACAAAACACTGGAAGCACTGTACGACAGCACCAGGCAGGGAGGATTAGGACCATCCTCTCCAAACGTAAGCCGCTGGCTGGGCGATATCAGGAGCTACTTTCCCGCCTCTGTGGTGCAGGTAATGCAACAAGATGCCCTCAAACGCCTGAACCTCACCCAGATGCTCTTCGAAAAAGAGATGCTGGAAAACATAGAACCCGATGTACACATGGTGGCCACCCTGATGACTTTGAGCAAGGTTATCCCGGAAAAAACCAAAGACACCGCCCGGCAGGTAGTGAAAAAAGTAGTGGATGAACTGATGCGGAAACTGGCGCAACCTACCCAGCAAGCCATCACCGGCAGCTTAAACCGCAGTGCACGCAACCGGCGCCCACGGCATAACGAGGTGAACTGGCCCCTCACCATCCGGAAAAATCTGCAACACTATCAACCGGAGTATAAAACCATTATCCCTGAAACACTGATCGGGTACGGCCGCAAACGGTCGGCGCTGAAAGAAGTGGTATTATGCCTGGATCAAAGCGGATCAATGGGTACCTCTGTCGTTTATTCTGGTATCTTTGGGGCTGTAATGGCTTCTATCCCGGCGCTAAAAACACAGATGGTGGTTTTTGATACCGCCGTGGCAGACCTTACAGAAGAATTGCAGGACCCGGTGGAACTGCTGTTCGGCGTACAACTGGGCGGAGGTACAGATATCCATGCCGCACTGAAATACTGCGCACAGATCATCACCAAACCGGCAGACACCGTACTGGTACTGATCACCGATCTCTTTGAAGGAGGAGATGAAAAAAATATGCGGAAACGCTTTACCGAACTTGCAGCAGCAGGTGTACAGGTAATCGTACTGCTGGCGCTGAACGATGAAGGCGCCCCCAGCTACGATCACGAGAATGCCCAATTCCTGGCAAACCTCGGAATACCCGTATTCGCCTGCTCCCCGGACAAGTTTCCGGAGATGATGGCCTGCGCATTGAGCAAACAGGATGTTGCACAATGGGCAGCAAAAGAAGATATTGTGCTGAAAAAATAATCTGAATCTATCTATACCCTTATGCCATACAAAAAGGAAACTATACTACCTCTTGTTGAAAAACTGAAACAACTGAATGACTATGAAAACATCGCAGGCGCTATACAGTCCGGGGTAGATTTCCTTACAGGGCACACCTATGAAACACCGGTATTTCCCACCGCTGAAACCGCCCGGCAAATGGGACATTTCATCTCCCTGCTGCAAATTCCCGACCACTGGGACGACAACGACCGGCTCATACTAAAGCTGATTTCACCACCGATCACCTGGAACGAATGCAGGGAAACCTTCCTGACAACCATCATTCCGATGATGGACATGCCCGGAACCTCCTCTTCCATTGTACTGCGGTTCAGCTATTTTACCAGCTACCTACAGCAACGGGGTTGCACACCGGAAGAAATCGGCTCTCTCATGATCAGCTATTCCAGGGACGGCAATAACTTCGACCTTGCACCGCTGAAATTCACGCCCCTGCGCAAATTTCTGCAGGACCTGATCAAAAGTGCGGAACCACATGTGATCAACGCCTATGTAAACACCTGGCGTAAAAAAGGATGGAACTCCCTCTTCTTCCGGCTCCTTACCAAAGGACACCCGGACCGGGAAATGGAATACCTGGAAAACATCCTCCTGCTGCCGGAATACCTTCCGGATCAACAGGCCGTGTCCCGCGTATTACTGCAAAACAACCCGGGCAAGTATGAACCGCTGATCGAAAAAACAACCACGCAACTGGCTGCACTGCCCGATTATGCCGCCGCCGTCAGTGGTTATTATCTTCTCGCCGGTCATCTTCCCGAAAAATATAACCAACGGCTGCTGAAAGCAGCCTACGATTACCTGGAAAGGCAGGTTACCGGCTCATACACACCGGAATCGGGGTACTCAAAGGTAACAGGGAACATACCGCCCAACAATATGCCCCCCGGCGTGCTGGCAGTGCGCGGCTTGCTGCACCTCGACCGCCCCGCAGCCGTTCCTTATCTTGCTGACCTGCTTGCTCAAAAACGTTCGCTCCACCCCGAAGCCTTCCAGGTGCTGGCAGACGAGTTACAGGAACAGGCAGCACCCATGCTGCTGCACGCACTGGAAAATGATTACGACGCCAGAACAATACTCCCGGTACTCTCCCAGCTGGACAAGGCACTGTATATAGATCAGCTCTGGCCATACACCCTGCATAAACTGAAATCAGTTCGTACGCTCGTTGCCGTGATACTGGCGGAACACCCGCGGGCGCTGGAAAGAGCGGCGGAATTACTGGGGCATAAGAAAGCCGATCAACGCTTAACCGCCGTACAGATCCTGTCTAAACTCGACCATGAGCATGCCCGCGAACTGCTGCAACAGGCGCTCCACAAGGAAGTAAACGACGATGCACGTGACCTGATGCTGGAAACACTGGGAGGACATACCCTCACAGATACCGACGACCTGGTGCTCGTTACCAGGCTGGTGATGTTTGCAAAGAAAAGACACAAACTCTCCAAACCGGCAGAGAAATGGCTGGACGACAAAGCCTTGCCGCCGCTCTACCTGCTGGATGGTACGGTGATGACCACCGACATGATGCGCTTCCTGATTTACCGCATGTCGAGGGTAACGGAAGTACACGCCGACGTGGAAGCCAAACCACTGCTGCGTTTGATCGACCGGTCCCGCAGCGGCGACTTTGCCCGCGCACTCTATAAAGCATATGCCGACCAGGGCGGCGACCTGAAGCTAAAGTACCTCATGACGCTCACCGCCCTGCTGGGAGACGACCTGCTGGCCGATACCCTGCGGGAAGACATACAGCTCTGGATTACCACCAAACGCCTCAAAATGGCGGAACACGGCGTGGGCGCGCTGGCCCTGCATGGCAGCAATAAAGCGCTCCGCGAAGTGGAATTCTTCTCACGCAGGTACCGCTTCCGTAAAGCAGTAGTAGGCGCTGCAGCCCTCCGGGCGCTGGAGCTGACGGCCACAGAAAGAGGTTTAACGCTGCAGGAGCTGATCGATTCAATAGTGCCTGATTTTGGCTTCGATGGACTGTACCGGTCCTTTGAAGTGAAAGGCGAAACATACCGCGCATTCCTCGACAGTAACTTTAAACCGGCTTACATTAATGATAAGGGCCGTCGCCTGAAAGCCATTCCCGTAGCCACTCCCAGGGAAATCAGGAATGCTTTCAAAGCACTGCCAAAGGAAATGGCCGATACCATCAAAGTACAAACACAGCGACTGGAACTTTTCCTGGAAGAACAAAGAAAATGGAGCGCCGAAAAATGGCAGGCCGTATTCCGGCACAACCCGGTGATGTCCGTTTTCGCCACAAGGCTTGTCTGGGCGTTATTCGATGAAGGCGATCAGCTGATCACCGCCTTCTACTGCGATGAAAACATCACGCCACGGACGCTTACCGGCGACTCCCTTACCCTTCCGGAAAATGCGCAGGTAAGGATATTGCATCCCATTCACCTGGATACAGCTACCCTGCAGCAATGGAAAGATACATTCAAGGCGCAGCCGGTGTTTCCTCAACTGGACAGGCCCGTAACCCTGCCGCAAAATTATGCGGTAGAATACGACTATGGCGACGCCTCTATGGAAAACGGATTACCAAGCGGTTATATGGAACAGGAAGGTTAATGGCGCAGTTCTTTTAAATCACGGGATTTTATTGTATTTTTTCACCTTAACCAAGTGAACAATAAAAATCTACGTATGTTAAAACTACGCTCCACACTGGCATTGGCCGGCCTGCTGCTGCTGTCGGTAAGTACCATGCCCCTGCAGGCAATCAATATTATTCCGCAGCCGTCGGAAGTAAAAACATTGTCCGGCACGTTCTCTTTATCCGGCGCCACTGCCATCATTCCAGGCAAGTGCGCCGGCGAGGCCAACCAGCTGCAACAGGCATTACAGGAAGCATATGGACTCTCTCTCACACTGAAACCTGCTGCCAAAAACAACTACATCCGCTTCTCCCTGGACGCAAAACTGGAGAAGGAATTAGGCAAGGAAGGCTACCAGCTGCAGGTAACGCCTGATAACATCACCATCACCGCAGCAACTTCAACCGGCGTGTTTTATGGTATACAGTCTTTACGCCAACTCATTACCGCCAACGGCAGCGCATATACGATTAATGCCGTGTCCATCAAAGACAAGCCCCGCTTTGGCTGGAGGGCATTCATGCTGGATGAGGGCCGCTACTTCAAAGGCGGCGAAACTGTAAAACACCTCCTGGATGAAATGGCACTGCTGAAAATGAACGTTTTCCACTGGCACCTCACCGACGACCAGGGCTGGCGTATTGAAATCAAAAAATATCCCCTGCTTACCACTGTCGGCAGCAAACGCGATTCCACCCAATCCGGTACCTGGAACAGCAAAGTATACGACGGCAAACCCCACGAAGGGTTTTATACGCAGGAACAGATTAAAGACATTATCAAATACGCGGCAGACAGGCACATCACCATTGTTCCTGAAATAGAAATGCCGGGCCATTCCAGCGCGGCCATTGCAGCCTATCCCTGGCTTGGCACCACCCACACGCCTATCAGGGTTCCGGGTAAATTCGGTGTGCATTACGACGTTTTCAATGTGTCTGATCCCAAAGTGATCGCCTTCCTGGAAGATGTGTTGCAGGAAGTGATCACCCTCTTCCCCTCTAAAGTGATCCATATCGGCGGCGACGAAGTAAAATACGACCAGTGGAAAGCAGATGCCGGTGTAAATGCCTTCATGAAAGCGCATCAGCTTGGCTCTCCTGCCGACCTGCAGATTGCTTTCACCAACAATATCTCCAACTACCTGGCAAGCAAAAAACGCCGTATGGCCGGATGGAACGAAATCATGGGCACAAAGCTGCATGAGTTCACTGATAGCAAAGATGTTTCCGCTACGGAAAAACTCGCAGCCGGTACCATTGTGCAATTCTGGAAAGGGGAGCTGAAACTGATCACCGATGCGGTGTCTAAAGGATACGACGTAATCAATTCCTATCACGCCATGACTTACCTGGATTACAGCTACAAGGAAATATCATTGGAAAAAGCCTACAGCTTTGATCCCATCCCCGAAGGCCTTGATCCGAAGTTCCACAGCAAAATACTGGGCAGTGGCTGCCAGATGTGGGGTGAATGGATTCCGGATGTAAAAACAATGAACCACCAGGTATTTCCCCGCCTGGCGGCTTATGCAGAAGACGGGTGGACCATTCCCGCCAATAAAAACTTCACACAGTTCTCCGATGCACTGCAATACTTCTATACCCGCTGGGATAAAGAAGGTATTCAGTACAATAAATAATTGTAAAAAAGCTATTGCAGCCTGGTATGGCTGCAATAGCTTTTATTTCGCCGGCACCAGCTTCAGGGTGTCGCCTGCCTTTTGCAGGTGATAAATGATAATCCCTTTGGTGTTTGCAGTTAACGCATCGGGATCACCTTCCCTGAACGCCGGAAAAGTACGTACCAGCGTTTTCTCTTTTATAAAAAATGTATCCTGTCCCCTGTAATCCTTTTGCTGCATGGTATCCAGGGAGAAGGTATTAATCCTTGTAACCTTAGGCCGTCCTATTTCAAAAGCATAGATCTTACCAAACCGGCCGGTACCCTCCGATAACATTTGCAGGTAAAGTTCCGGTTTACCGTTTCCATCCAGGTCTGCGATCATCATATTTTTCAGCTGCCCTTTCACGTCATGCTCAATGGTACTGTCTGCCTGTGTAGAATCCTTTTTGCTGCCTACCGCCAGAATAAGATCCCGCATACTGCCGGTACCAGAGGCAATCGCCGAAATGCGGTAGTCGCCATATGTAGTATCTAACGAGATGCTTTCCGATTTTTCTTCCGGCACGCCCTGAACCGGGGCATTGGCCGAATCTTTGGCTGCCCGCTCCTGCTCATTCTGCATCGGGCTGTTACATGCGGTGCAAATTACCACCGCTAACAGCGATAACCTGAAAAGTATATGATCCATATGCTGCTGATTTAAAAGCCCGGCCGCCGGTTAGCGGCCGGAACTGCCTGTCATCAATGCTTTTTATGTTTGTTAGCTTTGGTGTCTTTACTGTTGTGCGTGGTATCGCTGCCTTTATAATCCTGTTCTTCATTTTTCCTGCTGTCAAGATTATCCCTGATTTCGGGACGCGGCATATTGGAAAAAGACTGTTGTTTACTTTGCCGGGTGTTCTCATTTCTGGTGCCTTTCATAAGATAAATTTTTGGTGAACAATATCTTAACCGCCACAAAAGCAGTGCCTCACGTTCTTCCGGCCGTCCATAGGGGTATACAGTATGGGATAACGTGTCTGTCACTCCACTGTTTGACGTGCAATATCCACAGTAAAAACGGGAATAAATAACGCAACGATAAGATAACTGAAATATTGTCAGCAGCTTACATCAACAGTGCTCTGCCGCTGGAAAGGGCGCATGATATCTGCTTATTAATACCTGAACAAATTTATTTTTTTATGAAAAACCTACCAGCTACCATCGGCCTTATAGGCACGCTTACCCTCCTCTTTTTCTTCAGGGGTACTCCGGACAAAGCACAGGCGGCTCCGGTAAAGCCAGCTCAGATTGATCAGATTGAAGTATTTGCACAGGACACTTTTCCACCTAAGCCAATGGATACCGTCATGAAACACAAGAAGAAAAAAGATAAGAAAGGAGATACTTCCTGGCCACAGAAAAGAGATACTTTATTCAGATGATTTTTAGCGGAGGGGAATCTCCCCTCCTTTTTATTGTTCGAGGGTACCAAATAGCCCATTCTTATAATCCTGTATTGCCTGCTCCGTTTCTTCCGCAGTGTTCATTACAAAATTATCTTTTGCAGCAATAGGTTCATTGATCGGTTCCGCGCAAAGGTATAACAGGCGGGTATTTTCAAGTGCTGAAATATGAATGTCCGGTTGCTCATCATCCTTATCAAATACCACCAGGTGATAACCTGATACAGCGGTTCCATTCACTTCTATTTTCCCATCCACTACATACAACAACGTCCAGTATCCACGTGTAGCCGTAAGCGTTACGGCTTTTCCTGCTTCCACATTTCCCCAGATGGCGGTGATGGGCGTAAAGTTTTTTAACGGCCCTGTTTTACCTTCATAATCGCCGCCTACCAGCGTGAGGTGCACGCCTTCTTTTACCGCCACTGCGGGCATTTCTGTTCCTTTGATATACTGGTACCAGGGATCTTCTGCTTTATGCGCTGCTGGTACATTAAACCAGAGCTGCAATAGTTCATAGTTGCCCCCTTTCTTCAGAAATTCCTCCGACGGGCCTTCACTATGCAAAATACCTTTCCCGGCAAACATCCATTGTACGTCGCCGGCGGTAACAGTCATGGCATTACCGGCATTATCGCGGTGATATCCCTGCCCCTGCAGCATAAAGGTAACCGGTGCAAACCCGCGGTGAGGATGCGGATGCAGCCTGTCTTCCGGCGATCCCGGCGCAAAATACTTTGCCGGCATATGATGCACCACAATAAACGGGTTGGCAAACCGGAACTGCATGGTAGGCAGTGATTGTCTTACGACTTCTGTATCTGTAATATGTTTTTCGCGTCCTTCGAGGACGTGGAGGATCTTCTTCTCCATAAAAATTATTTTATCGGATCAGTTTTAATCTGGCTTTTTCCACGGAGCTGCGGAACATTTTCAGGATCAGTACTTCATAATTTTCAATGATGATCACTTCTCCTTCCCTCGGAATATTTCCGTGGATGTAGTTGATTAAACCCGAAAGGGTTTCATAATGTTCACTTTCCGGCAAAGGATGGGGTAATAATTCATTGATATCTGCCAGGTATTCATGCGCATCTACAATAAAATTATCATCTTTTTGCTCTACAATCGGCGTTTCATGATCATGTTCATCCTGTATGTCGCCTACCAGTTCCTCCAGGATATCTTCCATGGTAACAATTCCCTCTGTATCGCCAAATTCGTTGGTCACTACCGCCATTTGCAGGCGTTGTCCCTGGAAGGTACGCAGCAGGTCTTTTATTTTCATACTGTCCGGCACATAAAATACCGGCTTCATGATATCCTTAATGTTATGCAATGTTTTTTCATGTACGCCTTTCACCACATCTTTGGTATACACCACCCCTTTTAGTTCATCCAGCGAACCGCTGGATACGGGATACCTGGAGTAGCCGTCCCTGATCACCTGGTCTATCAGTTGATCCAGGGGCAGGTTGATGTCGAGGGAGGATATGTCTTTACGGTGGGTGAGGATTTCCTTTACGCGGCTGTCGTCGAACATAAATACGTTCTGGATCAGTTCCCGTTCGGTTTCCTCGATAGCGCCGCCTTCCTGGCTTTCAGAAATGATCAGCTTCAGTTCTTCTTCCGAATGGATTTCCGATTCCCCGGCCGGTTTAATACCCATAAGGCGGAGAATACTGTTGGCCAGCCCGTTGAGCAGCCATATAAAAGGACGGAAGATCACAAACAGCGCCCGCAGCGGGATGGCCACCACCAGCGTGGTGGGCAGCGGTTTACGGATGGCCATTGATTTGGGAGCCAGTTCCCCGAAAACGATATGCAGGATGGTAATAATAGTGAAAGCAACGGCTACGGCAATTACATGGGTAGCGGCCATTGAAATGGTAACACCAAGACTTTCCATCAACCGGAGCACGATGGCCGTCATCACCGATTCACCCACCCAGCCAAGTCCCAGTGAAGCCAGGGTAATTCCCAGCTGTGTAGCGGCCAGGTACCCGTCCAGGTTATTGAGGATGCTTTTGGCGGCGGCAGTAGCTCTTTTGCCGGTCAAACCGCCTTTACTGTTGATTTGGGAGGAACGTACTTTAACAATGGCAAATTCTGCCGCAACAAAGAATCCGTTTAATAATACTAATATAATTGTCCAGAAGAGTTGCCAAAGCATGTAGTTGTTAAATTGGTTCGCAACCCCAAATATAGGTAAATCAATTTTTATACGTTCGGGTATTTTGAAGAATTACAGATTATAAATTAAAATTCCGGGAGATATATTCGGGATTTTACCTTTCTGATATGCAATTTTTTCCAAGCAGTCTACTTATTTCATAGAGTTTATGTATTTTGTGGGGAATTAAGGCTGGCACATTATTAAAAAATGGAGAAAGAACTTACTACCCTTGCTGCACCCGCAGCTCCGAGCACAAACGAATCAAATGCTGCAACGCCGCAGGAAAGCGTCAACTTTAGAAAACAGCGCTGGATTTATGGTATAGCAGGCATCCTCATACTGGGCGTTATCCTGGGTGTGGCGTGGTGGCAATCGCCCGATTTCCGCACGTATGTAGAAGACGTACCTCCTACTTTTTACTATTTCCTCATAGCAGGATTTATCTTCGCCATGATCGACGGCGCCATCGGCATGTCTTACGGCATTACTTCCACTACTTTTTCCCTGTCGATGGGCATTCCGCCTGCATCGGCGAGTACGGCGGTGCATATTTCGGAAATCCTCAGCTGCGGCATTGCCGGCTGGATGCATATGCGGATGGGAAATGTCAACAAAAAACTGTTTAAACTACTCATATTACCGGGTATTGCCGGTGCTGTGATAGGGGCTTACCTCTTATCGTCGCTGGAACATTACGCACAATACACCAAACCGGTGGTATCGCTGTATACGCTGATCCTCGGCACCGTCATCCTGATGAGAGCCATTAACGCGCAGCGCAAAAAACACGCAGCTAAAAAAATTAAGCGAATAGGCCTGCTGGGCTTCGGTGGCGGATTTATAGACGCTATCGGTGGCGGCGGCTGGGGTTCTATTGTATTGTCGTCCCTGATTGCCGGCGGCCGGCATCCCCGCTTTTCGCTGGGCACGGTAAAGGCTACCCGCTTTTTTATCGCTATGCTCAGTTCCCTCACTTTTGTAACGGTGTTGTATCACGTACACTGGGATGCCGTACTCGGCCTCGTTATAGGTAGCGCCATCGCCTCTCCTATTGCGGCAAAAGTATCCAATAAAATTTCTGCTAAAACTATTATGGTAGCGGTGGCGATCATTGTGATCCTGGCAAGTATGAGGAGCATCTATATGTTTGTAGCCAAAATCATATAGCCGTAGCCGTTAATCGTTGCTTACCTGCTGGTTTACCTTTAAAGTAATGGGCTTGTCGACTTCGTATTCCACCAGCGCCTTAATAGTGATCACTTCCCGGTCGCTGAACGGCCGTTGCGGGAGGAACTTCGGGTCTATGTCCACCTGGATTTCGGCGGTACGGTCTTCAAAAAGATAATTATTGCCACGCAGCTTTTTGGTGATGTAACCGGTCACCTTAACAGCGATGCTGTCGTTGTGCAGTTGCCGGGCATTGCGCATCACCTCTCCGATGGTGTAAGTTCGTTCCTGCAGAGCGAACAGGGGAAGCAACAAACATAGCATCCAGCTTTTCATGATAATTATATTGGTTCGCTAACACCATAAACAATAATCATGGCAGATTGTTCACCGAACAGATACATTTGGTTATCTTGTAAATCATAAACTTCAGGTATGGGATTCCTCAAAACGTACAGTAGTATGTTCTGGTTACTGGCAGGCATCATTGCCGGCAGTATTGCCGGGCTTATATTGGGTGAGCGTGTAGCCGTTATCAAACCACTGGGCGATGTATTTCTGAACCTGCTGTTTACAGCCATCATACCACTGGTATTTTTTGCGATCTCGTCCGCCATTGCCAATATAGAGGCGGGGCATAAGCTGGGCCGTATTCTCGGTGTGATGTCGCTGGTATTCCTTTGCACCGTTCTCATCTCCGCCTTTCTTACTATTGTGGCCGTATGGATATTTCCCATCCACCAGCAGGTAACGCTTACAAAAGATGTGAACCTGGAACAGCCGGGCAACTGGGGCGAGCAGGCAGTACGGCTCCTCACTGTGAATGAATTTTATGAGCTGCTGTCGCGTAAAAATATGCTGCCGTTCCTGATTTTCTCCGGCCTGGTAGGTTTGGCAGCCATGCGTACGGGAGAGAAAGGCGCTGCTTTCCGCGGATTTCTGCAGTCGGGCAACGAGGTGATGAAAGATATCCTTACGCTTATCATGAAATTGGGCCCTATCGGGCTGGGCGCCTACTTCGCTTACCAGGTGGGCACTGTAGGGCCGCAACTATTTGGTACCTATGCACACTCCCTCGGTATTTACTATGGCTTTGGCGTTGTATATTTTATTGTTGGCTTCAGCGCGTACGCATTTGTTGCCGGTGGTATACCGGGTATAAAAATTTTCTGGAAGAACAATATTGTACCCACCCTTACCGCGGTTGGTACCGGCAGCAGTATTGCCACTATTCCGGCTAATCTCCAGGCAGTAGAGCGGATGGGCGTTCCACGCGATATCGGCAACGTGGTAGTGCCATTGGGCGCTACCCTGCATAAAGATGGCTCCAGCATTTCTTCCATCATAAAAATGGCCGTGGTGTTTGCCATGTTCGGAAAGGGCTTCGACAGCGTCCCCATCATTTTAATGGCACTAGGCGTTACCGTTATAGCCAGCATTGTGGAAGGCGGTATTCCTAATGGCGGCTATATTGGCGAACTGCTGGTGATGAGCATCTACGGGTTTCCCATAGAAGCGCTCCCGCCGCTGATGATTATAGGCACGCTGGTAGATCCGCTGGCTACAATCCTCAATGCGACGGGCGACAATGTTGCTGCTATGCTGACAACACGTTTTCTGCGGGGGCGGGCGCCGGCAGTTTCGTAAACGCCTGCTCCAGGTCGGCCAGCAGATCAGCGGTTTCTTCAAGTCCTACTGATAAACGGATCAGGCTATCGCTTACGCCTGCCGCTCTTCTCTTTTCTGCGGGAATGGATTTATGGGTCATGGCCGCAGGATGACACAATAAACTTTTGATGCCTCCCAGGCTTTCTGCCAGTTTAAAGTAATGCGTAGCAGTAACAAACGCAGTTGCCGCTTCGGCCCTGTCATCTTTCAAGGTAAAAGATATAATTCCTCCAAACCCTTTACTCTGCTGCTTTGCCAGCTCGTGGCCCGGATGCGATGGCAATCCCGGGTAAAACACTTTTTCTACTGCCGGGTGTTTTTCCAGGTATTCCGCCAGGGCCTGCGCATTAATACCATGTTGCTTAATACGCAAGTGCAATGTTTCAATACCACGTATCAGCAGGAAGCTGTCGAACGGGGAAAGAATAGCGCCGCAGGCATTCTGATAAAATTTAATCTCCTCTCCCAGTTGTAATGTTTTAGCCACTACCACGCCCGCAATCAGGTCGCTGTGGCCGCCCAGGTACTTGGTAGCACTGTGGATCACCAGGTCGGCGCCCAGCTGCAAGGGCTTTTGCAGCACAGGGGAGGCAAAGGTATTGTCTACACAAAACAAACAGTTATGCGCTTTTGCAATGCGGCCTATAGCCGCAATATCTGAAATCTTCAGCGTTGGATTAGTGGGCGTTTCCAGCCAGATCAGGCGCGTGGCCGGTGTGATGGCGTTGAATACCGCCTGCGTATCGGAGGTATCTACATAGTTTACTTTGATACCAAACTTCTCATATACTTTATTAAACAGCCGGAAAGCGCCGCCGTAAATATCATCTACCGCTACAATTTCATCGCCTGATTTCAGGAGCTTGATTACCGCGTCGATTGCTGCCAGGCCGCTGGCAAAAGCAGATGCAGTAGCGCCGCCTTCCAGTTTCGCAATGATCTTTTCTGCGGTTTCACGGGTAGGATTATTTGACCGCGCATAATCGTATCCTTTATTTACACCGGGTGCTGTTTGCACAAAAGTAGATGTCTGGTAAATAGGAACTGCAATGGCGCCTGTTTGCGGATCTACGGGAATAGAATGGATCAGTTCAGTGATAGTGCTCATCTTTGTTTGATTTTTAGTTTGATGAAAAATTGGTTAAACAGGTCCGTTAAATGAGCATATCAAAAAAGGTGGGAGCATAAAAAAAACTCACCTGGGAGCCAGATGAGTTTTCTATTATCGTAAGAATAATATCATGTAAAACTATTGATCTGACTTATCTTTCCTGGTCCGTAAACCGGGATGGATGCAGCACCTTTCACTGTTTGCACAGTGATGGTTGCTAAGGTATCGTCGGGCCATGTCCCTCCTCCTTTCTTGATAAGCTATTTAAAGAACTGGTGCAAAGATAAGACAGAAAAAATAACTTCCAAATTTATTTTCCTACTAAATCAGTAGACTATTATTTATGTGCCAGTGTTAAACGGATTCCTTCTTCATAAGAAGTAGGTTTCACCTTAAAGTGTTGTTCAAACTTTGTAGAGTCGAAGATATAAGGATAGTTACTCTGGTACAGCATTTCCTTCATTTCCCGGATGGTAGTGTCAAACAATCCCGAGAGGGTCAGCATAAAACTGCCCAGCTTCATATATTTAGGTTTCACCCCCATCTGGGTGGCAATTATATTTATATATCCGTTGCCGTCCGGCGCCGGGTTGGCGGTCGGCAGGTGCCATACCTGGTTCCAGGAACTATCGTCCTGTGAAAGAAGGTACAATCCTTTGGCAGCATCCGGCGTAAAGGTATAGCTATGTGTCTGATCGTCTTTTCCAAGCCACATGGCATTGCTGTTCTTCCGGAACTTATCGATGATCAGCAGGTTCAGGAAGCCGGTTTTATCTGCGCCGGGTCCGTAGAAGTCGGCCGCCCTTGCAATGGTAGCCGTAAGGCCACCGGCCTTTACCTCGTTCATTAACTGGGCTGCAATGGCCGCACGGATCGTTCCTTTCTTACTGGAGGGATGATACGGCGTATCTTCTTTCATAGGTCCGTTTACTAACCCGTAAGAATATACGTTGTCGAAGAAAATGAGCTTCGCACCGGCTTCCTTGCAGGCATTAATTACATTGGTCATGATCTTTGGCCATGCATCAGACCATACTTTGATATTATATTGGAGACCGGCTGTAAGAAATACGATGGCACTACCTTTTACGGCGTTCTTTGTTTGAGCGGCATCGGTAATATCGGCCGGCACCAGGTCGGTGATGCCTTCAATGGATTTTGGCGACCGGCTTACGAGGCGTACCCGTTTCTGATGACGCACCAGTTCGGCTGCCAGTTCGTTAGCAATAATACCTCCTGCACCGAGGATTGTATATAAGGGCTGGATAGATGAATCAGACATAATAAGGATGTGTTTATAAAGTAGACGAATAAATGGATGAGATATTTTATTTCAGGGGTCCAATGGATCAAACACATTTACCTGCAGCGACCGCAGATCCGGCAGGAATGATAAAAAGTAAAGGTCGGCCTGTTTGATATCTGCCGCAGGCATATATCCTAACTCTGTGGTGCAACGTTGGGTGAACATCGGGCTGTTCACGTAGGCAACGTGCATCACATCAGACACGCACATCATTCTTTTACCGGCCGGTATGCCACTCTGCCACACGATCCTCACGGCATTACGCACGTTGGTGGTAGTGTGGCGGGCATAAGGGTCTACCATCACCGCCGACGCAGGGATCTTCAGTTCATGTACCAGGTATTTCCTCATTTCCACCGCTTCGGAATATTGGGTACCTACCGGTCTTACATGACCACCGGATACAATAATAAAGGGCGCCATTCCTTTGCGGTATAATTCCGCACCGGTACGGCAGCGGCTTTTACCGGTTTCACTGATGGCCTCCTTTGCTACCGGGCTTGCGCCCAGGATAAGCATGGCGGAGTACGGATATTTGTTCCAGTCTGTTTTCTTTATTTGTTTATACGCATCCCGGTTGGTATCAGATAATGGTTCATAACGCACGGCTTCATCGCGGCGGTTCAGCGTCAGTAATTCCAGGGCCACGTGCAGCGACGGCTGGAAAAACAAGTCCGGCTTCTTTTTCCCCGCATCTTCAATTACACGTTGTACCATTGCCTTATAGGCAGGCGACATCACGTAATAAGTGGCCGAATCAATCACCGGGTAGCGGAGTCCTTTTCCGTTCGTATAGGCATTGAGGATATAGTTCACGCCATCGGCGGCATCCTTCCAGGCAAGGGAGAGCAATACCGGGTCCGTTTTCCCGGCATACAACTGGAATAAGCCACTGCTGCGCATTTCACTTACCAGTTGTTCCATTTCCTTTGGATGTTGCTGTAATAAAGTAATAAAAGCGCTGCTCACTTCACTGATGGTGCTGCCGGCAAACTGCAACGGAGCGGTAAAATCACCGCTACTCACGGGATGGGTTATACGCTGTGTGTATTCATCCCGCAATGCGGTAAGGGTGCTATCCTTATTTATCAGCTGCGTCACACCAGGCACACGCTCCAGCAATGTAAACAGGTAAAAGATCCTGTCCTGCAGGGCACTGGTTCCTTTGTAAAATTTGTAATGCGGGTCCGGTGAAACAGGTTGACCAAAAACAAAAGGCAAGCATACGAGGAGTAACAGACCGGTAAGAAAACAGTTTTTCATCAAAAGCAGGTATTACAGCAACAATAATACAAAAGGAAAAGGGAACTTTATCTTCTCCCTAAAATATAATACATATTTTATATACCAATATTAAAACCTTAAAGTTTGCACCCATATGAAAGTTTTAATAGGTAAAAATATATAATGTATTAAATATAATTATACATAGGAAACTCAGCAGAAAATACATACCTATTCTTTTAGTTTTTCATTGATTATCTATTAGTTAGGGAACGTAAAATCATTATTTTCGTCGCGGTTTTGCCACCACGCCGACGTCCCAATCATATGTAACAATGTATACAACCCACGAAAAAAAGACCTTTGTACGTTATGCTGTGCTAACGATAATGGTGATTGTTTTGATGACCTTTTTCATGATTATCTCTTTAAGAAAAAAAGAGTCAGCACAGTTAAGCATTGTTGTTAAAGACCTGATAGCTACTAAAACTGATGTAGGTCATATTGACCAGGCAGTGCAACTGTTGTACGCAGCAGACAATAACTTCCGTGTATATACGCTCACTTACGACAAGCATTACCTGAATGCTTATGTGGGCCAGTTGAGCAGCATTACTGCGCACCTGGACAGCGCCGTGAGCTCCGCTAAAAATGAAAAGCAGATGCATGCGCTGCTGGCGGATAAAGTAAAGAAGTCGCAGCTGTACCTACAGACACGCCTATACGTAGATTCATTGCTGCAGCTATCGCAGGTATGGGACACTGCCACCCACCCCCTCCCCCTGCAGCAGTTGAGTAATATTAAAATACCGGCGCCCAACATAAAGGCCGACACGATTATAACTACGGAAACGGCCACTGCAAAGGGCCGCAAGAAACTACTGGGCCGCATCAAAGATGCGATCAGCAATAAATCGCAGGTACAGCAAACCAGCCAGCAGGTGAAAATCGTTCAATACGACACACCAAAGGATGGCAAAGCCTTTTCAAAAGATCAGCTGTCAAAGATCCAGGCCGCCTATAATAAGTTTATAAAAGATGCCACCGAAAGTCATAATAACCTGAAGCAAAAAGAATACGCCCTCGTTATTGCCAACGAGCGGCTGTTCTCTGAATTGCTTCACCTCATGGCGAACCTGAAACAGGACATCGTGGCGGAAACCGATAAGCGGCGGCTGCAATTGGGTCACGATATCGATCATTCCCTCTACAAGCTGGATAAGCACAACTACTGGGAGATTCCGCTCATCCTGTTACTGGCAGCGATTATTATATATGGTATTGTCCGTTTATACCGCTACGACCTGGCGTTGCTAAGAGCCAAGCAACAGGCTGAAAAGTTTGCACAACAGAAAAGCGACTTTGCAGCGACGATCAGTCATGAAATACGCACACCGGTACAGTCGGTGCTCGGCTATACGCACCTGCTGGAACGCGATACAACGCCCGAAACGGTGGCGGCTATACGTCACTCTGCAGAAATGCTGCTACAGGTGGTGAATAACGTACTCGACTACACGCGGATGGAATCTGCAGAACCCATATTAAGAGAAGAGAAGTTTGCTCCCCGTACCGCTATTGAAGAAGTATGCAATACGCTGGCCATACAGGCAGCCATGAAGTCGCTCACGCTGGAGGTAAACATCTACTTCCCCAGCACTTTAATTGTGGTGGGCGATGCCTTCCGCCTGAAACAGGTGTTGATTAACCTGGTAGCCAATGCCATTAAGTTCACAGAAAAGGGCGGTATTACGGTAACCGCGCATATACGTGACAACAACTTATTACAGGTAAGCGTAAAAGATACGGGTGTAGGTATTTCGCATAAAGAACTACCTTTAGTTTTCGAGGCCTTTTCCCAGGGAAATAACCATTATCATAAGGGAAGCGGATTGGGATTACATATTTCCAAGAAGATCATCGACCTGCACAACGGAAAGATACATGTGGAAAGCCTCGCAGGAAAGGGCTCCACTTTTTATTTTGAAATCAGGTATAAGCTGATGACCCCATCACCTGTTACCAAAAAAATTATTGTCCCGGTGAATAATACATCTACAAACGCAACTATTCCGGCGGGTATCCGGTTACTGGTAGTAGAGGACAGTATCCTCAACCAGAAACTGCTGGCCCTGATGCTGGACAGAATGCAGGCTTCTTACCTGATTGTTTCTTCAGCAGAAGAAGCACTGGAAGTATACCATCGTGAAGCATTCGATTTTGTACTGACCGACATTGACCTCCCCGGCATTGATGGACTGATGCTGACCAATATGATCCGGGAATTACCTGACAAGAAGAAAGCCTCCGTAACCATTATTGCCATTACCGGTAATGTTATGGACGATGATATTGAGCTGTATCTTCGTTCAGGTTTAAATGATTACATCATGAAGCCTTACCGCGAAGAAGACATCCTGGAAAAAATTACCAGGCATCATCAAATGGCGTAAATTGCGGAATGACTATCGCCGATCAGATCATTAGCTTCAACAGCCAGCTGCATTTCCCGGGCAAGTTGCCCGCAGGTATACGTGTGATGAACCCTTTCCGGGAAGGCCCCGATATCATGGATATCATGACACAGTTCTATAAAAAATTTTATAACGACAAACAGCCACGCCAACTGATCCTGGGCATTAACCCCGGCCGGCTGGGATCGGGATCTACCGGCGTACCTTTTACGGATACTAAACGTATGTGGGACAAGTGCGGCATTGAAATTACCGGGCTTAAAACGCACGAGCCCTCCTCTGTATTTGTATATGATGTAATAGACGCCTATGGCGGGGTGAAAAAGTTTTACCAGCAGTTTTATATCAGCTCTGTTTGTCCGCTCGGATTTACCTCCCTTCAACCTGGCGGGAAGGAAATAAATTACAATTACTACGACAGCGCCGCTTTAACAAAAGCCGCCTATCCTTTTATTGTGAGCAGTTTAAAAGCGCAATTGCAGTGGAATATCAGTCGTGAGGTATGCTATTGTATGGGGACAGGGAAGAATGCCGCGTTCCTGCAGGCATTAAATGAAAAGGAGAAATTTTTCAGGGCGATTGTCCCGCTGGAACATCCGCGCTTTGTTATGCAGTACAAATCCAAAACGAAGTCGCAGTATATCGACAAATACCTTACAGGTTTTGAGGAACACCCGTAACCCCAATCTGTGGAATTTTTACGCCGTCTGAACCGCGATCTGGTCTGCAATGTTGTTCAGCAGTCCCATGTTTAAACGACGGCCATTGTCTGTAGCGCCCGGTGCACGTACATATCCGTCTTCGTCTTTCTCCATCATTACCTCTTCTCCGTCTACGTCTACCAGAAAGCGTTCAGCTGAAGAGGGTTTTACGTAAAAGCGGCCTCCGGAAGTTTTAATCATAAATGCGTTCATAAGATTCTTTTTTCTAAAGAACTTACGCAAACCACGGACCAGCTATGTCAGGACAAAAAATAAAAATATTGATTCCAGATCAGTTCAAATTCTGCCTTGGAAATTAGTTCAGGAATAAATTGCCTGTCTTCCATGATTTCTTCCAGGCCGGGCATCACCTGATCGGATAAGGCGGTGCCGCCGAAATGAAAATTGCTGCAGGCGATGCCGAAGCTTCCATCCGGGTAGATTTCAATTTTCCTGTTTTCGAAACGCTGCGAATCTATCTCGCTGTATAGGTATACCGGTTCGTCTTCAAAATGATGAAGCCAAGATACTTTGAGATACTCCATTTTTTAGATTTTTACAAGACGGCAATCCCAGGTATCTTTGGGTTGTTCCTGTACCGGATCGGGCGTTACCACGCCGGTGATCTGGTAGATATTGCCTTCTTCATGCAACCGGTCGCCAATCTGAGGGGTCAGGTCGTATTTAAAGCGGATGGTAGCAATGATACCGAAAGACTTGTAACTATGAATTTTTATGATACTCGCAGATCTTACAGGTAAAAGCAATTCGGCCTTTTTGCGATTACGACTCCTGTACATGGAGATCATCGCCCATAATGCCAGGGCAAACAAAAGGCTAAGGAGCAGCAGATTCACGGTTTTGATCAGGTTTAGGTTGAATAATATTTTATAGTTGAGCGGTACCTCCTGTTGGCATAAAGCAGGTACTACTACAATATAGTGAATTTAACACATGTAAACAATTTTTTTTACAAGGCGGGGATGCGCCCTCCGGCGGGGAGGTATGGAGAATGCTTATATATGTGTTACTTCCGGGATACTTCTGCCATGCTTCAAACCTGCGTATACCTTGGATAAACCATGCGGTATTAATGCTGTCAGCATGGACTCCTAATGCACTTCCAATGCACTTCCAATGCACTTCCAATGCACTCCCCATGCACTCCCCATGCACTATGTCTCATTTTGCCCCCGGATGGACAGGTGTTGGTACCTTAAACATTGATATTATTAAACACCTGTAGCGGATCATCATACAGAAAACTATATCCCAGCACGTTTCTCAGTTTACTGGAACCTACAATTTTATAGGGTTCCTCTTCGGCGGGTAATCTGCGTGGCATCTGGATGCCGAGGTATTGCGCAGCTGCCTTGTAATAATGGCTGCGTTGCGGGTGTCCGCTGGCGCAGGCGTTGAATACTTCTCCCCACATCTTCTTTTCTATCACCTGCCGGATAATACCGATGCAGTCGTCGCGGTGGATTACATTCATGGGCTGGCCGTTGGCTTTCCGGCCTTCCATGATCCGGCGCTGATCCGGCAGCCGGTCGTAGCCAATGAGCCCGCCGAAGCGCAATACGGTGGTATCAAATGCGTCTGACTCCAGCAGGAGGCTTTCGGCTTCCCGCAGCGCCATCCCGTTGGGCGTGTCAGGGATTTCTTCATTTTCTTCTGTTACCAGGCCGTTGATGTCTTTATATACAGAAGTGGAGCTCACAAAGATAACTTTGCTGATGGGCGTTGTGGCTATAAAACTGCGCAACAGCGCTATTTCTGATACATGTGCATCTTTGCCTCTTTCTTTCCGCGGCGGGATATTTACGATCAGTATGTCGGCATCCCAGAAGGCATCGGGGCCGGTCAGCACGTCTTCAGACAATACCACCGTATACGCTTCCAGGCCAAGGGCCTGCAGCTCCTGTACGCCTGCCATGCTGGTGCGGGCTCCTTTTACGGAATAACCTGCGGCTTGCAGGTGCAGTGCCAGGGGCTTTCCCAGCCAGCCACAGCTTAAAATACTGATCCTTTCGTTTCTTTCCTGTCCGGGGTTTACCGCTGTGCTGTCCATATAAAATAATATTTTACTGCAATAATGCTGATGATCATCACGAAAGTAACTGCCTGATTAAGGTACATTACCTTGCTGAATTCTCCATGTTCAATACTGCGTTCATTTTCACCGATGTAAGGTTTATTTACCACTACTCCCTGGTAGAGGTTGGGACCACCGAAGCGGCAATCCAGGATACCTGCCAGTGCAGCTTCCGGATATCCTGAATTGGGGCTGCTGTGTGCCGGTCCGTATTTAATCATAAAATGCCAGGCACGGCTGCTGCCATACAGGAGGATCATCAGCAGCGCCGTGATACGGGCCGGGATAAAATTGGCTACATCATCCAGGCGCGCAGCGAAGCGTCCAAAATACAGGTATTCCTTGTTCTTATAGCCTATCATGGAATCCAGGGTATTAATCATTTTATACAACATCATGCCGGGCAGCCCCAGTACAGCGTAAAAAAACAGCGGCGCTACTACCCCATCGCTCAGGTTCTCAGACATCGATTCAAATACCGCGATGCGGATCTGATCAGGTGAAAGATGACCGGTATCCCTTCCAACTATCCACGACAACCGCCTGCGGCCGGCCTCCACTCCTTCGTGGTGTAAAGCTGCAAATACTTCTTTGCCTTCCTGTAGCAGGCTTTTGTTAGCCAGCGCGAAAAAAACAAACACTGCACTGAATCCATAGTACACTACCGGCCACCCCGATAGTACTATAAGCGTAAAATAAAAACTTATATATACTGCTACGCACAAGGTAACCGTGAGCAAGGCCCCCTTCCAGAACCGGGCGCCTCCCCTGTTCAGCCAGCGTGTGCCCCGGCTGATCAGCCAGCCATAAACTTTCACAGGATGCGGCCAACTGCGGGGATCTCCCAGCAGCAGGTCGGCGATATACCCTAACAGTAGCGGCAATACGAATTTTAATACAGGGTCCATTGGCGCAAAGCAGTAGTCAGTAATTGATTGTCAGCGGCATTGCGGCAGGCAACCCGGCAATGCCCGGCTTCCAGTCCGTAGAAATTGGAAGCATCCCGGATCAGCAGGCCATACTTCTCCATCAGCCATGCTTTCAATGTAGCGGCGGTACCGGTTAATGTTTCAAACAAAAAATAATGCGTATGCGATGCATATACTTTGTACTCGGGCATCTTACGGATACTCTCCCACAAATGAAAAGTTTCCTGCAACAGGCTGTCGGTCGCAATGGTAAACTGCTCCGGGTGTTCCACGATATAATAGCCGGCATCCAGTGCCAGGCTATTCACCGACCATGGCATCCGGAAAGCCCTGACACGGTCCAGCAGTTGTTTCCTTCCTGCCATATACCCCAGCCGTAAGCCCGGGATACAACAGGTTTTAGTCATGGATCTCAGCACCAGCACATTTGGTAACCGGTGCAGGAACGGCAGCATGGTAGCGGCATTTAGTGTAAACTGTATATAGGCTTCGTCAATGATGAACACCGTATGCTTATTATGGGCGATGAGTTGTTGCAGGGCTGTTTCATCCAATGCCTGCCCTGTAGGATTGTTAGGATTGCAGATAAATACCAGGTCGCTGCTGAACACGGTACCCGGTGTGAGCTTATCCCATTGCAGGTACAGCACCTGGTGCCCATACAGCTTACACGCATCTGCATACTCCGAAAAAGTAGGCACTACCACCGTGGTAGTGGCGCCTGTAAATGCCTGTGCCACCAGGTAAATGGCCTCTGTGCCACCGTTGGTAACCAGGATACTGCCGGCGGGGAGAGCCTCCTGGTTTTCGAGCATGGCCTGCAGCTTTGAGCCACCTGCGTCCGGGTAATGATCTATACCCGTTACTTTATTCCTCAGGTGCTCCTTCAATCCTTCCTGTAAACCACCATACCATACGTTGGAGCTGAAATCAGCTTTCACCTGTTGGGCAAACAGGTAACCATCGTCACCGTGTCCTTGTATCATAATGCAATATTATTATAATTCCAGTGCCTTATAAACAGCCGGAATGTCCAGATGTTCACGGATGTGTGTTGCCAGTTTGTTATATTGTTCCTCCTTAAACCGGCGGTAATCGAACTCCTTTACTACTGCGGGTTTCCCGCAATGCGCCAGCAGATCGTTGATCACAGTGTCGTTATCGAGGATGCCATGCAGGTAAGTACCCCAGCAGTTAGTCCGGAGGAAATACCCGTCTGTGCCGCCATCTGTAAACGTGTTCAGCGGGGAAGCCACTGCGGCGGTGGTATCTCCCATATGAATTTCATATCCTTCACATACTTTCGGCTGATCCCGGTAATAAAAACTTCTTTGCCTGGTGATCTTTTCTTTTGTAAGCACAGTGGCAACTGGCAATATTCCAAGCCCCGGTATGCTGCCGGCAGGGCCTTCCACACCATCAGGATCCGCTACCTGCTGTCCCATCATCTGGTAGCCACCGCAAATACCGATCACTGCTTTATTTCGTTTATACGCTTCCGTTATTGCGGCAGCGGTACCGTTATTCCTGATGGAGACCAGGTCGGCAATCGTATTTTTACTGCCCGGCAGGATGATAATATCTGCGGCCGACAGTTCTGCCGGATTATCTGTATAAAATATATTTACGCGCTCATCTTTTTCCAGCGCATTGAAGTCGGTGAAGTTGGACATATGCCGCAGCAGTACGATAGCTATATTTATCTGACCGGCGGCAAACCGTTTCTGTTTAAGCTGCAATGAAACCGCATCCTCTTCTTCAATATGAATATCGTGATAGTAAGGCAGCACACCGGTTACTGGTACGCCGGTAATGCTTTCCAGCATCGCCCGCCCGTCTTCAAACAACCGGATATCGCCACGGAATTTATTGATGATAATTCCTTTGATCAACGCCTTTTCTTCCGGCGGCAACAGGGCGATAGTCCCATATACGCTGCCAAAAATACCGCCGCGGTCAATATCCGCGATCAGGTACACCGCTGCTCCTGCATGCAGCGCGATCCGCATATTCGTGATATCTTTTGCACGCAGGTTCAGCTCTGAAATACTGCCTGCCCCTTCCATTACCAAAGGATTGAATCGCTGCGACAAACGGTCAAAAGCGCCTTTCACTTCTTCAAAGAGCGCGCGTTTATCGTCTTCCATAAAGTATTCCCAGGCCGACTGATTACCAGCTGGTTTGCCGTGCAGCACCAGTTGCGCGTTGCGGTCACTGGTAGGCTTCAACAACACGGGGTTCATATCGGTGTGGCATTGCACCCCGGCAGCTTCTGCCTGAACAGCCTGCGCACGGCCTATTTCCAGTCCATCGGGGGTAGCGTAGCTGTTGAGCGACATATTCTGGGCCTTAAAAGGCGCAGGAGCATATCCATCCTGTTTGAAAATACGGCAAAATCCTGCGGTGATTACGCTTTTGCCTACATCGGAAGCCGTACCCACAAACATTACCGGCCGGAGTTGTTTCATTCGTTCATGACGTTAGTACTGCCGCGAAGATATTAACTTTAAGACAAGTATGCCACCTTTATGCCGCCTGTAAGGGAGTGGCCTGCCGGCAATTATTTAAATATATCATCTCCCAGCCCACTGTTAATAGCCGCCTTTTTCACTTTCATCACCGCATCATAACCGCCTGTATTGGTAGTAATGGTAAACGGCAGTTGTACACCATTCACGTTGCGGTAATCAGTGTAATCAGTAGTGGTTTCCTTTTCATTGCCTTCCTGTCCCGGCAGGGAAACAGTGCGTACTTTCAGGCCCGTTTTCACATCGTAGTAGTTGCGCAGCAATGCCCCGTTGGAAGTAGCCACACCAATAACATAGGCGCTTGCATTATTGACATCGGTGGTCAGCGGCGCCAGTTCCAGCTTAACATCGCCGGCATGGTTAAGGTATTGCAGTTCGGGAAACAGGCTGTTTTTATCCTTCAGGATAGCCTTGTCCGCCGCTGAAAGCGGCACCTCCTGCCCCATGCGGGCCATACTTACATTATTGCCATTGATAAGCAACTTATAGGCAATTAACTTATTCACCGGAACGCTTACCACCTGCAGCATTTTATCGGGTTGTTTCACCTGCACACTGCGTTCAATAGCTGTTCCTGCAATATCTCCATCTTCTTCCAGCAACAGGTCTTTTATGCTATTCAGCTTATCGGCGCCGCCTATGGCATCAATGTATTTTTTTAGTATAGCCGTTCCCGTAGTACCGTCGGGTACAGGTTTACCGGTGTCTGCTTTCCAGCTGTTATTTGCAGGATTGATATCGGGGAAATTGCCTGCGGGATCAATGATCACGCTGGTAAGCTTAGTAGTGGAAGGATAGCGGAAAGTCCAGTTGTTGCCGCGTTGCCATACTTCCACCGGCAGGTGAACGGTATCTGTTTTACCATTAGCATCTGTTACTGCCAGCACTACCGGCATGGGAAGTTGTTCCAGGTTCTGAATGGTGATGAGCGCGCCCTGGGCAGGATCGTTCTTTACATATTTCACATCTTTTACTGCCTGGTCGAGTTTCCAGGTATTAAAAAACCAGCCGCGCCAGAACCAGCTAAGGTCTTCACCCGCGGCGTTTTCAATACTTCTGAAAAAGTCCCACGGTGTAGGGTGTTTAAATGCCCAGCGCTTAATGTATTCCCGGAATGCATAATCGAAACGTTCCGGACCCAGGATTTCATTCCTGAGAAGATTCAGTCCTGCTGCGGGTTTATAATAAGCCGCGATGCCATTGTAATTGAGACCGATAACATCCGGGGTATTCATAATGGCTTCCGCATTGGCGGAAAACAGCATGGGGGCTGCTCTCTGCATACTTTGACGAGCAGCATATTCTCCGTTGTTGAAATTTTTAGTGGAAATACCGTTAATGAAGGTGTTGAAGCCTTCATCCATCCAGGCGTATTTACGTTCGTTGGAGCCCACGATCATGGGGAACCAGTTGTGTCCGAACTCGTGGTCTGTAACGCCCCAGAGGCCGCCCTTGGTGGACTTCCAGTTACAGAAAACAATACCGGGATATTCCATTCCACCTACAATACCTGCTACGTTGGTGGCTACCGGGTAAGTATAAACGTACCATTTATCTGAGTAGTGTTCGATACACCCTTTCACATATTCGGTGGATCTGCCCCAGCCATTTTTGCTGGCAACTTCTACCGGGTAAAGTGATTGCGCCAGTGCCTTTTTGCCACCGGGCAGGTTAATGCGCGCGGCGTCCCAGATGAACGCCGCGGAGGCGCCCCAGGCTACGTCACGGGTATTTTTACATACGAAATGCCAGGTACGGTTTCCTTTGGCGGTATTGTTTTTTACATCTGCACTGTCGCGGATATACACGGTTTCATCGCTGTTGCGCGCTTTGGCCAGCCGGCTCATTTCCTTCGGCGACAGCACCTGCGCTTCATTCAGCAGTTGCCCGGAGCCTCCTATCAGCAGGCTGGCGGGAGCTGTGATGGTATAATCGAAGTTGCCGTATTCAAGATAAAACTCGGACGCGCCCAGGTAGGGTATATTATTCCATCCGAGTACATCGTCATACACGGCCATACGTGGGTACCACTGTGCTATTTCGTAGATCCATCCGTTGGCGGTGCGCAGGCGGCCGGTACGGTCGGTCCCATATTCCGGGATGGTATAGGCGTAATCTATTTTCAGTTGCACGGAGGCGCCTGTTTTAAGGGCATCTGCCAGCTTCACCTGCATACGGGTATCATTTACCAGGTAATTGGCGGAGGCAGATTTGCCGTTGGCAACTACGTTTACGCTTTTCAACTCAAAGCCCTGTGTGAAGCTCCGGTTAGCAAATCGTTCGCCGGAAGCCGCTACGGTAGCGCTGCCGCGGGAATCTTCCCGGTAAATGTTCTGGTCCAGCTGCAGCCATAAAAAGGGCAGTTGGTCCGGGCTGTTATTTTTATAGGTAATGACTACGGAGCCGCTTATACGATGTTGCGCCGTGTCGAGTGTAACGGCCAGTTTATAATCTGCTGCGTTCTGCCAGTATTTCGGACCTGGTTGTCCGCCTGCACTGCGGTATTCGTTACCGGGAGCAGGATAGAATAGCGGGGAAAAAGCCTCATGCGCATCATATTTAGATACTGTCTGGCCCATTACCTGCTGCATCCCGGTGCATAATAACAAGGACGCGATAGCATAGATTCTGTTGATTTTCATCGGAAGAGAATAGATTTAGCAGCACCGAATATACAGAAAATGCCGACAGTATAAAGCTGTTACAGCGAACGGCAAAGTGGTGAATTACTTTGTGGTTCGCAGTAACAGCTTCTACGGCGTATCTTTTTTTAAAGGCCGTGTTCTTTTAATTCTTTTTTAACATGTTTGAGACGGAAAGCGAAGATAATGCTGAGGATACCGGTTCCCCAGAAGGCAGCGGCCATCAGTCCGAGTACAGTAGCCACACCGAGTGCGGGGTTATCGAGAATAAAGATAGCGATAATAATAAGCCCGATTCCTCCCACCAGCAGCCAGCCCCAGTTAGGCACCTTATCTGTTTGAAGCTGGATAGAGAATCCAATGAGACTGATACCTTTGAACAAAAACCAGAAAGCCAGGAAAAGCGGGATCACAGCCATACTTACCGATGGATACAGCATCAGGATAAAGCCTATCACCACATCTATGATACCTGAGGCCAGCGACCATCCCCACCCGTGGTGCCCCCTGCGGTTGCCGGCTGCAAAAGCTATTTCAAAGATCCCTGTCACGAAAAGGGTGACACTGAAGAATATACTGAGCAATACGTAGCTGCTGAAGGGATTGGCGAAAACAACACAACCTGCTATGAGGAATATGATCCCGTTGAGCAGGTACAACCACCAATACTTCACATTGTTCCTGATAGCCGAAATGAATTGTGACATAATAATTACTTTAACGTGATGAAAGGATAGTACTACGTTTCTCTCTAACACATCCGGTTGTAAAATGTTCGCCGGAATATAGGCGCGCAAAAACCGGGGAAAAGCACTTAACTTTGTCCAAATGATTTAAATCATTTATTTAATAAAAGACGGAAATTATCTTTGTGGAATGAATAAGGCGATCAAGCAAGAAAGACAGCCACCTAACTGGTGGCACCAGGCAGACTTCATGGGCATTCACGCGGTGCCCTTACTGGCATTTTTCACCGGTACAACAGCTTTTGACTGGATATTGTGCGGTGTACTGTATGTAGTACGTATGTTTTTTGTAACGGCTGGTTATCACCGTTATTTCTCGCACCGTGCATTTAAAACGTCGCGGTTCTTCCAGTTTATCCTGGCGGGAGGTGCGCAAAGCAGTTTACAGAAGGGCGCCTTATGGTGGTCAGCCAATCACCGTATTCACCACAAACACAGCGATACCCCGGAAGATCCGCATTCAGCGAATGTTTACGGATTCTGGTACGCGCATATCGGCTGGATCATGGGCCCGGAATACAAGCCCACCCGTTTCGACCTGATCAAGGACCACAAAGCAAAAGAATTGTTGTGGCTGAATAAATGGCATATGATACCGGCAGTGGTACTGGCAATAGCAGTGTATTTTGTGGGCAATAAAGTAAATGGTACTGGTTGGTTCGACTGGTCCGCCGGGTTATCTACTTTGCTGATCGGGTTTTTCCTGAGCACCGTACTGTTATATCATGGTACTTTTACCATTAACTCTCTTATGCACAAAATTGGTAATAAGAGATATTATACCGGGGATGAGTCCCGCAACAGTGCTATCCTGGCGCTGATCACCCTGGGAGAAGGCTGGCATAACAACCACCACTACTACCAGAGTGCAGCCAGACAGGGCTTTTACTGGTGGGAATTTGATATCACCTATTATGTGATCAAAACACTGGGTTTCCTGGGAATCGTCTGGGAAATACGCCCGGTTCCAGCCAAACTGAAGGAAAGCAATAAGCTGAAGCAGGAAACTGCTCCGCGCGTACCGGTGGAGGAACTGAGCTAAAGCGGATGTTGTCTTGGCTCAGGATTACGCTGATTTTACTGATTACCTGGATTTTTACTTTTTGATTTTTTTTGATTTTTTAGATTTTCGTATAATAATAGTTAAGGGAGATAAGAGCGAATACCCGCTTCTATCTCCCTTAATCCTTTATAAAATCCAAAAGAATAAAATCCAGGTAATCAGTAAAATCAGCGTAATCCTGAGCCAAGACAAAATCCGCTTTATTTTTCTATCTTGTCTCCCTAAAATTAAAATTCCATGCATTACACACCCGCTGCAGACAGGTATAACAATATGACCTACAACAGGTGCGGTAAGAGCGGTTTACAGCTGCCTGCCGTATCACTGGGTTTATGGCACAATTTCGGCTCTGTTGATAATTTTGAGAACGGACGCAGTATTATTCATAACGCTTTTGATAAGGGTATCACTCATTTTGACCTCGCCAATAACTACGGGCCTTTACCTGGTAGTGCGGAGGAGAATTTCGGCAGGATATTGAAACAGGATTTCACCGGGCACCTGCGGGATGAACTGATCATTTCTACTAAAGCAGGTTATACCATGTGGCCTGGTCCTTATGGCGACTGGGGATCCCGTAAATACCTTGTTTCCAGCCTGGACCAGAGTTTACGCCGCATGCAGCTCGAATATGTGGACATTTTTTATTCTCATCGCCCGGATCCGGCTACCCCTGTTGAGGAAACAATGGGAGCGCTGCATAGCATTGTGCAACAGGGCAAGGCGCTGTATGTGGGACTTTCCAACTATACTGCCGAGCAAACAAAAGTAGCTGTAGAGATATTAAAATCGCTTGGTACGCCCTGCCTCATACATCAGCCCAAATACAGTATGTTTGAACGCTGGATAGAAGGCGGACTGTTGGATGTACTGGAAGCCAACGGCGTGGGTTGCATTCCCTTCTCTCCCCTGGCACAGGGATTACTGACAGACCGTTACCTGAATGGTATCCCGGCCGGCTCACGCGCCAGCAAACCAACAGGATTTCTGCAGGAAGGTGAAGTAACGCCTGAAAGAATTGAGAAAGTTAAAAAGCTGAATGTATTGGCGCAACAACGCGGCCAGTCCCTCGCCCAGATGGCGCTGGCCTGGATCCTGAAAGACAAACGGATTACCACCGTATTGATCGGCGCCAGTTCTGTTGCTCAGCTGGACAACAACCTGGATACGCTGAAAAATACCGCCTTTACAAAAGAAGAACTGGACGCTATTGAAGCGATACTGAAATAGTTTTTTGGTGGTTAGCCGTTAGCAGAAATTGCTAACGGCTGACTGCTATTTTCTTCGTTTTGCCCGTTCGTATTGCACCGGCCATTTGATCTCAGCCCCCAGTTCATGGGCCGCCCTCAACGGGAAATATGGATCACGCAGCATTTCACGCGCCATCAATACCATATCTGCACGCCCCTCGGCAATAATAGATTCTGCTTCTTCTGCTGTGGTAATTAATCCTACTGCACCGGTGGCAACACCGGCTTCCTTCCTGATTTTCTCTGCAAAAGGAGTCTGGTATAAAGGTCCCACTTTAATTTGCTGATGTGCGGCCAGTCCGCCGGAAGAACAATCTACCAGGTCTACCCCCTTCCCTTTTACAATTGCCGCCAGCTTTACAGCTTCCTCCGGGTTCCATCCACCTTCCGCCCAGTCGGTAGCCGAAATACGCAACAACAAAGGATATTGCTCCGGCCACACTTCCCGTACGGTTTCTATTGTTTCTACCAGCAACCGTATCCTGTTTTCAAAACTGCCTCCATATTCATCTGTACGTTGATTACTAAGGGGAGATAAAAAGTTGTGCAGGAGATAACCATGCGCACCGTGTATTTCTATTACCTGGAAGCCGGCCTTCTGTGCCCGGACAGCGGCGGCCTTAAAATCATCTTTCACTTTACGTATGCCTGTTTCCGTGAGTGCTACCGGCATAGGATATACGTCGTTGAAAGGAATGGCGCTGGGCGCTACCACCTGCCACCCACCGTCTTCTGCGGGCAGGGCGCGGCTGCCTTCCCACGGTCTTAGTGTGCTGGCTTTCCTGCCGGCATGCGCCAGCTGAATACCAGGAACGGCGCCCTGCGCGGAAATAAATGAGGTGATTTCCTGCAGCATAGGTATGTGCTCATCTTTCCAGATACCCAGGTCGTGAATGGAAATACGGCCTTCGGGGGATACGGCTGCGGCCTCCGTGAGCACCAGTCCCGCGCCACCCACTGCCCGGCTTCCAAGATGCACCAGGTGCCAGTTGGTGGCAAATCCATCGGTAGAAGAATATTCACACATAGGCGACACCGTTATCCTGTTCCGGAACGTAACTTCCCTCAATTGCAGAGGGCTAAACAAATGTGACATAAAACGCTGCTTTTAAGACCTTTAAAATTAAGCATTAATCGTATAGCGAAAACATAATATTCAAGACACGCCAGGCAAAGCAAATATCCGCGGAAAAGCCTATTTTTAGGGCTTATACCTATACGTCCGATGTACCGTTTCCCTGTCCGATGCAAATTTGTTGTATCCCTTGTACTATGTTTTGTTATCAGTTTATGTGCGTTGGCGCAACAAAACGCCGACTTTTCTGCTTCCGCCACCAGCGATTGTGAATCGCTCATTACCAGTTTCACCGACCTGTCTACCGGTAACCCCACCGCCTGGCTGTGGGACTTCGGGAATGGAACTACTTCTACCAAAAAAAATCCCGGCGCCACCTATGTAAAAACAGGAAAATATACTGTATCACTAAAAGTAACCTTCGGAGATGGCAGTACGAAAACAGCCGTTAAAACAAACTATATCGCAGTAAGGGCAAAGCCGGCGGTAAACTTCAGTGTGTCTTCCGGCAAAGGATGCGTACCGTTTACGACTACGTTCACGGATAAATCCACAGCGGAAGGTACCCTGCAAAACTTCAGCTGGGATTTTGGCGACGGCGAAGTTTTACAGAACGGCAGCGGCGTAGTTGATCACATTTACAGCAAACCAGGAATTTACAGTGTAGTACTCAGTGTAACTGACAGCTATGGCTGCACGAATTTCAAAGTACTGGATAAGGCAGTAGATGTAGCCCCTGCTATAAATGCTGATTTTACTGTAACAGAAAAAACCTTGTGCAGTGGTCCGGCCGATGTGTTCTTTAAAAACACTTCTACGGGTCCGGGGACCCTTTCGTATAAATGGGAATTTGATGATGGTGGCAGCAGTACTCAAAAAGATCCCGCCAAACATACTTTCAACAAAGGGCAGCACAGCATTAAGCTCACGGTTACCAATGAAAGAGGATGCAGTGATACAAAAGAAGTAAACGATATCAACGTCGCCAACTATGGTACCGACATTATTGTTCCGGCGCTTATGTGTTCTAACGAATATGCCACCTTTAATGCCAGTTTTAGCGGGGTTACTCCAAACAGCACCTTATGGGAATTTAATGGACAAAACGCTTACGGCAACTTCGACAACGCCACCTATATGCCCTATGGCAGTGCCGGCACTATTACGGTACGGCTAACCGCCAACTATGGAAGCTGTAAAGAAGTAGTAGAGAAAAAAGCGGTTATTAATCCCGCTCCCACAGGGAATCTGCTGATAGAAAGTCCTCCGACCTGCACGGTACCGGCTACCGTCAAATTCAAAGACAATTTAACCGGCGCCAGCAGCTGGAAATGGGATTTTGGGGACGGACAAAGTTCCACCGAACAAAACCCTTCTCATATTTACCAGGCAGAAGGCGCTTACCAAATTGTGTTGACCGGCACCAGCAGCAACGGTTGCGCTATGAACAGCTACAGTGCGGTGACGGTTTATACTACAAAAATATCTGCCATCGCCTATAATGACAGTGGTTGCGAAGGCATGTCGTCCGGCTTTACCGCTATTGGCAACTATAATGATCCCATTACAAAATATGAATGGGATTTTGGGGATGGCAGCCCGGTGTCCCATGAAGCCACACCAAACCACATTTTTAAAAAATCCGGCATCTTCGAAACATATCTTCAATATACCACCACGGCAGGCTGTACAGGCAGAATAAAAGTTTACAACGACGTCAGGGTATTTAAAAAACCAGTGGTAGATTTCAGTTCTCCCAATGCACCTATCGTTTGTGGGAATTCTATGGTTACCTTTAACGACAAATCTGATGTTGCCGATGCCTGGTTCTGGGAATTTGGAGACGGCGCAGGAGATGGCCATAAAAGCACTCAACATGAATACAGTGAACCCGGTGCATATGATGTAACACTTACCGTATGGAACGGCGGTTGCCCTGCTACGCTTACCAAAAAGGCATACATCACTACTGTTGATCCCTTCCCGCGGTTTACGATAGACGATGTGGATTGTGCGAACCGGAATGTAATCACCGTGACCGATGGTTCTCTGGGCGCCACCGGCTGGAAATGGGAATGGGGCGACGGGCAGGATACTGCTTATACGGTGAGCAGCAATAAGATCTCACACTATTACCAAAAAACCGGCACCTATATTATTAAACTTACTACAACAGCGGGCAATTGCACCACTTTTAAAGAAGTAATGGCGCGTATATATACTAAATCCCCGATTGAAATCACTACTGATAAAACCATATTATGCGCCGGCGAGGCGCTGACCACCACCATTACTAAAGCTGATCCTTCCTATTATGATGTAGCTGGTTACTACTGGCAATTAAACGATCTTAGCAATTTTCACAATAATTCTTCCCAGTCGTTTGGTTATTACATCATGGAACCCGGTAAATATCGCGTAAGGGTAATTGGTATCAATGATCTCGGCTGTGTAGACACCAGTAATTCGATTGATGTAAACGTACGCGGCGCTGTTGCAGATTATAATTTTCCCGTTCCCTATTCCTGCCGCGGCACCGAAATGAGCTTTACTGATAATTCAAATGTCAGTAACAGCAGTGGAATTGTAAAATGGGAATGGGACTTCAGGGACGGAAGCACTCCGCAGACGTTTACAACCCCTCCCTTCAAACATACCTATAACAAATCCGGCTATTACCAGCCCTCCGTTACTATTACGGATAAAGAAGGTTGCAGGAATACATTTGATGGCAGGTATATCCAGGTGAATGGCCCCATAGCCGATTTTGAAGCAGATAACTATATAGTAAAACCCGGTACAGACGTATTTTTCCGCAACACCTCGAGTGAAGTGGGTGGCAATATCTCTATGGTAACATGGAATTTTGGAGACAATAATACTTCCAATGCCATGCAGGATGTAACCCATAATTATCCCAATAAAGGAACATATCCTGTAACTATAAAAGTAAATGACAATAACGGCTGTACGGACGAGGTAACCAAAAATATCAAAGTGGCATCTGTTGCCGCAAGTTTTGTTTACACATCAGAATTTGTAAACGGCGGAAAATGCGCTCCTATGATATTCCGTTTTAGTAACCGGTCCCTCAACTATCTGAACAGCTCCTGGGATTTTGGTGATGGCGGTACCTCTAATCAAAGTGATCCCGTACATACCTACACAGAATCCGGCCATTATACCGTAAAATTAAAGGTATACGGAGAAGCCGGCACTGAAGATGAATACAGCGAGATAGTGATCGTTACCGGGCCGTACGCCACCATCGCAACCAGCGCCGACGGCGGTTGCCTGGAAAAAGAGATCACCTTTACCATCAAGCCGGAAAATGCAACTACCTTCAGCTGGGACTTTACGGATGGTAACGTTGAACAAACCACGTCGCTCGAAATAAAACATCATTTCACCGAACCTGGCATTTATAAACCACGGCTATTACTGAAAGATGATGCCGGTTGTAAAGGCAGCGCCTTCCTGGATCACCCGGTGGTAATAGATCAGCTGGATATTAAGCTGAATCCTTCTCCCGCAAAAATATGCGATGCAGGAACGCTTACTTTTGCGCCTGCGTTTAATAGCTATTCTGCAGATGAACTGGGTATTACACCAGCTTATACCTGGACCTATGATGCCGCACTCACTCCAACGGATATCAATACTACCACACCGGTATTTCACCTGGACAAAACCGGCGAATACATCTTCGGCATGACGGCCACCACTAAATACGGTTGCACACAAACCGTAACAGTACCGGTAAACGTATACCCGAAGCCGTTAGCTGCCATCAGCGCGCCCGATAAAGCGTGCAAGGACGTGCCGGTTACCTTCAGTGGCAGCGTTACCAAAACGAATGACGTTACCTGGAGCTGGGATTTGGGTAATAATACCACCAGTGATGTGCAGCAACCAGCGGCCTTGTCTTATTCGCAGCCCGGCCTGGTGCAGGTAAAGCTCACCGTTACCAGCAAAGACGGCTGCGCAGACGAAGTAATACATCCACTGAATATTTTACCCTTACCAGACGTCAATGCCAGCGCCCCCGCAGATTTTATTTGTCTTGGTAACACCACCGTATTACACGCCGGCGGCGGCGGCACCTATGAATGGACCCCTACCACCGGACTAAACGATCCCACCATCGCTACCCCTACGGCCGCACCATTGGCAACCACCACCTACCAGGTAAAGGTAACCGACAACAACGGCTGTAGCAATAACGATGAAGTAGCAATACGCGTAGTACAGCCCTTTAAGATACAGGCTACGCCTGATACTGTTTTATGTCTCGGTGATAAATTGCCGCTACAGGTATCGGGCACGGATTATTATACGTGGACCGGCACCGGAATCGACAAGCCCTCCTCCCCTGCGCCTGTAGCCACGCTCAACGCCAGGGGGCAATACGTGTATGAGGTAACCGGGTTCGACAAAGACAATTGTTTCTCCGATAAAGCTTCCCTTACCGTAAAAGTAAATCCTGCCCCAACCGTAAATGCTGGCGTAGATCGTGAAATTATGGCGGGCATCCCTGTATACCTGGCAGCCCACGCCAGCAATGATGTAATCCGCTGGCGCTGGACACCTGCGGAATTCCTGGATTGCGCCACCTGTGCACGGGTCCTGGCACTGCCTGATTTCACGACAAAATACCGGGTAGAAGTAGAAAACGTATATGGCTGCAAAGCTGCCGACGAAGTAGTGCTGCACATTCTCTGCAACCAGGGCGCCGTTTTTATGCCAAACGCCTTCACCCCCAATCATGATGGCCGAAATGAACGCATCTATCCAAAAGGAAAAGGTGTAAAAGAAATTGAGTGGCTGCGCATCTACGACCGCTGGGGCACCCTTGTATTTGAGAACACCCACTTCGCTATCAACTCGCCTTCCTCCGGTTGGGACGGCCGTAGCGGCAACAAGGAAGCGCCAATGGGCACTTATATTTACTCCATGCAGACCGTGTGCGAAGGCGGCGAGAAATTCGAGTTTAAAGGGAGTATTACGCTGATTAAATAACGCGGATTTTGTCTTGGCTCAGGATTACGCTGATTATACTGATTAGCTGGATTTTTACTTTTGGATTTTTTTTGGATTTTTAGATTTTCTTAAAATAATAATTAAGGGAGATAGCAGCGAATATATCCGCTGCTATCTCCCTTAATCCTTTATAAAATCCAAAAAAACAAAATCCAGGTAATCAGTATAATCAGCGTAATCCTGAGCCAAGACAAAATTCGCGTAATTTGCAAAAGAATAATTGAAACATGACGAACGACGCCATCACACAACACAGGCTGGAATTAAGCAGGGACGGATATACGGTGATTCCCGGTATATTTTCGGAAAGTGCCATCGGGGAAATGATTGCTTTGATCGACAGCGTGGATCCTACCGGTCCTCTATTCCGGAAAACCAACGATCTCTTTGCCATCCGTTGTTTTTTGCAGGAGGTTCCTGCCATCACCCCGCTGATATTTACACCAGGTATCAGGCAAATTATCAGGGAGCTGTTTGGCGAACAGCATGTGCCTGTTAAATCCATTTATTTTGATAAGCCCGGGCAATCCAACTGGTTTGTTGCCTGGCACCAGGACCTCACTATTTCCGTAACAGAGAAGCTCTCCGTAGCCGGCTACGGCCCCTGGACCGTGAAACCCGGCCAATTCGCAGTACAGCCGCCAACAGACATCCTGGAAAGCATCTATACCCTCCGCATTCACCTCGACGATACAGATGAACAGAACGGCGCATTAAAAGTACTGCCAGGCTCACACGTCAAAGGTGTTTACCGGGCAGACAGTATTAACCTGAACGAAACACCGGATGTTAGCTGCCGCGTAAACAAAGGCAGCGTGATGATCATGCAGCCTTTACTGATGCATGCCTCCGGACGCAGCAGCAACGGTCGTAACCGCCGTGTAATCCACATCGAATTCAGCAACCGGCAACTGGCGGGTGGCCTCGAATGGGCAGAGGCTCAGAGCGGATTTTGTCTTGGCTCAGGATTACGCTGATTATACTGATTAGCTGGATTTTTACTTTTGGATTTTTTCCTGATTTTTAGATTTTCTTAATAATAATTAAGAAGCTGTCTCATAATTAATTGAGACAGCTTCTTTGTTTTAGCCAAAAGATGGCCTAATAATCATTATGATGATCAGGTGTTTTTTAAGAGAATAAATAGTTAATGTCAGCTTGCTTTAGCAAGC